>JBBQGC010000050.1:0-41888 GCA_038322705.1 Bryobacterales bacterium | reverse complement strand
CCCGGCTGGCTGAACCACGTTCTCAGCGTATCGCTATCCTGGGGCGAAACTCGAAACTCCACACTCATCCTCTCGCCCTCCCGATCTCGAATGGGTTCTCTGAACTGGATAATCAACGATTGCCCCTGGCCGGCGCTGACCTGCTCAATTTGACTACGAGTCGCGAAGAACGAAGCTTGCCACTGTGTTAAACCCCGCGGCGGGTTGCACGTGCATCTCCCGGACTGGCAACTGCTGCGCCTTTGCATTGATCGGAAAGAGAACACCTGCGAGCCAGCGGCATCCATTCGCTTGCCCGGCGGCGTGCCTTATTGTTCATGACGTGACAATCTGTTTAGCATCGAGATCAATTTGGATGCAGCAGCCGGCGGAGAGACTTTGCCGGTCAGGATTTGGCGATTCGTCAGCTTCCTTCCATAAAGCTCCCTGTTGTCATCCAGATCTTGTCGAAGCGTGGAGCCGTTAAGAGAAATGCCGGCGAACGCGCCGCGAGACCGTGAGTAGGAGAGAATTTTGGCTTTCATCTGAGCATCCGTCATTGCGGAGCTGGAGCGGCCTACGGGTCCACCGGCGACGCTTGCGCTTCCACCAAGTGTGAATTTGCTCTGCAGAAGGGCCCTTTTTCCGCTAGGGTCCATAACGAGCATCACGGCATCAGTTTCTGATGCACCAATTTGAAATCCGACACTACCGCCTTCCATCCGAACGGCGGCCGGAGGTCCCCATCCGATATTGCTGGCCTTCCGGCAGAGCAAAAAACCCTTCCCATATTTCCCTCCAACAATAAACGCTGCCTTCTTCACGCCTGGCACAATCACTACGCAATTTGCTTTCTCAAGCAGATCTCGGGGAATGCCTTGGTCCGGCGCGTCCATGGCTGCTTTGAGAACTTCCACCGATTCGTCCAGTCTTTCTGCCGAAGTATCCGCAAACACCGGAGCAGAGCAGATCACCAGCCCTGCAATCCCTAGCGCAACATAATTCATTCTCCGCCCTCCTTAGGACGCTCCTTTATCGTAACGCTAATGGCGGTTGCGCCGCGGCAGCTCACGATTTTTCAACCCGGTACTCTGCCATTTGCTCCAATGAGTTAGGGGGATCGCAAATGGAAATAATGGTCACCGTGAAGACAAACTCACTCGGGTACACGTACTCGATGGAGCCGGAGGCACGGACGGGGCCGGGTCTATAGGTTTACGGGACGCACCAACAAGAAATGAGCTCGGGTTAGTCACACTGCGAGACGCTGGGAATCGAGCTTCCCGCGACATCAGCACGAGCGCAATCTTGCTTGGCGGCTTTGCTACGTCATATGCAAGCGCGATACCATCGTTGTGGCCGGGTTGGCGAGCAGTTCCCGGTGTGCGCCGCACCTCAGGGGAGTGACAGGCGTGAAGCCGAGGGATTACGAAGGGGCGTTCCCGATCGAGGCGCCGACGCCTTACGCCGCGTGGACTGTCCGGGGTAACGAACAGGAACTTCGGGTGGGCGGCATCCTGAGCTGCGACGGAGCGAGCGTGAGCATCGTGAAGTACATCGGCATGGCCGCTACGGCGACCGAGGTCAGGCCAGCAGGCTATGCGTAACGTGCGAAGAATCGGTCTAATCTTGTTGATCGTGCTCGCGGCAGGCGCGATTCTCGCCTTCGCCATGCCCAAACGGAGAGATCTGATTCTGATGCGCGCGAAAGGCCGCATCCGAGTCGCGCATGGCTGCTCGGTGTTCTCGCCCGGCATCTTCGACGACGAGGATCGGTTTGAGCGCACGATACCCAAGGTGCACGAGCTTCGCCGCGAAGGCGTGATCGCGCTCTACGACACGCCCATCGGCCAAGTTTGGTATCGCGCCGGCGCATGGACGTTACCCGCTCTTGTCGAAGAGAACGAGGCTGACGAATACCACTGGCGATCCACGGTGAAGCCGGGAGATGTGGTGCTCGATGTCGGGGCGAACGTCGGCACCGATACGCGATCGGCCTTGGCGGCAGGGGCGAGTCTGGTGGTCGCCATCGAGCCGGAGCCGCTGACCCTCGAATGCTTGCGCCGGAATCTGGAAGCCGAGATTCGCGACAAGAGAGTAATCGTGGTACCGAAGGGCGCCTGGAATAAAGACGATGTCCTGACCTTGCACGTCGATCAGGCGGATGCGGGCGGATCCAGCTTCATGTGGCAGAAGAACGGTCCGTCAATTCAGGTTCCACTCACCACCATCGACCGGATCGTGGCAGAGCTGAATCTGCCAAAGGTGAGCATCATCAAGATGGACATCGAAGGGGCGGAGAAGAACGCCCTGCTCGGCGCCGCCGAAACCATTCGCAAGTATCACCCCCGGCTCGCGCTGGTGCTCGAGCACCACACCGACGACGTGGACGTTCTGCCGGCCGTCGCGCGCCAGTTGTGGCCCGGCTATCGCGTCGAACTCACGCCGTGCACCAAGACGTTCGACTTGATCCACCCCGAGATCGCCGAGATAGCTCCGTAATGGACGGTGGCGAACGGATCAATTCGTACGGGCTTGTCTCCTACATCCCCGATCCGCTCGGAACATTTCTGGACGGGTTGCGGCGCGAACTCATCGCCTCGTGCATGGCCCAGTCGCACGTCAGCGTCCTGCCGCCGCGTGCGCTCGATTCTGAGGCCGACGCCGAAGCCGAACTGGCGGCGCAGTTCCCGCAGCTTGCGCCATTCGAGTTGGAGCTGGGCGAAGTGGAACTGTTCGAGTCCACATCGGTGATCTTTATCGGCGTTCGTGCCGGCTTCGAGGAACTGCGCTACATCCATGCTCGGCTGAACCAGGGGCGGCTCGCTTCGAACGAAATCAACCAGTACCATCCCCACATCACGCTCGCGCAGGATTTTCCGCCGGCCGAGGTCGAGACGCTCCTGAGATTGGCGCGGGAGCGTTGGGCGCAGTTCCCGGCCGGCCGCCGGTTTCGAATCGACCGCCTGACGTTGGTGCAGAACACGCTGGCTAACTGTTGGGTGGACCTGGTGGAATTTCCTCTCGGCCGCACCCGCGCTTAAGGTGGGCGCGAATCGAACATCGATAACTGCTTGTCGCCCGCCTTCGGTTTGGGCGCGCGTCGAACCGGCCGGCCCACCACGCCCAGCACCTGGACTCGCGTGAGTGCAGCGCGGGGCACGAAAATCCTCTGATTCTGGAATCCGCTGTCGGGGGGCGCCACCGTCAGGCCGTGCGTCTCGATGCCCAGCAGATCGTTGGCGATCAGGCCTTCCATCGTGTCGCCGTCGCGAAACAGAATGCGCAGCCACAGCCCCTCCGTCTTGGGGCGATTCGCAAAGGCGCGATTCTCCTTCCAGGCGGGCGCCGGCTCGAAGTCTCTGATGAAACAGAGGGCCTTCATCTCCGCGAAAGGCAGCTCCACAGCGGCCCCGTTTATCGTGAGAACCTCGATTCCCTCCGGCTGCAGGAAGTTCTGAGGATTTATAAAGCCTAAAACGGGTTCCCGGTCGAAGCGCACGGCCGCGACTTTCTTGCTGGTAGACCCCGGCACGGTTTTGCTTCCAAACAATTTGGCGATTATTGTATCATTGGTTCCAATGCGCAATGTGGCGGCCTTGTCCGTCAGGATTCAGACCTTTCTCGATTTCTGCCGCATTGAGAAAGGGCTGGCGCTCAATTCGACAGAAGCGTACCGGCGCGACCTGGAGAGATTCGAGGCCTATTTCTCCGCCCAGTCCGGCATCCCGGAGATTCCGCGCGCCGAAGATTTGCGCACGTACCTGGAGGCACTGCATGCGGAGGGGTTGTCCACGCGCAGCATCGCGCGGCACACCACCACCATCCGCAACCTGTATAATTTCCTGATTCGGGAAGGCGTTGTCGATCAGGATCCGACGGCGCTGTTGCCCTTACCCAAGCAATGGTCGACGCTGCCCCGTTATCTCAGCCTGGAGGAGATCAACCGGATGATCGACGCGCCGGATCAGGGCAAGCCGTCGGGCGTGCGGGACCGCGCCATGCTGGAGTTGCTCTACGCCACGGGGCTGCGCGTTACTGAATTGTGCGGCGTGGAGGTAAACGACCTGGAGCGCGAACTGGGCATTGTGCGCGTGAACGGCAAGGGCAATAAGCAGCGGCTGGTTCCGGTGGGCCAGACGGCGCTGCGTGCCATCGGAACGTATTTGGACTCCGCGCGCGGGCAGTTGCTGAAAGGGCGCGCGAGCCGGTATCTTTTCGTGACGGCGCGCGGCACCAAGATGACGCGCCAGGGTTTTTGGAAGCTGATTATACTCCACGGCAAGAAGGCAGGGATTTTCCACGGGTTGACGCCCCACGTGATCCGCCACAGTTTCGCGACGCATATGGTGGAGCGTGGAGCCGATCTGCGAAGCGTGCAAACCATGCTCGGCCATGCCGACATCTCGACCACGCAGATTTATACTCACGTGGTCCGTTCCCGTTTGCGGGAGGAATTCGACCGGCACCATCCACGTGCACGGTAAAGGGATAAGGCGATGAGCGATTACATGTTCATGCTGGAGAACCACCTGAACGCGGAGCAAAGCCGTGTTGTGGGAGAAGTGCAGTCGTGCGCGGCCGAGATGAACGTCAGCGTGTTTCTCACCGGCGGAGCGATGCGCGACATGCTCGGCGGGTTCCCCATTCGCGATTTGGATTTCACGGCTGAGGGCCAGGCGATCAAGCTGGCCAAGGCGGTGGCGCAGAAAACCGGCGCCGAAATTACGGGAGCGGACGACACCCGCAAGACGGCGGATCTCACGTTTCCGCACAGGATCCAGGTGCAGATCGGGATGGCGCGCATGGAGAAATACGCGAAACCGGGCAGCCGTCCCAGCGTGCAGCCGGCCACGATTCACGAGCACTTGCGCGGGCGCGATTTTACCCTCAACGCAATCGCTCTGTCGCTGAACCGGGCTTCGCGCGGCCTGCTGCTCGATCCCACCAACGGCCTTGCCGATATTCAGGCGAAGGAGTTGCGCGCGGTTTCGAACTTCGCGCTGTACGACGATCCGGCGCGGCTGCTGCGCCTGATCCGGTTCAAGGTTCGCCTGGGCTACATCGTTGCGGAGCGCACGCAGAGCCAGTATCAGAATGTCCGTGAATCGGGGCTGGAATCGAAGATCACCCCGGAGGCTCTTGCCGCCGAGCTACGCAAGATCGCCAGCGAACCAAGGAGCGGCGAGATTCTGCAAGCGCTGCACGACGAGAAATTGTTGTATCTGTTCTCGCCGGCCCTGGAAGGCGCGAAGCTGAATTCGCAAGGCTTTGGCAAATTGCTGAAGGCCAGGGAACTGGTCCCGTTCGGATTGGAGTTCCCCACCGATAACCTGGGGCTGTTCCTGTATCTGCTGATGGAAAAGCTGACGCCCAAGGAGCGTTCGGCTCTCACCGCTGCGTCGGGTTTGGAGAAGTCGGATCTGGCGGCCTGGCACAAGCTCGAACCCGCCGCGAAGAAGTTGGAAACGGAGTTGAAGAATCCCAAGCTGCAGAAGCCGTCGAAGCTGTACGGCGCGCTTTCAAAGGCTCCGGGCGAACAGGTGTTGTTTCTGCTGGTGAAGAGTGGCGAGCGCCTGGTTCAGGACCGCATCAGAAAATACTTGCAGTTGTTGTTGCCGGCAGCCCAAGAGGTGACCGATCGCGAAGTGACCGCGGTGAAGAACCTGGAGCCCGGCACGCCGAAGTTCGACAAAGCGAAACAGGAGATGATCGCGCAGAAACTGGATGCCCGCCCCAAGAAAGTGGAGCCGCCGGTGGAAGGCGAGCCCGGCGCCGAAGCGGGAGTGCCAGGCGCTACAGGCGCGACGGGAACTACGCCGCCAGCGAATCCCGCGCCCAATCCGCCGATTCTCTCGGGACGCCGGATCTAATCCGCAAGCGAGGGCCGCGGTCCGACTTTGCCCAGCCACTTCTCGGCGAGTTTTTTCCCACTCCCCTTGAGGTCGACTTTCTCCTGGCTCACCGGCTCGCGATTCAGCAGGTGATCGGCGACGACACCTTCGGGGGTCGCTTTCAATTCCAGGCGATGCTCGCGCGCCTCCAGCCGCAGTGTGCTGTCGATCCAGGTGATGTACACCTTGGTTCGCAAACCGTGTCCGATGCGCGTGGCCTCCTCCATCAGATCCTGGGTGAAGCGGCCTTTGCGCAGCTCCTCGGCAAACGGAGTGATCGCTTTCACGCGAGCGCGCTCCGCTTCTCTGCGCACGTGATCGCGGTCGCGCGAGTTGACGCGCTCCTCCTGCGACTCCATGCTCTTGATGCTGCTTTCGAGATTATCTAAGAAACTCATCGGGATTCCTAAGGCGCCACTTCCACGGTTACAGTTACCACTGCCGAGACCCTGACATCGCCGGGATCCACCGGCGTCGGAGCGCGAGCGGCTTGGGCCGTCGCCATCCGGTCCATGGCCATCATCGGCCGCGCGAACGAAGTTGATCCACTTTCGGCCGAGCGCACGCCGATTATTCGCATTCCCAAGGCCGCTGCCATGGTCTCACAGGACGCCCGTGCTTTCCTAGCCGCCTCCTGCAACGCCTGCGCGCCCACGCCCGCTTCGTCCTTCACCGAGAATTGAATATCCTGGATATGGTTGGCGCCGCTCGCCGTGGCCGCGTCCACCACGCGCCCCGCCAGCGCGACATCGTCCAGCTTCACGCGAACCGTGTTCGACGCGGTGTAGCCGGCGATCTTCGGCCCTCCACTGCTGGGCGGGTTCGGGTAGGAAAAGTTCGGATTTACGCTGTAGCTGGAGGTTTTAACATCGCCTCTTGCGCCGATTACACTCTTGATCTTGTTCAGTACCCCGGTAAGCTGTGCCGCGTTTTGCGCCGCGGCGGCCTCGGCTGTGGCCGCTTGGGTAACCACTCCGATCGTCACCGTGGCTTGATCCGGCTTCACCTGGATGGTGCTCTCGCCCGTCGCGCGAATGAACGGGTAGACGGGTGGCCGCTCCTGCGCCACTAGAAGCGGCACGCAGCACAAACTCACGAGATACACGGCTCGACGCACGGTAACAGTACAGATGCACGCGCCGGGGTTCGGTTTCAAATCCGTTCCCAGCCGGTGAATTCGTATCGCGGATTTGCGGCCGGCCCGGAGCGCCGAATCGTGCCCGCGGGATCGGCGGTGTTCCAGGAAATCTCCACGCGCGTGAATGCCGGATCCAGGCTGCCGTCGTCCTCAATCAATAGGACAGGTGCCGGCGCGCTGCCATACGCCCGGACGTGGATGCGCCACGCCGCGGGATCTTCCGAGTGGGCGCCCACATCGGCCAGCGGCAACAGCGTCCCCGATTTCACGTAAACCGGAATTCGATCGAGCGGAGGAGTGACGCGCAGCTTCTGCTTTCCGTTGTGCTTCTCGTCTGTCCAGAAATCGAACCACTCGCCCGCAGGAAGATAGACGTCGCGTTCTTTCTCACCTGCAACCACTGGAGCAATCAGCAGGCTCTCGCCAGCGATGTATTGCGAATCGATGGTCCAGGTTGCAGGGTCGTCGGGATAGTCCATTACGAGCGCGCGAAATGGCGGCAGGCCCGTATCTTTGTAGCGCACGAAAGCTGCGTAGAAATACGGCGCCAGGCGCATGCGCCAGTTCACAATTTCGCGGCACGCGGACTCAAGCTGCTTCCAATCCTGCGCAAACTGGCCCGCGTTATTGGCGCGCTGTTCCACCTGCTTCCACGGAGGATTGCGGATGTACCACGCGTTCACCATGGCCAGCGGAGAAAATACGACCGTCTGCAGCCGGCGGATCAGGTCCTCGGCGTTTTTGGCATCCCGCACTTCCGGACACCACAGCAGACCTGAGAATCCCGCATTGGCGACGCCCCGAATGAACTCGCGGTGATCGTAAAGATCGCTGTACAGCGCGTAAGGGTAGGGAGCGGCGAGCGCGTGCGACGAGCGAACCAGGCCGAATGTACGCTGCTTGCGTTGCTCGAACACGCTTTGGATCGTGTCCTGATATCGCAGGCCGAAGAAGCAGTGCATCTGTTCGCCATCGGCGCCCGAAGGAAAACGGCTGAGTTCGGGGAACGACCAGTTGCCCGTGTAATCGGAGTTGTCGCATTCGTCCAGCTTGTAACCGGATACTCCGAGCGCCACGTGCTCGCGTTCGTGATGCGCGGCAAACAGACGGCGCGCTTCGGGAATCAGGAAGTCGGGAACCAGGCCGTCCCACACCTGATAATCACCTGCAAACGGCAGCAGGCGATCGTACAGCGGAGACGTGGGATGAGTGAAGGCGTGTTCCCAAAGGTTGACCCGAAAATGTGCTCCGAAAAGACTGCGCAGCATTGCCTCAGGCTTTGGAAATTTATCGCTCCACATAAACGAGCAGGAATACGCGTGCGATTGCCAGCCGGGTTCGAGGCCAAGCACGTCGCAGGGGATCTTGCTGTCACGCAACTCGGACGCTATTTGCAGAACCTCCTCTTGATTGAATTGCCCGAAGCAGCGATACCAGAAACCGAGCGCCCAACGCGGCGGCAGCGGACCACCGCCCGAAAACAGGTTGTAGCGTGCCACGGCATCGCGCATCGACGGGCCACCGAAGATGTACACATCGACGCCTTCGGCTTCGGGCACCTCCACCAAAACCTGGGCGGGCTCGTTCACGCGGTAGCGGTTGTACGCCGCGGGTAGCATGTTGGCCGCGGGCGCAGCATCCGCTGCAGTCGCGATGCGACCAGCCTTGCGCTTTCCGCAGTAGATGGTCGCGTAACGCGCTGTGTCGATCAACACTCCGTAGCCGTTCGTCGTCACGTAGAAAGGCACGGGCGCGTGCGAATCGCCGCTGTCGATCTTGGGGTCCGCATTCACGCGCAACTTCTTTTTCAGCCCGCGCTGCAGGAACGACTGCAATTGCAGGCCGAGTCCGAACAGCACTTCGTTCGCCTCGAGCGGTAGAGTGACGATGGTTCCGCGCCGTGTGATCTCGGCGCTCACGTTCGTGATGGGGACCCGTGACGATTCGGGCAGCTTGGAGATCGCTGCTGACGGAGGATACTTGCGCGTCGTGACGGGAGTGAGAGATTCCGGCCGGCCGAAGCGGTACCGCCACACGCCGGGGTGCATTTCTTCAATGGGCGGTGCCGCCGTCTGCGCGCCCGCGGGCGGAGCTGCTGAGCCCGCAATGATGCCTGCGCCGAATTGACGGCGATTGATCCGCCTCATTCAGCGCCGGCGGCGGCGGCACGCACGACACCGATCTCCTCGAGCAGGCGCTGCGCGTGGTACACCTTCCGCAACGCTTCGAGAATGGCCTGACTCGCGACGTGCACCGCGCGGGCCTGCGTCTCCGTATACACGAAGCTGTTCGGCAGGCTTTCAATGTTGCCATCGAAGATCAACCCGACGATCTCGCCCTTGGCGTTCACGGTCGGACTGCCGGAGTTGCCGCCGACGATATCCGCCGTGCTGACGAAATCGAAAGGCGTGTTCAAGTTGAGATCGCCTTTGGCGGCGATCCAGCTCTTGGGCAGGACATACGGCATCTCCCCCGTAGCGCGCCGGTACAGCCCATCAAATTTAGTCGCGTAGGGGATCGCTTTGCCCGCGCTGTCTTCGTAGCCTCTCACCTGTCCGTAGGAAAGCCGCAGCGTAAACGTCGCATCGGGCGGCTCGCCCGGGCCATACACCGCAAAGCGCGCCTCGGCGAGTTTGGGTTTGGCGGCATTCAAGACGGACTCGACTTTGTCCTCGTAATCCTTGCGAAGCTTGCGCGCTTCCGGATCGAGCAGACGCGCTAGTGCGACCATGCTGTCATCCGAGCTTCGACTTACTTCGACGCTCGCAGCGAGCCGCTTCCGCTCAGCAGGATCGGCCAGCTTGGAATGACCCACATAGTATTCCGCCGCGGCCTGCGGAGTCCTGCCTGCGAGCACCGACTTCGTAATCGGGTCGGCGGCGCCAAGCTCGGCGATCAAAGCGCGGAAGTAGTTGGCCAGTAGGACGACCTCTTCGGCAGGAGTCACAGGCGTCGCAGCATACATACGGTTCTCGAGCGATCGCAACGCGCTCCCGGAATACTCGCGCAGCCGCTGATCCTCGGGCTTGGCCTTCTCTTCAGGCAGCCGGACGACGTTGCGTGCCATGCGGAACAGCGTCGATCCCATCGGTCCGCCATCCACCATGGCGCGGCGGACAAACGTGGTGCGCGCGATTTTGATTGCGCCTGCGATGCGATCGAAGATATCGCCGTACTGCGCGCGTTTCGCCGGATCCTTCGCGATCGCCTCGCGCAGCTTGCGTTCATCGTCGCGCTTTTCCGCCATCAATCGCGCGTCCATCAGCCCCGACTCCTGGCCTTTGATCGATTTGTAGCTGTTCTCGAATCCGAACAGAGTGTCCTTCGATGCGCGCTCGTTTTCGGCGCTCTTGGCCATGTGATCTTTCAACGCGGCAATCGCGGATTCCAGACGCTTCAAGTTGAACGGGTATCCGACGTCGCGGAAGTTCTCGAGCTCCGCGACGGTGAGTAGGCGTTCGGTACGGGCCGGATTGCCGGAGACGAAGACCACATCGCGGTCCTTCACGCCTTCTCGGCTCCAACGCAGGTAGTCCGGCGTTTCGGCGGGCTGGCCATTCTCGTACACGCGGAAGAAGCCGACATCGAGGCAATAACGCGGGTAGGTGAAGTTGTCGGGGTCGCCGCCGAAGAACCCGATCTGGAACTCCGGCGCGAATACGAGGCGGACGTCGGTGTACTTTTTGTACTGATAGAGGTTATATTGCGCGCCGCCGTAAAGCGTCACCGACTGACAGTTATTCCCGCTCTGCTTTGAGCATTCGTTTTCGAGGCGCACCAATTCGGCCTTACGCTGACGGTTGCCTTCCGGCGAATCGGGCGCGGCCTGAATCGCGGCGCGGACCTTCGGCGTGACGTCTTCGATCTTCAGAAGCACGTTCGCCTCCGCGCCGGGACATTTCTTCTCCTCGTCGTTACTCTTGGCGTAGAAGCCGTTGTTCACATAGTCGTGTTCGGGCGAACTCACGTTCTGCACACAGCCGAGCACGACATGATGATTCGTGAGAATGAGGCCTTTCGAAGAAACGAACGAGCCGGAGGCGCCCACCCGCACCGAGGACAGGCGCAAGTGATCGAGCAGCTTCTGATCGACGGTGACGCCGTACTTGCTCTGGACTTTGTCCTTCGGGAACTGGTTGAACAGCCACATCCCTTCATCGGCGAAGGCGGACACTGACAGGGCCACGAGTGCCATCAAGGTTGGAAAATATCGCATAAACGCGCTCCGGGAACTATTGTAGTCAACGCGGATGACCGCGCGTGAGAAACTGTTGAAGTGAACGAATGTTAGCCTACGGATACACTTACGGCGGCGCCCTCTTGCTGGCCGGCGGGTTGATGTCGTACCTGCTGGGTTGGCCGTGGGGCATACCCTGCTATATTCTTGCGGCGTTCTGTTTTTATTTCTTCCGCGATCCCGATCGCAAGGCGCCGGCGGGCCGCGTGGCTGTGTCGCCAGCCGACGGCAAAGTGGTCGCAGTGAAACCGCAGAATGGGCCGGGGTCGTTCCGCATCAGCATCTTCCTGAACATTTTCGACGTGCATGTGAACCGGTCGCCCATTGCCGGCGAAATCAAGGAAATACGGTATCAACCGGGGAAGTTTTTGGTTGCGAGCCGCGAGGAGGCTAGCGCGCAGAACGAGCAGAACACAGTCACGGTGGAAGGCGACGGAGTGACGGTTGTGTTCAAGCAGATCGCCGGCCTGATCGCGCGCCGCATCGAATGCTGGAAGAAAACGGGCGAGCGCGTCGGATGCGGTGAACGGATCGGGCTCATCAAGTTCGGCTCCCGCGTGGACGTGTTCTTCGGGCCGGAGTGGGACATTGCGGTTCGCGAAGGTGAGCGCGTCGCGGCGGGAACTTCGGTGATCGCTCGCAGGCGTGGAGACAGCGCGCGATGAACATTAAAGAACGCCTCATCGATCCGCGCTCGCCCGACCGGCGGCCCCGGCGCGCGGCGTACGCATTGCCGACGCTGTTCACGGCAGGAAACATCTTTCTGGGCTATCTCGCAATCGTTCAGGCGTTCCAAGGCGCCACAGCCGCGCTTGCCAGCGGCCTCGGCGCGAACCCGCATTTCGAAAACGCCGCGAAGATGATCGGAATCGCAGTAGTGCTCGACGGGCTGGATGGACGCATCGCGCGGCTCACCAACACCGTCAGCGATTTCGGGCGCGAGTTGGATTCGCTCGCCGATGTGATCGCCTTCGGAATCGCGCCCGCGGTTCTGGCCTACGCGTGGGGACTCGAATTCGTCCAGGCGCCGGCCGGAATGCACATGGCGAATGCCGGATACTTCGCCTGCTTCCTATTTGTATTGTGCGGGGCGGCGCGCCTGGCTCGGTTCAACATCACGACGAACCCGGTTCCCAAAAATCCCGGCCGCCCCGATCGCAAATACTTTGTCGGGCTTCCCATTCCGGCGGGAGCGGGCATGGTGGCCGCGATCGTATTCGCAGGGGGCAGCGCGCCGCTACAGTGGTGGCCCGCCTCCGCGATGTGGATCGCGCTGCTCACCGCCTTGGCGCTGCTGATGGTCAGCATGTGGCGCTATCCGAGCTTCAAGGATGTGAATCTGCTGCGGCCCCGGTCGCCCCTCAGCCTGATTGTTGCGGGCTGTTTCATCTACCTGATCTGGATTGCGGCGGAGCAGGTACTACTCGGTTTGGCGAGCGCTTACGTGGCCAGCGGCATCGCGTTGCGCATCGGCGGTCTGATCCGCCGCTCACGAAAAGCCGCGATACATACCCACACGGAGCAACCCATTGGATAACGTGATCGTGCCGCGCCTGGCGTTGGTGGGCGGCGAGTCGCTGATCGGCCGTGAGATTCTGGAACTGCTGACGCAACTGAAACCGCAGCCCGCCATCGATTTGATTTCGGGCGATGCGGCGTCGCCGAAGATAGCGCGCGACGACGAGGGTGAGGCCATTGTGCTGCACCCCATGAGCGCCGAGAGTCTGTCGGGCATGCGCGCGATTATTCTCGCTGGAACGCCTGAATCGAGCCGGCTCGCGCTGGAGTTGACGGCGGGCACTGGTACGCCGCTCATCGACCTGACCGGCGCTCTCGAGGATCAGGCCAGTGCCCGCCTGCGCGCCCCTGTGCTCGAGCCCGAGTTTGCCGGTCCGATGCCCCAGCATATCCAGGTGATCGCACATCCCGCGGCCGTGCTGCTGGCGCTGTTCTATGGCCGCATCGCGCCCAAGTTCGCCATCCGCCGTTCGGTGGTGCAGGTGTTCGAACCGGCCAGCGAACGCGGTCAGAAGGGGCTGCACGAGCTCCAGTTGCAGACCGTCAATTTGCTCTCCTTCAAGCCGCTGCCCAAGGACGTTTTCGATGCACAGGTGGGATTCAACCTGCTGCCCGCGTTCGGCACTGAAGCCACGGTTCGCCTGGATCAGATCGAAGCGTGCATCGAACGGCATCTCGCAACTCTGCTGCTGATCTCGAGTCGCGCCCCCATGCCGTCGCTGCGGTTGCTCCAGGCCCCGGTGTTCCACGGCTATAGCTGTTCGGTGTGGATGGAGTTGGAAACCAGCCCCGAGATCGAGGAGTTGGACGAGGCGCTCGCGTCGGCGCAGATCGAAGTGCGGACCGAGGGCGAAGAGCCGCCCGGAAACGCCGGCGCGGCTGGGCAAAGCGGAATGACCGTTGGCGACGTCCGCCGCGACCGGAACAATCCGCGCGGGTATTGGTTTTGGCTTGTCGCGGATAACGTCCGCACGTTCGCCGAAACGGCCGTTGCCGCCATGCGGGAATACCTGTGACCCGTCGCGCATTGCTCGCCTCGGCGTTGCTGGGCTCCGGCTGCGGATATCATGTGTCGGGCCACTCCGACCTGGTTCCAAAAACCGTTCAGACCATCTGCATTCCCGCCTTCAGCAATGCGACAACGCGCTACCGCCTCACCGATCGCCTTCCCGAAGCGCTGTCCCGCGAGTTCATCGCGCGCACGCGGTACAAGATCGTGAACGACATCAACCAGGCCGACGCGATCCTGCGCGGCAACGTGGTCAACTATTTCGCGTACCCGACAATTTTCGATCAGGCCACGGGGCGCGCCAGCACTGTGCAGGTGATCGTGGTGATGTCCGTGACGTTGACGGAGCGGGCCACCGGCAAGGTGCTCTACACACGGCCGAGCTTCGATTGGAAACAGCAATACGAGATCAGCACCGACCCGCGCGCATTCATCGACGAGAGCGACGTCGCGCTCGACCGTTTGAGTAAGGACGTGGCGCGCATGCTGGTGAGCGCGATTCTCGAGAACTTCTGACGCGATGACGCCCGCTCAGTTCCTCCGCCAGTTGAAGCAAAACGGACCCGCGCCCGCATACCTCTTCATTGGCCCCGAATTCTACATGCGCGGGCAGTGCCGGCGGGCTCTGGTGGAAGCGTGCCTTCCTGCCGGCGAGCGCGAGCAGGGCATCACGTATCACGATCTGGATGACGTGGAACTGACGGCGGCGCTCGACGATGCACGAACGCTCTCGTTATTCGCTTCGCGGCGCGTGATCTGGGTGGCTGGAGCCGAAGGAGCACTGCCCAAAGGCCGATCCGCGTCGGATGATGAAACGGGCACTGCGGCCAAGAGCGGGCCCGCGCAGGTCGCCGCGTACCTTCGCGACCCATCGCCCGAAACAGTGGTCGTGTTCGATTCCAGCCGGTTCCAATTCGACGGCGAGGACAAGGCGCGCAACGAACGCGTGATGAAGTTCTATAACGCCGTCCCCGCGGTCGTCGAATTCCGGCCGTTCGATAATGCCGAAGCGTTGAAGTTGGCGCAGAGTGTCGCTCAGAACCTGAAGCTGCGCATCGCGAATGCGGAATTGGGCGCGCTGGTCGAGTCGCTTGGCAACGACGCGTCGCGCATCGCCAACGAGCTCGAAAAACTCAGCGTGTTCGCAGGTGCCGGGGGAGAGGTCACCGCGGCTGATCTGGCGCGCCTGGTGCCGAACGCTCAGGAGAACACGATTTTCGAACTGGTCTCGGCGCTCGGCTCGGGCAACCGCTCACGATCGCTGTCCGTGCTCGATACGCTGGTGCGCGATGGCGAGTATCTGCCGCTGGCCCTGAGTTTTCTCGCCACGCAGTTGCGCATGGCCCTGATTGCGCGCGAATCGGGTGCACGAACTTCCGCTGAGATCCTGTCTCACTTCAATTCGACGGGAGTTCGGATCTGGCCCGACCGCGCCAACCAGATCCGTCAGACTCTGCAGGCGTTTCCCAAGAATAAACTCGAGACGGCGCTCGTTCACGTGTTTACGGCCGACCGGAACCTGCGCGATTTTCGGCCCGATGATCGCACCGTAATGGAGCAGTTGATCCTCTCACTGACTTGATGCGGGCTGCTTGATGCGGTACTTGCCGTCCGAGGTTTTCTCGCGGCGGGTCTCGTGGCAACTCTTGCAAGTGGCCATGATCGCGTTGAACGCCGCATCGGCCTTGGCGGCGTCGCCTGCGAATGCGGCGTTGGCCAGCTCAGCCGCCGCGGCTTTCCCCTCGACCGAAAGTTTCACGGCCGCTGTTGCGTTGCGCTGCCGCCAGAACGGAATCATCTCTTCGTAGATGGTGCCGATTCTCTCAGCAGCTCGCATAGCCTGTGGACCCGTCTTCTGATCCATTTTGCGCAGGGCATCGGTGGCGGCGTTGGTCATCTTCATCATCGCGACAAACTGCGGATACTCCTCGGCGGCCGCGATCGCGCAGCAGAGTAGGACGAGCGATAGGATTCTCATACAATACAGACGATTCTATCTTGGGCGGCTGCGCGAGAATAGAAGAGCGATGTCAATGAATCTTCCGCCTGATGCTACGCCGGATAACGAGGAAAGCTGGACGAGCGAGGAACGCCGGGCGTTGTCGGCCCACATCGAGGAGGGCTATCGGCAGGCTGTGCGCGCGAGTTGATCGACGGCGCACAGGCCGAGTTCGAAATTCATGCGATGAAGAACATTTGGCGTCAGAAGAAAGAATTGAGCCGCGGATAAACACGGCATGGGCCGCGATAGCAGCCCACCTGAGATGATGAAAATGTGGTCCCCTCAGGTTCGTGAGTGTTGATCTGCGGCCCGCTACCTCACCGCGATCGTCACAGTCGGTTGCGCGGCGAACGTGCCTACCGTCAGATCCACTGACACCCGATCGCCCGGCGTCAGGTTACCCGGCACACGCACATTGATCTGCATCAGCCCCGCCGATTGCGGAGCTGCGCCCGCGTACAATATCTGCGCTGCGATTCCCTGGATCTGCACCGTCACGCGTTGCAGCGGACGCGGCAGGAAATTCACGTCACCGCTCACCACGCGCCCGGTGATGCCGTTGGGAATCGTCTGCCCTTCACCGGTCGCGAACAGTGTCACGATGGAGTCCGGCGCTGCAGGATTCGATGGCGAATTCAGCGTTCCGTTCTCGTTGAGTGCGGCCGCTTGACCCCGTCCGCTCGAGTCCGATGTGAACAGCCCGGGCGCGGCATCGCGTACCGCTACCGAGAACGCGGCGCCCAAATTGCCGTTCGTCTCCACCTGCACGCGCACCGTCGATTTTCCACCCACCTCATACGGCACGATCACATTCACCTGGTTCGAGCCGGCATACAGAATCGGCGCCGCTACACCGTCGAACAATACTCGCGTGCCACCCGCGGCGGATCCGAAGAGCCCGCCCGGAGCGCTTCCCGATACGCCATTCCCGGGCCCCAGACGCGTGCCGAAAATGGTGACCACCTCACCCGGCGCCACGAATCCCGCGGTTCCGCTCGCCGCGTTCACGATGGTCCGTATCGACGTCGTTTCCGTAACCAGCCGCCGCACCTCGTTGTTGTCCTGGTCCGAAAAGTACACATTGCCTTGCGCATCCACCGCAACGCCGGCGGGACTGTACAGCAATGCCGAAAGCGCGGGACCGTAATCGCCGCCATTGCCCGGAATGCCCATGCCTGCGATCGTCGAAATCACTCCATTCGGCGCGATCACACGGATGCGATCGTTCAGCAGATCGGCGACGTACAGATTCTGATCGCGATCGAAAGCGATACCCGCCGGCAGGTGCAGCAGCGCCTGAGTCGCAGGACCGCCGTCGCCGCCGAAGCTGCCCACGCCCGTGCCGGCATAGTTGCTGATGACATTGGTACCCGAGGCGATCCGCCGGATCCGGTTGTTGAAATAGTCCGAGACGTACACGTTGCCCGCGGCATCCACGGCGAGCCCGCGCGGATAATCGAACTTCGAGTCGCGGGCGGAGATGTTGTCGCCGCCCACGCCCGGCACTCCCGTCGGATCGCCCGCGAAATTGTTGATCGCGCCGCTCGGATCCACAACGCGGATGCGGTTGTTACCCGAATCGGCGATGTAGACGTTATTGTTCGTGCCCACCGCGACGGCATTCGGGTTGAACAGCGTCGCCGCCGAAGCCGGGCCGCCGTCGCCGGTGTTGCCCAACACGCCCGTGCCCGCGACCGTGGAAATCGTGCCGCCAGCCACGCGCCGGATCACATTATTGAAAGTGTCCGCGATATACAGCGTACCCGCCCGGTCGACTGCGACACCATTCGGATTATTTAACTGCGCGCGCGTGGCCGGGCCGTTATCGCCCGAGTACCCGGCCGACCCGTTGCCCGCGACCGTGATGATGTTGCCGTCGGGCGATACGCGCCGGATGCGATTGTTCAACGTGTCGGCGATGTACAGGTTCCCACTCGAATCGAATGCCAGGCCGCTCGGCTGGAACAGCAATGCATTCAGCGCCGGCCCGTTATCGCCCGCGCCCGTATCGGAGCCCGCAACCGTGCTCATGATGCCCTGCGGCGAAAGTTTGCGCACGCGGTGATTACTGGTGTCCGCGATATAGAGGTTGCCCGCCGCATCGAGCGCCAACGATTCGGGCATGTTGAGCTGCGCCGAAGTGCCCGGGCCGTTGTCGCCCGAAAAACCGCCCGTCGCAGTCCCGGCAATCGTCGTGATAATTCCGCGAGAGTCGATCTTCCGAATCCGGTTGTTACCCGTATCGGCGACGTACACGTTGCCCGAGCCGTCCACTGCGATGGCCGTTGGACGGTTCAATCGCGCGAACGTCGCCTGGCCGTTGTCGCCTGAAAAACCGGACTCGTTCAGGCCCGCGATCGTGGTGATGACGCCATCGGTGCCGATGCGGCGAACGCGATTGTTCATCGTATCGGCGATGTAGATCACTCCGCCGCGATCCACTGCCATGCCCCAGGGGGACGCGAGTTGAGCATCGCGAGCCGGCCCCTGATCGCCATAGAATCCGAACACGCCGGAGCCCGCAACTGCGCTCAGCCTTCCACCGGGAGTGAAACGCCACAGCCGTCCGTTCCCGGTATCCAGCACCAGCAGATTACCGCTTGCGTCCACCGCGATGTCGCGCGGATAAGTGAATAACGAACTCAGCGCCAGGTCGGTCTCTTTGGGAAAACCGGACTGCCCCGTTCCCGCGATCGTTGTAATCACACCGCCGGGAGACACGCGCCGGATCTGATGGTTGCCGCCGTCGGCGATGTAGATGTCGCCGGTGGGCGCCACCACCGCTTTCGATGGATACGCCAGTTGTGCGGACGTCGCGTTGACATTCTCGCCCGAATGGCCTGGCGTACTGCCCGCAATCGTCGTGATGAGGCCGCCCGGAGTCACTCGCCGGATCCGCCCATTGCCTGTGTCGGCGATGATCAGATTCCCCGCCGCATCCACGGACACACCCTGCGGCGACCACAACAGTGCCGCCGTCGCTGGGCCGTTATCGCCGGAAGCGTGCTGTGCACCCGCCACTGGCTCAATCGTATAGTTCGATGTCTGGGCCTGCACGCCGCCTGTGCACGCAATGAAGGCCGCCAACACGCAACTCGGCGCAATACTTGTACAACGCATTAACATATGGGACGCCTCGCCAGGCTTTTCGTATCACTCATGTTCAGCGCTTCACGGCGCTGACCAACACGCCATTGATGGTGACTCCAGTGCAATGGGTCGTGTATTCGAACGGGTCGCCATCGTACATCGCAAGATCGCCATCTTTTCCCGGCTCAATCGATCCTACGCGGCGCTGCTGGCCGATGAGGCGCGCTGCGTCGATCGTGATGCTGCGCAACGCGTCCTCCATACTCAAGCCGTTCGCCGCCGCAGCCGCCGCCTCAAACAGCAAAACGCGCGTCTTCGGAACGTAACCTTCAAACCCGGTCTGCAAGGCGAACGGGATTCCCGCGGCTTTTAATTTCTGCGCCGTGGTGAAACTGATGTTGTCCGTCTCGCCGGACGCGCGTTCCATGGTGGCGTGCACAATCACCGGATATCCCGACGCTTTGATCTGATCGAGCACAAGGTACGCTTCGGCACAGCCATCCAACACCAGACTAAGGTTGAATTCCTTGCCTACTCGAATCGCGGTGAGAATGTCGTTGGCCCGGTTCACGGTCACCAGCAGCGGAATTTCTCCCTTGATCACACGCGCCAAAGCTTCCAGATGCAGATCGCGCGCGGGTTCCTTGCCCTTCTCCGGTTTGGCCCACTTCTTTGCGTACTCCTGCGCCTTGATCAGTTCGCCGCGCAGCATCGCAACGGCCTTCGAGCGCGTTCCCGGCGACTTGCCACCAGCCTCGCGCGCGCCTTCGCCCAGGGTCATGGCCACCATCGCCAACGGGTTCACCAGCGCCTGATCGACCGTCTTACCCGTGGTCTTCACGATCATGGTTTGCCCGGACATGAGTATGCCGGGGCCGTGTCCCGTGTGCATCGTCGTTACGCCGAACTCGCGCACCCAGTCGATCAGCGGATCTTGCGCGTTGTAGCTGTCGATCGCGCGCAGTTCGGGCTGCATCGGCGCGGACCGCTCCACCTGGTCCTGATCTTGCGGGATGTTCAGCGCACCCGACAAGCCCACCGTCGAATGCGCGTCCACCAGGCCCGGCGTAACAACTTTCGCGCTCAGCGTTCGATATCCGGGGGGAATCGATACATCTGACGAGGGCCCAACGCGTTCGATTTTGCCGTCTCGAAGCAGGACCACCCCGTTTGTGATCGGCGCACCCGCCATCGTGTAAACCGTTTCGCCTTGCACCGCGATCTGCGCGGAGGCGACGCCGGTGAGCGCGAGAGTCGCGAACAAAACCGCAGCGAATCGCATTAGCGGCCCTCCTCTTCTTCCATGTTGAAGAAGCCGTCATCGTGCGACGCGCCATAGCCGCCCACTGCGTACAACAGGTCCTTAGGATTCGAGCGGTCGAACACTTTCCTGCCGTCCACCCACGTTTCCAGCACGTGCGTATACACGCTCAGCGGATCGCCCGATAGCAGGATCAAATCCGCATCCTTGCCGGGGACGAGCGATCCGACGCGCTTGTCCAAATCGAGAATGCGCGCATTCGCCATCGTGACTCCGTAGAGCGCCTTCTCGCGCGACATGCCGGCGCGCACGGCGAGCGCTGCTGAGCGGATAAACCATCGCGAGTCGGTGACAGGATCGTCGGTGTGAAAGCCGACGAGCACGCCGGCCTTGTCCAGAAGCATCGCGGTTTCGAGGCGCGCATCCTTGGCCTCGAGTTTCCCGCCCGGGCTGTCGATCACAATCACCGAGCACGGCGCTCCGGCTTTGGCGATCTCATCGGCCACCATCCAGCCGTCGCTCACGTGGTGCAGCACTACACGAAAGTTGAACTCCTTGGCCAGACGCAGCGCCGTCAGAATGTCGTCGTGGCGATGCGAGTGGAACTGCACCGTTCGCTTGCCATCCAGCACTTCGACCAAGCCTTCCATGCGCAGATCGCGCGATGGCAATTTCGCGGCATCGTTGCCGGCCTGTTTCACCTTGTCGCGATATTCCATCGCCTTCACGTACTGCTCCCGTGCCAGCGCCGCTGACTTCGCGCGGGTGCCCGGGAACGGAGGCGTGTCGCGCCGCGAATTCGTTCCGTTTGCCATCTTCATGCCGCCCGCAATCGACCCGTTTTCACGATGGATCAACAGGTCGTCGATCGTGCCGCCGTCGCGCAATTTCAAGTACAGCGTCTGACCGCTCAGCAGGTGACCCGAGCCCGGCATGACATTCACGGTGGTGATACCGCCTGCGCGCGCCTTGCTGATCGACGAGGCGCGCACGTTCAACGAATCCAGGATTCGCACGTCGGGCTGAATCGGGTTGCTGGCGTCGCCGCCCTCCGGTCCGCCGATGTGGCTGTGGCTATCGACCAAACCTGGCATGATCGTTTTGCCGCGCGCGTCGACGCGTTGCGCGCCATCGGGAATGCGAACGGCGCCAGTAGCGCCCACGACGATAATTTTGCCGTTCTGAATGACCACTGCGCCGTCCGCGATCTCGGGGCCCTCGATCGGGATGACGCGCGCTCCAGTGAAAACAACCGCTTGGCTTTGCGCCAGGCTGACCGCACAAAGCGAGATCAACAATAATGCAATTCGGTACATCGGAAGCCTTATTGTAACGGGTCCCGTTTACCGCTTCGCGCGGCTGACCACCAGCGGTGTGTTGTACACCTGGCGAAAGATATCGCCGGCGCGGTCGGCTGCCCACAGTTCGAGGTCAACGTCTTCGGTCGAGCGAAGCGCCAGCAGAACCGAGCCGTTGCGCATCTGGCACTCCACATCGTCCACGCGCTGCTGGTGCCCGCGATCCAGGGCGTCCGCAATCCGAAGCAACGGGATCAGGTTCACCAGCATTTGCCGCATCTCCGGGCTGAGGCTCTGAAACGCCGTGTGCCGCGCGTCGGGCATTGCCTTTCTGTGAAACCGGCACAGCATCGCGATCGCCTGACGCTCCGCCGCGGTGAATCCGGGCATGTCGCTGTTCGACACCAGATACGCAGAATGTTTGTGATGCCCGGTGTCGCTGACGTAATGTCCCGAGTCGTGAAGACAGGCTGCGGCTTCGAGCAGTTTCCCCGATTCGGCCGGTAAACGGTGGAGAGGGCGCAGCGCTTGGAACAGCTCCGCGGACAGTCCCGCCACTTTTCGAGCATGCTTCAGCGGTACTCCGAAACGCCGCGCCATGTCCTCCACGACGCGGCGCTGATCGGCATTGAGACGCGAGAGTTCGCGGCCCACGCCGCGGTTGGCAAGGTCGGCGATGATCCCGTCGCGAACGCCCGCGGCAAGATAGTACATCGAGTGGTGATGGAACGCCTCGAGCGCGCGCAAGAACACGGCCGCTCCCGCCACGATGATCTCCGCGCGGCGCGGTCCGATTCCGCCCATCTTCCTGCGCTCGGCAAGGTTCTTCGTCTTGAGCTCGTCGTAATATCGCCGTACCTGCGCCGTTGTCGCGCGCAAACGATCGGCCTCTTCCCTGCGCGCCCGGGAGACTTGGTTGATTGCGCAAACTATCGCTGCCGCGCTCGCCGATGTCGCGATCACCCGCTGAAATCCGGGCTCGATACGCTTCATCGCGGAGCCTAGCCGCTCATCGATGGACTTATCCAGGCGGCGCAGTTCCTGCTCCGTCGGCGGGTCGTTCTTCAAAAATACTTCGGTGAGGCGCACAGCTCCGAGCGGCTTGGAAAACGCCGCGGCCAACTGCCCGTCCTCGCTCAGAATGATCTCGCAACTGCCCCCCCCGACATCGATGATGAGCACCCGGCCGCGCGGATGCGGCCATCGCGTCTGCACGCCAAGATGGATCAGGCGCGCCTCTTCCTGGCCGGATGCAATCTCCACGGGCGTACCAGCGGCTTTGGAGGCGCGCTCGATAAACTCGTGCTGATTGCTCGCATCTCGCACGGCGGCAGTTGCAACAGCGCGGACTCCAGCGACTTCGAATTTACGGTACGCTGCCGCCATCCGTTCCAGGTGCGAGCAGACGGCCGTGATCGCTTCGTCACTCAGACGCCCGCTATGGAACACGCTCGACCCCAGCCGCGTGACGCTGCGGTCGGCGTGCAGGTTGGCGATCTTCAGCGGCTTGCCGCGGCCGTCGGAGCTGGTTTCCGCCACTAGCAAACGGACCGAGTTACTGCCGATGTCGATGGCCGCATAGTGCGGCATTCAAGCACTCCGCCGCAACAGAGCACGCGCGGGAGCGCCTTCGCTGCCGGCCATGCGCAGGGGCAGGCAGATCAGTTCGTATTTGCCCGCGGGCACTCCGTACAAACTCAATCCTTCGACGACCCAAATGCCCGCGCCCAGAAGCGCGCGATGCGTCTCGGGACCATCCGCTTCGTAACCGCCGACGCTGAGATAGTCAACGCCGACCAGCTTGGGCCGCACTTGGGCGAGATACCGCGCCGTATCCGCCGGTATCGCGACGAAGTTTTCCTGAAACGCGCGATCGTGCCAGGGTTGAGCGGAGTTTCGCGTCTTGAACAAAATCCGCTCGCCCGCCTGGATCCCCTGCGCTTGCACTTCGGCGAGCGTGATCCAACGCGCGTCCGCCACTTCGATGACGCGAGCCGGCCCGATGACGGCAGCGAACGGAACCTCGTCGATTGCCGGCGCACCCGCGACAAAGTGCAGCGGAGCATCCATGTGCGTGCCGGCGTGCGCCGACGTGGAAAAGGACGAGAGGTTGTAATCCGAGCCTGCGCCCATGTCGGCATCGCGGGTCAACTCGAACGGCCGGTCGCCGGGCCAATGCGCCATACCGTTGTGCAGCGGTACGGAAATATCGATCCAATCGCTCATTCGTCGATTATCACGCGAACGCCCGCGCGATCCAGCCGCGGGTGCGCCTTCACCTCGCCGACGATGGGCCGCGACCACTCCAGATACTCGGGCCGCACGCCGTTCCGTCCTGCATTCATCCACTCCGCGGGGAACGGACGTTCGATGCGCGCCACCTTCTCGAGTGGAACCCCGGTGAAGCGAACGCCGTAAACAGATCCCTCGAGACGCTCCATCGCGATCATCTTGCCCGACTCACCCGCGACGGCCGCGCGCACCGCCATGCGCCCACATTCAAATGCTTCGTTGCGATCTGGCTGCGATGCCAGCGCTTGGCACGAGCGTCCCAACAGCCCGGGCTTTTCGGCGCGCGCCCGCAGCCCCGTTCGCGACCAGATCAAGCGCGAAAGCACGTGGCCCATATTCGCGGGCAATGCGTCGCGCGCGCCGGGCAGCGTGTTCAACTCCGCGCCAAACCATCCGCCCGCATCGTCTTTCTGTCCTTCGCACACCGCGACCACGCAGCGCCCGATGCTCGAGTAAACGCGCTCGACGTCGGCGCACAATCGATCGGCGCTCAATCCGCATTCCGGGAAGTAGATCAGGTGCGGCGCATCGTCTTCGTGATGACGTGCGTGCGCCGTTGCCGCTACCACCCATCCGGTATTGCGCCCGAGCACTTCGACCACGCATACGGGCGTGGGCAGCGCACGATTGTCCGCGCCGATGTCACGCACCGCGTGTGCAAAGAACCGCGCGCACGATGCGTAGCCGGGCGTGTGATCGGTTTCAACAAGATCATTGTCGATTGTTTTGGGAATTCCGATCACGAACAACTCGTAGCCTGAATAGCGAGCCAGCTTGTGCAGCCGGAGCGCGGTGTCCATCGACCCGTTGCCGCCGGTGTAGAAGAAGTAGCGCACGCCCGAAGCGCGCAGGTTGTCGAGAACGCGTTCATCGTCGGCCGGTGATAGCGCACGCCGCGACGATCCCAACACCGAACCGGGTGCTTCGCGGATGCCTGCCAACATCTCCGCCGAAGTCGCGAAGAGATCGAAGAAGCGTTTCTCGAGCAGCCCTGTCAGCCCGAACTCCGCGCCATACAGACCCGTAATTCCCGAGTGCCGGCGCGCCTCCTCAACCACTCCCGCAAGGCTCGCATTGATGACGGGAGTGGGTCCGCCGCCATGCGCCACTACAGCCCGGCCCTTCCACATCGCTATTCCGACATCAAATAAATCGCAACCGCGGCCAGCACGATACCAACGACGGTGGCGGGCTGCGGCATCACTCTATAAAGCAGCAATGACAGTGCGACGGTGATCATCGGCGCGAGTGAGGTCATGGGGACGACGATGATCGCTTTGCCATATCGCAGCGCGTACACCAATGCCAGCGAGCCGATCGCATTCAAGATCTGAATCCCAGCCGCCAGCCATGGACCGCGCCAGCCCCAATTCACCGGGCGCGAAAAATCGGTCATCCACACGGCCACCGGAATCAGAATCAGGGCGCTCGCCATCATGTAGAAATACACGCTCTCTTCGTTCATCATCCCGGTTGAGACCTTCATGATGTAGGCCTGAATCGCCCAGGCGATGAAGACTGCGAACGTCAGCGGCAGCCAGAGCTTCAGCGTGCCCGCCGTCGATGAAGAGGGAGGCTGCCAACTGAGCATCGCCATCGCCGGGAAGGCCAGCATCACGCCCCACCACGCTCTGCGCCTCGCGCGTTCATGGATCAGCCAGTACGCCAACACCACCGTGAGCACGGGATAGAGCGAGATGATCGGAAACACCAAATAGGCGGGCCCCCAGCGCAAAGCCTGAAACAACATTACCTGGCCGCCCGCACCCAGCAGTCCTCCCGCCAGCCCGTAGATCACCTGCCGCCGGCTTGTCGCAATCCGCCACCCCGCGAACGTTAACGCCGCAAGCGAACAGGGGACCGTAGTCAGCGCCCACACCGTGTAGCCCAGCGTGGCCGGAAAACCTGCCTTCTCGGGCACCTCGATAAACGCGCCCCATACTCCCCAAAACAGCGTCGTGATGGAAGCGAAGATCAACCACAAGCGCCGTGGCTGCGCTGGCGTCACTAAACCGTCACCCCAAGCAACCGCGCGGCATTCGCGTTGTATACCTTCTTCAAGATGTTGTCGGGCAGCCCGAGTCCGTAAATGCGCCAGCGGCCCTGCGGCGGGACCGGGGCCGGTGCGTAGTCGAAGTATTCATCCTCGGTCTCGAGGAAGCGGAAATAAATGCGATACAACGCTTCCCCAAAGATTTGTTGCGGCGTTTGCGTGCCGTGCGGAACGGCGTCGGTTCCGAACAAAATGCGATCCTGATAGCGCTCGAAAAACTTGCGTGCGGCGCGGGGTTGCCGGCCCAATTCGCCGATGCGCGCGCCGATCTCCACGCTCATGTTCGGGAATCGATCCATCGCCGCCGATACATCCGGAAGGTTCTCGGCGAAGTTGCCGACGTGCAGCACGATGAACTGCGTGCGGGGGTGGCGCGCGATCACCCGGTTGCGAGCGGCGATCAGTTCTTCGTTCGATGGAAAATCGCTGCCATGGAACGACCAATCGGGGTGATTGTTCAACTCCTCGAAGCGCTCGTTGAAGCGGTCCGTGGGTAGGAAGAACGCCGACGGATCCGAAATGTGAATCGCCACCGGCATCTTCGCCGCGCCGCACGCTTCCCACATCGGATCGAAGCGCGCATCGTCGATTTTCACCAGCGGCCCGGAGGTGACGTTCTCGCGGAGATAGAGACCCAGCGTCTTCAGAACCTTCAGCCCCCGCGCTCCATCGTGGTGGCCGCGCTCGATCATATCGGCCTGCTTGCGCGCGTATCCGGCTTGATTCGACTCCACCCAGGCGGGTTCCATGAACGTGAGGAAACGCCCAGGATGTGCGCGGTCGTAACGCTGTATCGCGTCGCGCAGCCCTTCCTCGTATCCGCCGGTGAGATTCACCATCGTGCGCAGATTCACCGCATCCATCACCGCGAGCAACTCTGCGGGAGGCGCGGCAAAGCGGCGATCGCCCGTCATGGACACGCCCTTCTCCCCTCGCGCAGCAAACGAAAGGTGGGTGTGGATGTCGATCACGGGATACCGCGCCCGCTCGATTTTCGTCTCGGCTGCGCGCAGCATACTGCGCGGTTGGTAATCGCCCAAATCGAGCGGTTGACGCGGCCGTTCTTGCGCGAGTAGACCGACCCCGGTTGCCCCGGCCAGTGTCGCGAGCCATTCCCGCCGGTTCATGTTGAAACTCCTGTCGAAGCGAATTCGCGTGCTTGTTGTTCCGTAGCCTGCGCGCCGGTTCCGCCCGGTCCTTGTGTGGACAACGTGCCGCAGGCCGACCCGAGCCGCAGTGCCGCATCGAGCGGCTCGTTATTCAACCACGCATGCAGGAATCCGGCATTGAACGAATCGCCCGCTCCCGTGGTATCGACCGGCTGGATCGGCCTTGCAGGTACGTGCAGCGGCTCTCCGTTATCGAGCGTCATGCAGCCTTGCGCGCCTAGTTTCACCACGGTCAACGTGTGTCCATTGGCGAGCGCGCGCAGCCCTTCCACCGGATCCTTCCGGCCCGTGATGCCTTCCAGTTCCACTTCGCTGGGCAGAAATACGTCGGTCTCCTCGAGCGCCGTTCGAATGCCGCCGTCCCAAGTCTCGGCGGGATCGTAGCCGGGATCAAGCGACGTCGTCATACCGGAGTCATGCGCCAGCTCGAACAACTCGCGGCATCCAGGGCGCAGCGCATGCTGGATGAAGTAGCTCGATACATGCAGGTGCCGGAAGCCGCGCAGCAGCGCCGGATCGATGTCGCGCAACGAGAGCAGCTCGATGGCGCCCGGATATGTGATCAGCGCGCGATCCGAGGGCGATGAAATCGAGACGGTGATGCCCGTGCTCACGTTGGAATCGCGCAGCACCAGGCTGGTGTCGACGCCCAAGGCCAGCAAACGGTCGGCACAGAATTTCCCCCAAGGGTCGCATCCGATTTTGCCGAGCATCGCCACGTGATTGCCCAGGCGCGCCAGGCCGGCTGCGCAGATTGCGGATGAACTGCCCAGCGTAAGCGACGTTCCCTCCACCAGCACCTCGCGCCCAAGCACGGGAAACTGCGAATAGTTCATCAGTATCAGGTCTGGATTGATCTCGCCGATGACCAGAATTTTCATAAGGCCAAGACTTATATAGTATCCTTCTCAGATACCCTCACTACTATGCTTCCCACTCGCGAAGCTGTCATCTCGCCACTCACGAAAACGCTGATCTGTGTTGTCGCCGCACTCGGCTTCGCGTTTGACATTTATGAAGTGCTCGTGGCGCCGCTTATCTTGAGACCGGCGTTGATGGAATTCCATATCACCGATCCGGTTTCGCGCAACTACTGGGTAGGGATGCTGTTCTGGGTGCCCGCTTTGTGCGGTGGCATTTTCGGGCTGATTGGCGGGTATCTGACCGACTTGCTCGGACGCCGCCGCATGCTGGTCTGGAGCATTCTGCTCTATACGGTCTCTGCCGTGGCCACCGGATTTGTCACCACGCCGTGGCAGCTTCTGTTCTTCCGCTGCACGACGTTTATCGGAATCTGCGTCGAGTTTGTTGCCGCAGTCGCGTGGCTGGCTGAGCTGTTCCCCGATCCCAAGCAGCGCGAAGGCGTACTGGGTACGACACAGGCGTTCTCCTCCTTCGGCGGCATCCTCGCGGCTTTCGCGTATTACATCGCGGTCACTTATGGGCATTCTTTTCCAGCCGTGCACGGGGGGCATCAGGCGTGGCGTTACACGGTGATGTCGGGCGTGTTGCCCGCGATACCGCTCATCATCATTCGCCCGTTCCTGCCCGAATCGCCCATCTGGGCTGCCAAGCGGAGGGCGGGCACGCTGGAGCGGCCGAGCCTGACCGAGATATTCAACCCGCAGTTCCGCAAAACGACAATCGTTACAACGCTGCTTTTTGCGTGCAGCTACGGCGCGGCGTTCGGCGCCATTCAGCAATTGCCGGGGATCGTGCCCGGTCTGGCCGAAGTTGCGAAGTTGAAACCGCAGCAGCAACAACAGGTCGTCAGCGGAGTGCAGTCGATTCAGGAGTTGGGCGGCTTGGCGGGTCGAATCGCTCTGGCCATTCTGGCAGTGATCATGGTGCGGCGGCGCAGTTTGCTGCGTGTGTTTCAGATTCCCGGGTTGTTCATTGTGCCGCTGGTATTCTTCTGGGCGGCTACCCACGATTTGGCTTTGCTGAAAGTCGGCATCTTCTTCGCCGGGTTCATGACGGTCGCGCAGTTCAGCTTTTGGGGCAACTACCTGCCGCGAGTGTATCCGACACACCTTCGCGGCACGGGCGAGAGCTTTGCGGCGAACGTCGGCGGCCGCATGCTGGGCACATCCGCCGCGCTGGTTACCAGCTCACTGGCGAACATCATGCCGGGAGTTTCGCCGGGAGTGAAGCTGGCTTACGCGGCCGCAGCCGTGGCATTCGTGGTGTATGCGAGCGGTCTGGCGCTGAGCACCGCGTTGCCTGAACCGCCTGAACAATTGCCGGAGTAGTTGATGCTATGGATTTGAGTTGGCCGGTGTCTGCGCCGGCTGCTCCGGCAGGATGAACGACGTCTCGCCGGGACGCAATAGCTTGAGCTGCTTGCGGATCTCCATCTCCTGTTCGCTCGGGCTGTCCTTCAGCCGCTCAATACGATCCCGCTTGCGCAGGTTCTCCCGTGCCAGCGTGGCGTTCTGCTCCTGCAACTCACGTATTTCGGCGCGCTTCTGCCGCAACGCGACGACACCCTGCGGCCCGCGCAGCACGACCGCCGCGTATACGCCGACCAGCACGAACGCCAAAATAATCCCGAACCGTCTGAAAGCAACCATCATCCGCGAGAAGTACCTTACCCTTCGTTATAAACCGTATGGCAACAAATAGCTACTACTTTGTTTGACCGGCGCCTTCGATGGCCCGCATGAGAGCCGCCGGGTACGGAATCAATTCGTAAGCTTGTCCAGGGTCGACCCGCAACCACAGGAGCGCTTCCGGCGTTCATGGGCATCGACGGCAGCCGCGCCCCGATCACGCTCAAGTGATTCGTAGCAGATCCTCGTAGATGTAGCCTATGAACATGAGCACCACGACACTCGTACCAGTCGATGAATACCTGAACACGTCCTACGACCCGGACGTGGAGTACGTGGATGGCGTGCTCGTGGAGCGGAACGTCGGTGACTGGCTGCATTCCCTGATTCAACGGAACCTGATTCTGGCCATTGGGAGGAAATATCCGAACATCTATGGTGTTCCTGAGTTACGATCCAAGACGAGGGAGACGAGGTATCGCCTACCAGATGTGTGCGTCTTGTTATCGCCTCCCACGACCAAGTACCTGATCGACGCTGCTCACGTTGCTATCGAAATCCTGTCCGAGGACGACTCCATGTCGAAGTTGATGGAGAAACTCGCCGAGTACGAAGCCAAGGGCGTTCCGCACATTTGGGTCATCGATCCGCGTCTGGAAACGATGTCGGTGTACCGCACCGGAAGCCTGATCGACGCTGCAGATCGGTTGAGCGACAACGCCGGAATCGAACTCACACGGGACGAGATCTTTCAGCAGTGAATGACGCGTCTTAATTAACGCAGCGGATACGAGCGAGCGCCAACCCACCAACTATTCGCCGCTTTGGCCATGATGTTTCTCTTGACACGGGATCAAATTCACGTGAATCAAGACTGTTATCCCGGTTGTCACCCGTCAGAAAATACTCTCCCAGGCCGAGTTGGACGGGCAAGCAGTTGCGAGACCGGCTGCATCCCGGTCTGTAGGCCACCAAATAGCCGCCCTCGACCACCACAACACGCCACGCATCGGCGGTCCCGCGTTGCTCCACCCGCGCGTCTTCCCACGCCACGCCAGTTCCATGTTCTCCTTTCGCGAACCCGCAGCAACTTGGCGGGCTGCCGCTTGCTCTCGGTAACGTACAAATAGGACGGATTCACTTACCCCGCAAATCGTCCAAAAACTCCGAGCCCGGCTTGACGCTCGTCACCAGCAGATAATCCCGCGCCCGCGTGCACGCAACATAAAGCAGGTGCCGCTCCGTGTTGTACACCTCTTCCAGATCTGCCTCGTCTGTGACGGTCTCGATCCGCTCCTGCAGCGGGATCGCCTCGTCATCGCATGCCATCACAACAACCGCCCGGAACTCGAGACCTTTCGCCAGATGCATCGTCCCGATCGAAACCCGCTGGCTTATCGTCTCCACGTGTTCATCCAGCAACTGACACGCGCACCCGGTTTGCTCGACAGCCGCACGCGCGCGATCCATCTGCGCCGCCGAACGCACGAACATTCCGATCTCATGAGGCTGAACACCCTCTTTCAGCTTCGCCGCCACCCACTGGCTCACCGCCGCTCGCTCCGCTGCTTCGTTCTCGCAAATCAGGATCTCCGGCGCCGGCCCGTTGAACACGGAAACCGTTCCGCGACGTTCCTCCCGGTTCCCATCCACATCGCTCACCTCCGGCCCCAACAGGCGATCTGCCTGCATCCGGATCTGGTGCGAGGTCCGGTAGTTCACCTTCAACGTCGACGAGCGCCCGCGCACATCCACACCCAGCGCTTTCCACGAAAAAGGCTGCTGGAAGATCCGCTGCCCCAGATCGCCCGCAAAGAACAGTGCATTCGGCCGGTCCGCCCCGAGCGCCGCGAGAAATCGAAGCTGCGCGATGCTCACATCCTGCGCCTCATCCACCACGGCGAAATCGAATGGCGTCGCCATACCCCCTGAAAACCGCGATGCCAGGCGGCTGAATAACTCGGAATTCGTCATCAGACCGCGACCCCTCAGCCCGGACCGCACCCGCTCGAAAATCGACCACAACAGCGCCCGCTGCTTCTCCGGCAGCCTCGTCTTCCGTCCGAGCCGCACAACATCCCGGTAGCCTTCCCACGAGTCGATCTGCCACGCATCCACCACTTGCTCCCACTCGCTTTCGAGGAAATGTGCCGGGAACTTGACCCCTACCGCCGCGGCCGCCGCTTCCGCGACAATCTCCCGAATGTCCGCCGCCGAAGCGATGCGTGCCGGACCGAATGCCATATCGGACAGCCGCTTCGCCAGCGCATCCAACGCGTACACTTCGATCCGTTCGCCCAGCCGCGGTTCATTCGCGATCAACCGCCGGAGCTTCGTCGCCAACGCGTTCGCAAGCGAATCGGATAGCGTCGTCAGCAGGACTCTCGAATCCGGATATCTCCGCGCCAGAAACGCGGCGCGATGCAAGGCTACTCCGGCGAACCACGAAAATCAGGAGGAAGCGCACGCTATGCGAGGGTATTCGGAACGAGCACACCGCTTAAGGCCAAAGGTGGCCCATGTTGTCGTAGTCCATAGGGGATTCAGTGGCCACTTCTCGCCATTTCTCTCACATGAACCCAACTGAACTGGAAATGGATTGCCGGAGCCGTCGCGCCCCGCGCGGGGCGCGTGGATTGAAACAGAAGCTATTGGCCGATCAGGTCGATGAGGAGAGTCGGAATTCCTTCCCCGTCCCTTCCGGCATTGCTTGCCCGCCAGCCAGAAGGAGTTTCACTTTCGATCTTGCCGATGAGTTGCCGCACGACCTTGCTATCGAAAACAGGATCTTATCTCATCACTGGTGGAGGATGACGGACATCCCGCCGTGCTTCTTGCGCGAGGGCGCGACCGCGATTTCGATGTCATGACCAAGCGCTGTCAGAAAATCCATGAGACGTTCGACGGAAAACGCTCCGGACTGGCCGCGCATCAAACTTGATACATGCGGCTGCTTGATGCCCAGAATGTCTCCCGCCTGCGTCTGCGTAAGCTTGCGCTCTTTGATGGTGCGGTAGATTTGCAGCGTGAGGCGCGCCTTCAGCAACTCCTGTTCCGGATGCGCCAAGCCAAGGTCCGCGAATACATTCCCGCTGCTCTCGGTGACCCTGACCGAAGATTTGGTTTTCTTTGGGGTTCTGGTCGTCATTTCAATTCTGCCTCTCCCTGTAGTCCCGCTCGGCGGCGATGAGCCGTTGCTGGATCAGTTCGATCTCCTTTTTCGGCGTTGCGATACCCTTCCTCGATTTCTTCTGAAACGCATGAAGAACGTAGATCGTATCTGCAAAACGCACGGTATAGACGGCCCTCCACGTATCGGTTTGATGGTCCGTCACGATTTCAAGGACAGAGCGGCCGCCAAAACCCTTCAAAGCTTTCACTGTCGGGTATTCTTCGCCGCACTGCGCCGCATAAAGAGCCTGTCCCACGTGGCGCTGAACGGCTTGGGGAAAGGTTTTTAAATCTCTCCGCGCCGATCCGGCCCACCTGACGGTCTTTGGCTTACTGTCCATCTATACCACTATATGTATACGTGTATATTTGTCAATAGCGCTCTTCTACTCTGGCCGATACGGCGGAACCGGTTTCGGCTCGGGGATTTGCAACACCGATAACCTCTCCTGACGTATTGAGGAAGGGCTTCGCCGGGCCCTGCTCGTCGAGGGTAAGGACTTCGAGCAGGCAATCTCGTACGGATACGACACTCATCTCCTGCATCGTGGCTATCGGCGCTTGAAGCTCGAAAGCGAGCTGCTGTAGGGTGACAGTCATGCCGCTGCCTTTATCCGCCCTGGTGACGGACCCGCATGGTCTATGGGCGCTCTTCCCCGAGAAATCAAATTTATTTCTGCCTCATTTTGAACACTTTCCCAAAACCTCCTCACCAGTCAAAGTCAATCGGCCCGATATATTGAAATCGAAAGGAACCAACCGAGCCATGAAACAACTCAGTCAAACCAGCACGCGCCGCCAGGAAGCCTCCCGCCGCACTGGAGCCCTCTCCCAAGGCCCCGTCACCCCCGAAGGCAAGGCCGCTCCAGCCGCAACGCCACCGTTCACGGCTGTCTCGCCAAAATGATCACCTTCGACGACGGCGAAGCCGAAGTCTTCAACGCCATCCTCGCCGAATACACGGCCCGCTTCGAACCCCGCGACCACGTCGAACACGATCTCGTCGAAGAAATCGTCCACGCCAAGTGGCAAATGCGCCAGGCATGGATGTACGAGAACTCCATGCTCGGCCTCCAGATGGTTCAAGACTCCGAAGCCGTCGACCGTGAATGGCGCGAGCTCGGCGAACAGGACCGCCCCGCCCTCGCCTTCTCCGCCACCCTCGCCGCCAATAAAACCATCGCCAACCTCCAGCGCTACACCCGCAGCCTCGCCCTCCAGGTCGAGCGCGCCATCAAGTTGTTAATCGAATTGAAGTCTCATCGCCTCCCCCCAGCCCCCGACGAGCCGGCCGCCGAAACAACCGAACGAAACGAACCTAATCCCACTTCCGAACACCCCGCCCCGAGCGCCCCGCCAGCCGAGCCCCGGCCGACCGCCATCTATGATTACGCCCTCGCTCCCGCCGCTCCTCGCATCCGCGCTCTTCAAACCACCGCGGCTCCAAGAGTTGCTGCCGCAAGTGCATGATCCATCATCCACGGGGATACAATAGTCATTTCCCAAGGAAGAGTATGCTATCCCAAAATCGTCTAATCCGCTGCTTGCTCGCGTTGGCCGTCCTCGTGCTGCCTTGCGCCGCTCAACAGGGACGCGCGTCAATGCAGGGCACGGTTACGGACCAGAGCGGCGCCGGCGTGCCCAACGCCGCGGTCACGGTGCGGAACACGGAAACCAACATTCCCTTCACAACCACGACGAACGCCGCGGGCGATTTCGTTGCGCCCACATTGCCCGTCGGCGCCTACGCGGTCACGGTCGAGAAGGAAGGCTTCAAGAAGGCCGTCCGTAGCGGCATCACGCTGCTCGTCGATCAGCACGCCGAAATCAATGTCGAGCTCCAAATCGGCGGCACGGCCGACGCCGTCACAGTAACGGGCGAAGCGCCCCTGGTCGACACCGGAAGTTCCACCGTCGGCAAAGTCATCGAGAACAAACGCATCGGCGAGCTACCCCTCAACGGCAGGAACGCTCTGGCGCTGGTTCTGCTCACACCCGGCGTGAAATCGCAGTCCGGCCCCACCAACAACGGCTTCGGCGACCGCGGTATCGCGCTGTCCGCCATCAGCATCAACGGCGGCCCCAGCGCGCTCAACGGATTCGTCCTCGATGGCGCCACCAACAATCAGGGCTACCTCGCCGACATCAACGCCAACCCGACCGTCGATGCCATCGAAGAGTTCAAGGTCCAATTCAACACGATGTCGTCCGAGTACGGCTTCACCGCCGGCGGCGTCGTAAATATCGTCACCAAGTCGGGAACCAATACCTTTCACGGAACCCTGTACGAGTTTCTTCGCAACGACAAGCTCGACGCGCGCAATGCATTCGCGGTCACACGTCCCCCGTTCCGCTACAACCAATATGGCGGTGCGTTGGGCGGCCCGGTAAAGATTCCGAAAGTTTACGATGGCAAAGACAAGACATTTTTCTTCTATAACTACGAAGGGTGGCGCTATCGCCGCGTGAGTCAGCCGATCACCTCCACGCCCATACCGGAGTGGCGCGCCGGCGACTTCTCGAATCTGCGCGATGCCACCGGCGCTCTGGTGGTGATCTACGATCCCGCCACCACGCGTCCCAACCCGAATGGTTCCGGCGTGATTCGCGATCCGTTCCCCGGCAACATCATCCCCAAGGATCGCCTCGATGCGGGAGCCCTCGCATTACTCCGTTACTATCCCCTCCCCAACCGCGCCGCTATCAACGCGTTCACGCAGACCAACAATTATCAGAGCAACGTGCCCGAAGCGCGGAACATGCAGCAGCACACCATCAAGGGCGATCACCGCTTCAACGATCAGAACTCCATGTTCGTCCGCTATATCAATTACAACCACTACACCGACGGCGGCAATCAGCAGAGCGTGTGGCCCGATCCATTGGTTCGCGCGCGCATCGATAATCTGTATTCGCGCAACGGCACCATCAACGACACCCACACCTTCACGCCGCGCTTGCTGAACGAATTCCGTCTCGGTCTCGCCCGTCAGTCCTTCGCTTTTCAGGCCGCGAGCTACGGTAAGGATCTGCCGCGCGAATTAGGGCTGAGTCCAACCATTCCAAGCGACACGCTGCCGCTGATCAGCAATGGCTTCGCTTCCTTCGGCGCTTTCACCGTGGGCACGCGAGGCAGCCTGACCTGGCAGTTCTTCGACGCCGTCACCTATGTAAAGGGCAGCCACACGTTGAAGCTCGGCATCGATTACCGCTTGAACTACGCGAACAATTATCAGCGCGAAACGCCATCCGGTTCACTCACCTTTCCCTCGGGATTGACGCAGAATCCGCAGCGCCCGGCCGGCACCGGCAGCGCCTTCGCAACATTCCTGTTAGGCGACGTCGGCAGCGCGACGATGGTCTCCTATCTCGGCGAATCCGAAAAGGCGTATTCCATCAGCCCCTTCTTTCAGGACGACTGGCGCGCAACACGGCGTCTCACCCTCAACCTGGGTCTGCGTTGGGATTACCAGCAATGGCCGATCGAGCGTAACAACGGCATCAGCAACTTCGATCCCGCCGGATTGATTCCCGGCACCAATCTGCGCGGCCGCACAGTCTACGCCGCTAAGGATTACGGCCGGTCCGCGATGGATCCGGTGTTCAACAATTTCGGCCCGCGCATCGGGTTCGCCTACGACGTCTTCGGCTCCGGCAAAACAGTCTTCCGCGGCGGCTACAGCATCTTCTACCCGTCTACGTTCTACCGCGATTTCTTCGGCAACACGCAGGGTTTCGCCAACACGTCCACTCCGTATCAACCGCCATCTAATGACGCGAACTACCCTGCATTCCTATTGCGCAACGGTCTCCCCTTTCCGCGTTTGCAACCGCAGGGCGCGGCGCTCGGTCCGGCGGCGTTCCTTAGCCAGGGAGTCTCGTATCAACAGACCAAAGAGAAAGTCCCGATGTCCCAGCAGTGGAGCGGATCGCTGCAGCAGCAGTTGAAGAACTGGCTCGTGGATTTGACCTACACCGCCAATCACGCGACGCATCTGATCGCCGGAAGCTACAACCTGAACGACTTTCCCGAGTCGGCGTGGTCGCAGGGTCTCGCCTTGCAGGACCGCGTCGATAACCCGTACGCGGGCATTATTCCTGGCACGCTCGGCGCGGCGACGGTACAGCGTTCGCAATTGCTGCGCCCGTTCCCGTACTACACCTCCGTCACCGTCCGGAATCCGCAATTGGGCGACTCCATCTACCACGCGCTGCTGGTCAGTGTCGAACGGCGCTTCTCCAACGGTCTGGTGCTGCTCGCCTCCTACACCAAGGGCAAACTGATCGGCGACAGCTCGGTCACGCCGATCAATTTCGGCGCTCAGTTGGAGCAGGTCGGCGTCACGAATTATCAGAATGGACAGTTCAACCGCCGCGCCGAGCGTTCCCTCGACCCCACCGATGTCTCGCAGCGCCTGGTGATCTCCGGCGTTTACGCGATCCCGGCCGGTCGGGGCAAGGCCTGGCAGCCATCCAACCGCGTCGTCAACACGTTGGTGAGCGGGTGGCAGCTCAACAGCATCACCACCCTGCAAACCGGTCTGCCGGTGGTGATCCGCGGCGCTAATAACCAGCGCGCCGATCGCCCGAATTCGACCGGCATCAGCGCGAAGATCGACAACCCGACGGTCACTCGCTGGTTCGATACCACTCAGTTCTTGAATCCGCCCAACTTCACGCTCGGCAACGTGGGCCGTACGCTGCCCGATGTACGCAACCCGGGTACGTTCAACATGGACCTCTCGTTGATCAAGGACACCGCGCTGTTCGAGCGGCTGCGTCTCCAGTTCCGCGCGGAGGCGTTCAACTGGCTAAACACCGTGAATCTGGGCTTGGCGAATGGCTCGTTCTCACCAGGTCCCGACGGAAAGAATACCAGCGCGGCGTTCGGCACCATCAACTCCGCGCGCGATGCCCGTATTCTGCAGTTCGGCCTGAAGCTGATTTTCTAGGACACCGCAATGCCTACACGTAGAAGCATCCTTGCCGCGCTCGGCGGGGGCCTCGGAGCGGCCCTCGCTTCGGGCCAGAAGATCACCGAGCTCACCCCCGGCCTGCCCAATCTGGGCTTGAAGGCCGACACGGCGCCGCAACGTTCCGAGTGCGGCGTCGGCGCGCTGTTGCCCTACGCCGATTCATTGTGGGCGGTCACTTACAACAGCCATATGAGCCCCACCGGGTCGGGGCTTGCGCTATATCGCATTGACGATCGCCTCCGCGCGGAGTTGATGCACAAGCACGATGGCACCCACGCCAATCGCTTCGTCCACAAGGAGAGCCAGACCGCGTTCATCGGCCCGTACGCCATCGACGTCAACGGCAAGTTCCGCTTCATCGAGGAATTTCGCGATCACCGCCTGACGGCCACGATGAAGCACCTCACCGATCCCGCCAATCGCGTCTACATGCAGACCATGGAAGGGCTGCTGTTCGAACTCGACGTGCAGAGCCTCAAGCCGCGCCTCGTCGCCGACGTCGTGAAGGCCAATAACCTGAAAGCGCGTCCGCACTTCAAGGGCGGTTTCACGGGCCAGGGCCGCGTCGTCGTTTCCAATAACGGATTCTACGAGTACGGCGACACCGAAGCGGGCCTGTTCGAGTTCGACGGCAAATCGTGGAACCGCCTCAGCAACAAGCCGCACATGGATTGCGCCGGCCGCGAGAATATGGGCAACGTCGTGTTCTGCACCGGCTGGGATGAATCGAGCGTGCTGTTCTCCGCCCTGGTGAAAGGAAAGTGGCAGCGCTACCGCCTCCCCAAGGCCAGCCACGCTTTCGAACACGCCTGGCAAACCGAATGGATGCGCATCCGTGAAGTGGAAACCGAGCACTTCCTGATGGACATCCAAGGCATGTTTTACGAGCTCCAGCCGGTCGCCTTTGAAGACCGCATCTGGGGCGTGAAGCCTGTGTGCCAGCACCTTAGAATCATTCCTGATTACTGCGCCTTCCGCGGACTCTTCGTTCTGGGCGGCAATCAGACCACGCCCAACCAGGACAACTACTCGCTCGCCGGACAGCCGCAATCGGGCATCTGGTTCGGCAAGACCGACGACCTGTGGCAGTGGGGCAAGCCCGCAGGTTGGGGCGGACCTTGGCGCAAAAAGGCCGTCCAGAAAGGCGTCGCGTCGGAGCCGTTTCTGATGACCGGCTTCGACAAGAAGATGCTCCACTTGGCGAGCGACCGGGCCGCCGATTTCCTGATCGAAGTCGACTTCCTCGGCGACGGCAGTTGGCAGAAGTACGAGACTGTGCGCACCGCCGGTTATGCGCGCCACATCTTCCCGGAAGGTTTCAGCGCCCACTGGGTACGCCTGACTCCGCAGGCCGATTGCACCGCCACGGCCGAGTTTTTCTATAGTTGAGGAAGCTATGCGCCGTAGAGATTTGTTAGCCGGAATCCCGTTCGCAGGATATACACTCGCCGTCTCCGCGGGACAACTCGCCCCCTCGGAACCGCCAGTCACCGAACGCATGCGTGCGGAGTTCGATCGCATCGCTCCGCCCGATAGCCGCCGGAAACGCTCGCAGGCCGAACCGAACATGACGTTGGTCGAACTGGAGACCGACGTCTTCATCGCGGGCGGCGGTCTGGCCGGCGTGACCGCGGCGCTCTCGGCCGCCCGCAATGGAGCGCGCGTCGTGCTCGTGCAGGACCGCTCGCGGTTGGGCGGCAACTCGTCGAGCGAAGTGAAGATGCATGTCGTGGGCGCGAACTCGCACGCCTCGCGTCCGGGGTGGCGCGAGGGCGGACTCATCGAAGAGATCCGCCTCGATGACGCGGCCAACAATCCGCAACGCTGTTGGGAACTGTGGGATCTGCTGCTGTACGACAAGGTGGTCAGCGAACGGAACATCACGTTGCTGCTCGAGAGCGTACTCTATTCCGCCGCGATGAAGGGCGGGCGCATCGACAACGTGATGGTGCGTTGCGATAAGTCGGAACACTTGTACCGCATCAAGGCCAAGACGTACGTCGATGCCACCGGCGATAGCAGGCTCGGGCTCGAGGCGGGCGCCGAATTCCGCACTGGCCGCGAGACGCGCGGTGAGTTCAACGAATCGCTAGCGCCCGAGGTTCGCGATCAGGAAACACTGGGCAGCAGCATTCTGTTCACGTCGAAGTTGTATCACAAGCCGATGCCGTATACCGCGCCCAAGTGGGCTCGCAAGGTGACCAAGCAACAGTTGAAGTTCCGCAACGTCGGACCGGAGAACTGGGAATACGGCTACTGGTGGATCGAGTGGGGCGGCAACAAGGATACCATCCGCGATAACGAACGCATCCGCTTCGAGCTGCTCGCCATCACCACGGGCGTTTGGGATTACATCAAGAACAGCGGCGACTATCCCGACAGCGCATATTGGGCTCTCGACTGGGTGGGCATGATGCCCGGCCGGCGCGGCAGCCGCCGCATGGTGGGCGATGTGTTGATGACTCAGCACGACCTTCTGCACGGGACGTTCCCGGATGCGGTCGCGATGGGCGGGTGGCCCATGGACGATCATCCTCCCGGCGGGTTCGACCGCTCCGATCTGCCGCCGAACACCGTTCTGCGCACGCCCGAGGTGTACGACATCCCGTTGCGCGCGCTGTACAGCAGGAACGTTCCGAACCTGATGATGGCCGGCCGCAACATCAGCGCGACGCACGCGGCCTTCACCAGTTCACGTGTCATGGCCACGTGCGCATCGATTGGCCAGGCAGTCGGAGCCGCAGCCGCTGCATGTGTCGAACGCGGCATCACTCCGCGGCAGCTCGCCTCCGATGCGAAGCTCGTGACAGGGCTACAGCAGAACCTGCTTCGTCAGGATCAGTCGATTCGTACCGTGTGCAATCGCGATCCGCGCGACTTGGCGCGAGCCGCCGCGGTGCGCGCATCCGGCGTTGCGGGCGATGCCAAGGCGGAGCTGGTGCTCGACGGAGTGGACCGCGACATCCCCGCGAATAAGGACACGAAAAAGCCCGCCGAGATTCATCATTGGGCCGCACCGGTCGAAGACAACGGGGCGTGGCTCGAACTCGCCTGGACTCAGCCGCAGCGAATCCGCGAAGTTGTGTTGAAGTTCGACTCCGGCTTCCAGCGCGAGCTGACGCTGAGCGCTTCCGATTCCATCACGCGCCGCATCGTGCGCGCCGCGCAACCGGAGACCGTACGCGATTACCGGGTCGTGGTCAAGGATGCGCGCGGCGCCGAGCACACGGTCGCCGAAGTAACCGGCAATCATCAGCGTCTGAACCGGCTTCAATTCGAACCGGTCGAAGCTGCCTCTGTCCGCGTGGTCGTTACGAAGACGAACGGCATCGACGAGGCCCGCATCTTCGAAGTTCGCTGTTACGCTTAGGCCGAACCGAAACTCAAAACGAGATACGGCCGCTGATTTGAAGCTTCCTTGGCTGGTTTGCCTGAGTCGTCACGGTTCCGAAATTCGCTGAGTCGATATTCAATGTCGGAGCGCCGTTCAGGAACCCGGAATTTGCGCCGCAGGCTGACATCCAGGCCTTCACACTGGGCGCGCGTAACCCGTACGGGGCTGGCGCCTTGATTCGAACGTTGCCGCGTACGGTCGCACCCCACAATGGCCACGCGTGACTACAGCCGGCACCTCGTAAAATCGTTGGTCGCCTCCCAAATCCTGAAGGCGTTCCACTCGCCCGGCGAGCTTCTGCGTTTGCGCGATGTTGTAAGCCGGACCGGGCTGAGCAAAGGCATCGCGTTCAAAACATTACAAAGCACTCTCGAGCGGACACGTAAGCACCTGCGTGAGACTCAGGCCCGGCACATCCTGGTCGGCGCTGCGAACCACTCGAGTGCACTGCGGGCGCTGCGGGCATTTCAGGAAGCTGGCCGCGCGAGCGAGTGCTCCATCGCAGGACAGAAATCTGAACCGGAAGCGCGCGAAACTCCGCTCGACACACCCCCGGTTGATTGCGTCGATCGCGTATTTCCCGGAGAAGTACGGATCTGGATATTCTGGGCCAACAGAGTGGTTCCGCCCGCGGTTTTCACGAGCCACCAGATCATAACTCCGCAGAATGTCGATCACTTCTATGCCAATGACAGCCTGTTGTCCTCGGGCTAGTGTTGCTAACATGTCAAGTTGTCCGCTTTTATTAACACGTGATCTGTCCGGAACAGTACATCCGATCTGGTTATCCTCTTCTGCTTGCGCTTCTTGGTTGTTTCGCTTTGGATCGGGACAAAGGAATAGGAACCGCAGCGG
>JBBQGC010000049.1:0-42292 GCA_038322705.1 Bryobacterales bacterium | reverse complement strand
CACCGCACAGGCCACCGCCGAGCCGCCGTCGCTCGACCCGGTCTACACAACCCGCGATGACATCGCGCGCACCCACAACCCCGCGACCCCCTACGAGCGCATGCTCCTCACCGCCGCCGCCCAAGCCTGGCAGCGCTTCCAGCAGGCCCTCGATCTCGAAAAACGCCTGTTCGCCCAAACCGATCCTCTCGAGCTCTTCTCAGCAAACCTGAACGCCTTCAAGTCCATCACACGCCACGTGTCCGTCTGCGATAGCGCTTTCCGCCGCGCCATGGAACAACTCGAACGCGCACAGCGAGCCCGCGCCCGCCAGGATCTCGGCTGCGGCCGCCCTCGCACTACACCGCCCGCCCCGGAAAATCGGCAAAACGAACCCGAACGCGCAGCCGCAGCATCGGTCGCGTGCTCCTCTCAACCAAAAACCCAGGAAGCCCACGATGCCGAAACCCCGCGCAATCGCGAACAAGTGTCGCGTGCCCAAACTAACCTGACAGACAGCATCGAACAGCTCGGAACCCGCGATACATCTCCAATCCTCGAAGGTGTTGAGAACTGGTTGCGCCGCTGGCTACCGTCTGCCATTGGCAACCAGCCGAAACGGGGTACAGTCCGATATGCCGAGTTATGACAAAACCCGGCGGCATAGCGCTCCGCACCGCCCTGTTCGGATATGCTGGATTCTTATGCTTCGCAAGTTTTACGGATGGTGGATCACCGCCGCCGCTTTCGTGAGCTTCGGCCTCGCTGTCGGCGTCCCGTACTACAACATCGGCTTCTTCTACGATTACTTCCAGCGCGAGTTCAACTGGTCGCGGTCGGAAATCACGCTGGGCTTTCCTTTGGCGGCGTTGTTCACCATCTGGGTCGGGCCGCTGGTCATTCACAGGTTTAGTCCGCGCAAACTCATTCTCGCCGGGACCGCACTCACAGCCGTTGCGCTCGTACTGTTCGGCAGCATGGGCAAAGTGCTCGCGTTCTATTACCTGTTTTGGGTGATCTACACGATCGGCTACATCTTCTCGGGTCCGATTCCCCACCAGTTGATCGTCTCGCACTGGTTTCGCCGGAATCGCGGCAAGGCGATGGGAATCGTCTATGTCGGAGTCGGCGTGATGGGAGCCCTCGGTTCCTACCTGGTGAAGCCTCTCACCGAGAACTACGGGTTCCGCACGGCGCTATATATCCTCGCGGGCATCGTATTACTGTCCTGGCCGATCGTTCTGTTTCTGCTGAAGGACCGGCCATCGGATGCCGGCCAGTTTCCGGATGGCGACACCGTCGCGCCCGCCGAGGCCGCCATAAAATCAGCCACGTTCGCTGAGTTGCTGCACAGCCGGCCCTTTTGGCTGCTGTTGATCGGAAGCATCTGCTCGATCGGATCGATCGGCGCAATCAACTTCCATATGAAATTCGTCTTCCTCGACGAGGGATACACGAAAGGACCCGCGGTGGATGCGGCATGGCGAACGGCTTCGATGCTGATCCTGGTTTCGAGCATCGGCGGGCGGCTGCTGATCGGCGGACTTGCCGACCGGTTCTCGAAGAAGACGGTGATGGCCGCGACGTATTTCCTGGTTGCGGCGACCATTCCGCTGCTGCTTGCCGTCAAGCCCGCCAATGAGATGTTCCTGTACCTGTTCGCGATTCTGTTCGGCTTCGGCATGGGCGCCGATTACATGCTCATCCCGTTGATGGCGGCCGAGCAGTTCGGCGTCAACAGTCTCGCGCGCGCGATGGCGGTCATTCTCCCGGTGAATACCATCGGCCAGACCTGGTTTCCGTACCTGGTCGCCGTGCTTAGAGATAAGCTTGGGAATTATTCTTACGCAATGGGCGCCGTGCTCGCGGTCGCGTTGCTCGGAGCGTTTGCGATTCTGATTCTGCCGCGCCGTTCAAAACTCGATGAGACACTTCAATTACAAGAACCTGGCCGGGCTACAGCAAAGTTGTAGCGATCTGGGCCTGCGCCACATCCGTTTCGAAACGGACACGGCGCGCATCCAGGCCGCGCTCGCTAAGCCTGTCCAAGTGGGCCGGTTCACCATCGGCAACTCGATGTGCATCCACCCGATGGAGGGTTGCGACGGCACACTCGACGGCCGCCCCGGCGAACTCACCTGGCGGCGTTACAAGCGATTCGCCCGCGGCGGTGCAAAGCTGGTGTGGTTCGAAGCGACGGCGGTTGAGCCCGAAGGCCGCGCCAACCCGCGCCAACTGTGGATCAACGACGACAACGTCGGCGACTTCGCCGCATTGCTCGAAACCCTGCGCAGCGTCCACCGCGAGGAGTTCGGCACCGACAGCGATCTGCTCGAACCCCTTCAACTCACCCAATCGGGCCGCTACAGCGTTCCCTCGTCGAAAAGCATCGCCTATCACCACCCGCAGATCGACGCGCGCAGTCATACGCCGCCCGATTTTCCGGTGGTCACCGACGCCCAACTCGACCGCCTGCAGGATCGCTACATCGACGCCGCGCGCCTCGGATTCAAAGCCGGCTTCCGCGCCTTCGACGTCAAGGTGACGCACGGCTACCTCTTGAGCGAACTGCTTGGCGCAAAGACGCGCCCCGGCAAATACGGCGGCAGCATCGAAAACCGGTCGCGCATGGCCTGCGACATCCTGCGCCGCCTGCGCGATGAGTTCGGCCCGGACATTATTTTAACGATGCGGCTCGGCTGTTTCGACGGTGTCCCGTATGTGAAGAATCCCGAAACACGGCTCGGCGAACCCATGCCCTACCCGACCCCGTATCCGTGGGGCTTCGGCGTCAATCCGGACAATCCGCTCGAGCCGGACTTGACCGATGTCAAAGCCGCCATCGCACTGTTCCGCGATGCGGGCGCTCAGCTTCTGAACATCTCGCTCGGCTGTCCTTATTACAACCCGCACATCGGCCGGCCCTTCGAAACCCCGGACGAAGGCAACTACGAGCAGCCCGAGCATCCCTTGCTCGGCGTCGATCGCCACTTCATGGTCGCGGGCGAACTTCAACGTGCGTTCCCCGACGTGGCCATGGTCGGCACCGGCTATAGCTGGCTGCAAGTGTATGCTCCCAACGCGGGAGCGGCGAATCTTCTGGACGGCAACATACGTCTAATGGGTATGGGCCGCAACGCGCTCGCATATCCCGATTTCGCGCGCGCCATCCTCGAAACTGGAGCTTTGAACGAACGTCAGGTTTGCAAGACGCTCACTTACTGCACGTATTTGATGCGCCAGAAAAACAACGCGCTAGGTCAGTTTCCGACCGGCTGTCCGCCATTCGATAAGGAAGGCTATGGGCCGGTGATCAAGGAAGCGCGGGCCGCCGAGCGCGCCGCCAAGCGGTGAATTGTATCTTCTGCGATATAGCACTCGGGCGCGCCGCTGCACACGTTGTCTGGCAGGATGACGGATCGGCCGCGTTTCTCGATGCCCGGCCTCTGTTTCCCGGTCACGTTTTGCTCGTCCCGAAGCATCATATCGAAACGTTCGGTGATCTGCCAGCCGCTTCGATCGGGCCGTTGTTCAACACGGCACAAACGCTGGCCCGCGCCGTCGAAAAAGCCATGAACGCGGAAGGAAGTTTCGTCGCCATCAACAACCGGGTAAGCCAGAGCGTCCCTCACCTGCACATACACATCGTGCCCCGGCGCAAGGGCGATGGACTGCGCGGATTCTTCTGGCCGCGAACAAAATATTCGAGTGAGGAGCAGGCCGCACAAACCGCGCAGGCGATCCGGGCAGCGCTCGCATGAAGTTCTCGTGTCTGTTCCTCTGTGTGGCGGTTCACGCGCAAATCATCGTCAATCTGAACCCAGAGAGCGTCCGCGAGTTTGAAGGCTATCAGGTGATGGTCGATCGTGAACTGTCTGAAAGGACCCACGGTCAACGCCCGTTTCTCTGGATCGACGAGCATCCCGAAGACAAGCGCAAGGCGGCCGGCGGTGAGATCGTAACCCTCCCACTCACCGGTGGCGGCGGTCGCAACGTCACCGATGGATTGGTGCACGACTGGGTGGGCGCGATGTATCTTCGCGGGCTGAAACTGGACGCAGTCACCCGCTTCCTGCTCGATACCGAACATCACGCGCGTGTGTACCCCGAGGTAACACGATCTTCGGTTTTGTCACGAAGCGCGAATCAAAAGGTAACGCGGTTGAGAATCGAGAAAGAGAAGGTGTTCACCGTCGTGCTCGACATCGATTACGACAACCAGTGGGAAGAGCTCCCGCCCGGTCGATGGACGATGAGCGCCCGCTCGCGGAATGTGACCGAGATCGACCAGGGCAAGAGCCTGCCGCCCGGCCGCGGCCACGGTTTTCTATGGGCGATGAATTCACAATGGTCGCTGCGGGAAGATGCCGGGGGCGTTTGGGTGGAGTTGCGAACGGTCTCGCTCAGCCGCGATGCTCCGCGCGGCGTGGGATGGCTGGTGCGGCCCGTGATCCGCGGATTTCCGGGCGAGGCGATCGCATCCACCATGCAGGCGACGCGCACCGCAGTCACAAGCCCCTTACGCGACCGGCGCTGACCCCGTCCCGATTTCCGGCTTCCTCGACTTCTTGACTTCCTCGACTTCTGACTCCCTCGACTTCTGACTCCTGCTACCGCGAGAGAGGAGCGGCTTGCAGTATCTGCTCTTCCACCGCTCCGAACTTCTCGAAGTTCTTGCGGAAGCGGGCGCTCAGGTCCTGGGCTGCGCGGTCGTACGCTGCAACGTCGGTCCACTGGCTGCGCGCATCGAGTAACTCGGCCGGCACACCGGGAACTTCCGTAGGCACCAACACCTGAAACACAGGATGCGGTCTCGCGGTCACCTGATCGAGTTCACCCTGGATCGCCGCGTTCACCATCGCGCGCGTGTACGGCAGATGCATGCGGCGACCAACTCCATACGGTCCGCCAACCCAACCGGTATTCACCAGGTAGCAGGTGACGTTGTGGCGCCGCAGTTTGTCCCCGAGCATCTTCGCGTATACCTGCGGATGGCGCGGCAGAAACGGCTCGCCGAAGCACGCGCTGAAAGTCGCCGACGGCTCTTTGCCCATACCGCGCTCGGTGCCTGCGACTTTGGCCGTGTACCCGCTTAGGAAGTGATACATCGCCTGTTCCGGAGTAAGCCGCGAGATCGGCGGCAACACGCCGAATGCATCGGCGGTCAGGAACAGAACGTAGGAGGGATGTCCGCCCGAGCCGGGAATGACGGCGTTGTCGATAAAATCGATCGGGTAAGCGGCGCGCGTGTTCTCCGTGATCTCCTCGGAGTCGAAGTCGAGCTCGCGCGAGTCCGGGTCGATCACGACGTTCTCGAGCACCGTGCCAAAGCGGATTGCGTTCCAGATCTGCGGCTCCCGCTCCTTGGAGAGATGAATGCACTTGGCATAGCAGCCGCCCTCGAAATTGAAGACGCCGCGCTCGCTCCAACCGTGCTCGTCGTCGCCGATCAGGTGGCGGGTGGGATCGGCCGAGAGCGTCGTCTTACCCGTTCCCGACAGTCCGAAAAACAGCGCTGCACTCCCGTTCTGGCCGATGTTGGCCGAGCAGTGCATCGGCATCACGTCGTGGAACGGCAGCAGATAATTTAGCACGGTGAAGATCGATTTCTTCATCTCGCCCGCGTACTCGGTGCCGAGAATCAGGATCACCTTCCGCTTGAAATCGAGCGCGATGCATGTCTGGGATTGCGTCCCGTCGACGGCCGGATCGGCAAGGAAGCCGGGCGCAAAGAAGATGGTGAATTCGGGAGCACGCTCATGGGCTGCTGTAGGCCGGACGAATAACTGGCGCGCAAACAGACTGTGCCATGCGCGCTGGCAGATCGCGCGTACCGGCATGGCGTACCGCGGGTCCGCGCCGGCCAGGCAATCCTGAACGAACGCCTCGCGGCCTTTCCAAAACTCCAACACACGGTGGTACAGGCCCGCGAATTGGCGCTCCGTCATCGGCTGGTTGACAGCGCCCCAATGCACCGTGTGCTCGGTGTTTTCTTCGCGGACGATGTATTTGTCTTTGGGAGAGCGGCCGGTAAACTGCCCGGTGCGGACTACGAACGCGCCGTCGCCTGCGAGGATCCCCTCGCCGCGCTGCATAGCCTGTTCATAGAGCTGCGCCGGACCGAGATTCCAATGGACAGCCCCGAGGTTCTCCAGACCGTGCTCGCTCAATTCGCAATTCGGCAATGTCGTGGCGGCATTAGCCATAACACACAGCAAGGTACAACTTCGAACCAGTCTATCATGAGACTAATGGGGCTCTGCCGCACACTCGCGTTGCTGGCCGCCTGGGTTGGCATTGCCTGCCCCCAGGTGATCGAGTTTGAATCCGGCGGGTTGAAGTATCAGACGCTTACTAAGAACGGCGTCACCATCATGGTGGCCAGTTTACCGTCGCATATCCGCGAATATACAATTCTGCAGGTGGCTGTCTCGAACGGTTCACCAATCTCCTGGAACGTAAAGCCCGAGGACTTCACCTTTTACCGCCAGGACGGCGCTACGTTTCAAGCAACGCCCGCGCGGCTGGTGGTGAACTCGCTAATGGAAAAGGCGACCCGGGGTGATGTCATCAAGCTGGTGACCACCTATGAAAACAGTTTGTACGGGCTGCAGAAGTTCAAGTCGACCAACGGGTACGAGTCGAGGCGGCAAGCGGCGTTCGCCGAAGTATCATCGACCAAGCTCAAGGCGGCAGCGGCGGCCTCCGCCATTGCGTTCGTGCCCACCAAGTTGATGCCCGGCCAATCCACCGATGGAGCGGTGTTCTGGGACACCGCCGGGAAGCCGCTGGGCACCGGTCGATTGACCGTGAACGCCGCCGGCGAAATCTTCGAGTTCACTCCGGAACCGGCGGTTCACCCTTAGAGCGTCCGCCTGCTACACAATCCCCGATGCCTGTACTGCTCAGTTGCGAGTCCGTGTCCAAGATCTACGGATCGCGGACGCTGTTCACGGGATTGTCGCTGGCGATCTCGGACGGCGACCGTTTGGGATTGATCGGGCCGAATGGAAGCGGCAAGTCGACGCTGCTTCAGATCCTGGCCGGCGTCAAGGAGCCCGACAGCGGAACCGTGAGCGTGCGCAAGTTGGTGCGCATCGCCTACGTCCCGCAGGAGTCGGTCTTCGCGGACGGCGCGACGGTACGCAGCGTACTCGATGAGGCGGCGTCGCACCTGCATGTGGACGAGCACGAACGCGAGGCGCTGATTCTGGGAACGATCGGGCGGTCGGGATTTGCGGATCCGAATGCCGCGGCGTCGTCGTTATCTGGCGGCTGGAAAAAGCGGCTGGCGATTGCTGCGGAACTGGTGAAGTCGCCGGACGTGTTGTTGCTGGACGAGCCAACCAATCACCTGGATTTCGAAGGAATCCTGTGGCTCGAGCGTTTGCTGACCGGCGCGCGGTTTGCGACGCTGGCCATCAGCCACGACCGTTACTTCCTGGAGAGCGTGGCGACGCACATGGCCGAGATCAATCGCGTATATCCCGGCGGCATGTTCTATGTCACGGGCAATTACGGAAGCTTCCTCGAGAAGAAGGAGCAGTTCCTGCACGCGCAAGTGCTGCATCAGGAAGCGCTCGAGAACCGCGTCCGCCGCGAGGTGGAATGGCTGCGCCGGGGCCCCAAGGCGCGGACGACGAAGAGCAAAGCTCGAATCCAGGAAGCCGGCCGGCTAATGACGGAGTTGAACGACGTGACGGCGCGCACCCGCACCGGATCTGTGGAAGTGGACTTCACAGCTTCGGACCGCAAGACGAAGAAGTTGCTGGTTGCCGAGAACCTGAGCAAGAGCCTGGGCGGGCGCACGCTGTTCCGCGATTTGAACCTGACGCTGCGGCCGGGTACACGGTTGGGGTTGGTAGGGCCGAACGGGAGCGGCAAGACGACGTTGCTGAAGCTTCTTGCGGGCGAACTGGAGCCGGACTCGGGCACGATCGAGCGCGCGGACAAACTGCAACTGGTGAGCTTCGAGCAGAACCGGGATGTTCTGGATCCGGCGGTATCGCTGCGCAAGGCGCTGGCTCCGGATGGAGACTCGATACTGTTTCGCGACCGTCCGATCCACGTCAACGGTTGGGCGAAGCGCTTTTTGTTTCAAAGTGAACAACTGGAGCAGCCGGTGGGCGCATTATCGGGCGGCGAGCGTGCGCGAGTACTCATGGCGCGCCTGATGCTGCGCCCGGCGGATCTGATGCTGCTCGATGAGCCCACCAACGACCTGGACATCGCCACGTTGGAGTTGCTCGAAGAGAATCTGCTCGAGTTCACCGGTGCGCTGGTGCTGGTGACCCACGACCGTTATATGCTCGACCGGGTTTCGACGGTGGTGGTGGGACTCGATGGTGAAGGCAACGCGGGTGTGTACGCGGACTATTCGCAGTGGGAACAGGAGTGGCGCTCGCCCGCGGCACGCAAGGAGCCCGCGCCGGAATCGGTGAAGGTTGCGCGCGAGCAGAGTGCAGCGAAGAAGAAGCTGTCCTATCTGGAACAGCGCGAGTTCGAGCAGATCGAGGACCGGATCCTGACGGCCGAAGCGGAGCTCGAGCGGTATCGCGAGGCGCTGCAGGATCCGCGAATCGCGTCGGACGGTTTGCAATTGCAGCAGAGCTACGCGCAGGTGGAAGCCGCCCAGGCGCGGGTTGATGAGCTGTATGGGCGATGGGCGGAGTTGGAGGAAAAGCGCGGATGAAGCTGACCGACCTGCACACGCACACGACCGAATCGGACGGAACTCTTACGCCCGAAGAGTTGGTGCGCGCGGCCGTGGAGTCGGGAATCGGCACGCTGGCCATCACGGACCACGATCATGTCACTGAGGTGGACGCGCCGGGTCTGGAACTGATCCGCGGGATCGAGTTGACGTGCAAGCACGACGGGCGCCCCGTGCACCTGCTGGGGTATTTCTTTGGCGGGGATCCGGGCGAGGAATTCGCAGGGTGGATGGCGGGCCTGCTGGCGGCGAGGCGGGAGAGGAACCGCCGGCTAGCGGAGCGTCTTCAGGGGTTGGGTGTAAACGTTTCGCTCGAGGAAGTGGAGCGGCACGGGCGCAAACTGGCCGGACGCCCGCATTTTGCGCGGGTGCTGATTGAGAAAGGGTACGCGGCGAACTCACGTGAGGCGTTCGACAAGTACATCGGCGAATCGGGTGTTGCGTATGTCGAGAGAGATGCGCCAGGCGTTCGCGAAGGGATCGAGCACATCGCGCGGGCGGGCGGCGTAAGTTCGGCGGCGCATCCGATTCGGATTCGCGGGGATCAGGAGCGAGCGATCGCCGAGTTCGCCAATGCGGGGCTGAGCGCGATCGAGGCGTTTCACTCGGATCACAGCGCGGCGGATACGGAGCGCTTTATCGGGCTGGGCCGGAAGTACGGGCTGGCCCTGAGTGGCGGGTCGGATTTTCATGGCGCGACCAAGCCCGAGATCGAGTTAGGGCGCGGGATCCGGGGCAGTTTGCATGTGCCTGAGTGGGTGGCTCCGGGGTTGCGGGCGCGCGCGCTTTCTTAAGCGCTGGAGCGGATCAATCGCGACCGCTTGACCCGTCCGAAATTGAGTTGGGTCTATAACCCAATCTACTGAGGCAATACCCGAGAAAGTTGTCACTTTTTGATTCAGTTGGGCGAATGCTTCTTGGACCTCGGACTGCGTGGTGATGTTGCCAAGAGATCTCTCGTACGCATCGCCGCAGTGCCGTAGACCAATCTGCAAACAACGACTGCGAAGGCGGCACGAAGGCCAGTTGTTTCACCAGATCGCTCAGTTTACGCAGGTGGGCACTCTCAACCCGCGTGCCCAGGCCGACCCAGTTGTTCGGGCTCAGGACCTGTGGCGGTATGAGGATTGAGAGGTCCACGACCATCGACTTTCCGTTAGCGTCTGATACAAACCATCCGGCGATGAAACCGCACTTCCAGGAACGTTTGGGCTTGAGGCGTCGTGTCCATCGGGGCTTTCGGCTCAAGGAAAAACATTTGAACCGTCAGTCCCGCCAGCGGATACCCGGTGGTGGCATTAAGGAGTCTTCCGCTAACGTTCAGTGGCACACTTAGCAGAGCCGATGGTGAAGGTGTCATTTGCCAACCTCCTCTACGGCTTCCACTCTCGGTGTCCAAACTACTTCACTTGACATTTCGTTTGGTTCTTTTTCTCATATCATCAGGTTTTTCCCCTTTCTTCAGTCAGACGGCCGATTCCTGGTCTTCGGTGGTCGCCCTAAGTTCAAATCGGAGATCAGGTTGGGTGGTTCCAATTCACCACAGGAGGCGCGGTATCCGGACGTTGACCTCGCCGCCAGTCTGAGCGAATGCCCTACAGAAAGAACAACAGGAAACAGCAGCCGCGGATACCCATGTTGCCTCGGTTGTCGACATATTAATTAAACCCTGTGCAAATGAACGATGAGCGTAGCCAGCGTATTGCTTGCGGTTAGCGGTTTCCCGTTGGTGACATCCTGTAGATAGAAGGTCAAGCCGTCACTTACCCAGGGGCCGGTTTGCGCCGATCCCTGATTCCCTCCAGACGCGAAAAGCGGGCCATTCGGGCTGCCAACGTGAATCTCCACGTCGGACCCGTTTGGCGCATTCCAGTTGATGGTGGTAATTCCATCCGCGGCGCCCATGACAGTTATGGGGTTTGGGGATGCAGTTAGGGATGGCGCATTGCCAAAGGCTGGGACCTCCCCGAAGAGCGTTTCCACCGGCAACGCCCGATAGGGAAAGCCAGTTCCCGGAGGAATCTGCACGTCCAGGACCGCCACGGCGCCGGCCTCGGGGCTGGCGTCGGCTTCGACGAGCGTGTATGTCTGCGGGCTCTTCACTTTGAGGGTTGTGGGATCGATGTCGGCGCCGAACCAGACGATGGTGTTGCCGTTCCCGAGCCGCTGGGCAGCGCCCACTCTATCGGAGTACTTGTAACTCGGAGCTCCGCCGCCGGCGCCTGTCTGATGACGATACTCCCATACCTTCCTTGCCGTCATCGAGCTCCAGTCGAGGGCGAGTTCGAGAGCGCGGGTGTACAGTCCTCCTTCAGCCGCCGGACGGCCGTTTCCGTTGTCGAAGAGGAGGAGATTTCCGTTCTCGAGCATGCGGACGTAATGCTCGTGGTAGAACCTGTCGCTCGGGTTGGGGAACGTAAAGTCGCTTTTGAAACGGCCGATTCGCCACGCGATCCGGTCGAGTTGCGGCGAGATCGCGATCACCGTATCGAGGTACCTCACCGACATGAGGATCACACCCGTCGGCGCGACCTGGAGCGAGTTCGAGTGCATCCACTCCTCGCTCTGGAGCGAGGCTCCCGAGCAGGGAAACGCACTCGCCAAATCGGAGCTGTTTCCGGGATCGGTATTCGTTACATTGGTCCTCTCAGTCAACGGATCGAGGAAGTTGAACGGGTCCCATACGGTCTCGTCCGTACCCGCGGCGAGGTTCCAGCGGCGAATGGTGCTTCCCGCCTGCAACCGCTTGCCCTGCGCAGCCTGACCTGCGTCGAAGAACGGGTCCTTAAAGACTCTGCCCAGGTGGAGGACCGTGCCGCGGACACCGTCGGCGCCGGGCAGGAGCTGTTCGTGCCAGTCGTTTCCCTGGCCCCAGATCGAGCCCGCGGGTGCCGGCGAGGCCTGCGGCGGCGCCACATTGCAAACGGGCGGGCTCTCGGCAAGAAGGGTCCCGTCGGGCGCGATCACTCGATAGAAAGCGTCCAAAGCCGTGGGCCCCCCCGTCCCTGCATCCCCGAAGAGCAGATTCCCGTTCCGCTCGCGAAAGATCGCTCCTATGGTGTCTACTTGCGTTACGCCGGACGCGTTGCTCGGAAGGTTGCTGTCGTACCAGACGATCTGTGGCGCATCGGACGAGTGGAGGTCCAGGCCCACCCAGCCCCGGAAGCCCACCTGATTGTCCTGCACAATGACGAGCGACGCCGTCGTACGCCCTGTCAGCGTGTAAGTGTTCGTCAACAGGGGCGGCGGCAGCGGGCCAGTCGTGAAGCTCCCGCTCGCATTGCCCACCGGGGCGCCGTCACGGTCGAAGCCCGCCACGGTGTATGTGTATGTCCGGTTGGCCCTCAACCTCCCGATGGTGATCTTGGTCGAGCCGGTGGCGGAGACTTGGGTGAAGCGGGAAACCAGCGGATCAACTCCCTGGGTCTGGTAGGTGATCAAAACGTGCGCCACGCTGGCTCCCGTCGTAATCCCAACATCGACAAGCAGCGAATTATTCGGCCTGACCGTAGCGCTGGTGCTCAACATCTGTGCGTAGCCGCAGTTGCCCGTGGCGGCTTCCGCTATAAGGGCCGCCACTGCCAAGAAGGCGGCTCGTCTGGAAAGCTTCCTAAGCCTGTGTTTCACCGTTCATCCCTCCGTGTTGTCATGCAGGTTGGCATTGGCTGCCGAGGAGGTCAATCCAGGGCTTGTGACTTCTGTGTTCCCACAATATTCCCGCCTAATTCCATGGAAGACAGAGCTTTATCGAGGCGCGTGAACGCGATGTGTACCCGATCTACGAGGCGTACGGGTGTCGAGAAATGGCACACGATCCGCTTTGGTGTATTCGAAGTCGATGGCTGGCATGGAGGGCCTATTCACAACCACAGCAACATTGCACGGGCGGCGTCACCTGACGCACGGTAAACACCGCGACCCGGTCACCTTTCGACGAACTGATCGCCCACCGCCCCGAGATAGGCGGCATATCGGGCCACCTGGGTAGTGTGCCGCCAACGCGCACTGAACCATCCTTCTCCTGCGCGAGCACTAATAAGGCGCCGTCGTCAAGCTCGGCTATGGAGATGCGTCCCTGCTCGAAGCCAGGAACCGAGCGTATGCGAAGCACACCAGGAATGGCGAATTGTGGATCAACTTGTTTTCCCGTGCCGGCGGCAGTGCCCGATTGCCGGCCAACCGAAGCACCACCTGCGGGTTGCTGCTGTCTTAAATTCCGGACGATTCCAAGCGAGTCGATTTGAGTGGATTCCGTTCGACCGATGAATGAGCTTGTGATCACGGCTGTGTCCCCGTCTACCAGGAGCTGGTGGGACAAAGCACCGGGGGTATTGAGTGTGGCGATCCGCTCGAATAGCAGGGTCGTTTGACCAGTCCCACCGAGCGGCTCCCGGTTGACCCTTGACAGTATTGCCGACGCATCGAAGGAGCGAACAGGTAGAACAGCGGGGACGGTGACCCTGCCTGATTGGTTCGCGGAAAACACCGCCAGTCCGCCATCCACCGGCTGGTTGAAGGTGATTAACTCACCAGGCTGGAGGCCGTTGATCTCGATAAGCGAGCTCCCAAATGTTGCGACCTCCTCCATGTTATCGACCCACGATTCGGGAGGATCGACACCCCACTTTGGGTTGAAAAACGGGAACACCTGACTCCACCGAGCGAGGTTGCCCGGGCAGTCCCAAATCTCAATGATCTTGTAATTGGTTGGGTTGCCACTGCTGTCCAGCTTGGGATCCGGCGGCAGGCCAAAATCGACCACCCGCACTCCGCGCGCCGTGTTCACCAGTATACGAACCGGCAGGCCGATCTGGAACACCGCAACAGACGCGAGGCCGGGCAGGCCCAAATTGATGTTAACGGCATTGGTGACGGATCCCGCGGCGGGAGACGTTGCAAGATACGCATTTAGGTCAATGGACGATGTGGGCGGCGAGAGAATGTCTACGGAGCAAAGCTTGCCGGCGTCGACGAAAATAGCGCTGGATGTCACGGCGGACACACTGGCCAGGGTCACGGGAGAGCTGACCTTGCCCCCGGAAAGGCAGTCGGTCACTACGACGAGTTGGGAAGCGAATCCATCAACAATGTAAGTAGTGATATTCGTGCTGGCCACTGGAATTCCGGTTATGGGACCACCGAGTATCATCCCATCCGAGAGCCCGGTTACAGACGCGTAGGAGAAGGTCGCCGAACCGAGCCTGAGTACCGGAAGAATCTGCGAGAGGGAGAACGCGCGGGGACCGATGACGGTTCCGCCGAACAGGGCCGGGTTGATAGAGCTGGCGATGATGGTCGCGATGAAGTCACCGAAGGGCGGGAAATCGACGCTGAGGTTCCAGTCCACGATCTCTTCGAGAGCCTTCGGCGCCGATTGAAGCTTAAAGTCGATACTGAGATCAAGCTCCACCTTTGCCGCCGGGAACGGGTCTGGTATCGGATAGTTGCCGGTGACTTTCACATCGACGTGTGGCGCCGAACCGGAGGGGGCCCAAACGACGCTGGTGGCGACTCCCGTGAGTGACGCGCTAATCGTGCTCAAAGGCTTACTCAACTTGTTCAGGACGATAGTTTTCATCGTGTCCGCGTCAAGGAACAAACACCAGTCCTGGCCCCCCTGCAGATGATCGATTGGCGCACCCGCGGGCGGGTCGAAGCGAATTACGAGCGAATTCTTTGTCGTGCCTTCGATGAGGGAGGACGTTGGATTGGGTAGACCCAATTGCGAGAACGCGGGAGCGAGATCGAACGTCTTAGTTCCAATCGCCGTCTTGATCTGCCCCTCAACTACATTCAAAAGCGCTGTCGGTACTCCAAACGACGACAGATCGGGCAGAACAACGGTGTCACAGGCGAGCGAAAGGACCGTGCCGGTCACGGAGAGCCGCAACATGACGTTCCCTTGGCCAAATGGGCTCAAGGCGCCTGGCGGCGTCCCGTTTACGCTCGCCAGGAGGGACGCCATGTTGACAATGAAAACGTTGACCGGCGCATCGACCAGAGCGACTCCGGCGTTTGGATCCACCGTCACGGTGACACTGATGACATCGGCGTGATCCACGTAGCTGTCGCCAAACGGTTGCGAGCAGCTAGTGTCGAGCATCTGCTGCACGGTACTCTGAACCAACTTCGACAGCGCTGAGTTGAGAATTTGGACGTCAAGAGACATATTTCTTTTCCATTTTTGACCAGCCTGAATTGAGGAGGATCTCAACGGGAGATGCCTCATCGGAGCTGTCGAGGAGGGCGCCCAGCTTTTGGCGGCGCCATGACCAGTCCACGAATCTCTTAGGTCAGCGGACTCTTCTAGGGGATTGGTGTCCCTCCGGGAATCCCAGGGAAAGTATTCACCTTGAACCACACCGGGATTCCCGGGAGACCCTTATCTTCGGGGTTCGGAAGGGGAACAATGCTCAGGCAGATGAAAAGCTCGGCGACGGGGACGGGGCCGGGTTGCTGGGGGCTGGAATTGAAAGTAAAGAAAAAATCACCGACCATACCTTTTAAAGGAAGCAAGGCGCCGGAACCCCCTTGAAACGGCACGAGGCGCAACTGCGGAGAATTTTTTTTGCTGAGGTCTTGGGTACGGCGTCCGGCGCCTACATCCACAAACTCGAGATCCGATCCTGAACTAAACACCCCTCCGGGTTCACAGTTGGGGTTAGCAAGGGGATCGCCCGGCGGAAGTAGCGTACTGCCATGGCCACGCACGCCCGGGCCGAATTCAGATACACCTAACACACCTGCCTGTCGGAACGTTGGAGGGAGTACCGGGTTAGGCGGTGTCTCGCTAGGGGTTATCGGAGCCCGATTCCCCCAGCCCCTGGTCGAAGCAAATCCAGCAACCCCCGCGCCGAAAATCGATTGTCCATACACGCCGCATCCCGTGTTGCAGTGGCCTGCCACACCGATGCCTGCCGTTACCGGTGGCGTGGGGACTGGAAGGGGAAGGGTGACTTTTGTTTCATCTATTCCGCCGGCAACACTTTGCCCAAAGACGCCGACTCCACCTGGCCCTTTGTCCGGTGGATTCCCTCCGCCGCTCAATGCCGCCAGAACGGCGTTGTTAGAACCGTACTGGATTGTGACAATTGTTGCCCCCTCGACGACCTTAGGCGGTGACGTTGTTCGTCCGAGGTCATTTTGTTCTCCCAACTGAACGGAGTCGCCGATTGACTTGCCGCCATCTTTGGGGTTGTTGTACGCGAGCCAATGAGTTCCATACCCTAAAGGGTCGCCGCCAAATGGTCCTGATCCAAATACCATATTTTTCCCTTTTCGCTTTGAAACCTAAGAAGCCTAAGATAAGCCGCTCCAGTTGTCATTCGCCGCTTGCGCCACGGGTTTCGAGGTAGTTTGACATTACTCCCGAGGAAGGTCAATCCAGGGGCGGTGAATTCTGTGTTCCCATGATATTCCCGCCTAAGTCTCAGGAAGACACAGCTTTATCGACACACGTGAACGCGATGTATACTCGATCTACGAGGCGTAAGCATGTTGGGGAATGGCTGCTCGGTCCGCTTTGGTGTATTCGAGGTCGACCTGCACACCGGCGAGTTGCGCAAGCAGGGCGTGAGAATTAAACTGCGGGACCAGGCTTTCCAAATCCTCCTGCTTCTGCTGGCGCACCCAGGCGAAGTCGTTGTGCGCGAAGAACTCCAACAACAGCTCTGGCCGGGCGATACGTTTGTCGATTTCGATCGCGGCCTGAACAAAGCGGTCAATCATCTCCGCGACGCCTTGGGCGACTCGGCGGAAAGCCCCCGCTTCATCGAAACGTTACCGAAGCGCGGCTATCGGTTCATTGCGCCAGTCGACGCCGGTCATCCCAACGGCCTCCTGCTCGAACCAACCCGAGAGATGCCGCAAGCACTCGCCGAACGGCCCGAGCTTTGGGTGGATGCCCAACCACCTCGCGCGCGTGGGGCAACCCGAGGCGTAGACCTGAAGCCTTCGACTGGGCTTCCGTGGATGATCGCTGGTCTTGTGTCGGTAGTTGCGGCCGTCTTCGGAGCGCAACTATGGCGCGCCACACGGCCGGTGGACCGGCCCATGATGCGCTTCAGCGTTGACCTGGGCCCCGAAGCAATCCAGGGACGGGCAGAGAGCGGTGAATTTCTGAACCCAGTGATCTCGCCCGACGGAACACGTTTCGTTTTCCCGGTGAAGGTGGCGGATGGAGGGGAGCAACTGGCAATGCGCCGCCTCGACCAGTCCATAGTCACCATACTTGCAGGTACCGAAGGAGCGGTCGATCCTTTCTTTTCTCCGGATGGCCAATGGATCGGATTCTTTGCCGGCCAGAAGTTGAAGAAGATTCCACTCCAAGGCGGCGGGGTCGTTACGTTGTGCGATACTGCGGGCCTGGAGCACGGCGCCTCCTGGGGAGAGAATGGCGCGATCATTGCCAATCTGGATGGATTCCATCTTTTCCGCGTGCCCGCGGCCGGTGGCGAACCGCAGGTCATCGGCAAGCCGGAGCAACACGGCGAGCGGACCTGGCGTTGGCCGCAGGTTCTGCCCGGCGGCGAGAACGTTTTATTCACCGGTCTCGTCGCAGCTTCCGGCGCCGCTTTCGTTAGCGCCAACATCGAAGTTCTTTCGCTTAAGTCGGGACGGGTCAAGGTGGTCCGGCGCGGCGGTTATTTTGGGCGCTACGTGCCAAGCGGCCACCTCGTATACATCCGTCAGGGAACGCTCCACGGCGTACCGTTCGACCTCGGGCGTTTAGAGATACACGGCGCGCCGGTGCCCTTGGTCGAAGATATCGCCGATTCTAGCCGGGTCTCTTTTTCGCGGACCGGGACTCTGCTGTACACGAGCGCGGCAACAAGAGTCGCCCCAATTGCCTGGCTGGATAGCGCCGGAGAGTCACAGCGGGTTGTAAGCCCTTCCATCAACCTCTCGCGGCAAGCGGAGACTCCTCGCCTTTCGCCGGACGGCAACCGGTTGGCGCTGGCGGTGGCGGGAGATCTCTTCGTTCACGACATCCAACGCGGCACGGCAACCAGGCTGACCTTCGATGCCGCTCTGAACCGGCATCCGGTCTGGACGCCGGACGGACAGCACATAGTTTACGGCTCGGATGTTCCCGCGAGCGACGGCGAATTCGGCATCTGGTGGATCCGCGGCGATGGTTCGAGCCAGCCTGAGAAGTTGTTCGGCGACAGAACTCCTCTTCAAGTGTTTTCGATTTCCCGCGATGGACGCACCATGGCTTTTGTCCGGACTGGCAAGGAGAGGGCGTTTGAGATTTGGACGCTCCCGCTGGATTTGAACGATCCGGAGCATCCAAAACCGGGGAAGCCCGAGCCACTCGCGCGCGAATCCCTCAGCCAGGTTGACCCCGCCTTTTCACCCGACGGCCGCTGGATCGCATATGTATCCACCAACGGCGCCGGAAAGGGAGGCCAGGTTTGTGTGCGCCCGTTTCCGTCCGAGCCTTCGGCAGGCCGGTGGCCGGTATCGGAAAGCGGGGCGAAGTTCCCAGTCTGGTCGCGCAATCGCAGGGAACTGTTCTATGTGAATTCCGGCAACCGCATCATGGTCGTCCGCTACACGGCCGATCATCACTCGTTCGTCGCGGAGAACCCCCGGCTGTGGTCGCCGGCGCCGCTCTTCAGGCCAACTAACAACGCCCTTTGGAATCTGGACATAACACCGGATGGCCGGCGCTTTGTAGTGCTTGCCCCCCCTGAATCTGGGATCGAGGAGCCGAATACGGTGCACGCAGCCATCCTGCTGAACTTCTTCGACGAACTGCGGCGCCGTTTGCCGTTGACCTGAGCTCGGGCGGTGCTGCAGCAAGGTTTCCGATCAGGACTTGGCAGGAAATGTATCACGGGCTTAACCGGCCAATCTCCGCCCGTTTTCATGCTGTGGTGAGTTTACGTGCTTCAGATCAGAGAGGATCTTGGTGAGGCGGTTGGAGAGCCGGCCGAGGCAATCTCCTGCGTCACCGGGGACTGAAGCGGACGTGGGATGGCGATCCGAGCCGAATCAATCCCCTGTTGCGCGACCCAATCGAGAACGTCTTATCGGTCCTGGATGCAGCGCGGATACGGCCGACGTGGACCTGCCTGGGTTCCGTCTTCATACGTTGAGGGGCGCGATGAAAGGTTGTGGTCTGTGATGGTGAGCGGGAATTGACGAATTACTTTTCGAATCGAAAGCGGTAGCCTCCGATTTGGCGCAGGTTGCCGCTGATTGGCGCTAGCCGGCCCACTCGCGGCGCAGCATTCCGAAGAGCCGTAGATCCTGATATTCGTCGCCCACCTTGAACGCCTCGCGCAGAAGGCCCTCCTCACTGAAGCCCAAGCGGCGCGCCACTCCGGCGCTACGCTCGTTGGCGGCGGCACAACGGATCTCGACGCGGTTCAGTCCCCACTCGCGAAATGCATACGAGGTGACACAACGTGCCGTGTCCGTCATTAACCCGTGTCCTTCGTACTCCTGCGCCAGCCAGTACCCGATCTCGACCCGCATATTCGGCCAATCCACTGGCTTGAATCCGATGCTCCCCACTGGCTGGCCGCGAAACTCGAGCATTGCGTGCCAGCCCAGGTTCGCGCGCATCTGCTCCAAACCCGTTTCCACCCAGGAAGCGAAATCGGCAGGGGACGTGGTCGCATCCACCCACGGCAACCAGCGCCTGAGGTGTTCTCGGTTGCGGTCGATCAACCGGAACATCGGCTCCGCATCGGCCGCTGTGAACAGGCGCAAAGTCACGCTGGGCTGGACCGTAATCGGGAACATACGGATCATTGAAACACGCCAGCATGTTTGAATATAGGTGACCCGATGTCCACTTTGAAGAATCCAGCGCCGATGCGCATCCTGGTGGCCGACGATCAGCCAGACGTTCTCGAGGCGTTACGGCTGCTGCTCAAGGCGGAGGGCTACTCGATCGAGCCCGCGAGTTCGCCGGCCGCCATTGCCGCTGCGATCGAAGCGCGCGATTTCGATGTCGTGCTGATGGACCTCAACTACACGCGCGATACGACGTCGGGCCAGGAGGGGCTCGATCTGCTGGCCCGCATTCAATCGATCGACAGCATACTGCCGGTCGTAGTGATGACCGCGTGGGGCAGCGTGGAACTGGCGGTCGAAGCGATGCGGCGGGGTGCTCGCGATTTCATACAGAAGCCGTGGGACAACGCGCGACTGCTCTCGGTGATCCGCACGCAGGTGGAACTCAGCAAAGCGTTGCGCCAAGGGCAGAGGCTCGAGGCCGAGAACCGGCTGTTGCGTTCCGATGGGCGGCCCACGTTTATCGCAGAAGCGCCATCGATGCAAACTGTTTTGCAATTGATCGGGCGCGTCGGGCCCTCGGACGCCAACGTCATGATTACCGGCGAACCGGGTAGCGGTAAAGAGGTTGTGGCGCGAACGCTTCACGCTGTCTCCAACCGCGCAAGCCGGCCCATGGTGACCGTCAATGCCGGCGGTTTGGCGGAGGGCATTTTCGAGAGCGAACTGTTCGGACACATCAAGGGCGCATTTACGGACGCCAAGATGGATCGCGTAGGACGGTTCGAGCTTGCCGACGGCGGTACGCTTTTCCTCGACGAAATTGCAAACGTTCCGATGAACCTTCAGTCCAAGATGCTGCGTGTGCTTGAAACGGGGGAGATGGAGCGGGTCGGATCGTCGAAAACGCGGCGTGTGGACGTGCGCGTGATTTCGGCTACCAACGCCAACCTGAACGAAGAGGTGGCCAACAACCGCTTCCGCGAAGACCTGCTGTTCCGTCTGAACACGATCGAGATTCACCTTCCCGCTCTGCGCGAACGGCGTGAGGACATCCCGCTGCTTGCGTCGCACTTCCTTGGTGTACACGCCAAACGTTATCGAAAAGCGCTGCAAGGCTTCGACGCGGCGGCGATGCAAGCGCTACTCGACAATCCGTGGCAAGGCAACGTGCGCGAGCTGAATCATGTGATCGAGCGGGCGGTGCTGATGGCCCAGGATTCCTTCATCCGGACCGGCGATTTGGCGTTGCGTTCCGGGTCACACACACCCACGCGCCTCGAGGACATGAGCCTCGAGGAGGTGGAGGCGTTCCTGATCAAGAAGGCGCTGGCCCGCTACAACGGAAACGTCAGCCACGCGGCGGCGGCGCTCGGGCTGAGCCGCAGCGCGCTCTACCGGCGACTCCAGCGGTACGGCTTGTAGTCTTGTTCGCATTTCACAAACCCCGCGTCGTTCACGAGCGGCGGATGTCGCTGCTGGCCCTGGCCGCCGGATTTCCGGCAGTGGTCACCGCGTTGGGATTCCTGTGGTTCGGAGGTATTTCAAGCGCCAGGGTGCAGTGGACGCTCACGCCACTGATTCTCGCATTTTGGTTCGGATTTGCTGGCTCGATTTACGAACGGGTCGCTTCTCCCTTGCGAACGTTGGCGAATCTACTGGAAGCCATGCGCGAAGGTGACTACTCGATCCGCGCCCGTCCGGCGCGGAACGAGGATGCGCTCGCCGACGTGTTGCAGCAGGTGAACGCCATGGGCGCCACCTTGCGCGACCAGCGCTTGGGCGCTCTCGAGGCGACTGCTCTGTTGCGCAAAGTGATGGAGGAGATTGATGTTGCCGTATTCGCCTTCGACGGCGCCCATCGCCTGCGCTTGGTGAACCGTGCGGGCGAGCGGTTGCTCAATCAACCCAGCGAGCGCTTGTTGACCGCCGATGCGAGCGCGCTCGGCTTGGGCGAGTATCTGGAAGGCGAGCCGACGCGCACTGCCCAGCGTACGTTTCCCGGCACGACAGGCCGCTGGGGTATTGCGCGCAGCACGTTCCGCGAAGGCGGCCTGCCGCACAATCTGCTGGTGATCACCGACCTGACGCGACCTCTTCGCGAGGAAGAACTGCAAGCCTGGCAGCGGCTGGTGCGCGTGCTGGGCCACGAGCTGAACAACTCGCTCACGCCGATCAAGTCGATCGCGGGAAGCTTGGGGGCGTTGATCGCGCGCGATCCCAAACCCGAGGATTGGGAGGACGACATGCGCCGCGGGTTAAGCGTTATTGCGACCCGCTCGGAGTCGTTGAGCCGTTTCATGGGCGCCTATGCGCGGCTCGCCAAACTGCCGCGGCCCGTGTTGCGCGCGGTGGGGATCGCCGAGGTTGTTCAACGCGTGGCCGGACTCGAAACTCGCGTACCGGTGATTGTCGAACCCGGCCCGGACGTGACCGTTCAAGCCGACTGCGACCAACTGGAGCAGTTGCTGATCAACCTTGTTCGCAACGGGGCGGACGCGTCGTTTGAGAGCGGCGGAAAACTGGACGTTGGATGGCAGCGCAGCAACGGGCAACTGGAGATCTGGATTTGCGACGAGGGTCCGGGCATTGCCAATCCGGCCAACTTGTTCGTGCCATTCTTCACAACGAAACCGGGCGGTTCCGGAATAGGGTTGGTTCTCAGCCGTCAGATCGCGGAGGCGCACGGAGGCAGTTTGACGTTGGCGAACCGCCCTGATGGGCACGGGGTGGAAGCGCGCCTCAGCCTGCCGTTGTAGGGGATGACCATGGTGGAAGATGAGCTGTTTGGCGCGAGATCGAAATCAGACCCCATTGCCTCGGGCGAACAGTGCCGGGCCTGGTGCCCGCGCTTTCCGTGTCGAAACGTTCACCGGCATCGTGCCGCAGCAGCCCTTCAGCCATCTGGCTACGGGCAGAATTGCCGGTACAGAGGATAGGGACACGTTTCTTCTCCATCGTTATTGAACCTCCGCAAGCGGGAACCAATGGCGGGTGCGATTACACGCCGCGCAGATCGAGAGCATAACCGGCACTTCGACGAGGACGCCAACGACCGTTGCCAGCGCCGCGCCGGATTCGGGACCGAACAGCGCTATTGCCGTTGCAACAGCCAGTTCGAAGAAGTTGGAAGCGCCGATCAGTGCGCCCGGCGCGGCAACAGCATGCTCGACCTTCAGCCACTTCATCAGGCCATACGCCAGCCCGGCATTGAGATAAACCTGTAGCGTGATGGGAACCGCGATCAGCAGGACATGAAAGAAGCGGCCTGTGATGTTATCGGCCTGAAACGCGAAAATCAGCACCAGTGTGCCAAGCAGCGCCGTGATGGTGACTGGCGCGAACTTTGGCAGCAGCCACCCTTCAAACCATGCCTGTCCATGCTTACGGATCAAGACGGCCCGCAGCAGCGCACCGGCGAGCAGCGGCACCACGATAAAGACCAGCACCGAAGTGAGCAGCACGTTGAAAGGCACCGTCAGGGACGAGGCTCCATGCACCAGAAATTGCACAATCGGCACGAAAAGCACCAGCATGATGAGATCGTTGACCGAGACCTGAACGAGCGTATAGGCAGCATCGCCTTTGGTCAGGTGACTCCAGACAAAGACCATGGCGGTGCATGGCGCGGCGGCCAGAATGATGCAGCCAGCAATGTATTGGTCAGCTTCGGCAGCGGTAATGAAAGCCGCGAAGACGATGCGGAAAAACGCCCAGGCCAGCAGTGCCATCGAAAACGGCTTGACCACCCAATTGATAAACAGCGTGACCAACAGCCCGGCAGGACGACGCCCGACATTTTTGACAGATGAGAAATCGACCCTCATCATCATCGGCGTAATCATAAGCCAGATGAGTACAGCAATCGGCGCATTGATGTGACTGCCCTGCTCGAATTCGATACCACGGAGAGCAGCGACGGCGGAGGGCAGCAACTTGCCCAGGCCAATGCCCGCCACCATGCAGAGCGCCACCCACACCGACAGATAGCGCTCAAAAGTGCCCAGCCCGCCGCCAGTCGCAACGGGCCTGGTCATTGCTTCCGACATCATTTTGTTCCGCAGCAACCGGGCGCGCAGCAACTCGCGGGCTTCGTGGCGCGAATAAACGCGCTCATAAATTTGCCTTCAACGGCGGGAGCCAGCGCATCCACGTCGATGCCCTGACCGCTGAGAAACGTCCGAGCGTCTTCAATGCTGTAAACCCGCGACGGTTCCACGGCGATTGCGTCAAAGCCAGCCTTGGCAAGTTTGCCGGTATAATCCGCATCCGTCAGCGCCCCGGCAATGCAGCCCACCCAAAGGAGCATGTTTTTCCTAACTTCATCAGGTACTTCGCCGCGCGTGACAACATCGGACACGGCGAAGCGGCCCCCCGGTTTCAAGACGCGGAAGGCTTCCTGCAAAACACGGTCCTTATCGGCGGAGAGATTAATCACGCAGTTGCTAATGACCACGTCGACCGAGTTATCCGGCAGCGGAATATGTTCGATTTCACCTTTAAGAAACTCGACATTCTCAACCCCGGCCTTGCGCTGGTTCTCGCGGGCAAGCGCCAGCATTTCATCCGTCATATCGAGGCCATAGGCTTTGCCGCTCGGGCCGACTCGCCGGGCCGACAGCAAGACATCGATGCCGCCGCCTGAGCCGAGATCGAGGACGGTTTCACCAGCATTGAGCTGGGCGAGCGCCGTAGGATTCCCGCATCCGAGGGACGCCAAGACCGCTTCTTCCGGCAAAGCGCTGGTTTGCGATGCGTCGTAAAGATTCGAGGTTATCGGGTCGCAGCAGCCATCGAGCGCCGCCGATGCACCGCAGCATGAACTGCCCCCGGTCCGGACACGCAGCGCGGCCTGCCCGTATTTCTCGCGGACGAGTTCTTTTACTCCCATGTTTTTGCCCTCCTATGAGCAAAGACGAACAATCCTTTTCGGTTCAATGGCCTTGTTGCGGGTGCAGCACTCGGCGTACAGAAAGCCCAAAAGCTCCTGCAATGCGTCGGCATTGGCCGAGTACCAGAGATAGGTGCCCTCGCGGCGTATCTTGACCAAATCTTCGTTTTTCAGCTTTTCGAGATGGTGCGAAAGCGTGGACGCCGGAATCCCCAGCTCAGTCCCGATTTCATTGACCACCATGCCGCCAGGGTGTGCCGACAGCAGTATCCGCATGATGCGCAAGCGCGGGCCGGTGCCCATGGCGAAAAACATATCCGCAAACCGGGTGATTTCATCCTCAGTCGGTTTCGTTGCCATTATTCTATAATTCTACACTCATGGAACCATGGAATCAAGCAGAAGTTTTGTGTCTCACAAAGGTAAGTCGTGCAACGTTTCAGACGGCCGAATTCAGATATTCCGTCGATGTTGAGGGCCACCTGGCGGTTTCGTGTTAAGCTCACCCACGGCGGTTTAGCCTGGTTAGTCGACCCAACAGAGCGCCATGCCAAAAACAATTTATGCCGGCTTCCTATACTTCGCAATCGTGCTTGGCACTGGATTCGTGCTCGGCGTCGTCCGGGTTCCGTTTGTTGTTCCACGCATCGGAGAGCGCTGGGCGGAGCTGGCCGAAATGCCCATAATGGGGGCTGCAATCTTCCTCGCCGCAGGCTACATACTTCGGCGTTTCCCTGAAACTCAAATCCCCGGCCATGCGCTGGCAGTTGGGCTTCTTGCACTCGCGCTTGCAGTAGGCGCAGAGTTGGGCCTTGCAGCTTTCCTTCAGAGTCAGCCCCTGGCTGAGTACCTCGGCAGCCGGGACAAGGTCTCTGGTTCGGTCTACGTTGCGATGCTTCTGGTGTTTGCTGTCATGCCAAGGCTGCGTCTCCAGAGCCATAAGGAAGACGGCCGAGCGAGCCCCAAGGGCGTGCAACTTTAGAAGAGATCGGGACCGAGGACAAGGGCGGGTAGCGCTAGGGAAGGTTGGATGGGTCTCGCGTCGTATCCCCGCGGCGCGTTTTGTGAGGGCGCGGGTTAGTCTGGCGCTATGGCTTGTGCGGCCAGGCTGGAGATGAGTGTCCACGCCGAATCTACGTCGGTACGAGTCACTTTGATGTTCCCGATGGAGAGGCGCAGCACTACCTGCCCGTTAAGGACTGTGTGTGAGAGAAAGGCTGCGCCGGAGGCGTTGATCGCTTCGAGTAAACGACGGGTCGCATCATCGCCCGCCTTCAAACGGAAACATACTAATGCCAGCGGTACTGGCGCTACGACCTCAAATCGATCGTCGGCGCGGACCCACGCGGCGAATTCGCGTGCCAGGCGGACGTGCTCGCGGATGATCGCGCTGATCCGTTCGTGCCCGAAGTATTGCAGAACGAACCAGAACTTCAGAGCCCGAAAGCGGCGTCCGAGTTGCACGCCGTAATCCATCAGGTTCACGGCGCGATCGTCGTCCGTTGTTTTCAGATACTCCGGCACGAGCGAAAATGCGCGGCGTAGAATGTCTGGACGGCGTGTGTAGAACACGCTGATGTCGATGGGCGTGAACAGCCATTTGTGCGGATTCACGACGAGCGAATCGGCGCGGCCGGCTCCTTTGAGGTAATGCTGAAACTCGGGAACGACGCATGCCGAACCGCCGTACGCCGCGTCGATGTGCAGCCACAGTCCGTGACGTTCGGTGATGTCCGCGATCTCCGCCACGGGATCGATGCTGGACGTCGATGTTGTGCCCACGGTCGCTGTGACGAAGAACGGCTTCTTGCCCTCTGCGATGTCACGCTCGATGGCTGCTTCGAGCAGATCGGGGCGCATGCAAAACTCCGGCGTGACGCCGATCTTGCGCACGTTGTTCTGGCCGATGCCGAGAGCGATCGCGCCTTTCTCAATCGAGGAGTGCGACTGCTCGGAGGTATACACGATGCCGTCGCGCAGCCCACCTTCGGTCCGCACTTCGGGGAATGCTGCCTCGCGCGCCGCCGCAATGGCGTGCAGGGTGCTAATAGATGCCGTGTCGTAGATGAGGCCGAACCAATCGTCGGCCAATCCCATCCATTGACGCAGCCATGAAAGAGTGACCTGCTCGAGTTCAGTGGTGGCGGGCGAACTCTTCCACAACATCCCATTGATGTTGAGGGCCGCCGTCAACATCTCGCCGAGAATGCCTGGCCCAGACGCCGAGACAGAGAAGTAGGCGAAGAAGCTGGGATGGTTCCAATGGGTGACGCGAGGAACGATGTTCTCGCGGAAATCGGCGAGTATGCGTTCGATGGGCTGGCCCTGTTCAGGACCCGCTGGGGGCAGAGCCGCGATCAATTCGCCGGGCGCGCATGATGGCAGAACAGGATACTCGCGAATGCCGGCCAGGTAATCGGCAATCCAATCGACAACTTCGTGAGCGGCGCGCCGGAACTCGTCCGGTGGCATATCGAAGTTCATGGATGGCTACTTTGGCACCGTGAAATAGAACGTCGAGCCTTTACCCGGATCGGATTCCACCCAGACGCGGCCGCCGTGACGCTCGACGATTTTCTTGCAGATCGCCAGGCCCATTCCCGTGCCCGGAAATTCGCGGCCATGCAGGCGCTTGAAGATCCCGAATATCTGATCCTTGTAGGCCGCTTCGATACCCAAGCCGTTGTCCTTTACTGAAAAAGTCCAGTCGTTATCCGTTTCCTCAGCCCCGATGTGTATGCGCGGTGGATCGGAGCCGCGGTATTTGATCGCATTGCTCACGAGGTTCTGAAATATCTGGCTCAATTGCGCGAAGTCGGACGTGATGGCGGCAGGCAGCGGATCGTGAGTGACCTGCGCGCCAGTCTCCTTGATGGACGCCTGCACGTTCATCATCACGCCGGTGAGCACGGCTTCGGCATTCACCTGTTGGAGGATGGGCGGCTTTGAGCCAAGGTGTTGAGAGTAAGTCAGCAGGTCGCTGAGCAACGCGTCCATGCGGCGCACCGCGTCCACCACGTAGCCGAGGAACTCGCTGCCGTCGCCATCCAGTTTGTCTTTGTAGCGTTGGGAGAGCAGTTGGGTATAGCTAGCGATGGTGCGCATCGGCTCTTTCAGATCGTGGGAGGCGGCGTAGGCGAAGCTGCGCAGTTCCTCGTTGGAGCGGCTCAATTCGGCGGTTCGGTCGCGAACACGCTCCTCCAGATCCGAATTGAGCGCGCGGATCTGTTCCTCGGCTCTACCGCGCTGTTCGGCCAGCGCTTCGAGTTCCGCATTGCGCGCCTGCAAGACTTGGGCCTGGCGGCGCAGCAGTTCGGTTTTTAGGCTGAGGTCCACGAACACGGAGACTTTGGACCGCAACACTTCGGGATTGATCGGTTTATACAGAAAGTCGACGGCGCCGGCGTAATAGCCGCGAAACACGTGCTCCTCCTCTTTGTGCGCCGTCAGAAATACGATCGGTGTGTGACGCGACTTCTCTCGCTCGCGGATGAGCGTTGCGGTTTCGAAGCCGTCCATCTCCGGCATCTTCACATCGAGCAGGATGACGGCGTAATCGTCGCGGAGCAGGTGACGCAACGCCTCTTTTCCGGAGGTGGCCCGGACGATTTCCTGCCCGAGATCCTCGAGGATGGATTCGAGCGTGAGAAGGTTCGACGGCCGGTCGTCGACAATGAGGATCTTGATGCGCGGCGCGGGTTCAATTTTCGCGGTTGCCTGGGCTGAGCGTTCCATGGTCATGTTTCAACTCTCCATTCAGGCGCTCTCGGAGACGCGCGGCAGCCAGGCGCGCAGCATCCAAACGAGGTCGTCGAGGTTCACGGGCTTGGTAATGTAATCCGAAGCGCCCGCGTCGATGCACTTCTCGCGATCGCCCTTCATGGCCTTGGCGGTGAGCGCCACGATTGGCAGATTCGCGTACTCGGGCATTTGGCGGATTCTCCGGATGGTTTCGTAGCCGTCCATTTTAGGCATCATGATATCCATCAGAACGAGGTCGATACCGGGTTCCGGCTTCAAGAGATCGATCGCTTCCTGTCCGCTCTCGGCATGCAGAACTTTGAGCTTATGCCTCTCGAGCACGCTCGTGAGCGCGAAGAGATTGCGCACGTCATCGTCCACCAGCATGACTTTGCCGCCGGCGATCCAGGTATCCGGATTCTCGCGCGCTTGCTCGATCATCTTGCGCTTGGCTTCCGGCAGGTTCGATTCAATGCGGTGCAGGAACACCGCTGTCTGCTCGAGCAGACGCTCGGCGGAGCGGACGCCGCGCACCAGACCGGTGCGGGCCAGGCGCTTCACGTCTTCCTCGACGTCGGGGCCGGCATTATCGCCGGTATAGATGATGATCGGCATCTCCCGGCCTTCCGGCCGCTGCAACAGGCGCTCGACGAATTCGATCCCGGTCATGTCGCACGTTTCCAGGTCGACCACGGTGCAATCGAAGTGCATGTTGCGCATCTTCGCGAGTGCATCCTCGCCGCAGGAAGCGAACGTTGTTTGGACGTCGGGATCGTCGATCAACTCCGCCAGGCGCTGATGGTGCGCATCGTCGTTTTCCACGATCAGCAGCGTTCGCTCTTTTCGATCGATGAACTGCTTGATGCTATCGAAGACGCCGACCAGCGCCTGCATATCGACGCCCTTCTCCATGTACGACTTGGCCCCGAGCGACAGACCGCGGCGGCGATCCTCGTCGATGGAGATGACGTGAATGGGAATATGACGCGTTGCAGGATCGTGCTTGAGACGGTCGAGAATCGTCCAGCCGGCCATATCGGGCAGGCGGATATCGAGCGTGATTGCCTGGGGTTTCAGCTCGCGCGCCATCTGCAAGGCTTTGGCGCCGCTCGATGCGAACACGGCCTTCAGGCCCCGTTGCCGCGCGAGATCGATGAGAATGCGCGCGAACGTGGCATCGTCTTCGACGATCAATAAAACGTTATCGTCCGGCCGCAACGCATCGCGATCGTCGGCCACCTCAGTAGGCAGGAATTGGGTGATGGGCGTGGGCGGAGCGGGGGGCGCGGTGTAGTCGCGCGTGCGCTCCACTTGGCCCGATTCCGTCGATTGGAACCTGCGCGGCGGCGACGGCATGGGCGCATAGTTGGCGGGCAGGTACAGAGTGAACGTGCTGCCCTTGCCCGGCTCGCTTTCCAGGCCGATTTCGCCGCCCAGCAAACGGGACAATTCGCGGCTGATGGAGAGGCCCAGTCCCGTGCCGCTATAAGGACGGCTGGACGTGCCGTCGGCCTGGCGGAATGGTTCGAAAATGATCTGCTGCTGTTCCTGGGCGATGCCGATGCCGGTATCGGTGACCCGGAATGCGACTACACTGTCGGCGCTGTTCAACACCGGATGATCTTTGGACCAACCCGACGTAGCGCGCTCGATGGTGAGCTTCACCTCGCCGCGATCAGTGAACTTCAGAGCGTTCGACAGCAGGTTTTTGAGGATCTGCAGCAGGCGCTTCGGATCGGTGTAAATGGTTTTGGCAGCTTCGGGCGCGACCTCGACGGTGAAGGGGAGATTCTTCTCCTCGGCAACGTGGCGGAATGTCGTGTCGGCCTGGTCCTGCACATCGGTCAGAAACACCTGGTCCAGATCCACGCCCATCATGCCCGACTCGATCTTCGAGAGATCGAGAATATCGTTGATGAGCGAGAGCAGCTCCATTCCCGACTGATAGATAGTTTGCGCGAACTTGACCTGTTTCTCGCTGAGCTTCCCGTCGGAATTTTCGGCCAACATCTGCGCTAGAATGAGCAGGCTGTTGAGCGGCGTGCGCAGTTCGTGCGACATGTTGGCCAGGAACTCGGACTTGTAACGGGAAGTGAGCGCGAGCTGCTCGGCCTTGTCCTCGAGCGCGGCCTTGGCCAGTTCCACTTCGCGATTCTTGCGCTCGACCTCCTGGTTCTGCATGGCCAGCAGGCCGGCCTTGTCCTGCAACTCCACGTTGGCGCGCTGCAGATCCTCCTGCTGTTTGCGCAGCAGATCCTCGGAGCTCTGCAGCGTGTGGGCTTGATCCTCGAGCCGCTTGTTGCCTTCGGTCAGCTCCTTCTGCTGGCTCTGCAACTCTTCGGCGAGCGCCTGCGACTGTTTCAACAACTGCTCGGTGCGCATCGTGGCCTGAATCGTATTCAGCACGATGCCCATGTTTTCGGTGAGCTGCTCCAAGAACGCGAGATGGGTCTGACTGAAGTGGTGGAACGAGGCGAGCTCGATGACCGCTTTCACTTCGCCCTCAAACAGAACCGGTAATACAACGATGTCGAGCGGAGTGGCCTCGCCCAAGCCGGAGCTGATGCGGATATAGTCGGCGGGCACGTTGGTGATACGGATGCGCTGCTTCTCGAGCGCGCATTGTCCGACGAGGCCTTCGCCCGTGCGGAACTGGTTGGCCACGCCCTTGCGGTCGCGGTAGGCATAACTGGCGATCAGCTTCAGCAGCGCGTCGCCGTCGACCGACTCGTTCATGTAGAACACGCCGTGCTGCGCTTGCACGAGTGGAGCGAGGTCGGATAGGACCATGCGCGCCACGGTGAGCAGATCGCGCTGGCCCTGTAGAATTCCGGTGAACCGCGCAACGTTGGTCTTCAGCCAGTCCTGTTCGGTATTGCGCCGCGTGGTCTCCTTCAAGTTCAAAATCATTTCATTGATGTTGTCCTTGAGGGCCGCGAGCTCGCCTTGCGCCTCGACTGCGATGGAACGCGTGAGATCGCCCTTGGTGACGGCTGTCGCGACATCGGCAATCGCGCGCACCTGCGTGGTGAGGTTGGCGGCGAGCTGATTGACGTTGTTGGTGAGATCGCGCCAGATGCCGGCGGCTCCTGGCACGCGCGCCTGACCGCCCAACTTGCCTTCGACGCCGACCTCGCGCGCCACCGTTGTTACCTGGTCGGCGAAGGTCGCGAGCGTGTCGATCATCCCGTTGATGGTGTCGGCCAGTTCGGCGATTTCGCCGGTGGTTTCGAGAACCAGCTTTCGTTTGAGATCGCCGTTGGCGACAGCGGTGACGACTTTGGCGATGGCGCGCACCTGGAGTGTCAAGTTCGCCGCCATCGAGTTTACGTTGTCGGTGAGATCTTTCCAGACGCCCGCAACGCCGCGCACCTCGGCCTGCCCGCCGAGTTTCCCTTCCGTGCCCACTTCGCGGGCAACGCGCGTTACTTCGCTCGCGAACGAATTGAGCTGATCGACCATGACGTTGATGGTGTTCTTCAGTTCCAAAATTTCGCCGCGCACATCGACTGTGATTTTGCGGGAGAGATCGCCGTTGGCCACCGCGGTGGTGACCTGCGCGATGTTGCGAACCTGATTCGTCAGGTTGCTGGCCATCGAATTGACGCTATCGGTCAGATCCTTCCAGACACCGCTCACGCCCGACACCGTCGCCTGGCCGCCCAACTCGCCTTCCGTGCCGACCTCTCGCGCAACGCGTGTCACTTCGCTGGCGAACGAGCTGAGCTGATCCACCATCACGTTGATGGTGATCTTCAGTTCCAAGATTTCGCCGCGGACATCGACCGTGATCTTGCGCGACAGATCGCCGTTGGCGACCGCGGTGGTGACCTGCGCGATGTTGCGGACCTGCGACGTCAAATTCGCGGCCATGAAGTTGACGCTATCGGTGAGATCCTTCCAGGTTCCGGCGACGCCCTTGACGTCGGCCTGGCCGCCCAACTTGCCCTCGGTACCGACCTCGCGGGCCACGCGCGTCACTTCACCGGCGAAGGCGTTCAACTGATCGACCATCAGGTTGATGGTGTCTTTCAACTCGAGAATTTCGCCGCGCACCGGCACGGTGATTTTACGCGACAGATCGCCGCGCGCAACGGCCGTGGTCACTTCGGCGATGTTGCGCACCTGGCCGGTGAGGTTGCTGGCCATCGAGTTGACGCTGTCGGTCAAATCCTTCCAGGTACCGCCGATGCCGCGCACCTCAGCCTGGCCGCCGAGTTTCCCTTCGGTACCCACCTCGCGGGCAACGCGCGTGACTTCGCTTGCGAACCCGTTGAGCTGATCGACCATGGTGTTGATCGTGTTCTTCAGCTCGAGAATTTCCCCGCGTACGTCCACCGTGATTTTGCGCGAGAGATCGCCGCGCGCAACCGCGGTGGTAACTTCGGCGATGTTGCGAACCTGCGACGTCAGATTACCCGCCATCGAGTTATAACTGACTGTCAGATCCTTCCAGATGCCGCTAACTCCCTTGACTTCGGCTTGTCCGCCCAGCTTGCCTTCGGTACCGACTTCGCGCGCCACACGCGTGACTTCGCCGGCAAACGCGTTGAGCTGATCGACCATGGTGTTGATCGTGTTCTTCAGCTCGAGAATTTCGCCGCGCACGTCCACCGTGATCTTGCGCGAGAGATCGCCTGTCGCGACGGCGGTGGTGACGTCGGCGATGTTGCGGACCTGAGCGGTCAAGTTGCCGGCCATGGAATTGACGCTGTCCGTCAAGTCTTTCCACGTGCCTGCGACTCCGCGCACATCGGCCTGGCCGCCCAACTTGCCTTCGGTACCCACTTCGCGGGCGACGCGCGTGACCTCGCTGGCGAACCCGTTCAGTTGATCCACCATCGTGTTCATGGTGTTCTTCAGTTCGAGAATTTCGCCGCGCGCCTCGACCGTGATCTTGCGCGACAAGTCGCCGCGCGCGACCGCCGTAGTGACATCGGCAATGTTGCGAACCTGACTGGTCAGGTTGCCGGCCATCGAGTTGACGTTATCGGTGAGATCCTTCCAAACGCCGCCGATGCCGCGAACGTCGGCCTGCCCTCCCAAGCGTCCCTCGGTGCCCACTTCGCGCGCAACACGGCTAACTTCGCTGCCGAACGCGTTCAACTGATCGACCATCGTGTTGATGGTGTTTTTCAATTCGAGAATTTCGCCGCGGACGTCGACGGTGATTTTCTTGGAAAGATCGCCGGTGGCTACGGCGGTAGTGACTTCGGCGATGTTGCGGACCTGCGCCGTCAAGTTCGACGCCATGGAGTTGACGTTCTCGGTCAGGTCCTTCCAGACGCCGCCGACGCCGCGAACCTCCGCCTGGCCGCCCAATTTGCCTTCCGTGCCGACTTCGCGGGCCACGCGCGTGACTTCGCTGCCGAAGGCGTTCAACTGATCGACCATCACATTGATGGTGCTCTTCAACTCCTGAAACTCGCCGCGCGCTTCGACCGTGATCTTGGTGGAGAGGTCGCCATTCGCAACTGCCGTGGTGACTTCGGCGATGTTGCGAACCTGATTGGTGAGGTTCGACGCCATAAAGTTGACGCTATCGGTCAGATCTTTCCAAACGCCGCCGACGCCGCGCACTTCGGCCTGGCCGCCGAGCTTGCCTTCAGTGCCCACCTCGCGCGCAACACGAGTTACTTCACTGGCGAACGAGCCGAGCTGATCCACCATGGTGTTGATGGTGCTCTTCAGCTCCTGAATTTCGCCGCGCGCATCGACAGTGATTTTGGTAGTGAGATCGCCTTTCGCGACGCCGGTGGTGACTTGCGCGATGTTGCGAACCTGTAATGTCAGATTCGACGCCATCGAATTGACGCTATCGGTAAGATCGCGCCAGGTTCCGCTCACGCCTTTCACTTCGGCCTGGCCGCCGAGTTTGCCTTCCGTGCCGACTTCACGGGCGACGCGCGTCACTTCACCGGCGAAGGAATTCAAGCGGTCCACCATGGTGTTGACCACTTTGGCCGTGCGGTAGAACTCGCCTTTGAGCGGACGCCCGTCGACGTCGAGCGCCATGGATTGCGTGAGGTCGCCTTTGGCAACGACGGTGATGACGCGCGCCATTTCAGTGGAGGGCTGCACCAGGTCGCCGATGAGCGTGTTCACGGCTTCGGCAGCGGTATTCCAGGAGCCGCCGACTCCGCCGAGGTTCACGCGGACAGCGGTCTTGCCCTCGCGCCCGACGAGGCGGCCGACGCGTTCGAATTCTTTGGCGTTGCGATCGCAGAGGTCGATGATCTCGTTCAGGGCGTCGGCAACGCGGCCCTGCATTCCGGCACCCTCGGTCATGCGGACGGTGAAGTCGCCGCGGCGGAACGCTGCTAGTACCTTCAGCAGTTCGCGGTCACTGGCGTGATCGCCCGCACTGTCGCCGTTGGTGGTGGGGGGAGCGCCGCCGGACGGCTCGGGAATTTTGGGTGAGGGGCCGTTTTGCCTAGTTTTCATAACATTCAACGTGTCGAGCGAGCGCCGGGGCGCACGTACACTCCCGCTGTGAATGCCAAGCCTGTGTGACGCCCTGGAGCGGCTTTCGTTTCCATAGGATTAGGGGAGGGGCGGGCGGGAGCGCTTGCTTACGCGCGCGGCTCTGATTGCTTGCTTACGCCGTCCAATTCGACGGGAGCGATAGGGAGCGCTTGCTTACGCGCGCGGCTCTGATTGCTTGCTTACGCCGTCCAATTCGACGGGAGCGATAGGGAAGCGCTTGCTTACGCCGTCCAATTCGACGGGAGCGATAGGGAAGCGCTTGCTTACGCGCGCGGCTCTGATTGCTTGCTTACGCCGTCCAATTCGACGGGAGCGATAGGGAAGCGCTTGCTTACGCGCGCGGCTCTGATTGCTTGCTTACGCCGTCTAATTCGACGGGAGCGGGCGGGAGCGCTTGCTTAGAAGGTGTGAAAAAATTAAATCGCGCGGAGCCGAAAAAGTGAGTGATCGATTTCGGCCGCACCCAAACCCCTCGGCGCCTGTTTCGGATTGCATATAGCGCGTCTGTGGGCATCGCTTTTTCGGCATGGTCGAGGCGCGCGGGAGCGATGCGATATATTCACAGCTTCTTACGCGCGCGGCTCTGATTGCTTGCTTACGCCCTCCAATTCGACGGGAGCGATAGGGAGCGCTTGCTTACGCCCTCCAATTCGTCCGGAGCGATAGAATCGGGATGACGTTTCTTGACTTATCTGATCACCTTTGCCTGCTATAGCTGCCACTTGCACGGCAGCGTATCCGGCTCCGTCGATCCCGCCCACAATGTGCGCGGCACCCCGATTTTGGAGGAGGACGCCGCGCGTGCCAGTTTTGAGCAGCAGCGCATGGATCAGCCTCCCTATGACTTGGACCAGATTCGTCGCGACGCCGTGTTGGAATCCATTCAGGAGGTGTGTGGGCAACGCGGCTGGAGTCTCTTAGCGGCGCACGTGCGAAGCAATCACGTGCATGCGGTAGTGGAGGCGGAGGCTCCTCCGGAGCGAGTTATGAATGATTTCAAGGCTTACGCCAGCCGCCGTCTGAATAGAATTAATCTGGATCAACCGGGCCGGAAACGATGGGCACGGCATGGCAGCACACGACGGCTGTGGAAAACGGAGCATGTCTCGGCGGCTATACAATACGTCATCTCCGAGCAGGGTACCGCCATGAGCGTTTTCGAATCCCTTCTTTGATTGTTGAAAGGGTGAAGATGATCGCTTGCTTACGCGCGCGGCTCTGATCGCTTGCTTACGCGCGCGGCTCTGATCGCTTGCATACGCGCGCGGCTCTGACTTGCTTTTGCGCGCGGGTCGGTGTGCGCGGGTTTATGAGTAGTAGTTCTTGTCCCAGGCGTGACGGGAGAGTTTCTGCATCGTGGCTTGTGGGAGCGGGCCTGCATCCGAAACGGCGCAGTTGCTTTCGACGTGGCTGACGCGCCGCATGCCGGGGATCACTGTCGAGACAGCGGGGTGCGAGAGACAGAATCGAAGCGCGATGTCGGCCAGCGTTCCGGGTACGTCCGTGATGTCCTTCTTCAACGCGTTCACATGCTCAACCACCTCACGCTTCCGGTCGCCGCTGAAGTAGAAGTTGCGGAAATCGCCTTCGGGGAACACGGTGTCTTCCGTGATGGTGCCCGATAACGCGCCTTCGTCGAGCGGCACTCGCGCCAGCACGCCGACGTTCATTTTCTGAACCAGCGGGAAAAGCTGCGGTTCCGGGCTGCGGTCGAAGATGTTGTAGATCACCTGCACCGTGTCGATCAGCCCGGTTGCAACGATCTCGAGGGCGGTATCCGGTTGGTGGTCGTTGATGGAAATCCCGACCGCCTGGACTTTGCCCGAGGTCTTCAGATCCTCGAAAGCGCGCCGCCACTCGTCGCGGCCGATCCAGTCCGGGTTCCAGACATGCAGTTGCTGCAAGTCGATCGTGTCGAGATTCAGATTGCGAAGGCTCTTCTCCGTGCAGCGGACGATGTAGTCCTTCGGGAAGACTTCCTCGATGCCGATGCCGGGGCGGGCGGGCCACAGCAGATTCTTTGGCGGCACTTTGGTGGCGACATAAATCTTCGCGGAGGTCTCGCGGACGATCTTGCCCACAAGCCGCTCGCTGTGCCCTTCGCCGTACGCCAGCGCGGTGTCGATGAAGTTGACGCCGAGCTCAATGGCGCGTCGAAGTGCGCGCAGCGATTCCTCGTCCTCGCCTCCCAACCACTGTTTTCCTCCGATTCCCCAAGCCCCGTATCCGATCTCGCTGATATTCCATTCTGTACGTCCAAGTTTGCGATAGCGCATGTTCGCTTCCATTATCGGCGATCCTCGCTTGCGCCGTGTTCGTCTACAGTGAAGGAGAAGTCATGTTCGTTCGCGTTCTAGCGTTCCTGATGTTCGCGATGCTGGCCGGCGGCGCTACAATCCGCCTCTACCTGAAAGACGGCGAGTATCACTCCGTGCGGGAATATAAGGTGCTTGCCGATCGCGTGCGCTACTACAGCGTCGAACGCGGCGATTGGGAGGAGATTCCGCTTGATCTGGTGGATCTGAAGAAAACCGAGGCGCAGATGAAGGCGCGCGAGGAATCCATCAAAGAGGAGACGGCGGCTCTGGCGGCCGAAGAGAAAGCGGAGCGTGAGGCGAGCAGGGAGACGGAACGAGTACCCGTTGAACCGGGCGTTTATCTGGTGGAAGGCGATCAACTCAAGACGATCAAGGCTGCCGAATCGAAGTTCGTCGGGCAGAGCAAGAAGCGCTCAATTCTGAAGGTGATCACTCCGATTCCGATCGTCTCCGGCAAGGGCACGCTCGAAGTGGAAGGCGCGCATTCGGCGAACGTGACGGCGAGTAAGACACCCGAGTTCTACATCCGTCTCTCGGCTGAAGAGCGCTTCGGCATCGTGCGCCTGGGTGAGCAGAAGGGCAATCGTGTTGTGGAGCGGCTTGAGATCATGCCGGTGACTAAGGAGATGATCGAACAGCAGGATGAAGTCCAGATCTTCCGCCATCAGACCGGAGATGGACTGTACAAGATCTGGCCGATGAAGCCGCTCGAACCCGGCGAATACGCGGTGGTGGAGTACACGCCCGCCACCGACGGGGATCTGCATATCCAGATCTGGGATTTTAGCGTTCGGTGAGTAGATCCGCGCTCTTTGGTAGCAAGAACGGCACGCCGCTTGTCTGATAGCGCGCGTAGGCATCGCTATAGGCATCGCGAAGACGGCTCTCTTCGTGCGACGATCCCGCGATCAGGTACAGCGTGGCAGCGATGTTGAAGGCGAGCAGATTGGTGGTCATGCGCGGGTTGAGCCAGATCACCGGAAGCGGAGCGAGATTCAACGGGTGACGGCTGAGCCGGAATGGTCCTTGGATGCGCAGGCTAAGGTTGGGATTCGCGGCGGGGCCCTGCGCCTCGGGCTCGGCCGCGATGATGACGTCGCCGAGCGTCCACTCGATCAGCCCGCGTATTCCCAGGATTTCGGTAAACCCGACGTGATAGGCGGAAGCGGTGGCCCAGACGAGCGCGCCAAGTTGCCCGATGCGCAGCGGCAAGGCGAGGGGTCCGCGGACTTCGTATAACGTGCGACTGGGGAGCGATCGGATGTATGCGACCAGGATTGCTGTTGCAACGGCGGACTGGGCTAAATAGAACGGCCTGTACAGCGCATTCCTCCCGCGCGGCGAGAACGTTTTCGTGGCGGCCTGTTTTGCGCGGCGGCTCGCGAGGGCGCTATGGAGGGCTGCGAAGATGGCGGTCGCGGCGATTACTTTGAGAGCGCTGGATCTCCACATGTCCGGACTCTAACACGCTCGGGGGTGCGTCCCGCGATTGGGACACAAACACTGGACACAATCGTACAGCGTGCTTGGGAAATGCGCCCTGCCTGTTGGAACGCCGCTGGATTCGGTATTCCGGGATGCTCCCAAAGACTGCGACGAACAGCGATTTCGTGAAATCTGAATTCTTCGGAATGTGGGCTGACCGGACCGACATCGGAGATAGCGCCTGATGCCTCAGAGTTCGCGCGCGCTTACGCCCCGTAACCGGAACACCCGTCGCGCCAACGGAAATCGAACCTGCGAGCCGTCGATGTCATTTGGCTGCCAGCACGCTTTCCGCTTGCCACACCTCCAGCCGCACCTTTCTGAGATGATAGAACTCCTTAGTCCATGGATGCCGGACGCACTTTAGCGCAGTACCACATCACCGCCAAACTCGGCGCTGGCGGCATGGGAGAGGTGTGGCTGGCGACCGATACCAGGCTGGGACGCGAGGTGGCTCTCAAGTTCCTGCCAGAAGCGGTGTCGCACGATCCCGACCGCCTGGCCCGCTTTGAGCGTGAAGCGCGGTTGCTGGCCTCGCTCAACCACCCCAGGGTGGGCGCCATCTACGGGCTCGAACGGCACGAGGGCGGCACCCCGTTCCTCGTTCTGGAACTCATCCCCGGCGAAACTTTGGCCGAACGCCTCGATCGAGGCCCGCTCGAGATCGGCGTCGCACTGCCAATCGCCACGCAGATTGCCGAAGCGCTCGAAGCGGCACACGACAAGGGCATCCTTCATCGCGATCTGAAGCCGGCCAATATCAAAGTCACTTCCGAAGGCAGCGTCAAGGTTCTGGACTTCGGCCTGGGCAAATTCGGAGATGACGGCTCCGGGCCGGTCGATACTTCGCATTCGCCCACCCGCACCATCGAAGCCACGCGGACTGGTGTGATTATGGGCACCGCGGCCTACATGAGCCCCGAGCAGGCGCGCGGCAAGACGGCGGATCGCCGGAGCGATATCTGGTCGTTCGGCTGCGTGCTTTACGAAATGCTCACGGCGCGCCGCGCGTTCGCTGGAGAAACCGTCTCCGACATACTGGCGGGGATCCTTCGCGCCGAGCCCGATTGGACGTTCATCCCCGCGGATACGCCGCCGCTGGTGCGCTCGCTCCTGCGGCGCTGTCTACAGAAAGACCCCGCCCGCCGCCTGCAGCACATCGGAGACGCACGCATCGAGATCGAAGAAGCGCAGGCGGAGCCCGTCGCGTCCTTCGCGCCGCCAAGCCGGCGAAAGCCGTGGCTTGCGCGGGCAGTGGCGGTCGCCATGGTATTGGTAGCGGCGATCGCGTGGGGGAGGCTCTGGCTGCGCGAAACGCCGCCCGCACCGGTCCAGCGGTTTGCGATTGCGGTTCCCGCTTCCGACCCCCTGGTTCCGCATCCGACGAATCCGGATGTGACCATCTCCCCCGATGGCGCCCGGCTGGCCTATGTCGCCAGGCACGCAGACACCACCCGGCTGATGCTCCGTTCGATGGATCAGATGGAGTTCAAGCCGCTGGCCGGCACGGAAGGCGCCGATTGCCCGTCGTTTTCGCCGGATGGCTCGTGGCTCGCCTATTATGCCGGGCGTCAGTTGAAGCGCGTACCAGTAAACGGCGGGGCGGCAGTGGTCATCGCCGATGCCCCAGCGGTCAATGGCGGAATCTTTTGGACCGAAGATGACTCCATCCTGTACGTCCCTGGCGTCCAATCGGGCATTTGGAAAGTCCCGGCTTCCGGCGGAACACCGCAACCCTTTCTCATACCCGAGCCGAATGGCCGCGAGAGCGGCTACGTATGGCCCCAATTCCTGCCCAATCACGCCGGTCTTCTGTTCACCATAGTCCCGGATTCCATCGCCTCAATGGATGACGCCGTGCTCGCTGTGCGGACGGAACAGAATGAGACTCGGGTGGTTCTGAAAGGAGGTACGCGAGGGCGGGTCCTGCCCACGGGACATGTCGTTTATGGTCACAGCCAGTCCCTGCTGGCTGCTGGGTTCGTCAGCGGGCAGCATAAGCTCGCCGGGAACCCCGTGCCGGTAGTGGAGGGAGTGGCCATGCGGCAAGCCAACGGCTCGGTGCGGTATGCGGTCTCGAATAGCGGAACTCTGGTCTACGTGCCGAGCTCCGCGGTCGCGCAACGGCTCTCCCTCGTTTCGGTCAGCCGTCAAGGAACCGTCGAAACGCTGGCTACTTATACCGACATCGACGACATTCGTGGGCTAGCTCTCTCGCCCGACGGGAAGCAACTCGCTTTTACCGTGCCAAAAGCCAATGACGACGTCCTCATCTTCGACCTCGACCGAAGGATTACTTCGCGCTTTACGTTCGAAGGAGGCGACAAGATCAGCCCCGTATGGACTCCGGACGGCACGCACATCGCTTACACCAACCTTCGGGGCAATGGTGAGTCGCTGGTCTGGCGCCGGATCGATCCCCGCGGCGAGCCCGAGCCGATCCTTGCTGCCGGCCAGGCGTGCAGGCCATCGTCGTTTTCACCAGACCGGAAGACGTTGGCGTGCACGAAGACTGATCCGAATACCGGCTCCGATCTCTGGATGGTGCGCCTGGACGATGGCCGGCAAGCTCGGCCCTTTCTCCGGACTCGCTTCGATGAACACTCGGCCGTCTTTTCACCGGATGGCCGATGGCTGGCGTACACTTCCAACGAATCCGGCACAATGCAGGTCTATGCCGTGCGTTATCCGGATGGCGGCGGCCGGATCCAGATCTCCACCGATGGCGGAACCGAGCCGGTGTGGTCGGCAGGCGGCCGTGAACTGTTTTATCGTGATGGCGACCGGATGCTGAGGGTCGGTATCGGCGGCCACCCAGTGTTCGCGGTGGGATCGCCGCAACTTCTTTTTACCGCAACGTTCGTTCATAGGGTCAGCCCGTCATACGCGGTGACCCGCGATGGCCAGCACTTCCTGATGGTGAAGGAAAGCGAAGCGGAACCGACAAGGCAACTCAATGTGGTGGTGAACTGGTTCGCGGAATTGAAACGGCAGGTCCCGGCAGGGGGGAAGTGATGGCGGCCATCCTGGTAGGATGAAGCAATGCAACTCACGATCCGGCTCCTTCGCGAAGAGGACGGTCGCTGGATTGGCGCCATCCCCGAACTGCCAGCCGTGACGGTGTACGGCTCCACTCCGGAAGAAGCGACTCTGAAGGCCAAGGCCCTCGCATTTCGCGTGATTGCCGAAGAGATTGAGCAGGGAGAGTTGAAGCCTTCCACCGAAACGTTGCAGTTCTCCATTGCCGCGTGAGCGAGTGGCCTGCGACCAAAGCGCGGCGGGTGCTTGCAGCACTACAGCGGATTGGGTGGCGCATCGTCCGCACATCTGGTTCCCATCGGACGCTACGCCGCGAAGGCTGGCTTCAGTTTCGTTTTGCTTACCACGGAACTGGGTCCGGCGCACCTCGGCCACTCGGCCGGGCCAGAACTGAATGGTGGGTGTGCCACTGGGTATACCAAGATTCTGCCTAACCGAGGCAGACTCCGTTCAAAATCAGCTTGTGCTTCCCTCGGGAACGGTGATCGGAAGGAGAATGCGTGGCTACAACGGTTGCTCTCCTCAACATGAAGGGGGGCGTGGGCAAGACGACCCTTGCAATCAATCTGGCGTGGCACTTATATCAGAACGAGCTGAAGAATGTTCTTTTGGTGGACCTCGACCCCTAATTCAATGCGACGCAGTATGTGATGGACTATCAGGCATTTCAAAAACAGCGCAAGACCGGCGGGAACATCGCGGACCTGTTGGTCGATCCGCCTACGTTGGACCTTCATTTGAAAGGTCAAGTGTAACGGGTCACGACTTATTGCGCCAATGACCGGGAAATTCGTCACACTTGTCGCCAGGAGTTGTCGCGCTCTTTCCCCTCCCCGATCATCTCAAAGCGGTCCTCGCCGTCAAGGGTTCGCTTCGCCGCGCCAAACAACG
>JBBQGC010000048.1:0-44135 GCA_038322705.1 Bryobacterales bacterium | reverse complement strand
AGACCTTCTGGAAGTACATCTGCGCGCCACTGGGCCAAGTGCACCGCGCTCGGTGGACCTCATTTTGTGTTTTCAACCGACGCCAACTAATTCTCTGGTCGGCTCGGCTGCTCGAAACATAGAGACTTCTGCCACAGGTTGTTAACCCAACACTCGTGTCATTAAGTGCAAGGTAGCCTGTTGCGCGCGAACGGGAGCCCTGCCTCGGAAGGTCAGAACTCCTGATCTGCTGGGCCACATGACGGGAAGCCGACACTCCGGAAGAGTGGCCGATTCAATGAAGGGCGACCCTAGCAGCCCGTGGTTAAAGTGTCTTCTGGAGCAGTATGGGGATTTCGGTCAGTTTTCGGCGGTACCTAAACCATCAAGCACCCGCTGGCAGCGCGTTGTAGCGCGTCTGTGAAGGTCAAGTTCTGCCCATTTCACGCCGCCGCGAAAATAAGGACTTTAACCACGGGCTGCTAGGCCACGCTCAACATCTTGTTGGCGAAGTCCCGTCCGCTGGTCGGCGGGGGGAGCGGCTTTCCATCCTGTTTGTAAAGATCAATCACCTCGTCGACGGCTGTACACAGCTGCTCAAAAACCGCCAACTCGTTGTCGCCATGACCACCGCCATAAAGCAGTCCCGGACAACTGCCGACGAAACATTGATCCTCCGCGGACCACTCGACGATCTTCACGTAGCGCGCGCTTTGTTTCATTTCCTGGCCTCCGCTATAGCGGCTTTGACGGCCTTCTCCTGGTACTTCTTGGCGTCATCGCCAGCGTTACCGGAAATCGTGACTGGCCGAGCCACGCCTGGATGTGTGAAATTGCGATGGCTGCCATTGCCGCCGCGATTGACAAAGCCGTGGTCCTCCAATTCCGCAATCAACTCTCGGACCTTCCTCGACATCCGTTCCTGCTATCTGTATTGTAGCCTTGGGGTTGCCTCACCCGCCCAGCCTCTGGTACGCTCCGAGCATTGACGCAGGCGAAGGACGGAATGGCTGGAGAATGAACTTTGTCGGCGTCTGCCCGGGTTGGTCGCGTAGAACTTGAGAACTTCGGTCGGATCACGGGCAACTCGGAAGTTACGGTAGCCCCCGATAACTTCCCAATTACGCGCCACCGGAAGTTGCGGCAGAAGTGGCAACTCGACGGGAAACGCCCGACGGTGACATCGTTCTCCGAGCTCCGGCGCGAGCACCCGCACTACTCCACCCCGTTCCCTTTCTCTCCCGGCGAACTACCACCTGGATAAGAATAACTTCCTTCTGCAAGAAATCAAACCGCCTGCCATTACGCTTCTTGCCGATTAGCGAATTACATTCCCATCGAGTTTTCCACAGCCACCCCCAACCCTTAAACCACTCGAAATCAAGAGTATCCCGCCAGAAACCCGCATCCCGCAAAACCGTCCTCTTTCCACCCCCCGTGCTACATATTGGTCGAGATGGCAACCCAAGCACAAGCACTCGCCAATCGCATGAACGCACAGGCGAGCACCGGCCCGACCACGCCGGAAGGAAAATCCGCATCCAGCAAGAATGCCACGCGCCACGGCCTCACCGCCGCCTTCCAAGTTCTCCCGCACGAAAACCGCGACCACTTCAACGAGCTCGAAGCCGGCTACCGCTCCGAGTTCAACCCGCAAACGCCCCACGAGGAATTCATGCTCGGCCAAATGCTCCAGGCCCGCTGGAAGCTTGACCGCGTCCAACGCCTCGAAGCGCTCGCCTTCGAACAACTGCTCACCGAACCCGGCGCAGCCACCGATCCCGATGAACGCGTAGTCGCCGCCCTCGGCCGCTCCGGTAACATCTTCGACAAACTCCAGCGCTACGCCGCCGCTGCCACGCGATCCTACAACGCCGCACACCGCGAACTGAAGAACGCGCGCGCCACAGCCGCCAAAAACCAGGCCCAATCCGCCCAGGCGTTCATCGATCAATACCTCAATTCACCGAATCCCGGCCGCCAAAAACCGGATTTACAAAACGAAGCCAAACCGGTCAGCAGCGCCTACGCCGGCCTAAATCTCGCCCTTCGGCTATAACGTCGGACCGGGTTAAGGGCGCGCCAGCACGCCCGTGGCGGTCTCTTTGCCATCGCGCAAAACCGCGTATTGCATCTGGGTCACGTTGTTGACGGCCTTCACCGTTTCGAGCGCCGAATTGCCGGCGATGACCAGCACCATCCGGTTGCGGTCCAGCGGGTTGGCGGTGGCGAACCGCACGGCTTCGTATTCTGAGGCATGATTCGCGCCGTCGAGCCGGAACGCCGAACCACGGTAGTCAAGGCCGATACGCGAGGCAATGGCGGCGAGCGCCTGATTCGATTCGGGGCGGCCAATGAAGATGATGTCGTGCGCGCGCAGGTCTTCGTCCGTCAGTTCGAAGTCTTTGACGATCGGCGCCGCGCTCTCGAACCAGTCGAGCGCTTGTTTCTGGAGCTGTTCGGCGGCGTACCGGTTAGCGCCGGCATCCTGCATCGTCCCGTAAACGATCAGCGCCGATCCGGTGCGCGAAATGATGTCGGAGGCCAAATACGACGGCCCGCCGTTGTCGCCCGGGAGTCCCGTGCCATTCAGCCAGCGATCGAAGAATTTGTCGAGCGGCTTGGCATAGGCCTTCTGCGCAGCTCGCCGGAATGATGCCGTATCCACCGTCTTGGTAGTGTTCACGTCAAACCAGCTCTTCATAAAGGAGAAGAATTTATCGTCGCCCATCTCGGCGCGCAGGGCATGCAGCAGCAGCGCGCCTTTCATGTTCACGATGCGCGCCCATGCCGCCGAGTCGGTCGCGGCCGAGGTTTTTGACAGAGCGACGTCGTTGTTCAAAGCAGCGTTCCGATAACGAACGCGCAGTGCTTCGATGTGGGGTTGGGAGGCGTCATCCGACAGGACGCGGTGATAGGTGGCGGCGCCCGCGCTCAGCCATAGATCGGCTGACGAAGCGGGAAGAATCCAACCGTTCCACAGCCGGTCCTGTTCGATTTTGAGTGGAGTGGATGGCTTGTCGCTAGCCGAAGTTGGCTTGTCTTTCGCGGCTGCTGCAATGGACGATTTCAATGCGGCATCGGGCCGGGCGGCGAACAGATTATAGCCGGACGGATACAGTCCGTCGTTGGTCGAATACTGGTTCCACTTGGCGGGCACCCACTCGCGCTGATTCGGCTTGCCGAACGCAGCCCACATCATCAGGTTCGACGCCATCTCGGCCGTTGCTACCTTGGCGTCCATCGCCGACGCGCTCACCAGCGGCGCGGTGCGGAACGCGAGGAAGGCGAACTGTTCGTCGATGTTGCCCTTGTGCTGGCGGTACATCTCCTGCCATTTGATGTCGCGCGGCGCGGGAGTAAAGGGCAGGTGTTCGGGGCGGCCCTTCGGATCGGGAACGTATTCCAGGCGCACGGCGAGGTCCTTGGCGTTGTTGCAGCCCCAGTAGAAGCCTTCGGTTCCGGCGAACCATTCGTTCTTTGAGCTGCGCCATAGTTTGGTTGTCTTCGTGCCTAACTCGAACATCGCGATCTCGTCGTTTTTTGGCGTCGCCGATCAGCCACTCGTTGGTGTACAGGCCGTTGTTTTTGGTGGACAGATGCTCCACTACCTTGTCTATGTTGTCGCCATATTGAATGGCTTTGCGTGCGCGATACGCGACCGGAGTGCCGTCGCGATTGAACGGACTCTGGCGAATGGTGGTTTCGGTCAGCACGACGCCGGCATCGTTCTGATACCAGTCGGTGCCGCTCTGAATGCCGCCGGGATAGGCTTGCATCAAAACGCGGTGACCTTGCGTAGGTTGAACGTCGAGCATGATGTTGGTCTGCTCGGCCAGGGTGAGCGGCCACCAGGTGGTGTGCGCGATCACCATGTGCCCGTCGCGGGTCGCTTTTCCCGTCGCGGCAAAGGCGCTGCAGCGTTCAGTCACGGTAACGTCGCGTTTGGACCGCGCGTAATCGGGTGGGACCAGGCCAAGACCTTCGAGTCCGGTCGGCGTCATGCGAACCGCTTGGTTCAACTCGCCCAATTCGGTGATCGTGTTCGCCGCGACGATGTCGATCAGATCGATCGCGCGGCCTTCGTACTTGGCGCCCGCGGCAGCGGCTCCGTCGGCGATGCCCTTCATCTCTTCGAGAATTTCCTGATCGAAACCGCGCAGGAATAGGGCGTCGGCTGCGGTGCGGCCATTGCGCCACGCGTTCAGCCGCGACTTGGGATCGAGCTCGGCGGCGCAGCGATCGATGTAGCGTTCGATCTCGTGTGCGAGCAGGTATCCATGCTGATACCCTCGCTCGTACGGTTTGCCTTCGATATGCAGATAGATCCAACCGGCTTGCGGATAGCGGTACGCTGGCCCGAGAGTCTTGATCGAATCGCGATCCGGGCCGGTTCCAGTCGCGGAGACCTCCTCGATGCTCACGGCATCGAACCAGGCTTTGCCGGCGAGCGCCCCGCCATTGCCCGCGGCAAGCGCGATCTGATCCTGCGAGCGCGAGGCAGTGAAGCGGAGTTTCAGACGGGTCCAGTCGCGCGTGCCCGCAAGCGATTCCGAATGCACGTCGAAGGGCATCGAGGCCATCGTGATCGCCGCCCCGGTCGCGATCGGACTGCGGTCCGTATCGCGCACCCGCAGCGCTTCGGTGCGGACCCAGGCGCTGAGCTCGTACTGTTTGCCGGGCCGCAGCGATACCGGCGCGGATCGGACGTAAACGTCGCCGCCGGCAGCGGCATCGAGACGCAATGCCGGACGCCGCTCGTGCATTACGGCGGAGTCGGCCTGAGCGGTTCCGCGAAGGGCGGTCCACTTCCGCCAGTCCGCTTCGGTGGTGGAGTTATATAAAGGTGGCGCGGCGGACGCGATCACGGCGAACGCTGCCGTCAGGAGCACGGAATTGCGCATGGAACCTCCCAGGGGTTCTACTATTATGGCGTGTTTCGCAGATGCTCTTCGCTGACGTTCAGTGTCGCGGGTGCGGGTGCGGGTTCGACGAGTTTGCCGCGCACGTCGGCCCAGAACCAGAAGAATGCGACCGAGGCGCTGAGACAACCCGCGACGACTCCGATCGTTCGTGTGGGCACGGATTGAGTGGCAATGCTGGCAATAGCAAGCGAGACCATCATCGTCGCGTTCATCATCGTCTCCGCTGTCGAGAAGACTCGCCCGCGGTAACGATCCGGGACGTGGGTGAGCAGCATGGTGCGGTTCAGCACGTTTATGGTGCCCATGGCGACTCGCGACAGGCCGACGAACAGCGATGCGAGATAGATGGTGGGCATCACGGCGAACAGGATGTACGCCCCACCGTGGATGAAGAAGGCGAGCGAGATGGTGTGACGGTAGCCCACGAAGCTGATCCGCTTGCCGAGCCAGTGTGCGAAAAAGCCGCCGGCCACAAGTCCGAATCCGGCGGCGGACCAGATGATGCCGATACCCGCCGGCCCGCGTTTGAATACAAGCTCGCCGTAGAGCGTGAACAGGATCTGCGCCGCTCCGCCGCCGGTCGCCCAGCCGACCCAGGCAAGAGCGATGGCGAGGATCAGCGGGGTGGAGCGCATGTATCGAAGACTATCGGCGAAGTCGGCCCAGTACGCGCCGGCGGAATGCTGTTGATGGGCGGCCTGGCGGTCGGGACGGAAGTGGCCTTCTGCCGACTTGAGACGCCAGATCGCAGCGGCGCTGAATACGAACGAAAGCGCGTTGACGATGAAGGCCCATTCGTAGCCGAACTGCATGGTGCTGATGCCGCCGAGCAACGTCCCGAATGAGAGCGTCAGCCAGGCGGTGGTTTGAGTGAGTGCGTTGGCCGTGTGCATCTCTTCGCCGCTGGTGATGCGCGGCAGAATCGCGGAACGGCCGCTGGTGAAGAAGGGCGATGCGAACATCAGCAGACCGCTCAACACGTAGAGCAGCCATCGCTGATGATGGGTGAGGACGAGCACGAACGCGGCCGCGATCACCGCGCGGATCAGGTCGCTCGCGATCATGATCCGCTTGCGGTCGAAGCGGTCGAGCACGACGCCGGCAATCGGTCCCGCGACGATGGCCGACACGGTCCGGGCCATCATGACGCCGCCCACCGCCATGCCGGAGCCAGTCAAATGGATCGCGAGGCTCAGCACGGCGATGCTGTTGAAATGGTCGCCCGCTTCGCTGACCACTTGACCCATCCACGTATAGCGGTAGTTAGGATTGTCGCGCAGAACGGTCCAGAAATTCGACGCCATCGGCTATGGCGAGACAAGCGCGATAGGACGTATTGGAGACCCGGTTCCGCCGCGGATCTTCAACGGGGCGGCGATGAAGAGAAACTCGGTAATGCGGTCGCGTGCGAGCCCTTCGAGATCGAGATTCTCGATGATGTGGATGCCGCTCTCTACCAGCAGATGGACGTGGACCGGCATCGTGGACGAAGGCACGCGCTCGAAGGCCATCGTGTCCGAGCCTGCGGCGAATACGCGGTGTGCGCTGAGCCATCGGGCAGCCGCTTCTTCCGGACCGGGGCCTGCTACATGCGTCCCTTTGCCGGCGGTAGTGAATTGATGCGGGTCACCCCAGTAGCGTCCCCAGCCGGTTCTGATCAGTACGACGTCGCCCGGCTGTACGGGAGTGAGCGCGTCGAGGTGTTCGGGAAGAATGACGAAGTCTTCGGGCAGCACGTCGCGGCCGAGATGCGCCGCCACGTCGAGCAGAACACCTCGGCGCACGACAGGCGTGATCGTATCGACGGAGTACGACTCGACACCGGAAGCGGGCGATTGAACGGGTGCGGCGCCTTTGAAGAGCATTCCGTTGCAGGAGAAATGACAGAGCGCGTCGATGTGCGTGCCGCTATGCCCGCCCATGGCGATCAGCTCGGAGGCGGAACTCGCGCCGTTCTTGAGTACGAAATCGCCATGCATTTTGGCCAGGCTCAAGGCGAACGGCGGATGCGTAGGGAAGTGCGGAACGCCGGCATACAGCGGCTGAGCAAGGTCGTAGATGCGGGCGTTTGCCGCAAGCTTGATGAGGTCCTTCAATGGGCTGTAGCTCCCGTCGTGGTTTCGGGCAGAAAGAAGAATACCAGAGCCAGGATCAAATATACCGCGAGCAATTGCGCGCCCTCCAACCAGTTGGTCTCGCCATCGCCGGCTATTTGACCCGTGATGAGAGCGGCCGCGAATACGGCCAGAACTTCGGCCGGCGTGAATCGCAGATCCATCGTGTGCGGGCCGATGAAGTGGCTCGCGATGACCAGCAACGGAGCTACCAGCAGCGCGATCTGGATGCTGCTGCCGATCGCGATTCCGAGGGACACCTCCATGCGGTTCTTCAACGCCATCATGATCGCGCTGCTGTGCTCGGCCGCATTGCCGATCACCGCTACAACGACGACGCCGATGAAGAGACTGGTCATGCCGAAAGATGCCGCGGCAGGTGTTACGCTGCCAACCAGGATCTCGCTCAGCCACGCCAGCACGGCGGTAGACACGGCAAGCACTGCCACTGCACGCTTCACGGACCATCGCTCGTGTGCGGGCTCGTCAGGCTCAGGCGCCCCCTCGAACAGTTGACTATGCGTCACGAGAGAGAAGACAAGGTGCAGCGCATAACTGATCAGCAGCACGATCGAGATCTCGAGGCTCAGATCGTGTTCCTGTCCGCTTGAATTCGGCCCGGCTAGATAGTGGAAAGCGGCGGGGATCACGAACGCGATCGCGACCACCAGAAGCAGCGACGATTGGGCGCGGGCGCCCGTCATGTTGAAGCGTTGACGCCGGAACTTCAGACCGCCGGCGAGCGCCGATGCCCCGAGAACGAGCAGAAGATTGCCAATGATGGAGCCGGTCAGCGAAGCCTTCACAACGGCGTACAGTCCTTGATGCAACGCCGCCAGTGCGATGATCAGCTCGGCCGCGTTTCCGAACGTGGCGTTCAACAGTGCGCCAATGCCTGCTCCCGTGCGTTCCGCAAGGTGTTCGGTCGCCGTGCCGAGCCAGCCTGCGAGCGGCACAATGCCCAGCGCCGACGCGATGAAGATAGCCGTGTGCCAGTCCGGTTTCAGGAACTCGAGCCCGATTGCAACCGGAACGAAGACCAGTAAGAGATAGAGCAAGGAGTCGTCTCAGCGCAGGCGCATCGGTTTCCCGCCCGCCTGCTTGCTCCGTTGCGCGGCATCCATGAACGCGAACATTTCCAGAGTCTCCTGGTTTGGAACCGGGGGCTGGCCTGTTTGAAAGAACTCGACGATCTTCCGCACCAGAGGTTCGTAACCTTCATGCGGTTTGGATGGGCTTTGCGTAACGCCATCCTTCCGAAACACCACTGCGCCGTAGGTGCCATAAGGCCGTAAGGCGCGCACGGATCCGATCCGGCCGTCGTTCCAGCGGCACGTGATCTCATCGGCGGTAGCGCCGGTGGTGCGGGTCACCTCTTCACAGCCGGTTCCCATCAGCGCGAATAGGACTTCAATCGGGTGGATGGCGTACCAGGACAGCTCGAGTTCATGATGCTCCTCGAAGGGACCTGGACCCCAGGTCTCGGCGCCGAGGATCCCAGGACCTTTCATCGTCTCCGCGATTTCGCCCCAGCGAAGGCTGGACGAGCTGAACCACGGCACGCCGGCCTGCTTGGCGAGACGCGCGATCTCGCGGGCATCCTCTAAGGTCGATGCCAGCGGCTTATCGATGAACACGGGCTTCTTCGCGGCGAACACCTGCCGTGCTTGCGCCAGGTGCGTGCGCCCATCGACGCTCTCGATCAACACCGCGTCGACTTTGGAGCAGAGCGTGGGAATGTCGGGCACGATCTCGACGCCCCATTTCGTGTGGATCTCGTCGGCAAACTTGTCGACGCGCGTGCGGCTCGATTCGACATCCGGACTGCCGCCCTTATACGCCGCTACAACGCGAGCGCCGGGGATGTGCGCCCGATCCGTGCTGTCGTTCAGGGCCTTGGTGAAAGCAGGTACGTGTGAGGTGTCGGTACCGACGATGCCGATCCGGATGTCGGCCCCGAGGAGAGGTAAGCCGGCGAGCAATAGAAGTGCGCGGGTCATTATGACTCGTATTTTACAATTAGCCGCCGCGCCACGCGTTTGAATCATCGCGGTGGTACATTGGAAACCCAGGAGAGGTCGAATGAAGACTCGTTTCCAACTCTACATGTTCGTGCTGTTGGCTTTCGCGTTCCCGGCCGCCGCACAGTTCGAGACTGCCGAAGTACTTGGATCGGTGCGCGATGCTTCGGGCGCCGCTGTGGGACGCGCCACGATTACTCTCATCAACACCGAGACTGGAATCGTACTCAAGACCACTTCGGACGACAGCGGCAACTACGATTTCTTCAACGTAAAACCGGGGCGGTACACGATCACCGCCGAGCAGCCGGGGTTCACGAAGTTCTCTACCGAGAACGTCGTGGTGAACGTGAACGCGCGGCAGCGAGTCGACATCACGCTGCAAGTGGGCGCTGTCACCGAGACTCTGAACGTTGTCGGAGCGGCCACCGCGCTCGAGACGGATACCAGTGAACACAGTCAGGTAATCGGGACGCAACAGATCGTCGATCTGCCCCTGAATGGGCGCGCTTACTCCGACTTGGCTCTGCTCACCACCAACGTGCACCGGTCACCGCTGGCAACCTCGCCGACCCCGCGTGAAGGCGCGTTCAACGTGAATGGACTGCGGAGCACTTACAACAACTTCATGCTGGATGGCGTCGATAACAACGCATACGGGACCAGCAATCAAGGCTTCGCCAATCAAGTCGCTCAGCCATCGCCCGACGCTGTCGCCGAGTTCAAGGTGATCACGAACAACTACAGCGCCGAGTATGGCAGGGCCGGCGGCGCGATCATCAACGCGGCAACGCGAACCGGAACGAACGCATTTCACGGCACCGCGTACGAGTACCTGCGCAATACGGACCTGAACGCGATCGGTTATGTATTTGGCCAGCGCCCAGCGACATTCCGCAAACCGACGCTACAGCGCAATCAGTTCGGAGCTACGATCGGCGGCCCGATCATCAAGAACCGTGTATTCTTCTTTGGCGATTACGAGGGGTTCCGTGAGTTGAACAAGCAACTCGCGTTTTCGAGCCTGCCTTCGTTGACGGACCGCGCTGGCGTTCTACCGGTGCCGGTGGCGAATCCTCTAACCGGCAAGCTTTACCCTGCGAACACGCCAATTCCCACCGCGGACATATCGCCTTTTGCTCTGAAAGTGCTGAACGATTTACCTGCGCTCACGGGGTCGGGCCGGTCAAATAACTTCCAGCAACTCAGCCTGTCGCGCAATTACAACGACAAGTTCGACGGGCGGCTGGATGGGCAAATCAGGTCGAACATGGCGGCATTCGCCAGAGTTAGCCAGAGGAAAGTCAACATCTTCGACCAGCCGCCGTTCCCAGGCCCGTCTGGCGGCAACAGCAACGGACACACTCGGGTTCTGAATCAAGCATTGGCGCTCTCTTATACCTGGACCGTAACGCCCACTTCATTATTTGAGGCTCGTCTGGGCATCTCGCACACTACGGCGGGTAAGCAACCGCCCGACATCGGCGGCCCGAGTCTGTTGTCGTTGTATGGAATCACAGGTCTGTCCACAAGTCCCGACTTGACCGGCGGATTGACCGCCCAGACAATCGCCGGGTTCAGCCAGTTAGGGCGTCAGGCGACGAATCCGCAGTTTCAGAATCCACTCATGTGGAATCCGAAGGTGAATTACTCGCGCATTGTGGGGCGGCACGCGATGAAGACCGGGTACGAGTTCCAGATGATCCGGACACAGGTGATGGACATCAACCCGCTGTACGGCCGGGACACTTATAATGGCGGATTCTCGAAGCCGACGTGCGCCAATCTCGGGCAACCAGCGGGCTGTACAGTTGCCGCCGACACCGGAAGCTACGGTCTTGCCGACTTTCTATTCGGGTTGCGCAGCCAGTATGCTCTTGCTAACTACCTGATTGGCAATTATCGCCAGCATCAACATTTCGTCTACTTCCAGGATGACTTCCGGGTTAATTCAAAACTGACCTTGAACCTGGGCCTGCGGTGGGAGTTTGCGACCCCGCGGTGGGAGCGCGATAACAATCTGTCGGATTACGACCCCGCCACCAACACTATTCTGCGAGCAAAGAACGGGAGCCTGGCTGACCGCGCCCTGGTGAATCCGGATTACAAGGATTGGGGTCCCCGTCTCGGGTTGGCTTACAGCATTACTCCAAAGACGGTCGTGCGCAGCGGTTATGGGATCAGCTACGTCCATAACAACCGCGTTGGCAGCGCTGACTTATTGGGTATTAACGGCCCGCAGGTAGTGATTGCGACTATCGACCAGACACCACTCATCAACGGCCAAGTCAATCCCGCCTTCCGCACGACGCAGCAGGGCTATCCGGCAGGGCTGACGAATCCGGCTAACTTCGATCCGGTCAAGTCGAACATCACTTACGTTCCGCGCGATCTGCGGTGGCCCTACGTTCAGACCTGGTTCTTCGCCGTGCAGCAGGAAGTGTTCAGGAACACAGTTTTGGAAGTTGGTTACACGGGCAATCACAGCGTGCGGGTGCCGGTCATTGCGGACTACAACCAGGCATTGCCCAATGCGCCGGGTCAAAACCTCGGAATCCAGGCGCGGCGTCCGATATCGAATTATGGCGCGATCACCTGGCTCGATCCCGCCGGATCCGGCAGTTACAACGGACTGTCAGCTAAACTGGAGCGCCGTTTCAGCTCCGGCTTCGCGTTCCTGAATTCGTTCACCTGGGCAAAGGCGCTAGGCAATTCGGAGCAGGCGCTGGAAACGCATTCCGGCGTCAATGTTGCGAACGTGCAAAACATCCGCAATCTCGCGGCGGAGCGCGGTCCCTCGAGCTATGACGTCAAATTCGTGAATGTAACAAGCGTGCTGTATCAGCTTCCATTCGGCCGCGGCCGGCACTATGGCGCGAGTTGGAACGCTGCCTTCGACGCCATTGCAGGCGGGTGGGAATTGACCGGTATCAATACAGCAAATACGGGCGAGCCCGTCAACGTTGTGTTCTACAGCCCAACTTCGGACATCGACAACACGGGCCGGATCTCCGACTTCCGGGGCGCGACATCGATGCGGCCCAACCTGATCGGCGATCCCACGGGCGCGAGCGGTCCGGCACGACTCGATGCGTACTGGAACAAGGCCGCGTTCCAACTTCCGACCGCGAGCCAACCTTACGGAAACCTGAGCCGCAACGCGTTCCGCGCGCCGAACTTCGAGCAGTGGGATTTAGGCGTCGATAAGAACTTCCCGATCCGGGTGCACGAAGGCATGGCTGTGCAGTTCCGGGCCGAGTTCTTTAACGTTCTGAATCACACGAATTTCCGGCCGCCGGAGCCGAATCTGTCGAACGCGAACTTCGGAACGATCCGCAGCACGTACATCCCGCGACAGATTCAATTCGCATTGAAGCTCTTATTCTGATATGACTGTCAGTTACTGGAGGTCCTGAATGTCGGATGGACGGCGCGGATTCTTCCGCACACTGCTGGCAGGAGCTACGGGCGCGGCGGCGTCCGCTCAACCGGCGAGAAGCCCAAGTGGCAACTACGATTTTCTGCCGAAGTATGCACGGAGCCAGCACTATCGATCGCTGAAACAGGGCAGCTTCGATACCACGGGGGGCAATCGCGATTTCTGGAACATCCCGCCCGGACAGACCCTGGATGTGTTCAAAGCCAGTGAACCCGGAGTGATCACGCACATCTGGTTCACCATCGCCGCGAGCAGTTCCATGCATCTGAAGGAGCTTGTCCTGCGCGCCTACTGGGACGGCAACAGCAAGCCCAGCGTGGAAGTGCCGATGGGCGATTTCTTCGGTTTGAACCTGGGCTCGTATCAGATCTATGAGTCGCAGTATCTGGCGTGCTCGCCGGGCAAATCGCTCAACTGCTACTTCGTCATGCCGTACAAATCGGCCCGGCTGACTGTCACCAACGAGGGCAAAGCGCAGATAGGCTCGTTCTATTCGAACATCGATTATCAAGCCGTTCCCGCGCTTCCCGCGGACACGCTCTATTTCCATGCACAATACCGGCAGAGCGCGCCGTGTACTCCAACCACGGGCAGCGATGCGAAGTTGAATCCCGACGGACGCCTGAATTATGTATACGGAGAAACCAAAGGCCAGGGACACTTGATGGGCGTGACTTTGGGCGTGCTTCAAAACGCGGACGGGTGGTGGGGCGAAGGCGACGAGATGATCTTCATCGACGGCGACAGCAAGCCATCGATCGTGGGTACGGGCTCAGAGGATTACTTCCTGGGGAGTTGGGATTTCGGCGGGCGCGACGGAGCGCAGCCGTTTGCACATCGGATGTATGGTGCGCCTTTGATTGCGGCCGCCGAGCGCACGGGTGGCCGCTATTGCTGTTACCGGTGGCATGGCGATAATCCCGTGACGTTCCAGCGGTCGATGCGCCACACGATGGAGCACGGCCATGCCAACGATCGCGGCGATAACTTCTTCTCGGTATGCTATTGGTATCAGGCGCAGCCGTATACGGATTTTCCCGCGCTGCCCCCTGTCGAAGAACGCATTCCCAAAGTGAGGACCCGAAATGTTTAAGACCGCGGCAGCGCTCGTGCTCCCGTTCATCGCGCTGGCAGCCGACCCTGCCGGATTCAGCGTTTGGAAGAGCTCGGAGTTGAAAGGCTTCGAACAGAAACTTGCGCCGAAGATGGATGCGCAAAAGGTTGCAACGCAGAACCTGGCGAAGTATGGCAACCACGAGACGATGGTTGCGCATCGCGAAGCAAGCGGCTTGGCCGAGTTGCACGTCGCCGTAGCCGATGTTTTCGTAGTCGAAAGCGGCGAGGCGACGCTCGTTGTAGGCGGCAAGATTCCGGCGCAGAGAACGCAATCGGCCGGCGAAATTCGCGGCGCGTCCATCGAGGGCGGTTCAAAACACGCGCTCGCCGCAGGCGATGTAGTGCACATTCCCGCGAACACGCCACATCAACTGCTGGTCGATCCGGGCAAACAGTTCACGTATTTCGTCGTCAAGGTGGACGCGAAATAGCGCCCAGGGCGAGGCAGGATGCCGGGATCGTATAATCGAAGTGTGCACTCCATTCGCGCGACACTTGTTGTCGTCATACTAGCTGCCGGCTGTTCACGGAACATCCAGAGCACCGACGCGGTCCGTCAGGGCGTTCTGGACTATCTCGATCAGCGGAAATCGCAGACCGGCCTCGATATGAAGCTGATGAACGTCGACGTTTCCAATGTCACGTTCCAAAACAACGAAGCCACCGCAGTGGTGTCGTTCAAGCCTAAGGCCGGGGGCGCGCAGGGCATGTCGATCAATTATGCCTTGGAACGTAAAGGGGACAAGTGGGTCGTAAAGGGGCGCAAGGAGGGCGGAGGAAGTCCTCACGGCGCGCAGGGCGCTCCGGGAGCGATGCCGGGGAACATGCCAGGCGCAATGCCCGCCGGACCCGATGGGGGCGCGCTGCCTCCGGGTCACCCGCCCACTAAGTCGCCTTCGGAACAGAAATGAAAACTGTTGCTGTACTGGGCGGCGGCCCCGCGGGTTCCTTTGCGGCCGAACGGCTTGCGCGAGCAGGTCTAAAGACGCTCATTTTCGATGAGAAGCTGGCGTGGGAAAAGCCGTGCGGCGGCGGGCTGACTTATAAGGCTTACAAGACCTATCCTTATCTGATCGAGAATTCGACAGCCAAGAAGATTGTTACTCACACCAATTTGTCGGCTCCCAAAGCTGGATGTGTTTCCATGCCGTTGGGGCAGCCCCTGGTGATTTACTCCCGCTACGATTTGAACAATATGCTGCTGCAGCGGGCCGAACAGGCCGGCGCGCAGATCGAGAAGACTCGCGTACTGGAAGTGAAGCGCGAGGACCGCGGCTGGTCGCTGAAGACGCGGAACGGCACGGCGCAAGCCGATTATTGCATCGTTGCCACTGGCGCGCGTAACTCGCTACACAATGTCGGCACTGAGTATACGGCAGGCGATACGATGTTCGCTCTCGGATATTACGTGCCGTCCAATCAGGATCACATCGACATTCAGTTTTTACCGCGGCTGGAGGGCTACATCTGGGTATTTCCGCGGTGCGGGCATCTGTCGGTTGGAATCTGCGGCAAGGGAGAGTCCGCGCAATCGCTCCGCGCGAGGCTCGATCGCTACATGCTCGAAAAGGGAATCTCATCCAAGGACGGATCCTTTTACGGACACGTGCTTCCGTCGTTGGAGTCCGCTAGCTGGCGGCGGAATCGGGTATCGGGCGACGGATGGCTGGCAGTCGGCGACGCGGGCGGGATGGTTGATCCGATCACGGGCGAGGGCTTGTATTACGCGATGCGTTCGGGCGACCTGGCGAGCCAGATTCTGATTTCCGACGAGCACGCGATGGAAGCCAAGGCCAACGCCTATCGCTGTTTGATTCAGCGCGATTTTATGGCCGACCTGGAATTCGGAGCAATGCTCGCCAAGCAGGTATTCCTTGGCCGTTTCCTGTTCAGTAGCGTTCCGGCGCGGATGGTGCAGTTCATTCGCCGCAGTCCGCGCTTCACCGCACTGATGCAGGATCTGTTCGCGGGCACCCAACCATATCTCGGTTTGAAAGGCCGGTTGCTGAAGAATCTGAACGGTACCCTGCACGAGATTGTGATGAATTTATTCCTTCACAAACTGATTCCGACGCGCGAGAGCGTCTGACCTGACGGATGAACACCCACAAATCCGAAGAACTGTTTGCGCGGGCGCAGCTCGCGATTCCGGGCGGCGTTAACTCTCCCGTACGCGCATTTCGGGGCGTCGGCGGCGTGCCACGTTTTATCACGCGCGGGCATGGCTCACGATTAATCGACGTCGATGGGAACGAGTACATCGACTACGTGTGCTCGTGGGGTCCGCTGATTTTGGGACACTGCCCGCCGCCGGTAGTCGAGGCTCTACGCGAGGTGATTGACTCGGGTACCAGCTTCGGCGCGCCCACTGAACGCGAAATCGACTTAGCGGAAGAGATCAGTCTCGCAGTGCCGTCGATGCAGATGGTGCGGCTGGTGAATTCCGGAACCGAAGCCACCATGAGCGCGTTGCGAGTGGCGCGCGGTTTCACGGGCCGCGATATCACGATTAAGTTCGAAGGTTGTTATCACGGGCATGTGGATTCGCTGCTGGTTAAAGCCGGCTCGGGAATGGCGACGTTGGGCATTGCGGATACGCAGGGAGTCCCCGCCGCGTTCGCGAACACGACGATAGCGCTGCCGTTCAATTCGATCGAGGCTGTGGAGCAGGCGTTTCTCGCACACCCCGGTCAGATCGCGGCGGTGATCGTCGAGCCGGTGGCAGGCAACATGGGCTGCGTGCCGCCTGCGCCTGGGTTTCTGGAAGGCTTGCGCGAAATCACGACGCGGCACGGAGCGTTACTCATCTTCGATGAAGTAATGACGGGCTTTCGAATCGCTCGCGGGGGCGCTCAGCAGCTTTACGGCATCCGTCCCGATCTGACGACGCTCGGCAAGATTATCGGCGGCGGATTACCTCTGGCCGCATACGGTGGACGCGCCGACATCATGTCGAAAGTCGCGCCGTCCGGACCGATTTATCAGGCAGGCACGTTGTCCGGCAATCCTCTCGCGGTTGCGGCCGGGCTGGCGATGGTGCGTCATTTGAGAATGCATCCCGAAATCTACGACCAACTCGAGGCGCGCGGGCAGCAACTGACGGCCGCTCCGCCGCAGGGGGTTACGGTGAACCGAGTGGGATCCATGTTCACATTCTTCTTTGCAAGTGAACCAGTCACCGATTGGGATTCGGCGAAGCAATCGAAGACAGCCAAGTTCGCCGAGTTTTTCCACGGGATGCTCGAACGCGGAGTCTACCTGGCGCCCTCGCAGTTCGAGGCTGGATTCATTTCAGCGGCGCACTCGGAAGAAGACATCCGCCAAACGGTGGATGCGGCGCGCGAGTTCTTCGCTCAAAGCAACTGATCGCGGGGATCGTCGGAGTCTTGACTGCGCTCACGCCAGGCCGCGGCAATGCGGGTTCCGGCCCACCATCCAACGCCAGCGAGATAAAATCCGCTGAGCGCCACGACGGAAATCTTGCGCGCGCCAGAGGCGTAACCCGTGGCCAATGCATAATTCAATGCCTCGGAACGGGTTAAAATAGCTAACATGAACGATAGTATGGCACAGCCCATGGGCACGGCCCAGAGTTGGGATATGCCTGCGTGGAAGACGATCGGGGGGCATATTGCCGCGCTCGTAATAACGGTGTTATTTGTCACCTCTGGTATCTGGAAGATCGTGGACCCATTCACCTGGCGCACGATGGTTGAGCAATTGAAGGTGCCTTATGTGTTCAGTATGGCTCTGACAATTGCGCTGGGCATCACCGAGACATTTACAGGCGTCGCCATACTGGTGCCGCGTTTCCGGCGTTGGGGCGCATGGTTGGCAATCATTCTGTTGGTAGTTTTCATGCTGTATATCGGCGTCAATTACTCGACGCTGGCGGGCAAGGAATGCAGTTGTTTTCCTTGGGTGAAACGAACCGTAAGTCTGGAATTCTTTGTTGGAGATATTGCGATGCTCGCCGCCGCCACGATCGCGGCGTGGTGGGCGCGGCCGTCGAGCGGATTGCGTAGCGCGGCGGTTGTTTTGGGCGCGATCTGTGTATTTTCGGCCGTATCGTATGGTGTCAACGCGAGTCGCTTGAGCGGCGCGAAAGCTCCGGAGTCGGTAGTGGTCGACGGCCAGCCGTTTTCGCTGCAACACGGACGCATCTTCCTGTACTTCTACGATCCGCAATGTTCGCATTGCGAGAAGGCCGCGCGGGACATGAGCAAATTGGACTGGAGCGCTACGAAGGTGATTAGCATTCCGACCGCCGAACCGCGCTATGCCGCGTCATTCCTGAAGGACACCGGTCTAAAAGCAGGCACGTCGCTCGATCTCGCAAAGCTGAAGAAAGCATTCCCATTCACGAGCGATCCGCCGTATGGCGTCGCGTTGGAAGACGGGCGGGAGAAGGCTCCCGTGGCTCGTTTTGAAGGCAGCGAGCCCGAGACGACATTGCGCAGCCTGGGCATGATTCGCTAAGCGGCCTGCCGATGAGCGCCGCCAACACGCCGCCGTCCAGCGTCCGCTCGATTCCCGAAGGTACACGCGATGCGGAGTTGGTGGTGGACGGGCACGCGGTCAAGCTGACAAACCTGGGTAAGCTTTTCTGGCCGGAACTCGGCATTACTAAGCGCGACCTATTGCAATATTACGAGGACGTCTCGTCCGTGCTGCTACCGCATCTGCGCGACCGCGCGATGGTGATGAAGCGCTATCCGAACGGGGCGGCAGGCGAGTTCTTCTTTCAAAAGCGCGCGCCCTCGCCGCGGCCCGATTACATTCCGGTCTGTTCGATTGAACATGAGTCAGGAAATATCATCGATTTTCCCATCATCAATGATACCGCTTCCCTGCTCTGGCTTATCAATCTGGGCTGCATCGATCTAAACCAGTGGTACGCGACATGTGACGATGTGCAGCGGCCGGATTATCTGCATTTCGATCTCGATCCAGTTCCTTCGGCAGGTTTCGAGTGCGTCCGCGAGACGGCGCTGTTGGTGAAGCAAGCACTGGATGACTTAGAGGCGCCGAGTTATCCCAAGACAACCGGTTCCAAAGGCATACATATCTACGTGCCTATCCATCGCGGGCCGACACAGAAAGAGGTTTGGACGTTCAGCAAGCACCTGGCGCGTTTACTTGCCGAGCGGAATCCTGCGTTGGTGACTGCCGAATACCGGATTGCGAAGCGGCCGAAGAACCACGTCCTGGTGGACTATAACCAGAATGCCTGGGGCCGCACGCTGGCCTCTCTTTATTCCGTGCGGCCAAGACCGAAGGCGACCGTATCGGCTCCGGTCACATGGGAAGAAGTCAAGCACGGGATCGAGATAGAGGACTTCCGCATCGATAACATGGCCAAGCGCGTCAGGGATAAGGGTGACCTGTTCAAGCCGCTGCTAGCGAAGCGCGGGCGATTCAAATTGGAGAAGCTGTCGTGAACCTGCCTATCTCGCCTCCTTATTTGCCAATGGAAGCTGACTCGGCCGCGAAGATTCCGACCGGGCCGGAGTGGCAATATGAGCCGAAGTGGGACGGCTTCCGCTGCATCGCGTTCCGGGATGGCTCCGAGATCGAACTGCAGTCCAAGGCGGGCCAGACACTCACTCGTTATTTCCCCGAGTTAGCCGCTTCGTTACTCGAATTGCAAGCCGGCAAATTCGTTATTGACGGCGAGATCGTTATTCCGGAAGATGGGAACTTGTCATTTGACGAGCTCTTACAACGGATTCATCCAGCCGCGAGCCGGGTAAACAAATTGAGCAAAGAACATCCGGCGATGATGATCGTGTTCGATCTGTTGGTAGACGATAGCGGCCATTCTCTGGTGGATGAGCCGTTGTTGGTGCGGCGCTCCCGGCTGGAGACATTTGCGGCAAAATATCTGATCAGCAGGACAGTGCGCCTATCACCGGCGACACCCGATCTCGAGCAAGCCCGCGGCTGGTTCCGGACGATGGGCGGCGGATTGGATGGAATCATCGCCAAGCGTTTGGACCGGCCTTACCGGAGCGGCGAACGCACTGGCATGGAGAAGATCAAGAATCTTCGAAGCGCCGATTGCGTGATTGGCGGCTTTCGTTACGCGTCGAAAGGCAAACTGGTAGGGTCGTTGTTGTTAGGCCTGTATGACGACGCAGGGCTGCTGAATCACGTCGGATTCACATCGGCCATCGCTGCCGCAGACAAGCCGGATATGACGCGCAAGCTCGAAGCACTTCGCATGCCACCGGGCTTTACGGGCCGCGCCCCAGGGGGCCCGAGCCGCTGGAGTTCCACGCGCTCGACGGAGTGGGAGCCGCTTGAATCGAAACTGGTGATCGAGGTTCAGTACGATCACTTCACGGGAGGACGGTTCCGGCACGGGACGAAGTTATTGCGATGGCGGCCGGATAAAGCTCCGAGTCAATGCATGATGAGTCAAGTAGAGCGCGAGAGTAAGTCGCCGCTCGATCTGTTATAGCTGTACACGTTTGAATATCAGACGTGGCCAGCGCGCCTCAACCGTGGAGGAGGTCGCGTCGATGTCGAGGATGTGCTGATCTCCGTCCTGCGACACGGATCGGGTCCAAGTGCCTTGGAAACAGGATGCCATGTACTCGGATGTTGACGAGTTTCCCGCCTGTTACGGACGTGTAGCTGTGGACGACAAATGGTCTCTCTAATGCTTGTCCGAACCCGCGAAGAGTTCGCTCCAGGAGTCATCTAAGTTGAGCCACCGGTCCTTGGGATGCGACTCGAGGGAATCTTCGGGAGTCCACAACAGGCCGTGTCCGTTCAGGCACAGAGTCGGGGCTGCGAGGCGTCGCTTACTTCGCCGTCAAAGTATCGCTCGCTTGTACCGCCGCATCGCTTGCCGCCATTGAGTTCGCCTTTGCTCCCGGCATGCGAATGTCGGGCGTTCGCGGATCGGACCGGAGGCATTCTCATCATGGCTCGTAATACTCGGCGTCGTGATCGCACTTTGGTGGGCCCTCGACGATCAACGCAAGCGCTGCCCGTCGTGCCTATTCCGCCTGTCAATGCCCGTGCAGATGGGCTCGCGCGGCCACGTACTCATGGAATCCATGTCCACGGAGTCGGGGGCATCTCGCGTAGGAGTAGAACACTACATAGGGGTGTAGGCGTCAATGGGTATCTTGCGGCGATTTTATGAAGTGCCGTCGTAACACACAGAAGAAGCTACGACACTTTGATAGCGCTGGAGTTGTATCGTGGCGGGCCCCCCAAGGCTTTCTGCCCGAAGGACATGCGCTTCTCGTGATCGGGCGGCCACCGTTCCTCGATCATAGGCGCGGCGAGTTCTTGGATAGTTTCGATCAACTGTTCAACTTCCGCCAGAATTGTCAAGATATCGTCTGTCCATCCTAAGGCCAACTGGAGATCTGAGGCTGGCATGCCGGGATACGGAGAATCGAGAGGCGTCGTTCTCTCGCCCACAATGGACTGAGACCTTCCGTGCACGATACGATCTCGAAAGTCCCGTAGCTTCAGAACACGGCTCAACGGGGGCTGACGGGCATCATAGGGTAGCCCGACAAGTTCCATAACTTTTCTAAGCTTGCCATCCCATCCGCGATAAGGTTTTCTGTGGAAGTAATTCCGCTCGTCCTCCCAGATTTCAGGAGCGATCCGCTCGCCCACATAGTTCAGGTAGGCTTCCAGCGTGTGAAAAGCGAACACCTTCGAAATCAACAAAGGATTTAAGTACTCTTCGCCGCTTTTAAGAGCGATGTCAGCGTTCTCGGTCGCAATCCGCCACAACCGTCGATGCATGACTTCCTCGCCCGCATAACTCTCGTGAATAAGCACCTTTTCCAACCTTGCTTCATTATCGCGAAGACTCGCATGATCGGCGAGAGCGGCGTAAGATGCCGCCATCGGACACGAGCCCATCGTGAAATCGTGCGGTCCCGTGCCCTCACCGCCCCACCTTGTTACCCTGAAGTGGAACCATGCAATTTTCGGAGTCGTTTTTTGCGAGCAAGTTCGGCGTGACCACGCACGATCTGGACCGTTATCTGAGCGAAGCTATGTCGGCGGGAGGCGACTATGCCGATTTGTATCTTGAATATCTCATCACTACATCGATTTCGATGGATGAATCAATTGTCAAGAGCGCGACTCAAGGCACGAGTTTGGGAATTGGCATTCGGGTCATCAGCGGCGAGCGCACGGGGTACGCCTATAGCGACGACTTGAGTCCCGATAAGATTATCAAGGCAGCGCGTGTTGCCGCTCATATTGCCAGTGGACCCGCCTCAATCACCAGAACCGGATTCACACAAGGCGTCAAGCGCGACCTCTATTCTATTCTTACGGCCCCGACAGAAGCGCCCCTGGCGGATCGCGTGGAACTGGTGCGCCGCGCCGACCGCGCCGCGCGCGCCGCCGATCCGCGCGTTTTTCTGGTTCAAGCGGCCTATGCCGATCACATACGGCATGTCCTGATCGCCACCAGCGATGGCGCGCTGAGCTTTGACCGGCAGCCTCTGGCGCGGCTGGGAGTTACGGCGTATGCGCGCAAGAACAACGGGACTCCGCACAGCGCCTACACGGGCGGGGGCGGCCGCATTGGTCTCGATTTCTTTGAGGAGAAGACGCCGGAGTACTTCGCCCGCGAAGCCGTGCGCCAGGCGATTGTCCAACTTGATTCGGTGGAGGCGCCCGCGGGTGAAACCACAGTCGTGCTGGGTCCTGGGTGGCCCGGAATTCTCTTGCACGAAGCCGTCGGTCATGGTCTGGAAGCCGATTTCAATCGCAAGGGCGTATCGGCGTTCAGCAACCGCGTTGGACAACAGGTCGCAAGCCCGCTTTGCACCGTGGTCGACGATGGAGCCATGGCCAACCGCCGCGGCTCGTTGAATGTTGACGACGAAGGCGTGCCCACGCAGCAGAACATTCTCATCGAGAATGGCATTCTCCGCGGCTATCTTCAAGACAAATTGTCGAGCCGCTTGCTGCACGAGCGTCCAACGGGAAACGGCCGGCGCGAAAGTTATCAGCATATTCCCATGCCGCGCATGACAAACACATTCATGCTTGCCGGCAACAGCGATCCCGAAGAGATCGTCCGCTCAGTCAAGAAGGGTTTGTATTGTGCCGCTTTCGGTGGTGGCCAAGTGGATATTACCAACGGCAACTTTGTCTTTTCGGCATCGGAGAGTTATCTGATCGAAGATGGCAAGATAACTCGCCCAGTTCGCGGAGCAACGCTGATCGGCAACGGACCGGAATCGCTGAAAGACGTTAGCATGGTGGGCAACGATCTGCAGCTCGATCAAGGCATTGGAATCTGCGGTAAAGAGGGGCAAAGCGTGCCGGTGGGGGTCGGTATTCCAACGGTTAGAATCGACCGGATGACTGTCGGAGGCACGGCGCAATGACCTCGACGGAACTGGATTCGCCGGCACTCGAACAGGCCCAATTGGAAGAAGTCGCCGCTCGCGCAGTCCGGCTTGCGATCGAGGGCGGGGCGGCCGGCGCTGAATGCACGCTCGTTCAAGGCGACGAATTTTCGGTGAACGTGCGCCGGGGCGAGGTGGAGAATCTCAAGGAAGCCGGCTCACGCGGCGCGGGCATCCGCGTATTGAGGGGCAAGCGGACTGGATCCGCATACACGTCCGATCTCACGGCCTCGGGCGTGGCCGCAATGGTAACTGGCGCACTCGAGATCGCGGATATCACCAATGATGACCCGTTCGCGGGCCTGCCGGATGAGCGCGAGTTAGGCGTGATCGATGGCGACCTTCAACTGTATTTCGAGGATGTCGCCTCACTTGATTCTGTCGACAAAATCAATCGCGCTCGCGCTGCCGAAGCAGCCGCGTTTGCCTTTGACGCCCGCATCAATAACTCCGATGGTGCGTCTTTCGATTCCTACACCGGCTTGCGAGTCTTCGCCAATTCGCACGGCTTCGTCCACTCCTACAGGACGAGCAGTTGCGCTCTCTCGATGGCCGCTGTTGCGCGCGAATCGGGGTCCATGGAGCGCGACTATTGGTCGACGGCCGCGCGGACCAGCACACGGTTAGAGGCGCCCGAGTACGTCGGACGCAAAGCCGCTGAGCGTACGATTCGACGGTTGGGCGCGCGAAAGTTGACTACCCGCAACGCTCCGGTGATGTTCGAGGCGCGGATTGCGCGCAGTCTGTTGAGCCACCTCTTCGACGCGGTGAACGGGTCGGCTGTGTATCGCAACGCTTCGTTTTTGGCCGGCAGACTCGGGCAGGCAATCGCGCCCGCTCACGTGACAATTGTCGATGACGCGACACTGCCCGGCTTGTTCGGCACGTCGCCTTCGGACGACGAAGGCGTGCCGAGCCGGCGCACGGTGGTGGTGGAACAGGGCGCGCTGGCGAGTTATCTTCTCAATACGTATGCGGCGCGCCGGCTCGGATTCAAAACGACGGGAAATGCCTCGCGCGGATTGACCGGCGCAGCATCGATCGGGCACGGCAATCTATATCTGCAGCCGGGCCAACTCAGCCCCGAGCAGATGATGTGCGAAATGGGTACTGGCCTTTATGTCACCGATCTGATGGGTTTCGGGGTGGACACCGTAACGGGCGATTACTCGCGCGGAGCCGGAGGCATCTGGGTCGAGAACGGCGAGTTTGCTTATCCCGTGTCTGAAATTACGATCGCCGGTACGCTGCCGGAAATGCTCGGACGCATCACTCTCATCGGTTCCGACCTGGAATTTCGAAGTTCGCTCGCCTCACCAACAATTTTGATTTCGGAGATGACCATAAGTGGTCAATAGAGCTATCTTCACAATCATCGCGCTGGCTGTCATCGGGACCGGCTTGTTCTGGTACGGCCAATATAGCACCAACCGGAAAGCGGAATCGCTACAACTCTCGGCTGAAGCGCGCGAGTATATCGGCAATTTAAAGCTGAGCGACGTGGAAATCAAGGCGCACGAGAGTTACCTCAAGCAGATGGTGGTCGAGATTGACGGCAAGATCACGAACGCCGGAGTCCGAGCGCTTCAGGTGGTCGAGATCTTCTGCGTCTTTTATGACTCCTACGGCCAACTCGTGCTGCGCGAGCGCGTCCCGATTGTCAGCGCTCGCATGGGCGGCCTGAAACCCGGAGAAACAAAAGTCTTCCGGCTGCCGTTCGACGCATTGCCCGAAAGCTGGAATCATCAGCTTCCGAACTTAGTTATCGCGGGGATTCGTTTCTGATGATTCGACCATTGTTGCTGGCCCTGATTGCATATACCGCTTCGGGCCAAGTGTTCCCTTTCGAAATTGCACAAGCGGGTGAGGCCGTGGCGACGCTGCGGATGTCGGCCCCGGGCACTTCCTGGGAACGTACCGGCCATGAAGCGGCCATTGCCGATGTCAGCGTCGACCGGCGCCCCGCATTTCAGGTGATGCTGTTTGCCGGGTCCGAAGTGCGCGACTACACGGTGTTCTTGGGACATCTCAAGCCAGGGCGCCATAGCATCTTGATCGAGAGAAATAAGTCGTATTCAGCGCCAGGATCCTCGGTTGTGGTGGAGAGTGCCGCGTTCCGAGGCGGAATTACGGATGCGGCGACGCTGCACGCACCCATTCTGTACGCGCGCAAAAATACTATCGGCAAGTTCACCGACGTGCCTATCATCGTGTACGCGGAGACGAGCCCTGAGTCGCTGACTTACACGGTGATTTTCTCCAATGAGGACGGCGGCACATCCACTCGCGCACTCATGGCACGCTGGGGCCGCACAACCGACATTGAATATGTGTACCGGCTCGATCTCAAGTCCGGACACGCCATCATACAAGGGCGCGGTCATAAAGATATCGAGTATGGCGGGAAGCTGGAAGGCGGCCATCCGCTGTTGATTCCTGTTACCGATAACAACATGGTTGGTGATGAGACACCGTCGGAAGTATGTTACCGAATTGCACCCGTATTGGCCGGCATGAGCGCTAACTCGCGGGAGAAAGTGATGGACGACGATCCGCTGTCGTATGCTTTGATGGCCAAAGAACTCGAGCGCGAGGATAAGTTGCGCCCCTACGGCGTAGTGGACGGAAACAAGGTCTCTGACCCGCGTAATTATCTGTATGTCGAAGCCAAAGTGCGGGTGGCCAATTCGGGCGTTGTCGCCATGGCGCGCCGGAAGGATGACAAGCTCTGGCGAAGTTCGTCCCTGGGACGGGTTGATTATGCTATCGATCGATCCGGTTGGATCCGCACCACGATCGAATTCCCGCCGGGCACAAAAGCGAGCGACTTAGGCGATATCGGTTTCACTTGCGTGTTAGTTCCGGATAGTGAGAGAAAGATGCCGGTAACGGGCACGTGCGATATCGAGGCGGTGTCGAAAGCCTTTCTCCTGGACAGCAATTATCGTCCGCAATCCTCTTGGCTATCGGTGAGCGAAGCGGTTCACTTGAATGCGGGCGAGGCGATTCTGCCTGCTCCTGCCATTAAAACAACACCTTGAGTCCTAACTGAATGCGGCGGGGGTTATCGGCCGATAATACCTGTCCAAAAGTCGGCGATCCAACGAAATTGTCCGGCAGACTGAAGTTCGTGTGATTCAAAACGTTGAACGCTTCGGCACGGAACTGAACGTTGACTCGCTCCGATGCAGCCGTGTTCTTGATCAATGCCAGGTTGACCGTCTGAGAGCCCGGGCCGTCCACGATGTTGCGGCCGGCATTGCCGAAGTTACCGTGTGCGGGGATCACAAAAGCGCTGGTGTCGAACCAGCGGCCTGGGGTACGCGAGTCAAGATTCGGATTTCGGATCGCGTTGGGACGGTCGTTCGCTCCGAATCCTAAATTCGATCTTCCTGTGTTGCTGTTATCCAAATCGGGCAGCAACGCGACGGTGAATGGCCGGCCTGACTGGAATGTCAGGATGCCGGAGGTCTGCCATCCGCCGTACCACTTACCCCGGAATGGCAGATCGTAAACATAACTGATGGCTGCGCGATGGCGTACATCAAAGTTCGAGCGCCCTCGCTCCGCGCGCAAGTTATAGCTATTTTGCGGGAAGTTCGGATCACCGCCGGAGGTGAAGAAACTCGATCCGTCGTCGATCGATTTCGCGAAGGTGTACGAAGCCAGCGCGCTCAGGCCGCTGTGGAAGCGCTGCTCAAATCGAGCTTGCAGGCTGTTGTAACTCGAGTTACCGCGCGACTCAAGCAAGTTCACATCTTCGAATTGAGGCAGAGGCCGCTGATAACGGGGAGCATTGGAGGGTTGCGGTTGATTGATGTCCCGCGCCCCATACAGATGGGTACCTTTAGATCCGGTGTAGCCGGCTTCGACAAGCCTGCCGGTTCCGAGTTGCCGTTGGATGTTGAAATTCCAGTGCTGCATGTAGGGCGTTCGCAGATCGCGTTGAATGGCGGTCGCCGAGAGCGGCAAGCCGAATGGGAAGTTACTCGGAAACGGGTCCTGCAGAGTCAAGTTGAATACGTTGGGAACGGGAAAAAAGAATCGCAAATCGAAATAGGGCGGGCTGAAATATAAGCCTTCGCTCGGCGCGAGTGAGGACTGGTCATAATAGATGCCGTAACCCGTGCGGATCACGATGGTTCCCTTCCCTCCCGGCGACCAGGCCAGACCAACGCGCGGGGCAATATCTTTGCGGTTAGGCTCAAAGCCGCCCCGAGGCAGCCCGTGCGTCCCGGCCTGAGTGAGCGAGTTAGTCGCGGGATCAAACAGGTTGGCGCGGTCGCGGGCGTCAACCGGTGGCGTATTGTATTCGTACCGCAGACCTAGCGTGAGAGTCAGATCCGGCCGGACGCGGAATGTGTCCTGGATAAAGCCGTCGTAACTCTTCGCGCGCAAGTGCTGCGGATTATCGAGGCGCGCGATACCGGTTGTGGTCGGCGCGCCTAGCAACAGCTCAGCCAGCGGATTGCCGGTGATGAGTCCGCTAAAGCTGATGAACCCGCGGGATTGCACATCGCGAAAAGCATTCTGCTGCAAGACACGGAAGTCGAAGCCGAAACGAACCAGATGGCGGCCCACGGCCCACGTCGCCTGGTCGAGCACCTGATAATCGTTGGTAACTCCGCGCTGCGGATTGTTCCCTTCATCACCCAACGGCGAGTAACCCGGCACTGTAATAAAAGTCAATCCCGCATCGCGCGCATTGCTCGAGATTACCGGCAAGCCCGCCTGCCCATTCAGACCTCGATTCATGTCCTGCTGAGTGACATGCAGAGCCACACGATCAAAACCCGCGCGCACCTCATTGAGGAGCGACGGCGTGAACACGTGTGTCTCACCGATCATGACGTTCTGCGCGCGCCGCGGAATATTGACTCCGAAGCCCGGCAGAAGCGAGTAGCCGGAGCCGGAGAATGGAGTGAACAGCGTGCGATCGGTAAAGCTATACCGCGCAGAGAGCTCCGACTTGGCCGAAATCACGTGGTCGGCCCGGAGATCGAACTGATCCTCGCGATCGCGTTGAACGGGCGAGCTGATATAGTTTTGTCCGTCGATATTGCGATTCGGCAAAGGGTACAGCGCTGCTACCGCCGCGCCCACAGGCGATTGGAACAGTTTCGGAACCTGATTGCCGGGAAACGGCTGGCCTGTAAACGGATTCACCGGCGGATTCGCGCTTTGCGAGAAGTCGCCCGCGCGTTCGGCGAGCGTGGGCACATTGGTGATGGTGGTAATTCCCTGGCCTGAGCGCAACCCTTGATAGTCGCCAAACAGGAACGTCCGGTTCCTGACGACCGGGCCGCCCATCGAGACCCCAAACTGATTGCGCTGATATTTCGGCGCAGGCTCGCCAGCGGGCGCGAAAAAGTTGCGCGCGTCCATCGCGGTATTGCGGAAGAAATCGTAAACCGTGCCGTGGAGCTGGTTGCTGCCCGACTTTGTCACGACGTTCACCTGAGCGCCGGCATTGCGTCCGAACGACGCGTCGTAGCTGCTTGTGGCCACCTCGAATTCGCGAATGGCATCGACGGGCGGATTCACCGCAAATCCATTCAGCTTCGGATCGCCGTTGTACACTCCATCCAAAAGAAAGTTGTTGGCGTCTTCGCGCGCGCCATTCACGTTGATGGCGAAATCGCCGCGCGCTGAGCCTGCCGAGCCCGGCGCAGGTGGAACGACGCCCGGCAACAAGAGGCTGAGCTCATAGAAATTCCGGCCGTCCAAGGGAAGACTCAGAATGGTGCGCGTGTCGATGACGCCGCCGATTGCCGCCGATTCAGTTCGCGTCAAAGGGGCGGCCGCCTGTACCGAGACAGCGTCACTCCGCTGGCCGGCCGATAGCGAAACATCCAGGTGGATCTCCTGGTTCACCGCTAGAGCGACGTTCTGAACATGGCGCCGGAAGCCTTCCCGGTCGATCTCAATCCGGTACGTTCCGGGCCGCAATGAGGGGACGATGAAGTCGCCGCTGCCATCGGTGACCGCGGTACGCTTGTTGCCGGTTGCCGTTTCTGACAATTCGACGCGCGCGCCCGCTACCGGTTTGCCGGAGCTATCGGCCAGCGTACCCCCGATGGATCCGCGCACGGTCTGCGCCCCGGCGAGCGAAGCTGACATAAGGCACAGTACGATGGCCAGTGGCGATTGAAAGGTCACGTTTACCCAGGTCTCCTGAATGCGGGCGTTCCTTAAATGATAGCCCGATGTGTCAAAGTGCAGGTATGAGATTCCTGGCATCGGTGCTCGCACTTATTTCCGGTGCGGCGGCGCAGAACCTGGAGATCCCCAAGGGCGCGCACGTGCTGCTGCGCATGGCGAACTCCATCAGCACGCGGACGGCGCGCGAAGGCGACTTCGTTTATCTTCGCACCGCGAGTCCGATCGCCGCGCAGGGGCGTATCGCAGTGCCCGCCGACAGTTACGTACAGGGCACGGTGGTCCGCGTAAAACGCAGCGGACGCGTGAAGGGCCGCGCTGAACTGGCGATACGACTGGAGACGCTGACTCTTGAAAACGGACAGGTGGTGAAGTTCACGCCCAAGCTGAGCAGCGTCGATGCGCTCGAGACCGGGCAGCGCGTGGAGGGCAGCGAGGGAGCGATCGAGCAGGCTCCCGGCAAGGGGCAGGATGCGGAGCGTATTGCGATTCTCGCGGGCACTGGCGCATCCGTCGGGGCTCTGGCGGACCGGAGTTGGAGAGCGGCTGGCATCGGCGGCGGGATCGGGACGGCCGTCGGCATCGCTTCGGTGTTGCTGACGCGCGGCAAGGATGTCGCGCTGCGCCAGGGCACGACGCTCGACGTTGTTTTCGACCGGGCGGTAGTGCTGGAGTGACGCGTTCAGAACAATGGCTGCGTTGGGCCATCGTGCTCATCCCCGGTGCGCTGCTGTACTTCTTCCCGCTGCCCGGCCTGAACGCGCCGCAAGCTCATCTTCTCGGGATGTTCGTGGCGACCATTATCGCCCTGGTTGCGCAGCCCGTTCCCATGGGCGTCAGCGTCCTGATCGTAATGACGATCCTTGCCCTGACGCGGACATTGCCGCCGGCCAAGGTTCTGTCGGGCTTCAGCAACGTCACGGTGTGGCTGATCTTCACCGCGTTCCTGTTCGCGCGCGCGGTAACGGCGACGGGATTCGGAACGCGCGTCGGCTATTTGTTCGTGAAACGCTTCGCGCGAAGCCCGCTGACGCTCGGTTACTCGATCGCGGCGGCGGACGTGTTCCTTGCACCGTTCATCCCCTCGGACACGGCGCGCGGCGGAGGCGTCGTGTTCCCGATCACCCGCAGCGTCGCCACTTCTTTCGGCTCCGAACCGGGGCCCACATCGCGGCGCATCGGCACGTTCCTGATCCTGACAGCCTTTCACGCGACGTATACGGCATCGGCGATTTTTTTGACGGGAATGGCGGCGAATCCGTTGATCGCCGAGTTCGCGCAGAAGGTCGGTCACGTCGAGCTGACCTGGATGAAGTGGTTCGAAGGGTCGAGCGTGCCCGGATTGCTGTCGCTGACGATTGTGCCGTGGCTGCTGCTTCAAATGTTCCGGCCGCAGATTGAAGATACGGCGCCGGCCCGCGAGTTGGCACGCAGCGAACTTGCGCGTCTCGGACCTTTAAAACGCGAAGAGAAATGGCTGATGGCGATCATGACGGCGGTGATGATCGGATGGGTCAGCTCGCCTTGGCACGGCATTCCCAACACGTTCGTCGCGCTCGCCGGACTTTCGGCAATTCTGATTTTCAAGGTGATCGAGTGGGACGATCTTCTATCCGAGAAGAAGGCGTGGGACGCGCTGATCTGGTTCGCGCCGCTGGTGATGATGGCGGACGCGTTGCATGAGGGCGGGGTGATCAAGGTGCTTTCGGGCGCAATGTTCGGACGCATGGCCGGGTGGCCGTGGGGTTGGGCGCTCATCACTCTCGTGGCGGGCTATCTCTACATTCACTACACGTTCGCCAGCATGACGGGCCACATCACTGCGCTGTATCCGGGTTTTCTTGCGGCGGCGCTGGTGGGCGGAGTACCGCCGTTGCTCGCCGCGCTCGCGCTGGCGTATTTTTCGAATCTGAACGCCGGCATCACACACTACGGCACCGGATCGGCGCCCGTGTACTTCGGCGCGGGGTATGTATCGCAGGCCGATTGGTGGCGCGCCGGATTCATTATTTCGGTCGTGAATCTCGCGATCTGGATGGGGATCGGCGTGTGGTGGTGGAAGCTGATCGGTATCTGGTAGGCGAGCGCTTAATAATTTTTTTGGCGTTCCACTCGCGCCCTCTGTGCGCGGCCCATGGCCTTGACGCCAGCCAGCGCCGGATCGGCCGCGGCGAGCGCGTCGATGTTCGCGGACACTTTCGCAACCGCTCGCGCGACGTCCTCGACATCGGGTTCATCGCCGATCAGCAGGAATTGCGGCAGCCACACCGCCTCGCTGTATGCGGCGTGCTCCGTCACCGGACAATGGGCGAGTCCGTAATCGACTGTCGATTCGCGGCCGACGGTCAACTGCGGGCTGTTCTCTGGCGTCGCGTAGAATAGGTCGCTCTTGTAGACCGGCTCGTAGAAGCGGCCATCGCACGGGATCCCTTCTTTGTCGAGCGCGGCGACGAACAGATCGCGCGAGGGCGCCGGCCGGCGTTCGGGCCGGTATTGGAACACGTAGCAGTACGTGGTCTGCTGCGTCATCTCCGGTTGCGCGGGCAATACACGAATGCCCGGAATTTCCGCGAGCATGCGCGTCAACAGTGCGGCGTTGCGCGCGCGCCGTTCGCGAAACTGCGGCAGCATCTCCAACTGGCCGACCAGCAGGCACGCCTGTAATTCAGTCATGCGGTAGTTGGAACCGAGTTTGCGAATGCCGAATTGATCAGTCAGGCTGGCACGTCCGCAATTGACGATGGTCTGCGCGGCTTCGAACAGATTTAGGCGCGACGTGATGACGATGCCGCCCTCGCCCGCGGTCATGAGCTTGCTTTCCTGAAAGCTGAAGCAGCCCGCATCCCCCATGGATCCCGCGCCGCGTCCGCGCCATTCGCCGCCGTGAGCGTGCGCGCAATCCTCGATGACTGCAAGCTTGTGCTCATGAGCGAACGCGGTGATCTCGTCCATGTTGGCGAAACGCATCGCAAGGTGAACCGGCAGGATCGCGCGCGTCCGCGGAGTGATGGAAAGCTTCACCGACTCTGCACTCAGGCAGTACGTGTCGGGGTCGACGTCGGCAAACACGGGCACGCCGCCCGCGAACAGAACCGCCGTCGCAGTGCCGTCCCATGTGTACGCCGGCACGATTACTTCATCGCCGAATCGTAGACCGGCTGCTTGCAGCGCGACCACGATCGCGATGGTGCCATTGGCGACGCACAGCCCGTACTTTGCGCCGTGCCTCGCCGCGAACCGTTCCGCGAATTCACCGCTGACCTTGCCAGGCACCGGATAACCGCCCCAGTGACGGCTCTCCACCTGCTTCACGAGCCGTTCGATGTCGGAGGCGAGATATTGCGGCCAGGGGCTGAAGCTCGAACGGCGCAACGGTTCGCCGCCGAGTATCGCGAGTTTGTCCATGATGTTAACGTCCACTTGCGGAGAACATTCCGCGACCTTGCAGCGTTGCCATGATATGGTCGGGCATCTCGCCGCTCTGGAATGCGAACGCGACGTAATCGGCCGTCGCCGTCTCATTCGCCGCAAGCCACCGGAACGTGGGCACGCCGAACAGCGATCCGCGTTCGATGGTAGCGCGTCGACCTTCGGCAAACGGCGACGCGCCGAACTCCACTCCGCGCGTGATCGTTTGACCATTCCACGGCGGCATGGTGCGGCTGCGATTCTCTTCCCACAGGGAGATCCACGGAAAATCCGAGCGCCTCCACGAGTATCCGAACGCAAGACGGCTGGCCGGGTGCCAAGCCAGGAAGTAGGCGTGATCGCGGTCGTCATCGACTGCGTGACACGTCACTCCCGCGGAGCGCTCGAAGGCGGGGAACGTATCGAGATCGGTCACGGAGCCGTCTTTGTTTGGTGCGTGCGGCCATTCGAAGGTCGCGCCCGCTTGATACCGCTGATCGGGATCCATCTCATGCGGAAACACCATCGATCGCTTTGCAGGCAGGAATAAACGCGACACGCCGGGTTCGATAAACGGCGGCCCGAGTGTGACGTGCTGCGTCCAGGCAATCGGGCGGTCGCTGCCCGTGCGGTTCGTCACGCTCTCGTGAATGCGCAGCACACCCCCGCCGGTCAACTCGAGGGTCCGCTCGAAATCGAGCATGGCGACCGGCAAGTGAGCGCGCGCGGTCATGCGAGAACCGTCCGACTCGATTCGATAAGGCACCACCGATGCTTCGCCATGGACAGTCACTCCAGCCGCGTACTCCTGTGCGGACGGAGGACCGAAGATATCGAGACACAGGTTGTGGCCGAGGATGCCGGACAGCAGCTTGCTTTCCGCGTCGTCGCCGTATTCGGGGTAGCGCTGCTGTGAGTAAGTGGACGGCTCAATCGAGTTCCAGGGCGGAGTCCACAGCGGATTCACGCCGGAAGCCTTGTCCAGAATCTCGGCGATGTGGCCGCCTTCGACGGTGACGGTCACGCGCAATTTGCCGTCCTCTATGACGGCCGCGCGGCGGTTGCGGTACGTTGTTTCGTGAGCGGACATGGGGTGTTCGTGTTAAGCATATCCTTTCGTGATACGATGCGGCATCTCGCGTTCATGACCTTCCGGGTATTCATTCTCATCGCGTGTTGCGCAGCCGGTATGTGGGCCGCCGAGAGGTGGGACGTGCGTCTGGAGGAGCCCACCGGACTGTACCGGCGCACCGGTGAGTCAGTTCGTGTACCCATCGCGAAGTTGGGCGGACACCGTGCAGGGTTTGTCGTGACCGATCCGGACGGAGCCGAGCTGCCGTGGCAGATCTCGGGAACGGATCTGCTGTTTCCCGCTTCGATCGTTCCGGGCGATCTACCCGTGTATCGCGTCGAATGCTGCGAAGCGCCGCCGAAGAAGTTCGCGAATCAGATTCACTATCGCGCGATCGGCATGAAGCGGATCGAGCTTGGCAACTCGCGTTTTCGCATAACCATCGATACCGGCGCGGCGGCCATCGTCGAAGCGTATTCTTTGACGACGGCGCCGCAGCGGATGCTGAATCTGGTGGAAACGACGCCCGAGAGTGCGCTCGCTTTGAAGGCCGATATTCACCTGAATGAACGCAAGCCGGTTGGCCCGGTGCCCGGCGTGGAAGGCGAGAATACGGGCTGGACAACGTTGGGTGGCACGGGCCCGATTACGGACGTGGAAGTGGTGAGCGCTGGTCCGCTCGAAGGCCGGATCCGGTTGAAGCGCGCCGGTGAGACTCAGGAGCTTGTTTGGAATGCAGGGTCGGCAAGTCTGCGCTGGCGAGCGGTGAAGGGTTTTCGTTTTGCATCCATCTCTGCAACACCGTATCTACCGTTCGATCGTTATCTGGACACGCCCGATGCCGACTGGCCCGACGCCGGCAGCACACACGAGCCCGCCGGTCATGACATCGCTCCTCGTTCGAAGCTGCCAGCCGGCCACGGAGTTTACTATCAGCTCGCGGAGAATTACGGCGCGCTGGGAATCATCGCGCTCGACCCGCGGCTCGAATTCACGGGTATCGGCGCTCGGCGCTTCCTGGCGCAGATACCGAGCGGGGAGACCGAGATCGCGATCTCGTTCCCGCGCTGGGACACTTTTCGCACGTTGCTCGAGGCGCGGCGCGAGGATCGCATGCTGCGGCAACCGATTCTCACGCGCGTGGACGCCGCTGAGTCTCCGTTCCCGGTTTTGACGCCCGCTACATTGGAGCGCAGTTATGTTGTGGAGGAGAATGCGCCCGCTCCCACCGAATTCCGCGAGGATTCGATGTCTCTGAATGGCTCGTGGGATTTGGCGTGGTGCGAAAAGGGCTGCGACAAACCGCAAACAGGCTGGCGCGCGGTGAAGGTTCCCGGTAGTGTGCACGTCGAATGGCTCGGCGCTACACGAGCGATGAGCCGCGAAGCAGAGTGGATCAGCTATAAGGAGTGGTGGTATCGCAAAACCATTCGCGTGCCGGAACGTTTTGCGGGCCAGCGTCTCAGGCTGGCATTTGAAGCGACCGATTATTATGCGGACACCTGGGTCGACGGCAAGTTCGCTGGACGGCACGAAGGCTACATCGACCCTTACGAGTACGACGTCACCGAAGGGATGACTCCGGGGCGCGATCACGAGGTTCTGGTGCGGGTGTGGACGCCGGTCGATTATTACTGGCGCCACCGGCCCTATACGGTGAAGGGTTCGTATGGCGCCGTCGATCAGAAGCCGGACGACATCACCGCCTTGGGTATTACGCGCGGAGTCCAATTGATCGCGAGCGAGGATGCAGTCATCGTCGACGCGGCTGTTGCGACGCCACTCGATGGCGCAGGCGGCGCAGCGGTGGAAGTGGAACTCCGCGCCGAGCGTACGGAGCCGGGGTATCGATGGGAAGTGTCGCTCGCGCCGCGCAATTTTGCATCGCCGGATCGCTACCGTGTGACAGCCGAGGTCACCGATCACGACCGGCTCGTGATTCCAGTCAGGAATCCGCAACTGTGGTGGACATGGGATCACGGCAAACCGAATTTGTATACGTTGGACATCCGCCTACTCGCGCCCGATGGCCGGGTGGTCGATGGAAAGTCGATGGCGGTGGGGATTCGTGAAATTGAGAAAGTCGGTTGGGATTTCTATCTCAATCGCAAGCGCATGTTCATCCGCGGCACGAACTATTACTACAACTTGTTTCTCTCGGAGATGAATCGCAAGCTGTACGATCGCGATCTCACGCTCATGCTGGCGATGAACGTGAACATGATCCGGTTGCACTGCCACTACTCGAACCCCGAATTCTACGACCTGGCGGATGAGCGCGGCGTCCTAATCTGGCAGGACTATCTGGAGGCGTGGTACCCCGAAGACACCGGCTTCTCGACCCGCGCGGCGAAGCTCTACGACAATCACATCCGCTACGTGCGCAATCACCCTTCGATCGCTTTGTGGGCCACAAGCGATGAAGAGAGCCTCGAGAATTATCGCGATTTGACCAAGCACCTTGCGCCGCGTCCTGCGTTCATCGACCCGCAGCGCCGCGCTGTCGTGCGCTCCACGGGCCGTTACGGCGATGCGCACGTGTACTACGGCTGGTACGGCGGCTCGGTCTGGGAGTACACGAAAATGACGGAGCCGTTCGTCAGCGAACTCGGCGCGACGAGCCTGCCGAATTATGAGACGTTGATCAAGTTTCTCCCGAATGCGTGGCCGATCAAGGATCACCAGGAAGAATGGATCTGGCGCAAGCTGCAGATCCCGGAAGCGATGCGCGCGTGGGGCGATCCGGGAACGATGACGCTCAAAGAGTACATCCCGCAAACGCAGGCCTATGTCGCGCGCCTGTTTCAGATCGCGATTGAACGTCAGCGCCGCCGCAAGAACGAAGGCGCGGGCGGCATCCTTCACTTCCACGCGATCGACATCTGGCCGTCGGTGACCATGGCTGCCATCGATATCGACCGCGTTCCGACCAAGACGTTCTACACCGTGCAGCGCAGCTTCGCGCCCGTGCTGGCGAGCATCGAATACGACCGCGATACCTGGCATGTTGGCGAGGTGTTGCACTGCGGGATATGGGCGATCAACGACAATTGGACGGCGCTGCCCGATGCGCGTATCGAGTGGCGCATCGTTGACGCAAGCGGCGCGATTCAACAGAGCGGAGCGTGGGCGGCTGCGATGGATGCGGATTCGTCGCATAAGTTGGGCGATGCATCATGGCAAGCGAAGGCGCCCGGTGGGTACCGGTTGATGGCTCAAGTTAAGGATGGGGCAGGCAAATCGATTTCCGAAAATGTTTTTGAATTTAGCGTTGTCGAATAGCTTATTTCTGGTAGCCATCGTGAGCGCCGCCGATTTCGCGCAGCAGGTGCGGACTTTCTATCCAACGGGTCCGGCATGCTGTGTTGCAACAGGACCCGGCGGCGAATTGTATGCGGGCACTGAGCGCGGCTTGATGGTGTTGCGCGGCGGAGCATTCAACGCTGTGCCCGGTACGCCCGCCGGCGCCGTGCAGACGCTGTGGGCAAGCAACACGGGCGTCACGTTCAAAATCGGCGATCGTACGTTTAGTATCGGCCGCGCGCAGACGCCTCCGGTGATGCCTCGTGTAAGCGCAACCGATGGCGCACGCAATTGGGCCCTCGACGACGTGCGCGCGTTTCTCTACGATGCCCGCGGGCGGTTGCACTTCGCCAGCGCGCAAGGAGCCGGCATTCGCGAGGGCACCAAGTGGCGCCTCTACACGCCCGAGGATGGGCTGCCGTACGACGACTTCACTTCGATCGCCGCCGCCGCGGATGGATCGGTGTGGTATGGAACGCATCGCGGCGCGATTCATTTCGACGGCGAGATTTGGGAATACCGGCAAGGGCTGCGCTGGCTGCCGGACGACGATGTCCGCGCGGTGGCAACGACCGGCACGACGGCCTGGTTTGCGACAAAGGCCGGTGTCGCATCCATATCGGAGCAACGCACGACGCTCGCCGCCAAGGCTCGCTTCTTCGAGGATGAGATCGACAGGCGTCATCGCAGAACCGAGTACGGCTATGTGCTCGGAGTGCGCGTCGCCAAGCCCGGCGATGCGAGCTCGTGGACGCAGAGCGATAGCGACAACGATGGGCTGTGGACGTCGATGTACGGCGCCGGTGAGTGCTTTGCCTGCGCGCTGGGTGACGATCGCGGATGCAAGCGCGCGGAGGCTGCCTTCGAGGCGCTCCGCTTTCTGGGCACGGTGACGCAGGGCGGCGCAAACCCCGCTCCCCGCGGATTTGTTGCGCGATCGATTCTGCCGGTAAGCGGGCGCAATCCCAACCTGAACGATTCGCCCGAGCGCGACCAACGCGAGCGTGAGACGCGCGATCCGCTGTGGAAAGTGATGCGGCCGCGTTGGCCGGTGAGTGCGGATGGGCGCTGGTACTGGAAATCGGATACGAGCTCCGATGAGTTGGACGGTCACTACTTCTTCTACGCTCTGTACTACGATCTCGCGGCCAAGACGGATGAGCAGAAACGCCGGGTCCGCGAACATGTTGCGGCGCTCACCGATCACCTGATCGACCATCACTTCCAGCTTGTCGATCATGACGGGAAAGTGACGCGATGGGGAGTGTTCGACCCCGCGAATCTGAATCACAACCCCGACTGGTGGGGCGATCGCGCGCTCAACTCGGCCAGCATCCTTTCGTATCTCAAAGCCGCGGAGCACATCACAGGCGATGCCAAGTGCGCGCGGGCTTATCGCACGCTGATCGACCAGCACGGCTATGCGATGAACACCCTGATCTATAAGGATAACGGCGGCCCGGGCGCAGGCAATCAATCCGACGATGAGATGGCCTTCATGTGCCTGTACAATCTCGTCAAGTACGAGACCGATCCGGTGCTTCTGAAGATGTATCGAACGGCGTTGAGAAATCGCTGGGCCGTCGAGCAGCCGGAGCTGAATCCGCTATTCAACTTCATAGCGGGAGACGGATTGGACGCGGCGGCAGAGACGCTACGGCGGTATCCGCTCGACCGCTTCAATTGGGCGATGAACAATAGCCATCGCAAAGATGTCGTGCGCCTGCCGGGATACGCGCTCGAGTCGCGAGACGACTTGCGGGGCCATCGCCGCAACGGACTGGTGCTGCCCATCGACGAGCGCTACGTCGATCAATGGAATCACGACCCCTGGCGTCTGGATTACAAGGGCGATGGACGGCACCTGGCCGATGGCGCGTCGTTCCTGTTGCCCTACTACATGGGCCTGTATCACAAGCTCCTGGTGGAATGACGCACGCAATCGAAGTCGTTCCCGCTTCTGCGGAGCAGCAGCCCATTCTGGCGAATCTGCTCGAACTCTACGCGCACGACTTCAGCGAATTCCTCGACATTGAACTGGATGCGGACGGCAGGTTCGGTTACCCGGATCTGCCGCTCTATTGGCGCGACCCCGGCCGGCATCCGTTCCTCATCACATGCGGTGGCAAGCTGGCTGGGTTTATTTTGGTAAAAAGAGCGCCCGGCGATGATGCAGTGTGGGACATGGCCGAGTTCTTCGTTGTGCGCAGCTACCGGAATCACGGAATCGGAACCAATGTGGCACACAAAGTCTGGCGCCGGTTCCCCGGCCGGTGGCAGGTGCGCGTCATGGAATCGAATCGGCCCGCGAATCGCTTTTGGGAGCGTGCCGTCCGCGGCTTCGCGGGTGAAGCGGTCCGGTCAGCCAGTATCGAAACCCACGGCAAAAGCTGGCGAGTGTTCTCGTTCGACGCCCCGTCGCCATAAGGGCCGCCAAAACTCAACAACCCTGTTTTGAACATTTCGCTGTTATAATGTTTCTATGCCAGTGGCCTCCGTCATCGATCCGGCGGTGGAGACATTCAAAGAGCGTACCCGTCTGAAGCTTCGCGGCGTCACGTGCCCCGTGCACCGCCAAGTTCCACGATTGCGCTTCGAAGGCCAGCAACTTCGCGACATCCGAGTCTCGTTGTCGGCCTGTTGCGATGAGCTGAGCCGCATCGCAAACAAAGCCATTGCGAATCAGGCGTAAGCTCGCGATTTACTGGCCCGGCAGTAAACTGCGCTTCCCCGCTTCACTTCCATACAGCTTGAACAGATTCTGAAAGAACGCGGGTCCCGCGGGCGGTGGCGTCCACTCAAATACCGATCCCTGCGATTTCAGTTTCGCCGATAGCGCGCCGGCGTCGATGTCCTGCACAGGTTTACCGGCCTTCAGCGCCATCGCCGCCGCAACCCCCGCAGCCTGCCCGATGATCATGTACTGCGGTTCCATGCGCAGCGTCGAGTATGCGACATGTGTGGCCGAGAAGCACACCGGCACCAGCAGATTCGAAGCCTGATCGCGGCGCGGCACGATCATGCGGTATGGAATCTGGTATGGCGTGACCGCAACCTGCATATCGCCCTCGTTCTCGACCGCGCCATCCGGAGTCGCCAGGCGTTGGATATTGTGCGAATCGCTGTTGTACGACCCCATTCCGATCACATCCGCTTTCTTCAGATCCGTCTGAATGTCGCGCTGCGTCATCACGTACTCGCCCACCATCCGGCGCGCTTCGCGAATGTAAAGTTGATGCGGCCAGTGATCGGTGTCGAGGAACTCGTCCTTTGCCAGACCCCAACTGTTCACCTCGTCCTGCAATGAACGCGGAACGCGCGGATCATGAGCCAGGAAGTAGAAGAACCCTTTCGTATAGTTGATATGATCCTGCCAGATGCGTGCTCGCGTAGAGTAGTCGCCATCGGGATAATCCCAGCTCTTGCCGATGTAATCCGTCGAGAACGCACCCGAGTTGTTGATGTCAGCCTTGCGATTCGGAATGTTCGCAATCAGAGTCACCTCGTGCATGACGGGCGGCCGGCCCAGTTTTTCCGTACTCGCCGCAAGCAGGCGTGCAAGCAACTCGTAGCGGTGAGGATCGTAACCAGGGGGCTTAGGAAAGGCGACTTGGTTCGAAGGATCGGTGGAGAGGATCATGCGGAAGTTGTACGCCTGCACCTTTCGATCACCTGAACCCGGCGCGCCCTTGGGACCTGGATCCACCTCGGGTAGCAGTTTTCCGTTCGCTTCAAACGGAGAGACCCGGACAAGAAACTGATGCTTGGGAGTGTGGTCGCGAACCCCGGCGAGCGATTCTCCATATTGCGAAGAGGGCTCGCGCCCCACCGTGTATCGCACGCCCGATTGCGCCATCAAATCGCCTTCGTAGGAGCAGTCCGCGAACATGCGCGCCTTGAGCACAACGGGTTTGCCCGCCGACTCCGCCGTGATCGAAGCCAGGCGTGCGCCGCTGCGTTGTACACCCGTCTTTTCCCGCAAACGGTGGCGCATCAGAACGCGCACTCCGGCTTCGTCGAGCATCTCGCGCAACACCTGCTCGCCGATTTTGGGCTCATAGAACCACGCGACGTCCTGCGCATAGCGGCCAATTTCATACTTGCGGCCCACACGCCAATAGAATTCGAGAGCCAATCCGCCCAGCACTTCTTTCTTGCCGAAATCGGTGCGAGACAGTCCGCCCGTAGCCATACCTCCGAGATGAGTACCGGGCTCGAGCAGAACCACTTTGAGTCCCTCGCGCGCGGCGCTCCCGGCGGTCATCACGCCCCCCGCGGTGCCGCCGTACACCAAAAGATCAAAGTTATTTAAAACAGGCTGGGCGTGGGCCACGCCGATTAGGGTAAGGGATAAAACGAAGCGCATGTTCTTGGTTTATGATACGAGAACAATGACACGCTTCAGGATGTTTCTGCTTCTGTCCGTAATGTGCGGGCTTGCCGCGGCGCAAACTTTCGAAGCCCAGATTACCGGCGTCGTACGCGATTCAACCGGAGCCGTGATCCCCAACGTTCAATTAACGGCCACCAACATTTCTACGGGCGTGGTGTTCTCCTCGCGATCCAACGAGCAGGGCATCTACCGTTTCCTTGCGTTGCGCCCCTCACAATATACGGTGAAGGCGTCGATGACGGGATTCAAGGCGTTCGAACAAGGACCCATCACTCTGCAGGTCAACGATGTCGTGAACCTCGACGTTTCCCTTGAGTTGGGAAACGCAAGCGAGAAGGTGCTGGTCACGGCCTCTCCTGAAGCGCTGCAAACTCAAACCGCCAGCGTCGGCCAGGTAGTGAACACGAGAGCGATCGAGAATCTTCCGCTCAACGTCCGCGATCCGCTGGCGCTAGTAGGACTCACCCCCGGCGTGACGTTCGGCGCCAACTTCGGCAATGGCGGCGGCCAGGAACTCGGGCGCAATTTCTTCAAGTCCGATTTCAACGTCGGCGGCGGCCGTTCGGGATCGCAGGAGTTGCTGCTGGACGGCGTTCCGAATACTACGCCCGACGTCAACCGCGGCATCATCAATCCGCCGGTCGATTCCGTGCAGGAGTTCAAGGTGCAGTCCAACACTTACGACGCCGAGTTCGGACGCACCTCCGGCGGCATCATCAATGTGATTACGAAATCGGGCACCAACGACTACCACGGGCTGCTTTACGATTTCGAACGGCACAGCTTCATCGAGGCCAACAACTGGTTTAACAACCGCGCCGGCATCGCGAACCCGTCGTTCAAGCGGCACCAGTTTGGCGCGAACGGAGGCGGTCCTATCGTCAAAAACAAGACGTTCATCTTCGGCGACTACGAAGGGCTGCGGCAAGGGTTCCCGGTGACGTTTGTCTCGACGGTTCCTACCGCGGCTCAACGTACCGGCGATCTCTCGCAGACATTCGCCAGCGACGCGTCGCTCATCACGATCTACGATCCGAACACGCTGCAGACTCTCGCGAATGGAACGCGCCAGCGATCGCCATTTCCCGGCAACATGATTCCCGCCGATCGCATCGACCCGGTGTCGCGCAAGATCGCCAGTTTTTATCCGCTGCCCAATCAAAAGGGCGACCCGATCACGGGCCAGAGCAATTACATTCTCAGCGCGGGATCGACGATCGACACCGATAAGTGGGACTTGCGTGCCGATCAAAATTTCGGCGAGAACACGCGCTTATTTGGGCGTTACTCGCAGCAGAAGGATGTACGGCTTGTGCCCGGCCCGTTACCTTTGCCGATCGGTGGCGGCCGCAGCACGACCGACACGTATCACCAGGCCATCATCGACGTGACGCGTGTGATTACGCCGTCATTGATTGCGACGGCGCAAACGGGTTTCAGTCGCGCCCTGGCCGCTCAGTTCGGCCGATCGGTGGGCTTCGACATCAGCCAGCTCGGATTCCCGGCCAGCTTCCTCGCAAACACGACGAATCAGTTTCCCTCGGGCACGGTATCGGATATCGCTCCCATCGCCAACGGATCGGATTCGTTCCTGCAATATCAGCCGCGCAACACCTGGACCACACGTGCGGGCATGTCCTATTCGCGCGGCGCGCACAACATGAAGTGGGGCGGCGACTGGCGCGTGCTCGACTTCAACGAAGGCCAGAACACGGCGCCCAGCGGCACGTTCAGCTTCGGCCGTACATTCACGCAAGGTCCCAATCCTACGGTGTCGAATCGCTCCGCGGGTTTCGGGTTCGGGGACTTTTTGTTGGGAACGCCCAACAGCGGCTCCATCCGCGAGATCAATCCGATCTCCACGCAAGGGCTTTACTACGCGCTGTTCTTCCAGGATGACTGGCGAGTATCGAACCGCTTGACCCTGAATCTCGGATTGCGTTGGGATGTCGCCGTGGGCGATCGAGAGAAGTACAACCGCATCGCTTACTTCGACCCGAGTGCGCCGAACCCGCTTGGCCCCAAAGCCGGCCTCCCCGATTTAAAAGGCATTCTGCGCTGGATCGGCGGTGACAATGCGCGCAACCAGCAAGCGACGCAATGGAACAATTTCGGCCCGCGATTCGGCTTCGCTTACAAGGTCACGACGAACTCCGTAATTCGCGGCGGCTATGGCATTTTCTACGTGCCGCGAAACATTCAAGGTAACGGCGACGGCGCAATCGAAGCCTTCCGCGATACGCCCTACGTGGCCAGCATTGATGGCGGCCTGAGTCCCGCCAATCGCATCAGCAATCCGTTCCCGCAAGGCATTCTGCCGCCGCTAAATGATCGCGATCCGCTGGCTAATGTTGGCGCGCAGATTCAAGCGCCCCTGCAGGATTTCAAGAGCGGCTATGTCCAACTGTTCAGCCTCGGTTATCAGTTTCAACTGCCCGGCGGCATCGTGATGCAGGTGAATTATTGGGGCAACAAGGGTACCCATCTGCTCACCGGGCCGTGGAACATCAACCAGCTTCCCGACCAATATCTGGCGCTCGGAAATGCGCTCAACGATCAGGTTCCGAATCCCTTCTCGGGTCTGATCGCGGCCGGTGCGCTGTCGGGTAAAACCATCTCGCGCCGGCAATCGCTGCTTCCGTTCCCGCAGTATTCAGGCGACAGCGGAGTGCAGCAGGTGTTCGTGCCGGCCGGAAACTCGAATTTTCACGCGGGCACATTGCAAGCCGAGAAACGCATGTCGGCCACGCTCACTTTCCTCGTGTAATACACTTGGTCAAAGGAGATCGACGATATCGG
>JBBQGC010000047.1:0-44743 GCA_038322705.1 Bryobacterales bacterium | reverse complement strand
GAAGCTCTGGAGCGGAGGCCTTGGGCATTCAAACGCGAAGACCGCCCGAAGGGCGCTCCAATTCCTGCGCAGTGCATGCTTCATGCTTGAGGGGCAGCAATCTGAGAATGGAAGGGGCATCCGTTGTGACCCGTTACAGTTATTACCGAGCGATGGAGTGCCACCGCAAGTCCGTCTGTTTGGATCGCTGGTGGAACCCAGAGGCGATATACTACTTTGGCCGCCGGTCAGTAGATCGGTACGGAACGTCTGTGCTAGTGCTCGTCCGCTCGTTCATGTTCTTGATTGCACTCTTTGCAGTTGCATATTCGCTTATCCTGACGAGGAGACATCAGGGGACGAGCATTGCTCGGCCACTCTCCCGAAAGGACTCGCTAAGAGCTTCAGTCGCACTAAGTGTGGACGCAACGTTCGCGTCCTTAGAAAAATTGATTGGTATACCTGATCTTCTCGAATTGTTATTGGGGCAAGATAGGCGGGTTATGATGTCAGGCGCAGGGATGAGATCGCTATACGGTATTCAAGCCGTACTCGGCTTCATTCTCATATACATGGCGGTCCGTGTCGCTGTCAGGTATGTAGCATTGTGATCCGATTGTGTATGGGGCAGTGTTCACCAGATTTTGAAGCCACTGACGTCGGGTTCGAGTCGCAATCTGGCTGACCTTCGCGCCTGAAAGCTGTAAGGTCGCAAGAAGGCCTAATATCAGTGGCGTAACCTGACGCAGTGCTTCCGGCCTGGCCCATCACTGACGTCGCGGTCATAGAGCGCGGGCTCGGGGTCGTGCTCGACCTACTTTGCGTCGCGCCAGTTGGATCCCGTTCCCACATCCGCCACTAGCGGAACGTCGAGCGGGAATACGCGTTCCATCTCCGACTTCACCAGTTGCCGGACACTCTCCACTTCACCGGGAGGAGCTTCGAAGACGAGTTCGTCGTGCACCTGGAGCAGCATCTTCGTTTCGAGATTCGCATCGCGCAACTTCGCGTCAATGCGGATCATCGCGAGCTTGATCAGGTCGGCTGCGGTGCCCTGCAGTGGCGTATTTACCGCAATCCGCTCCGCAAATGATCGAGCATTGGCGTTGCGGCTATGCATGTCGGGGATGGGGCGCTTACGGCCGAGCAGAGTCAGCGCGAATCCGGTCTTGCGCACGTTGGCAATGGTGGCGTCGATGAACCGGCGGACACCGGCATAGCGTTCGAAGTATGCCTTGATGTACGTCTCGGCCTCCTTGCGGTCGATGCCGAGCCCCTGCGCAAGCCCGAACGAGGTCTGGCCGTACACGATGCCGAAGTTGACCGCCTTGGCGTTGCGGCGCATATCGGGGGTCACCATCAAGGGCGGTGTGCCAAATACTTCCGCGGCGGTCCGCGTATGTATGTCTTCGCCGTTTCGAAACGCTTCTACGAGTACGCGATCATGCGACATATGCGCGAGCAGGCGCAGCTCGATTTGCGAGTAGTCGGCGACGATCAGACGCCAGCCTTCGCGAGGGATGAACGCGGCTCGGATCTCGCGGCCCAGTTCGGTGCGAATGGGGATATTCTGCAGGTTCGGATTCGACGATGATAGCCGGCCAGTAGCCGCGCCGATCTGGTTAAACGTCGTGTGCAGCCGGCCGGTCTTGCGATCGATCAACAAGGGGAGCGCGTCCGCGTAGGTGCCCTTCAGCTTGGTCAGTTGACGATAGTCAAGCACCTTGCGTGCAATCTCGTGCTCTTCGGCCAACTCCTCCAATACATCGGCGGCCGTCGAGATCTGCTTGCCGCGGCCGTACTTCACCGGGGTTGGCAGTTTCAGATCCTCAAACAAAACCTTTCCCAGTTGTTGCGGCGATCCGATGTTGAACTGCTTGCCCGCGATACCGCAAATCTCCGCCGCGAGTCGCTGAATATCGGCGTCCATGCGTACTGCCAGGTCCTTCAGGACAGCCGGGTCGATGCGAATGCCGGTACGCTCCATGCGCGCCAGCACGAACGCGAGCGGCAGGTCGATGGTGTCGTAGAGCTCGCGCAGATTCTGCTTGTCGATTTCGGCGCTGATGCGTTCGTACATCGCCAGCGCCGATTCCGCTGCTTGCTCGGGCTGCGGTGGAAGTTTGCGGTCCAGATACTTTTCGGCCAGAGTTTCCGCCGTGCAGCCCGACGGATCGGCGCACAGCAGGAAGGCGTATAGCATGGCGTCGTGACGGAAACCTTCCGCGTGCAATCCAGCGTCGTCCAGCGCCATCACCGTGGTTTTCAGATCGTGCGCGAGTTTGGGACGCTGCGACGCGAGCAACTCCCGGGCGCGGGCGCTCTCCTGCACAACATGGGCGGCGGCGGCTCGTCCCTCATTCGGGCGTGCGGCGAAGCCCACCATGGCGGGCGACAGATCCTCACCGGGCCGTATCGCGACCGCGACCAACTCCTCAGTGCCGATCTTCGAAATCCAATCGTCCAACTCGGCGGCGTCGGAAAACGTAGCGTAGTCGCGAGTGTGTGCCTCGTCTACCGGGCCGATCTCTTTCAACAGGCTGAAGAATTCGAGCTCCTTCAACACGGGCTTCAGCGCGGCCGGATCCGGAGCCTCGGCTTTCACCGATTCCATCGAAAACTCGATGGGAACATCGGTCGCAATCGTCGCCAATTTCTTGCTCAACAGAATGCGCTCGCGGTTGTTCTGCAAGCTCTCCCGGTACATCTTGCGCTCCACCTCGGCGGCGCGGTCGAGCGCGGCTTCAACCGATCCGAAACGCAACACCAGATCGCGCGCTCCTTTGTCGCCGATGCCCGGAGCGCCCGGTATATTGTCGATCGCATCGCCCTTCAACGCGAGCAGATCCGCCACTTGTTCCGGTTTCACGCCCATGAACTCTTCCGTGACGGCCGGGTTGTACCAGACATCCTCCTTCATCGGGTTGTACATGCTGACGCGCCCGTTCACGAGCTGCAGCATGTCCTTGTCGCTGGACACGATCACCACGTCCACATCGGAGCCGGTACAGCGGCAAGCAATCGTGCCGATCACATCGTCCGCCTCGAAGCCCTTGTACTCGAGGATGGGAATGCGCATCGCCTCGAGCAAACGCCGTACATACGGAATCTGCTCACCCAAATCGGGCGGCATTTCCGCGCGATTCGCTTTGTACTCGGCGAAAGCGGCATCGCGAAAAGTCGGCCCGGCGCTTTCAAAGATAGCGGCGATATATTCCGGCTTGTAGCTGTTGGTCAGCTTCCGGACCATGTTGTGAAAGATGTAGACGGCCTCGGTGGACAGCCCGGTGGTGGTGCGCATGGGCGGAGCTCCGCTGCGCGCCCGAGCATGGTAAGCCCGGAAAATGAACCCGTAGCTGTCGATCAGAAAAAGGCGTGGGCGGGCCACTGCTAAATCCGGCCAAACTTCGCGACGGCCTCGCCGATCGACTTGTATTTCTCGATGAACGGGAGCATGCGGTGTTCGATGTCGTCCAGATCCTGCGCCTTTTTGAGCACGGCTTCGGCGCGCGCCTTGGGGACCACGGCGACTCCATCTTCATCGGCGGTGATCATGTCGCCCGCATTCACGCGAACCCCGGCGCACATCACGGGCACGTTCACGCCCGCGAAACGGTAGTGGTTCACCGATGTGGATGGAACCACCCCGCGGCTGAACACCGGGAACTGAATGCGCCGGATCTGCGGCGTATCGCGAACCCCGGCGTCGATCACCGCGCCCGCGAATCCACGCACCTTCATCGCGGTGGCCATCAGTGCGCCGATGCCGGCAGTATCGACTCCATCTTCCAAAACCATGACGTACACCGAACCGGGAGCCGCCTTGTCGATCGCATCCAGCATCCCTGAGGAAGCCGCGCTGCCCTCCTTGTGCTCCTCTTTTTTGAGCAGCACCGTTACTGCCGGACCCGCGAACTTGGTGGGCGATAGGGGACGCATATCGTGACTCATGTGCGCGCGCTCTCCGTTGTAGAGTTGTTCATAGGCATCGGCCACCGACGCGACTTCCGTCAGTCGATACCCGTCCACGAGCGAGCCCGCAGTAGGTTGCGCGCCAAGCCACGCAGCGGTCGCGCTCACGATCAAAACTCCCGCGGTCCAACCGTATTTCTTCATTCCGTCGTCTCCACGTTCGCGGTTTTACCGCTGGTCCACTTTTCCATCCAACCGATGACGTGCTCCATCTTCGCGATCCGATGGCTGGGATGCGCGCCGCGAATTCCGTGCGGCTCATCGGGGATGCGCACCAGCACGGCCGGCACTTTCATCGCCTTCAAAGCGAAATACAACTCTTCGCTCTCGGCCATCGGTGTTCGCAAATCGGCCTCGCCAGTCAGAACCATGGTCGGCGTTTTAAAAGTTTTGGCGAAAAAAATCGGTGAGTGGTCGAGATACTGTTTCGGGTTATCCCAAGGCATCGATTTCATCCACAGCGCGGCGTGAGTATAGCCGCCATCCGCGGTTCCCGCCTGTGTGATCCAATTCGTCACCGGGTACTGCGATACGGCCGCCGCGAACCGATCCGTGTGGCCGATAATCCACGCCGTCAACAATCCGCCTCCGCTGCCACCCGTGACGCACAGCTTTTTCAGATCGATGTAGCCTTTGGCGATCATCGCGTCCACGCCCTTCATCAGATCGGTATAATCGTCGCCCGGATACTTCGTGTGAATGATGTTGCCGAACTCCTCGCCATAGCCGGTCGACCCGCGCGGATTCGTGTACAGCACGACGAACCCTCGCGCGGCCTGCGTTTGAAACTCGTGCTGGAACTCCACGCCATACATCGCGTGCGGGCCGCCGTGGATTTGCAGCAGCAACGGATATTTCTTCGCGGGATCGAAGTGCGGCGGACGCACAATCCAGCCCTGCATCGGTTTGCCGTCGAAAGAATCGTATTGAATCTCTTCCACCTCGCCCAGCTCCGCGTCCGCCATCAAGCTTTCGTTTACGCTGGTGACGCGCGTCATATCGTTCTTGCGGTGCGAGCGGATTACGACGATGTCAGCCGGCTCCATCGGAGTGCTGCGTGTCGTCGCGATCAGGCCGTTGTTGGCGAGCGTGAACGGATCGTTCGATGCGTAGCCGCTACCCAGACGCCACTTGCCATCGGTGACCTGCTTCACCTGCCCGTCCAAAGTCGCGGCGTAGAGCTGGCTTGTCCCGCGCGTGTCAGCGAGGAAGAAGATGGTCTTGCCATCCCATGACCAGGTAGGATTCCGCACATCGCGGTCCAGCGAACCCGCCAGCAGTTTAGAATCGCTGCCGTCGGCGTTCATCACGTAAAGGTGATTGACCGAATAGCTCTGGAACTTAAAATCGAAACCCGTATACGCGATCTTCTTGCCGTCGGGCGAGGGCACCGGATTGCTGTCCGGACCTTTACGATGAGTCAACTGTTTGATAGCGCCGTCCTTCACTGCAAAGGCGTAAATGTCGCCGCCTTCGAGCGAGTAATCGGCGTCGGGAATCCGGTTGGCGGTGGTGTAGAGGAACTGCCCGTCCGGACTCCACGCGATGCTCGATCCATTTCCGCCGTGATCGAAATCGCCGGCTGTGATTTGACGCGGCGTACCGCCCATCGCGCTGACAACGAAAAGATGACGGAAGCCTGGCTGAATGAGTCCCGCTCCATCGGCGCGCCAGCGCAGCCGCGTGACAACGATCGGCGGATCGGCCCACTTCGCACCCGCGGGTTTCTCGGGCATCTTCACCGACCACGCCGGTTTACCCGGCACACGCGCGCTGTATGCGAGCCACTTCCCATCGGGCGACCACTCGATTCCGCCCGGCGCTTCCAGCAAATCGGTGATCTGCGTCTCCTGCCCGGTATCCATCCAGCGGATGCGAATCTGCGGTTTGCCGCTGCGGTTCGAGACGTAGGCCACGCGTGTTCCGTCCGGCGCCAAGCGCGGCGATAAATCGCGGAACGCACCGGTGGTGAGCGGACGCTGGTCCTTGCCGTCCGTCGAAACGATCCACAGGTTGCTGTACGCCGCGTCGTTCATTCGGTCGTTCCAGCCCAGCACGAAGATAACGGACTTTCCGTCCTTGGTGATCTGCGGATCGCCGACCGTGCGCATGTCGAAAACGCTGGCCGAGGTCAACGGTTTTTTTGCGGCGGCCAGGCTGGCGCACAAAACCAACGCGACCATGAATTGTTTCATATGCAGCTCCTCACTGAGCCCACTTCCGATACATAGCGGCTATGCCCGCGCTGGTTGCGTCTCCCGGATGAATCACCACGCGATAACGAAAGCGCAATGTTTTCGGGGGTTCGACGGTGAAAGCTCCGTCCTGCGATTTGTCGCCTGTGAAATCCTTCAACCCGAACGGATTGGCCGCGAACAGCCCGTAAGCACGCGAGTGCCAGCGAACCGGATGACGCGGATTGGCGGGGTGATCGAAAATCGCGATCCCCAACTTCTCGTCATCAAGCGTGCCGCTGTAATCCACCCAGGGCGAGGGCTTGCCCCACACGGCCTTTTCGCCCTGCGCGCCTTCCGCGTTCACCATGTGCCCGCTCTTGTTCTCCTGCAGCGGCATTGCGAGACGGATGCCGAAAGTGCCTTCCTTCGTATCGCCGAACACGACCTTCTGCTTTGGAGTCAGCGTAATGTCGACGTCGATGATTCGCAGTTGAGGGTCGCTGTGAAACACCATCGTGCGGGCTTCGGTCAGCAGCAGCGCGCCATCCGGATCGAGCCAGTCCATATCCACGGTGAACGAGCCCTGTTTCGCGCCGCTCTTCGTGCTCACAACCTTAGTTACTCGGATTTTGCCGTACTTCGGGTTTGGCTTGTTCAGCGGGTCAGTATCCCAGAAATCGAAGCCGTTCACATCGCCGTGGGCGAACCAAAGGCCGCGTTGGTGGTTATGGTCGTGCGGCTCACCCGCGACATCCTGCACCATCGGGAACTGACGGACCACGATTTTGCCGGAGGCGGATTTGAGTGGCCATACGTAAGGCTTCCATACGTCGGGTCCGAACAGGAAATCGCCATACGGGTTCCCGTCGATGGAGATCGCGATCCGATCCTTAGAAGGTGTGATCTGAACCTGTGCGCCGGCTATGGAGCCGCTCAGCCATAGCAGAGCGGAGCCGGACAGAATGACAGCTTTCATGGTTAAACATAGTATCTCTCGCCGGGCAGATGCGGAGCGTGGAGGGTCGTCATGGACGTCTGGGGTAGCGCCCTTGTCGGGCATCGCGGCTGATCCCTTGATTCGGTCCGCGTGGCGTAGTACGTTCGGCATAGATGGTTCGTTCGTTCCAGTGCCAGACGCAGGCGATTCACGAAGGATGCGGAAGCCGGCAGTTTCGCGAGATACAAGATCTGGCGCGCAAGAGATTGTTGTGGCTCGATACCGCCCCCGCCCCTACCTTGGCCGACCCTGGCCCAATTAGGGGCAACCGCTTGGAGGCCCTCAACGGCGACCGGGCCGTCCAGTTCAGTATTCGCGTTCAACCGATCGCAGCCTCATTGACGCTATGACACAGCGACGAAAACTACCGCCCATACACGCCGGCGAACTGCTCAAAGACGAACTCCAGGAAATTGATGTCAGCCTCAACGAATTGGCGCGGGCCCTGCGTGTTCCGATGAACCGGATCAGCGCCATCGTTAACGGTAAGCGGTCCATCACCGTGGATACGGCCATGCGCCTGGCGCGCTACTTCGGCACCTCACCGCAGTATTGGCTCAACCTCCAGAACGCCTACGATCTGGAGTCCGCTGATCGAGCGGAGATCGAGAGAGAAGTGCTGCCACGAACCGCGGCCTGAAGCTGCTTAGCGGACAGCGGCCCGAATCCCCTTACCCGGAAACACATTCTTCACCGGACGGCCTTGGTCGACAACAGCGATACCGCCGACAAACACGTAGCGCATGCCTTCTGAAAACTCGGACGGCTTCTCGTACGTCGCGCGATCCTGCACCTTGGCCGGATCGAAGACGGCAAGATCGGCATCCGCTCCGGGCCGCACGCGCCCTTTCTGCTTCATCGCCGGCACGCGCCGCTCCAAGCGTTGCGCGGGCATCAGCGTCATCTTGCGAATCGCGTCGCCCACAGTGAGGGCGTGCTCATCGCGCACGTACTTCGCAAGAATTCGCGTAAATGTTCCAGCCGAACGTGGATGCCCCTGGCCCTGCAGGATGTCGAACCCGTCGCTCGCAACCATCGTAAGCGGACTCAACACCGCCTCTCGAACGCGCTCCTCGGTGTTGGAGTGGATGATCACGGTGCCACGCTCCTTGCGATAGCGCTCGAAGCTGGCGCGGGTCAACCGCTCTCCGGTCGCGCCCCACTGCAGAGTCTTGAACCAGTCGTCCGGGCGCTTCTCCCATCCATCGAAGATCGCCGACTCGATCCGCGTCGCGCCTGCATCGTAGGGATACGCTTCCGTAGTCACGTCGATCCCGCTCTTGCGAGCGCCCGCGATCATGCCGAGCATTTTCAGGGTCGATTCGACCCCGCTCGAATTGATATGAACAACCTGGAGGGACGCTCCGCTAATGGCGGCCGCGGCGATCACTTCGCTCAGCCCCTGAATGCGCCCGTTCTCCGACTCCACCGCGCTCGATGCGCCACGGATGTGAACGTGACATGATGCCTGATTCGCCGCCGCGATACGGAACATCTCCAGCACTTCATAATAGGAAGCGCCGGGCGTGTACGCCAGGCCGAAGCCGACGGCCACGGCGCCGCGCCGCAATCCGCGCTCGATGCCCATGCGGATGCGCGTAATCTGTTCGTCGGTGGCGGGCGTATTGATGGCTTTGTCGGCGGGGACGAAATCGCCGGAGTCGCCCATCACCTGCATGCGCACGCCCGGGTGTCCGATCGCTGCGCCATGGTGAATCATGGAACGTCCTTCGCGATGCGAATAGTATTCGTCGACATCGGGGACGCCGATCTCCAACTCGAAGCTCGCCGTGACACCGTCCATGGCTTCGTACACATCGCTCGCAGGCTCGCGTCCGTGAAAGTGCAGGTCGATGAAACCGGGCGCCACGATCAGCCCGCGAGCGTCGATAACGCGCTTGCCGGACAGCGCGGATGCCGAGACGGCCTTGATGGTCCCACCTGCGATTCCGACATTGCGCACCACGTCCAGCCCGGATTCGGGGTCGATGACGCGCCCGCCTTTGAGGACAATGTCGAACGTCTGGGCATGCAGAGCCGCGGCGGCGAGCAGCAATATCGTATAACGCATGGAGACGAAACTAGCACACTCGCGCCGGGCTCGCTGCGGTAGAATCGATGTTGTAAGCGGGGTTGGCCTAGCGGTCGGGCGTCAGCCTTCCAAGCTGATTTACACGGGTTCGACTCCCGTACCCCGCTCCAGCTTTTGGTCCCCGCAGAGCCACACCGCTTCACATATCAGGTCGGCTGAGCGCCCGATACGTGAATGACCCTGAGTCTGTCTACTCGATAAAGCGGCTTGCCCGGTCTCTCGGTCGTGACAAACTCGTCGGCCGCGAGCAACAGCGCCACGGCGACATGTAAAGCGTCCATTGCTGCACGTCCCTCGCCCATTCCAGCGTTGGTTCCGTGAACAACTCGTGCAGAAATTGTTTCTGCAGCGCCTTGGCATGAAAAACGGTCCTCGGATAGACTTCCAGGCGAACGAAAACGCTTGTGAGCAATCGCCGATGCGCATCTTCGAGGATTCGAAGCGCAGACTCGGACTCTACACGATCGCCTCGGGCCGCCGCAATCAGGACGCCTGAGTCAACGAAGGTTCGGATCATCGGACCGTAGCTCTTTCAACTCGCGCTCTAATTCCTCTCGATCCAATAGATGTATTTCGCCGCGTGCTGCCGCAGCCTCGATCTTCTTCCTGACGGCGCGCAATCTGAGGCCAAGCGCCGAAATCCGGCGGCCCTCGTACAGGCATTCCGGCGGGGAAACGAGTCTAGCCGGCATAGCGCGCCGCTATTATTATCGACGACGGGCGACTTGCACGCACAACTCGGTCTTCGTGATGTGTCCCCATCCCGAGCAGGACCGCACCGAGCAAAATCCCGAGCGCGAATCGAACCATTCTTCGGCACAATAGGACCATGCATGCTGGGTGGAAGTTTGTCGTCCTTGCAGCCGCGATTACCGGTGCGGTTCTCGCTGGGCCCGCTCCGTCGGCCGCTGAGCGCGCCGTGCTGGAGCGTATCTCCGCCCAGTCCATGCGCGGTCACGTCTCCTTTCTTGCCTCCGATTTGTTGCAGGGCCGCGCGACGCCGTCCCCTGGATTGGACATCGCGGCCGAGTACATCGCATCGCAATTCCGCCGCTCCGGCCTCGAACCAGCGTCTGGCGGCGACTACTTTCAAAACGCGAGTTTCTTCACCTTCGAGCCCGATACCAAGGACGCGGTGATCGAGTTGGAAAGCGGCGGCAAACGGATTCGCGCCGATCTCGACAAGACCTCAGTCCAGACTTCGCGCGCGCTTTCGATGGTGGACGCGCCCGTATTGAAGCTGGCCGGCGATGCGGAGACGATTGACAAGTTGAAACCCGAAGACGTGAAGGGCAAGGTCGTCGCGCTGGTTTTGAATCGCGGTTATGCGGGCGCATTTCGGGCTTACGGCGCGATCCGGCGGCTGCAACCCGCGCTGCTGCTGGTGAGCGGGTCCGCGGCTCCGCGTGGCGGGCGAGCGCCGCTGGTCGCAGCCGATCAACGCGACCGTCAGGTTCCCATCGTCGGGGTACGCGAGGGCCAGATCGCGGACGCCATCGAGCACGCCCAGCCCGGCTCGGCCGATCTGAAAATCACGATACAGGTTAGCGCTCCTGAGGAAACCGCGCTGACTCTGCGCAATGTCGCAGCAGTGCTTCGCGGCTCCGATCCTCAACTCCGCGATACGTACGTCCTGGTCACCGCGCACTACGATCACATGGGCGTAAAGCCCACCGGCGACGGCGACCGCATCTTCAACGGCGCGAACGACGATGCGAGCGGCACTGCGTCGCTGATCGAGATCGCGAACGCGCTGGCGTCGATGGATCCCAAGCCCAAGCGCTCCATCGTATTCATCGCTCTTTTCGGTGAGGAACTGGGCCTGCTCGGTTCGCAATACTACGGCCGCCACCCGTTGTTCCCGCTCGCGCAGACAGTGGCCGATATCAACCTCGAACACCTGGGGCGCACCGATTCGAACGACGGCGCGAAGATCGCTTCCGCATCATTTACGGGATTCGATTACTCGACCGTTCCCGCTATATTCGAGAAGGCGGGCGAGGAAACGGGCGTGACCGTATATAAGGACAAAAAGCGCAGCGATCCGTTCTTCGCGCGCAGCGATAACCAGGCGCTCGCCGATATCGGCATTCCCGCTCATACTCTGTGCGTCGCCTTCGAGTTCCCCGATTATCATGGGGTCGGCGATGAATGGCAAAAGCTCGACTACGACAATATGGCCAAGATCGACCGCATGGTTGCGCTGGGATTGATGAGTATCGCCGGCGGAGCTTCCACGCCCGAATGGAACGAGAAAGAACCGAAAGCCAAGCGTTACGCCGATGCCTGGCGCGCTCTTCACCCGGCTGGAGCGGCACAGTGAAGGCCGCTGTCACGCTCCTGTTCGCATCCGGACTTCTCGCGCAGACAACGCCCGCGAACCCCGCCGATCCGATTACGATCCGTGTCGATGCCTCCGCCCGGACCGGCGCGTTCAAGCCGATTTTTTCTTACTTCGGATACGACGAGCCCAACTACACCTACGCCAAGTACGGCCGCAAGCTGATCGGCGAGTTGGCCGCGCTCAGCCCGGCCCCGGTGTACCTGCGCGTGCATCATCTGCTGGTTTCGGGCGATGGCTCGCCGTCGCTCAAGTGGGGGTCGACGAACGCGTACACAGAGGACGCCAACGGCAACGCGGTTTACGACTGGAGCATTGTCGACCGCATCTTCGATACCTACGTTCAAGCCAAGGCCAAGCCGTTCGTCGAGATCGGCTTCATGCCCGAAGCGCTCTCCACCAACCCGCAGCCGTACACTCGACGCTGGCCGAAACCCGATGATGGCAAGGGGTGGGCGTATCCGCCCAAGGACTACGCGAAGTGGGCCGAGCTCGTGCGCCGCTGGGTCGCGCACTCAGTGGAGCGCTACGGCGAACGCGAAGTTCTCACCTGGTATTGGGAGTTGTGGAATGAGCCCGACATCTCTTATTGGCGCGGCACGCCTGAGGAGTATAATCGCCTCTACGATTACACTGCCGATGCTGTAAAGCGGGCGTTGCCGCGCGCTCGCGTAGGTGGCCCCGCAACCACGGGACCGGGCAATGAAAAGGCCGCGGCGTTCCTGACGCAGTTTCTCGAACACTGCGCGCGCGGCACCAACGCTGCTACGAACAAGACCGGCGCGCCTCTCGACTTCATCACATACCACGCGAAAGGATCGCCGCGCGTGGTGGACGGGCATGTGCGTATGGGGCTTTCGAAAAACCTCATCGACATTCAGCGCGGCTTCGAAATCGTGAATCATTTTCCGCAGTTCCGCAAGCTGCCCATCGTGCTGAGTGAATCCGATCCCGAAGGGTGTGCGGCGTGCTCCGCGCGAACCTATCCGCAGAACGCGTATCGCAACGGGACGCTGTATCCGGTGTACACCGCCGCCGCGATGGCGAAGATGATCGAGCTCGCCGATCGTTTCGAAGCGAACCTGGAAGGCATGCTCACGTGGGCATTCGAGTTCGAGGATCAGCCCTATTTCGACGGATTCCGCACGCTTGCGACGAACGGGATCGACAAGCCGGTGCTGAACGTGTTTCGCATGGCGGGCTTGATGCCGCACGAGCGAGTGAAAGCGGAGAGTTCGGGCACAGTACCCATCGAGACCGTGCTGAAGACCGGCGTCCGCGACGCACCGGACATCGGCGTGTTCGCGACGCGTGCCTCGCGCGAGATCGCCGTGTTGATGTGGAATTATCATGACGACGAAATTGCCGGACCTACCGCGACGGTGAAGCTCGCGATCAAGGGACTGCCGCTCGATCTACCGCGCGCGCTCATCCAGCATTACCGGATCGACGAGACGCATAGCAACGCGTATACCGCGTGGAAGAAGATGGGTTCGCCGCAGAAGCCGACCCCCGATCAGTACGCGGAGTTAGAGGCTGCGGGGCAACTGCAATTGATGGAATCGCCGCGCTGGGTGGCTACATCGCACGGCGCCGCGGATCTCGAATTCGCGCTGCCCCGCCACGCTGTATCGCTGATCCGCGCGACGTGGTGAACCATAGATGCGAGGGTGCAAAGCTTGAGTTCGTTGGCGATCGTGTACTACCGCGAAGAGGATGGGCGCTGGTTGGCGGACATCCCAGCGCTGCCCGGTGTGACAGCGTATGGCCGGACCAAGAAGCAGGCGACGGCCGCCGTTCAGTCTCTGGCGCTGCGGCTCATAGCTGACCGCCTAGATCACGGCGAGGCCCTGCCCGGTCCGATGAAGGTCTCCTTCATTGCCGCCTAACAACACATCTTTCACTTGGCCGTCCGTCAAGTCGTCGAACGCCCTCTCGAAATAAATGTTGTTCTCCCAGAGCGTGTCGTCGGCGTCGATGATGCCGTTCGCCGGTCACAACTCCATGTGCTTCCCGTGCCCGTTCATGGGCGCAACGGAGCGCAGGCGCGCTGTGATTCGCGTCTTTTCGACGAACCCTGGCAGGTAGTCGGCCAGGCGGTCGATGCGATCCGCTTCGGAGCGTGTTGCGAGCAGCGTTTGGCGCAGATTCAGATCGGGCACGGCTTGCGCGACGCGAAAACTCGGATGAGCGCCGCGGGCCTCCGCTGCCTGCTCGCCCCTCCATCTGCTGTAACTCCCGAAAAACGGCTTCCACTTTGGCCCGCGCTTCCGGAGCCGGCTTGCGCGCGTCATCGTCGTCGAAGAACTCCACCGCCCCGCGCAGATAGTCCTTCTCCTGGTTCAGTAGCAGGATTTCGAAACGCCGCCTGCCGCCGGCAATGATGTCCATCCGGCCATCGTCATACTGCTTCACCACGCGCTCGACGACAGCCGTGCAGCCCGTATTTACGATGCCTTTTTCGATCGCCAGCACGATGCCGAATTCGCTCTTGTTTTGGAGCGCCCCGGGCAGCAGCACCAACTCCAGCGGAAACAGCGGCAACAACTCCTGTTGCATGTGCATTTCTCATCGAGTCCTGAAACTATGGTACCGAGTACTATAGAATGAGAAACGTGTGGAACGCCGATCCAGCAGCCCGAGAGTCTTCAAGACGAGATGGTTTGAGCGGTTTGCCAGGAAGGAAGAAATCGGTGATGCCGTTCTGGTGGACGCGGTAGGGCGCGCAGAAAAAGGACAGGTGGATGCCGAACTCGGCGGCGGCGTTATCAAGCAGAGGATCGCACGGCCAGGGCAGGGCAGGGCAAGTCGGGTGGGTACCGAACCATCATCTTTTTCCGCCGGAAGGAGCGCGCGGTTTTCGTTTACGGCTTCGCGAAGAGGGACACGGCGAACATTGATGCCGGTGAAGAGAGCCAGTTCAGGGAGGCAGCGCGCCAAGTGCTGCACTTGACGGAGAAGCAGATTAAGGAACTGCTCAAGAACGGAAGTTTTTTGGAGGTGACATATGAGCAAGGAATACGGGAGTGACGCGATGGCCGCCATCCACGAAACGATGGAAGCTCTGCACAAGGTGGGCGCGATCGACAAGCAGACGATGCGCCGGTTCGATGACGCCTGCTTGACACCAGTCCAACCGCTATCGCCGAAACAGATCAAACTTCTCCGGGAGCGCGAGCATGTGAGCCAGACGGTGTTCGCAAATTATCTCAATGTTACGCCGAACCTCGTCAGCAAGTGGGAACGAGGCGAGAAGCGGCCCTCAGGTCCGGCGCTCAAGCTGCTGTCTCTCGTCGAGAAGCACGGAATAGCTGCGGTCGCCTGAAGAAGTTCGTTGCTGGCGCGGGTCTCGCGCGTTCGATCGCCATCCCCGTACTGGACGGAGGCGCGAGGCTCGTCAGCAGGCGGACTATGTCCTGGGCATTGCGCCCATAAATCGTAGCCGCCCAATAGCGCGCCCGGTCGAGGCGCTTAGAACATGTTTCTGAGATCTCGAAACTCGGCGATCTCCATGAGCCGTCCCGGTCCCGCAGACCGCAGATCCTGCTTCTCCAGCACCCACGTGTGCGCGTGCGGCACGAAGACCGCGTTCAGTCCCGCGTCCAACGCCGGATTGACGTCCGACTTCGGCGAGTTGCCGATCATCCATGTTCGCGACGGATCCATGCCGCGCTCGGCCACCAGCGCCCGATACGACGACTCGTCTTTCTCTTTCACGATCGCCGTATGTCCGAAGTAGACGCCAAGGCCCGATTGGTCCACCTTCAACTTCTGTTCCTCCAGGTGGCCTTTTGTGAACAGCGTCAGATCGTGCCGCGACGCAAGATAGTCGAGAGTCTCCGCGACGCCGTCGATCAACTCGACCGGTTGCTCGAGGATCCGCTCCGCAAAGCCCATCACTGCGGCGAGGTCGCCAGCGTCAATGTCGCGCTCGCACAGGTGCTGGTACACGTGCTGCAAATTGCGCCCGAAATTCTTCGAGCCATATCCGTGGACCTTCGCGTTCACCGCTTCGATTTCGTCCAGAACGTCGCGAACTTGGCGCGCGTTGAACGTGGAATGGTTCAGATACTCGACGAAATCGTCGAACGCCCTCTCGAAATAAATGTTGTTCTCCCAGAGCGTGTCGTCGGCGTCGATGATGAGAAATTGCCGCTCGCCGGTCACAACTCCATGTGCTTCCCGTGCCCGTTCATGGGCGCAACGGAGCGCAGGCGCGCTGTGATTCGCGTCTTTTCGACGAACCCTGGCAGGTAGTCGGCCAAGCGGTCGATGCGATCGGCTTCGGAGCGTGTTGCGAGCAGCGTTTGGCGCAGATTCAGATCGGGTACAGCTTGCGCGACGCGAAAACTCAAGTGAGCGCCGGGCCGGGCCTCCGCTGCCTGCTCGCCCTCCATCTGCTGTAACTCCTGAAAAACGGCTTCCACTTTGGCCCGCGCTTCCGGAGCCGGCGTGCGCGCGTCTTCGTCGTCGAAGAACTCCACCGCGCCGCGCAGATAATCCTTCTCCTGATTCAATAGCAGAATTTCGAAACGCCGCCGCCCGCCGGCGATGATGTCCATGCGGCCATCGTCATAACGCTTCACCACCCGCTCGACGACAGCCGTACAGCCGGTGTTTACGATCCCCTTCTCGCTCGCCAGCACGATGCCGAATTCCGTCTTGTTCTGGATCGCATTGCCGATCATTTCTTTGTATCGATCCTCGAAGATGTGAAGCGCGAGCTGCGCCCCTGGCAGCAAGACGAGCTCCAGCGGAAACAGCGGCAACAACTCCTGTTGCATGGGACCATTATCGCCCGCGCGTGATAACATGATTTCTTTCCTGGTCCAGGCGGCGCGCCCGGATGAAAATCCAAGATAAGGTCGTTCTCATAACCGGCGCATCGGAAGGAATCGGGGCGGCGTGCGCGCGGGCTTTTCACGAGCGCGGAGCCCGGCTTTCCCTGAACGCGCGGACGGAATCCAAGTTGATCGAAGCCGGTCCATCGGGTTCGCTAACCACAGCGGGCGACATCACTTCAGCCGCTGTTCGCCGCCGGATCGTGGACGCCACGCTCGACCGTTTCGGCCGCATCGACATTCTGGTGAACAACGCCGGGGCGGGTCTGTACTCGCCTGCCTGGAGCGCCCCGGAACAGGAAGCGCGCGCATTGTTTGAACTGAATCTGTTCGCTCCATTGGCCATGGTGCAACTCGCGGCGCCCCACATGCGACGGAACTGTTCAGGCATGATCGTCAACGTCGGTTCTATCGCCGGCCGCATGACATTGCCCTGGTTTACGCTTTACTCGGTGTCGAAATACGCGCTTGGTTCGCTGACCGAGGGCCTCCGCATGGAGCTGAAACGCGACGGAATCCACGCCATGATGGTCTGCCCCGGCTACGTGGATACGCGCTTTCAATCGCACATCCTGGGCGGCAACGTACCGCGCACGATCGCGAAATCGCGCAGGTTTACCATCACATCCGAACAGTGCGCCGAAGCAATCGTGCGCGGTGTCGAGCGCAATGCACGCACGGTTGTCGCTCCGCGCTCCGGATGGCTGCTGATTGCGGCCGCGCGGATGTTTCCAGCCTTTGTCGAAGCGCGCTTAGAGGCGATTTACGCGCGTCATGAACCGCATCTCGCGGCCAAGGCCGGGACGTCATGATTCTCAAGCTCAAACGTACGCCCGGTCTGTATTTGGTGGGCTTCATGGGCGCGGGCAAGACCACGGTGGGCCGCCTGGTCGCTGATGGGCTTGGCTGGATTTTTGGGGATATCGACGAGGACATCGTCGCTCACCACAAAATGAGCATCGCCGAGATTTTTGCGAATCACGGTGAGCCGGAGTTTCGCCGTCTGGAATCGGAACTAGTTCTCCGCCGTGTACGCATGATCCAGCGCGGACATCCGACGGTGATGGCGCTCGGCGGCGGGGCGTTCGCGCATCCGGCGAATCACGCTTTGCTCGATGAAAACGGCGTCACCGTCTGGCTCGAGTGTCCCTTCGAGATTGTCCGGCAGCGGATCGGAGCGGACCCGGCCCGGCCCTTGGCGCGCGATCCCCAAGCGATGGCTGAGCTGTTCCAACTGCGCCGTGAGGCGTACGCGCGCGCCGATTTTCGAGTCGACGCATCACCCGATCCCGAGACGGTTTCCGCGGCCATCTTGAGGCTGCCGATTTTCTGATGGACCTCGCCCGCATACGCCAGCACGCGCTCGAAATTTTCCAGGCGGGGCTTGCCGCGGCCGATCCCGCCGGCGCCGTTGCCCTTCATATCGATATCCAGCAGGAGCGTTATCGCCGCATCTTCGTGATCGGTGCGGGAAAGGCAGGCGCGTCGATGGCGCGGGCCGTTGAGGACTGCCTCGGATCGCGCATCGCGGGCGGGCTGATCAACGTCAAGGACGGCCATACCGCTGACCTGCGCTACGTCGAACTGAATGAATGCGGCCATCCTATTCCCGATCAGCGCGGCGTCGATGGCGCGCGACGCATTGCGGAAATTGTGCGCCAGGCCGGTGCGGGCGACCTGGTGCTGTGCCTGATTTCGGGCGGCGCGTCCGCTTTGATGCCGTTGCCCGCCCCGGGAATCACGCTTGAAGACAAACAGGAGACCACGCGCCAACTGCTCGCCTGTGGCGCGACTATCCACGAGATCAACGCCGTTCGCAAGCATCTGTCCGCGATCAAAGGCGGGCAACTCGCGTTGATGGCGCAACCCGCGCACGTGATCGCGCTGCTGCTCTCCGATGTCATCGGGGACGATCTCAGCGTGATCGGCTCCGGCCCGACGGCTCCCGACGAATCGACCTTCGCCGGCGCGTTGGCTGTGCTCGACCGCTACGGCCTGCGAGCAGGGGTGCCGGCGCAGGTGCGGGAACGGCTCGAAGCGGGCCAGCGCGGCGATGTACCGGAAACTCCAAAACAACTACAAAATGTTTCAAACGTGATCGCTGGAAGCAACCGTCTGGCAATCGATGCAGCCGAACGCCACGCGGCACAACTGGGCTACCGCACGCTGGTGCTGTCCACGACGATCCAAGGCGAAACCCGCGATATAGCGCAGATGCACGCGGCCATTGCCTGCGAAATCGTCTCCAGCGGCCGTCCCGTCCCTCCGCCCGCCTGCATTCTTTCCGGCGGCGAAACCACGGTCACTTTGCGCGGCAAAGGCTCAGGCGGCCGGAACCAGGAGTTCGCCCTGGCGGCCGTTCCCCCTCTCGCCGGATGCGCACCCGCCATCCTGCTCAGCGCGGGCACCGACGGCACCGATGGCCCCACCGATGCCGCAGGCGCAATCGCCGATTCCACCACCGCAGCCCGTGCCGCGGCTCTCGAACTCGACCCAGCTCAGTTCCTCGCCGATAACGATTCCTACCATTTCTTCGAACGCCTGGGCGATCTCGTCATCACCGGCCCTACCGGAACCAATGTGATGGACTTACATATCGTCCTGGTCCCCGCGCCTGACGACGGTTCGCCGGTCCCGGTACGCCAATCCGGGTGAGCGTGCAAATGAAGTTGCTACATTTGTTTTAGCCGCCCCATGGATTTCGAGTACACTCCCGAACAGATTCAGCTTCGCGCGTCGGTGCGAGAGTTTGCCGAAGCCGAACTTGCGCCGCACACGCTCGAGTGGGATGAGGGGCAGATATTTCCCCTCGAGGCCGTGAAGCACGCCGGCAAACTCGGTTTTCTGGGCGCGATTTTCCCGGAAGATCTGGGCGGCTCGGGGTTCGGCTACATTGAGTATTCGATCATTATCGAAGAGCTCTCGCGCGTCGATCCTTCGTTCGGCTTAATCATTGCGGCCCACAATTCGCTGTGCACGAACCACATTTATACGGCCGGCGATGACGAGCAACGCCGCCGCTACGTCCCGAAATTGGCCACTGGCGAGTGGATCGGCTGCTGGTCGCTCACCGAACCGGAAGCGGGCTCCGATGCGGCGGGTACGCGAACAAGCGCCGCGCGCGATGGCGACTCCTGGGTGATTAACGGAGCGAAGACGTTCACAACGAATGCCCATTTTGCCCAAGTCTGCGTCGCAATGGCAGTGACGAATCGTACTGCATCGCAGCACGGCATCTCGGCATTCATCATCGAAGAAGGCGCGCCGGGCTATCGCGTCGGCAAGAAAGAGAACAAGCTGGGCATGCGCGCCAGCGCAACTGGAGAAGTGATCTTCGCCGATTGCCGCGTTCCCGCGAATCAGCTCTTGGGGCGCGAGGGCGAGGGCTTCGTCGACAGCTTGCGCATCCTCGATGGCGGCCGCATCTCCATCGCCGCGCTCTCGCTGGGCACGGCGCAAGGCGCTTACGATGCCGCCCTGCGCTACTCCAAACAGCGGCGCCAGTTTGGACGGCCGATCTCGGAATTTCAGTCCATCCAGAATAAGCTCGCAGACATGGCGACTGCGATCGATGCTTCGCGCCTGCTCACCTATCGCGCGGCGCACCTGAAAGATCGCGGCGAGCGCGTCACCAAGGAGTCGTCGATGGCCAAGCTGTTCGCCTCCGAATCCGCCGTTCGCATCTGCGACGACGCGGTGCAGATTCACGGCGGATACGGCTTCATCAAGGATTATCCGGTGGAGAAGTTTTATCGCGATGTGAAGCTGTGCACCATCGGCGAAGGAACGAGCGAGATTCAGCGGCTGGTGATCGCGCGGCAGCTTCTCAAGAGTTGATGAGCGAATTGGCTGAACGCATCCGGGCCGGCGATATTCGCGCTCTGGCCCGCGCCGCGACCCTTATCGAAAGCCGCGCGCCTCAATTCGACGCGCTCATGTCGGAACTGTTCCCCCACACCGGACGTGCGCCCATTCTCGGCATCACCGGCGCTCCCGGGTCGGGGAAGAGCACGCTCGTCGATCAGGTTACGGCCGCCTATCGCGCCTCGGGCAAGACCGTCGGCGTCGTGGCGGTCGACCCGTCGAGTCCCTACAGCGGCGGCGCGATTCTAGGCGATCGCATCCGCATGCAGCGCCACTCCGGCGACCCCGGCGTATTCATCCGCTCCATGGCGACCCGCGGTTCGATGGGCGGACTCGCGCGCGCCACCACCGATCTCGCGCTGCTATTCGATGCCGCCGGACGCGACGTGGTGATCGTTGAAACAGTGGGCGTCGGCCAGGACGAAGTGGACGTCGCGCGCCTGGCCGATGTCACGCTGGTCGTGCTCGTCCCCGGCTCAGGCGACGACGTTCAAGCCATTAAGGCCGGTATCATGGAGATCGCCGACGTTTTTGTTCTCAACAAGGCCGACCTGCCTGGCGCCGCCAAGCTCGAGCGCGAAATTCGTGCCGATTTAACGCTGGCTCACCGGCCCGACGGGTGGACGCCGGAAGTGATCAGGACTGTTGCCAGTGACGGGCAGGGTATCGCTGAATTGATCGACGCAGCCAATCGTTATCGCGCCGCGCATCCGTCGCGCGCTCAATCCGCCGCGATCTGGCGCGCTCGCCTCGTCGAGATGTTGCGCGAGCGGATTCTCGAACGGCTTCCCGCGGCGGCGCTCGACCGTGCCGCGGCCGAAGTCGCCGCACATCGCAGCGACCCCTACGCCGCCATCGCATCCATTCTCGCCAGTATTCATCAGGAGGAGTTTTCACTTTGAACCCTAAGATCGGAGTGATCGGCGGAAGCGGTCTGTACGCCATGCCGGGCTTTGAAGCGCAGGAAGAGCGGACCATCGAAACGCCGTGGGGCAGCCCTTCGGATCCGTACGTCGTGGGCATGCTCGGCGATAAGCCCGTCGCATTTCTCACGCGCCACGGACGCGGCCACCGCATCTCGCCCTCGGAGCTCAATTTTTGCGCCAACATCTGGGGCTTCAAGAAACTCGGCGTCGAGCGCATCATTTCATTGAGCGCTGTCGGTTCGCTCAAGGAAGAGCATCGCCCGCTCGAGTTCGTAATCCCCGATCAGTTTTTCGACCGCACGCGCGGACGCGCCTCGACGTTTTTTGGCGAAGGCCTGGTCGCGCACGTCAGCTTCGCGCATCCGATCTGCCCGCAACTCGCCGAAGTGGCGTATGACGCGTGCGCGACGGCGGGAGTCACTGTCAAAAAAGGCGGCACATATCTGTGCATGGAAGGGCCGGCGTTCTCCACGCTCGCCGAATCGAACGTGTACCGAAGCTGGGGCATGGACGTGATCGGCATGACCAACCTGCAGGAGGCCAAGCTCGCGCGCGAGGCCGAAATCTGTTACGTGACCATCGCCATGGTGACCGATTACGACTGCTGGCATCCGCAACATGACGCGGTCACCGTCACCGACATCATCGTGAACCTTACCCAGAACGCCGCGAATGCGTGCCGCGCGGTAGCGGCCGCCGTCGAATCGATGCCCGATCAGCGCGCGTGCAAGTGCGGCTCGGCGCTATCGCACGCAATCATCACCGATCCGAAAACCGTTCCCGAACAAACGCGGAAAAAGCTGGAGCTGCTTGCTGGAAAATATCTCGCTTGACGATCCGGCCGAGGGGTCGGCATGGTTCACGAACTTCGTCGAACCGCTCGCCGACAGCTTCGACCCGGTGAATGCCGTCCGATATGTGAGCCTGTTCTGCTCCGTCCTTGAACCCATCACCGGAGCAAGTGCTGAGGCGATGGCCACGCGATACGAGCGCGTGCGCCGTCCGAAGCGATTCAGCGGACCGGATCCCCAAGACGTATTCGTGCTGTCCCGCGTGACGCTCGGAGCCGACATCGCGATCGCCGGCGTTCTACTTTACGCCGCAAAGTTGAAGTTCCCGAACGCGCGGATCTGGTTCACCGGGCCGGTGAAAAGTTACGAACTGTTCGCCGCCGATCCGCGTATTCTGCACGCGCCGGCGCCGTACAACCGCTCTGGATCGATTCGGGAGCGCATTCAAGCCAGTCTCGATCTGGCCCGCGTGGTCGACCACCCGGGGGCCATCGTGCTCGACCCCGATTCGCGCCTCACACAACTCGGCCTCGTCCCGGTTTGCCCGGAAGATCAGTATTACTTCTTCGAGACGCGCTTCTCGGACGAGCCCGGTTCGCTGTCGCAGATGGCGACGCGTTGGGTGGAAGCAACGTTCGGCATCGCCGGCGCTCGTCCTTATATCGCGCCCCCGCCCGTCGAAGCATTCGCATCCATCACGGTCAGCCTGGGCGTCGGTGGTAATTCCGCCAAGCGCGTGCCCGACCCGTTCGAGCGCATGTTCATGGAAGAGTTGTCGCGTACGGGAATCGGCGTCCTGGTCGATAAAGGCGCGGGCGGCGAGGAATCCGAGCGCGTGATGCGCGCAGTGGATGGATTGCCCTTCATCTCCGTCTTCGATGGATCGTTCGCCGAATTCGCCGGCCACATCGCCCAAAGCCTCGGCTATGCCGGATACGACTCAGCCGGCCAACATGCGGCAGCGGCGGCGGGCATTCCGCTGGTAGCTGTTTTCGCGGGATACCCGAATGCCCGGTTTCTCGAGCGCTGGCATCCTACCGGCCCGGGCCCGGTGCGCATAAAGCGTGCCTCGGACGCCGCTCCGGACCGCCTTGCCGGCTCGACCGTGACGGCCTTGCTCGAAGTTATACGCTCGGCATATAGCCCCGAACCTGCTAACACGTGATGCGTGCAAACGAAGTCCCGTACCACTTCGTTTGATAGTATTGCATGCGTCCGACGCCCCTCCCGAGCGGCTCGGTGCTCGCGCCGTGACTGCGTTGCTCGAAGTTATACGCTCAGCATATGGCAGCGAACCGGCTTCCCCGTGATGCGCGCCAGCGCCGCCCCATACCACTTCACTTGACGCTCGTACTTCGCCAGGCGCGCTCCCGTCGGCGAATCCGTCTTGTAATCCACCACGTGCCACGTGCCATTCTCTTCGAACGCCAAATCGATCGAACCCTCCATGGTGCGATCCGCGGCGATTCTCAAGCACACTGGCGCTTCCCTCAAGCAGCGTTGCGCCGCCCGCGCCCGCGCAATCAGCGGATGATCCGCCGCAGAGCGCGCCGCGGCTATGGCCGCCGCGATCTCATCGTCGTCGGCCCCGGACGTGCGCCCGTGCAGGCGCGCAGCTCGTTCCAAATCGTCAGGGCGCAACGCCGCGTCGCGCATTATCATATGCACCAGCGTGCCGAACCGTGGCCCGAACGGCCGTTCACCATGCGCTAGCTGAATCATCTCAACCCAGCCGCCGGGTGGAGCATCCGGCATATCGGTGGGGTTCGCGACCTCCCACTGCGGGGCCGATCCGCGTTCGATCGACGCGGCGCGCGCGGTCCGCCAATCGTTGTACGCCTCCGCGCTCACGGTCGAATTACCTTGCAGAATCTCGAAGCCCGTAAGCCCGAGTTTCGCGCTCACGTTCAACTGCAACGCGGCCGGATCCCACCAAACCACTTCGTGCTCTCCGTGTTTCGGCGTGTGCAACCCCGGCCGCACCGACTCCGATCCCTCGCGCGAATCGCTGCCGCCCACCACTGTCCGATCGCCCATCAGTGGACATCCCGGCGCGGACCGGCCTTTACGATATTCTCCCAGCGCGGGGTAGATCGCCTTGTTCAGCGGACTCAGCCAACCGGTGCGCGGCTCGTCGCCAACCGCCGTCACAACCAGCAAATCGCGCGCGCGTGTTGCGGCCACGTAAGCCACGCGCGTGCCCTCGGCCAGCTCGCGCGCGTGCTCCGACGTTTCGCTCTCCGCCAACTCCGCGGGCGCGCACATCATCAGCCGCTGCGCGCATAATCTACGCTCCGGGTCGAGAAACCGGTCGGGAGTCGCCGATGCGAGCTTCGCGGTGAGATCCGCCAGAATCACGATCGGAAATTCGAGCCCCTTCGCCGAATGCACGGTCATCAGCCGCACGCCGTTCGCGCTCTCCTCGATCATCGGCGCTTCGGCATTCTCCGCCTTATCCGCCCGTTCCGCCAACTCTTCAACAAATCCGCGGAACGAGATGCCGCCGCCCGTTTCAAAGCTGCGCGCCATTTCGATCAGCCGGTACAGGTTCGAGACGACTTGATGACCGCCCGGACGCAGCGCAAATCCAGCGTGCGCGCGCGCAGCCTCGAGCAGCAGATTCAGCGTGTCGGCCGCGGGGCGCTCGTTGCGCGCGCGATGCAAACTCGCCAGTACATCGAGCGCCGCCTTGATCGCCCCGAACGCCCCGAACGCCTCGGCCAAACCCTCCGATTCGGGACGCAGCGGATGCAAATGTCCAACTTCCTGCCGGTACCGCAACAGCAAATTGTCGGGGATTGCGAACAGCGATCCCTTCAGCGCGGCGTACACGGAGAGTTCGTCGCCCGGCCACTCGATCGATGTACAAGCGGCGCGCAGCGTCCCGATTTCTTCACGCTGGTGGAACGATTTCGACCCGACCAGCAGGTGCCCGATGCCGCGCGCCTCGAGGCTTCGCACATAGCCGCGCGTCAGGTCCTCGCCGAAGTTCACGAAGCGCCGGAACAGGACCGCGATGTGGCGCTCCTCGATGGGCACGAGCCGCCGCTCGCCGGGAGCCCGCACTCTCCATTCGCTCTCGCGCACCAACCACTCGATAAACGCGGCAACGGCATCCGGCAGGCACATGTCGATCGCCGTGTTCGTAATTCTCGTCTTGCCCCACGGACGCGGCGCGGGCAGCGCGATCAGCGCAGGCTGGCCGGGGATGCCTTCGAGCGTTCCTTCGAGCGGCGTGTATCCGGCCTGGCCGTGTTCGCGGCTCTCCTCCATCTCCGGAGCGAATGCCGCGTTCACCATCCGCTGAATCGGCTGGCTGGCGCGATGACTCACGCTCATCTTCACCAACCCGACGCCGCGAGCGGTCAGGTGGTCCCGGATTTCCTGGTACAGCAGCACGTCGGCGCGCCGGAATTTGTAGATCGATTGCTTGGGATCGCCGACAATGAAAAGCTTTCCCGGATCCGGCGACGCGTTCCGCCAATCCTGTTCCGCCGGATCGGACGCGGCCAGCAACAAGAGGATCTCCGCCTGAACCGGATCGGTGTCCTGAAATTCGTCGATGAACAGATGCGTGAATCGCGTCTGCAAGTGCCGGCGAACCGCGGGATCGCCGGTCAGCAGATCGCGCGTCTTCACCAGCAGGTCGACAAAATCCAGCTTGCCGGACCGTTGTTTCAACGCCTCGTACGACTCGATCAGCCCCGCCATATCGGCCTGCAACTCGGCGGCGAAATCGGCATCGGCCCGGCGTTTGAACTCCTGCAGCCGTGTCATTAAGACATCGCGTTCGCTCACCAACGTCTCGCGCGTGAATTCCGCCGAAAACATTCCGCGCCCTTTACGTGTGTCCTTCTTCAGGTCGGCGAGCAACTTCAACAGCAGCGCTTCCAAGTCGTCGAGGGCCGGCGTTGGGCGCAGCTTCTGCCGCTCGATCCATTCCTCCACATCGCGCACGGGACGAAGCGCCGCATACAGTACGTCCTTCTCGCCCCCATGCCGGCTCATTCGCGCCACTTTGATGACGGCCTTCGCAAGCTCGCGCATTTCGGCGGTCCGATCGAACGGCTCGCGCTTCCACGGCGCGCGAAAATCGCGCCACTCCACGAGCTTCCGGCCTTCCGCCGCCAGCCTCTCCGACGGAGGCGCTGCCAGGCCGTCGTGCGACCACGCCAGCCGGCTCAACGCCCGCCGCAGTCCTGGCCGGTCTTCGTTCAGCGCGCTCTCGAACCAGCTCCGGAACGCGCGCGCGTACAGGCGGCTCTGTTCGCGCTCGTTCAGCTCCTTGAATCCGGGATCGACGCGCGCCTCCACTGGCCGTTCCCGAAGAATCTGGGCGCAGAAGCCGTGAATCGTGCCGATCGCCGCCTCTTCCAGACGCTTGATCGCGTGCTCCAAACGATCCCGTTCGTCGCCGTGCGCGTCCGTGCGCGCAACGTCCAACGCCTGCCTCAGCAGCACCTTCAGCTCGCCCGCCGCCTTGTGCGTGAATGTCACAGCGGCGATGCAGTCGATGGTCGTCAAGCCCGCCCGCAGCACAGCGACAATGCGGTTCACCAACTCGGTAGTCTTTCCGGCCCCCGCCGAAGCTTCGACGATCAGGCTCTCGTTTAGCGCGGTGCGAATCGTGTGACGCGCATCCGCGTCGCTCGTCCCGATCTGCCGCGCGCTTCCACCGGCGGTCATGGCATGCACCGGAGTTGCTCCAACCATTCCACGGCTTCCGCGTCCTTGAAGCTCTTCGACCGGATCTGTTCATGCGGCCCGCACACGGCCGCGAAGTCGCACAACGCGCACGCTCCATCGCCCGGCGCTGCTGGCAGAAAGCCGTTCGAAACCGACTCCTCGATCGTCGCCATCGCACGCGCAAAATACGACCGCGCCTTCGCACCGATCTCGATTTCGTGCTCGACGTACCGGCCGCGCTGTGTGCAGTAGAACAGGCGTCCCGATTCCGCCGTGGCATTCAGCATTCGTTCGGCCCCGAGCGCATACAGCACCGGTTGCAACACAGCACCACCCGCGATATACGCAGGGGCGCGGTCCGGCGCCTTGCCTGTTTTGTGATCGGTGATCCGCAACGTCCCGCGCTGCCGGTGGCGATCGACAAGGTCCATCGATCCGCGCGCACGCAACCCCGCCAATTCCACCGGTTCGGCGATACTTGCCGGATCGTGCGCGACGTCCGCCTCACCCAATCCGAACCCGAGCTCAAAGTGTAGCGGCTCCCACTCGTCCAACTCGCGCCGCCATATCACGACCCACGCGCGCAAATCCGTCCGGATGTCCTCCAGCTCCAAGCGCCACACCCGAGCAATGGCCGGTGCGATCTGCTCTTCGTACTCACCCGCGACGCGCGCGATCACGCGGTCCAGGCGCTCCAGCAATTGGTCCCGCTCCGCCGTGGGCGACGCTTTCCATTCGCGCAAGAACTCGCGCTGCACCTCGTGGATCATCGCCCCGCGTGTGAGCGCGTCCAACTGCTCGATGGCAGACGCTTGCTGGCGTTCCCGCAGCCGCAAAATGGCGCTCAACGCAAACCGGTACGGACACGCTGCGAAATGTTGTAGAGCCGACGGCGAGTACGCTTGGACAGACGGTTTCAGATCAGGCAATCCAGCGCCGAAGAATCCGTCCGCCGCCGTCCACTTGCGCTCCCAACGCTGCCAGCGCGTGCGCAGCGACCTGCCGAGCGCCGCGTTGACATCGAGAAGATAGCGGCCGCTCCCGAACTCGCGGTGCGCCGCGATCCAAGCCATGTCGTATTCGGCGTCGTCGATCGCATGCCGCGGTTCCTTCGGCGCGGGCCATGCCAAACGCGCTTCCGAATTCTCCGCCAGGCGCTTCTCGAAATCGCGCAACATCGGAACACGGCCCTCGATGGCGCGCGCCACTTCGAGCGCATAGAACGATGGAACGCGCGGCCGGCCTTGCGCCAGATCCATGCTCGGATATGACGCGATGAACTTCGACTGCGCGCTTGCGGCGGCCTTGCCGAGAAGCGTGCGCTCATCGGCGACCCGCTCGTCTTTCGTCTTCAGGCGCGTTGAGATCTGGCGCCGTTGACCGTCCAGCAGCAGCGGATCCTCGCAGGCGCGCCGCGGAAACAGGCCCTCGGCCAAACCCGGAAGAAAAACCATGTCGAAAACGCGTCCGCGCGCCTCGTCGATCCCGCCCACGAACAAGCGTCCATAGCGCCGGTGCGGCGGCTCGACGCGCAACTCGCGCAAGCGGCTGGCCAGCGCCCCGTAAACTTCTTCCAATCCCACCGGGCCCACGTCGGACATGGGGCGCAACTCGCCGAGCGTTTGCAGAACCGGTTCGAAATCGGCTAGCGCCCGCGTGGCGAGCCGCGACAGTGCGTCGAGCCACTCGCCCCAATTCGCCGATCGCGGAAGCGCGTGAAGGTCTTCGATCAGCGGAAGAGCGAAGCGCTCCAGGCTCGACAATTTTTCCAGATCGCGTTTTAAACGTTCCCGCTCCGATTGTTCTTCGCTCGCCAGCGACTCGAGCTGGATCCGGAACTCGTTCTCGAGACCGCGCAGCCGGCGCTCCCACCGTTCGTAGCCGCCGATCACCGCAGCATCGACCAGCAGTTTCTCCCAAGCGAGCGGCGTGGCCACTTCCGCCTTCGGGCGCGGCGCTTCCTCCGGATCACGCGCCAGGCCCGCGGCGCCGTCCAGCATCTCATCATCCGGCGCTAGCCACGGAACGTCACGCCGCGGAGGCGCGCCGCTCGCATCGAGCTCCGGTATCTGCCCCAGCGAGAGATATTCGGCGAATCGCGATGCCGGACAGCCTTCGGCGGCGCACGCAAGCAGCGCCAGAAACGCCCGGCCTGCCGGACTGGGGCGCGCCGTACCCCGGCTGAAATACGCAGGAATCCGCGCTCGCCGAAGAGCCTCCTCCACCAGCGACTGGTACCGTTCCGGACTCCGCAGCAGGATCGCAGTGCGGTCGAACGGCAATCCGGACGCCAGAATCCGTCGCGCGATTTCCGTGCACTCGAGCGACTCCCCCGGCGCGGAGAACATCTGAAGCGAGTCGTCGTATGACGAGGGCTCGGGAGGCGAGGCCGCAAACAAATTGGCGCGCATGCGGCCCAGCGCGGTGGAGTCCTTCAAATCCGCACGCGTCCACGCAATCGAGCACACTCCCGCGGATTGCGACGCGAGCGCGTCGATGAACTCGCGATGAGCATGATGCGCAACCGGCGGATCCAGCAGCAGTAACGGCAGTCCGGTCAGCGGATGCGTTCCCGCGTGAGCCTCTGCCGAGGCAATGCCGAGCAGAGCCGCGGCGTCAACGAGTTTCGCCTTGCTCAGTTCGTCCTCGTAGCTCTCGAGCAGCAGCGCGATATCGGCCGCCGCCGGCCCACCCTGAATGTCGCGCGGCCTCAACACAGCCAATCGAATATCGTCCAGAGTTGCCGCGAGCGCCCCTGCAAATCCTGGCGACTTCGCAACCGGACCGAAGTAGGACAACTGCTCAAACGAGTGATGCACGACCCGCGCCGCCAGCGCCTCCGTCGCCAGCCTCGTCGCTCCGGCGAGTCCGTCATCGGCGAGCCTCGGTGCTGCGAGCGCGGCGGCGAGTTGCATCACCGTGAACCGGTGCACCCCGAACGACCCGTCGCCCGGAAGATTGCGGATGAACTCGTCAGCCGCGCCCCGCGTTGCGCCCACCACGACGATCTCCGTACGCCCCAGCAGCGGCGCGATCCACTCCACCGCCTGATCGAGCGGCGACTGCATGGAACCCATCGTCACTTCACCTGCTGATATTCGACGTTCGTCTCCGCTCCGAACCGCCGGTAATTCGCATAGCGGATGATCAGACGGATGCGCTGCGGCCCGGTGCGGAAGTAGAGCGTATCGTCGCCGTACGTCGTAACCGGAAACCAGTTGCCGCCCACCTTGTCGCGAATAGTCGTGAAGTGCGGGAACAGATTTTCGCTCTTGGTGCTGATGATTTGCGGCACGGCCTGACCCTCGAGCTGCACGATCGAATCCTCGGACTGCGCCACCCAGATCAGGCCGTCGAACAGGCGCTGTCCGGCCAGAATCTGCCGCGGCCGGATCTGCAGCACCCAGCACGCAATCCCGTTCAGCGTCTCTTCACCTCGAAACTTGTTCTCGTATATAAATGCGTTCTCGCTGGTAATGAGTACGGGTTGCACCTCGCGGATATCGCGCAGATCTTCGTCAGTGATCTTCAGGCGCTTGAGCGTATCGGAGGCTTTCTCCACTGCCTGCTCGGTACGCGTGCCATCCGGCGAGAAAATGATGTCGCGCACTTCGCGATATTGTCCGAGCCGCGCGCCATGACGGTCCAGATCTTCAACCGTCACCGTTTGCCGGTACATGTAATGCTGCCGCGCGGCCTCGTTCAACGTTTCGCGCGCGACGACTCGCTTCATCAAATCCGGCGGAGGCTCAGCGGAGCAAGCAACGGTCGCCAGCGCACAGATAACAACAACTCTCATGGCGAACCTGCGCCCGTCCTAAAACAGCCGGCTCAACCCCGCAAGCAACGCCAGCAGAACCACGCCGATTCCGATGCTCCAGGCCACCAGTTTCTTCTCGACCGGAAGGATTGGCTCATGCTCCATCCGCTCTAATTCGTGCGATAACTTCGGATCGTCCATTGTTCAGCTTCCCGCCGGAGGTCTCACGCCGTGAAAGAACAGCCACGAGATCGCCAGCCCCACCCAAATGATAAATCCGAAGAGGCACACCACATACACCGCCGCCAACCGCCCGATGCCCGCCTCCCACAATTTGCGGAAATTCGAAGTGACGCCGATGGTGAAGAACGTCATCACGAAGAATATGCCGCGGAACACGTTTGCTTCGCCTACCGCCGCTTTCACGCGCGGCACCGACGACGGCCACAACAGTCCGATCGCAACCACGACACCGAACGTCGCCAGATAGCCGAGCACGAACTTCGGAAACCGTTCCCAGATGTGGCCCGCTCCCGCGCGGTCTCTTCCAGGCTCGATCTTCGTCGACCAGATCCAAGCCAGCACGAACGACCACACTCCGATGAATACGTCGATGAACACCTTCACCGTCGTTGCCGCGCCCACGATCCATCCCGGTTGATACACGATCCCCTGGCTTGCTGCGCGGGCTCGAATCAACGCTTCGGCGATCGCGCCACTCGCCACCGCCGCGCCATCCGTCTTCACCGCCAGTCCCATCCAAGCGCCGGCGACCAGCGGCTCGCGCCACAAAAACGCTTGCGCCATGAACGGCAGTAACACGAGCTCGATTACGGCGAAGATGACGACCAGCGACGACACCATCACTGGAATCACCGGCCGCGCTTTGATCGCCGCGCCTGTGGCAATCGCGGCCGAAACGCCGCAAATCGAAATGCCGGAGGCGAGCGGCGCTGCCCACTCACGGCTGAATCCGAAGTATCGCCGCGCGACGTAGTACACCACCGCCCAATAAATCAGGTAGGCTTCGACAATCGCGCACAGTCCGCGGAACATCACCGAACTCGCAAGGCCCAGTTGCTCCGCGGCCGTGATGCCCAGAAACCCGCCCAGCAGCACGATCCCCGTCTTGATGTACAGTTCCGGCCGCAGCGCCTCTTTCAATGCCGAGGCCACGCGCGGAAGAAAGTTGCCGATACTCAGTCCGGCCAGCAGCGCGATGATGTAGCCTGCTTCAGCGGTGAGATTCAGCGACCACGGAACGCCGAGCGCTTTTCGCTTGTCTGGTGTCGCCGCGATGTAGGCTTGGCTGCCCACGATCCACGCCGCGTAACTCAGCGCGATGACGCCCAGGAACGGCAGAACGAAACGGCCCGGCTTTACCCCGAGTAACGCTAATCCGGCTGTGACGAAAGCGGTGACGAAGGCCAGTGTAGCCAAAAGATACACAATCCCGGGAGCGCCCGCCCAAGTTTTGGAAACGGGGCCGAGCGCCCGCGCGATATCGGTCCATACGGCAGTATTGACCGCCCACCCGAGCGCCCCGCAAAGGGCCAGCACAAAAATGAAAAACCCGAGCGCGACAGATAGCCAGTCTTCATTCAGGCGCATGAACCTGAAATGCTATCACGCCCGGGCTTGGTTACTGCTTAAGCGTCAGAAGTCGTATCGCAGAGCGAGCTGCATCTGGCGCGGGCTGCCGATGATGCCGCTGACCTTGCCGAATGTCGCCGGCGTAGTCAAAGACACTGAGGGATTCCCGAAATTCGAGTTATTGAAAACGTTGTACGCTTCAGCCCGGAACGTTACCGCATGCGTCTCCCAGATCTTGAAACGCTTAACGAGCGAAACATCGGTATCGAAGTAGCGCGGGCCGCGGAACGAGTTGCGGCCGGTATTTCCCGGATCGCCAGCCGCGGGGAAACTGAACTGCGCAACGGCGGTGTCTTGCGGGTAGAACCACACGCCGTTTCCTTGGCGCATCACACTTCCGATATTGCGGTCGCCGCTGTAGTTCGCATAGCTATTTACTAATCCATAGGTGGTGTTACGTCCAGAGAAGATTGTATACGGCCCACCGCTCTGCCAGATCACCAGCGAGCCAATATCCCACCCACCCACGAACGAATCGGCCCAGTGCGGAATCGATCCGGCGAACTTCTTGCCCCTGCCCACCGGCAACGTATAGCTGAAGGAGCCGTTGAACGAGTGCGGCCGGTCGAAATCGCTGCGGCCACGGCTCAGCTTCAGATTGAAACTGTCAAACGGGCTCGCAAAACCGTTCCCTTCCACCGAGCTATTGTCGATGCTCTTGGCCCACGTGTAATTGGCGAACATCTTGAATGCCCCAGCTTGCCTGCGCAAGCTCACCTGAAGCGAGTCGTAGTAAGATCGTCCGGAATTCGTGCCCTGCAGCACGCTAATATACTGCGGATAATTCCGCAAGTAATAATCGGAAACCCCGGCGGCCGCGTACTTGCTGTAATATGTGCGATCAAGATTTGTTGCTGCCGTGCCGACTTGTCCTTGCGTGAAATTGCTTGCGCCCAAGCTGCTAATGGCAGCGGCCGGAGTCCCGAAGATCTTTACGAGCGTATTATTGGCCGAGACCGGAGTCGCGTTATTGGTCTGGTAGGCTTGCAGCTCCCGAAACGCCGCCAGGAAATCGTCATTCACTTTCTGCTGGTTCAGATTCTGGGCGAGAAAGAGTTTTATGCCCCGGCTTCCGACGTAGCCGGCTTCAATGACCATGTTGCGGAACAGCTCGCGTTGGATGTTGAAGTTGTATTGGAAAACGTAAGGCGTCCGCAGGTTCGGGTTGAACACCGATATGGAAGTGGAACGCGTAGCCGGCAAGGTCAGCAGGGGCGCAGCGGGTGCGGGCGTCGGCGGAATACCATCGCTGATGCGTACGTCCGAATTGGCGGCCTGGTTGGGGAATGCGAACACGTCTTGTCCAAAGCCCGGCGTCGCACCATCGACCGCGCTGATAGTCGCGCCGATCACGCGATCGTAAAATACGCCCGCTGCGCCGCGAATAGCCGTCTTGCCGTCGCCCGAAAGGTCCCAGGCAAAACCGACGCGAGGCGCGAAGTTGTTCCAATCGTGGTTGTACCACTGGCCGCCTTTCACGACCGACAGATTGTTCGCATGGCCGAGAGTGCTCAGGCTCGCGGCTTGATCGATCGTGCCCACCAATCCGTTCTGTTCGCTCGGAATGCCAGAGAACTCCCAGCGCATTCCCAGGTTCAACGTCACGTTGCGCCGGATCTTCCAATCGTCCTGGAAGAACAAGCCGAGTTCCTTGACAAAAAAGTCGCGGACTCGCGGCGTACCCGCTGCTTGGAATTTAGTCAGATCGCTGAAATACGATTGAACGACCTGATTGGGACGCCCGAGGACGTCGTTATACAAGCTTTCGAAGGTCTGGCGATTTGCGGACGAGATGGCGGTCCCGTTCGGTCCGATTGCCGCGGGCACGGTCGCGCCCAATGTTGTCGCAGTCGTGATATTCGGGTAGATTCCTCCCGAAGTGCCTGCCGAGTTGTAACCCCACTGCTCGGTCAACCGGAAATTCCCGCCGCCCTTAAACGTGTGGTTATTCCGTACCTTGGTGAGGTAGTCCGTGACTTCGGTCACCGGTGAGTTGCGGCCCTGATCGAAAGCCGCGTCGTACGGATCGGTGAACAAGTTGGAGATAATGCTCGGTCCTTGCAACCTGCCCGGCCGCGCAAAGACAGTGTTCGCGCTTTGATGCCCGACGCGCAGTTCATTGATGACGCTTGGTGTCACCGTCCAATCCGCGCCTGTTGAAAATCCCGCCCTGGTCCCACCTTGCCAGCCTTGCGGAAAACCAGGGAAGGTGGCGTCGCGGCTGTTCAGCGAATCGATCGAATAGGTCCGGAACCAGCTATATCGGAAGAACAGATGTACTTTGTCCGATAAATTGTGATCGGCCTTGCCGGTGTACTGGTTGCTGTGACTCCCGGCCGGATTGTTGAACCGGAATCCCGCGGTGTTCAATGTGTCCCCGAGATCGAAGTTATTGGGATCCGGGAGCACCTTGAAAATAGCGGCCATGGCCGGGTCGATGCCCTTACCTCGCGGATCGTTGGCGGCAATGTTGAAGCTCTGAATCGTCGAACTACCCGGAGCTTTCCACTGAAAGATGCCCTGCTTGGCCGTGGGCGTTAGAACCGTTCGGTTGCGAGTCACATCCTGCGCCACGCGGCTGCCTTGATAATTGAAAAAGAAAAACGTCCTGTTGCGCCGGATCGGCCCGCCGCCCGATGCGCCGAACAGATTCTGAATGTACTTGGCGCGCGGCACGCCCGAAGCGTTATTGAAGAAGTTGTTCGCGTTCAACTCCGTGTTGCGCAAATACTCGAATGCGTTACCATGCACCTGGTTTGTGCCCGAGCGGGTGACCATCTCGATCTGGCCGCCGGCGTTGCGGCCGTATTCGGCTTTGGCTCCGTTGGTGACAATGTGAATCTCGCCGACCGAGTCGGTGTTGTTGGCCGTCATCGAAAGGCCCAGGCGCGGCACCACAGCGTCATTCACGTCGATGCCGTCGAGCGTCGCGTTGTTTGCGCCCTGGCGTTGGCCGTTGACATTCGCAAACGACGTATCGCCGGGATTGGAGAGTTGAACACCGGGACTGAATACCGCCAGGTTGATCGGGCTGCGTCCCAACTGCGGAAGCGTGTCAATCTCGCTGAGGGTCACCGTGCGGCCCAGTTGCGATTCTGTGGTCTGAACGTGGACCGCTTCCGCTTGCACCACGACGCGCTCGGTCACTTGTCCGACTTCCATCTTGAAGCGCTGCGTCAGCGTCACCGACACATTCAACTCCACATCGGCCACCACCGACGTCCGGAATCCATTGGCTTCCACGCTGACCGTGTACTTGCCGGGCTGCAATGACGGGAAAACATAGTTGCCGTCCGCATTCGTGGTTTCTTCCAACCGCGTTTGCGTGGCTTGATGGAGCGCGACAACTTTGGCGCCTGGGATGACTGCTCCGGTTTCATCGACCACCGTTCCGTCCAGGCGCGCCGTCGCGACTTGGCCTGAACCGGTGACTGCGAAAAGAGTTAGCAGAACTACGAGCAAATACACGCTCGTCCGCTTTACGTTGCATTTGGGCATAAAAAAGACCCTTCCTTCGGATACGTTCACGTACCCGCACAGCGAGATTACTGAATAGGGAGATGATAGACTCATTCGCCGTCAAATGCAAGGATCTTGCACGGGCTCTTAAAATTCTTCGACCGCTTGCATGCTAGAATCGAAGGTGCCAAGGCACGGCGGTATTAGCTCAGGTGGTAGAGCGCCAGATTGTGGTTCTGGATGTCATGGGTTCGAATCCCATATACCGCCCCACCCACAATCGCGCGTCTCGAGTTCAACGCCAGGGCGGTGCGTTATAGACTGCCGGCGTGGCGCTTTAGGATGGTTGGCAGATTCGTGGAGAACGCGGACCGGGCCATCACCATATCGCAGCCCGCATCGTGCGCCTGCTGCTTTAATTCACCCTGTACGTGAGACACATAGCCGATTAGGCTGATACTCTTCGTGTCTTCGCCCCTTTTTAATTCGCCGATCAACTTCAAGGGATCCACGGAGTGCGAATTGAGATCAAGAATGATCAAGAGCGGATGCTGCCTGGCTTTCTCGAGCACATCTGTTTCGGACTTGATAAAGTCGACCTCGAGTCCGCTGCGCTTGGCAGCGTCGTTAATCTTTACTGTAAAGAGTAGATCGTCCAGCACCGCCAGGATCTTTTTCTTTTCGTTTTTACCCATAGTTGTAGACAGCGGAGAGATCTTTCCGAGCGGCACTGACAGGACTTAAACCGTGAACTGTTTTTGCTGCGGAATGGAGAATTTCTATTCTAACTCACTTGAGAGCCTGATTGGTATATGGTTCCGATGCAGATGACGGCCGGCCCAGAACTTTGTGAACGGCGCGAACGCCGTCTGCTGAAAATACCCCGTCGCGCGAGAACAAAGGACGGGCCTGCTCAATGACTGCCTGGAGGTCCGGCGCGGTGATCTGCCGCGTATAAGTTTCGGGCAGCATGGGCGCCAGTTGGGCCGCTTCATGTTGCCCGATAAACTCGAGTGCCGCCACGATTGCCTTGGCAACTTGCTTCGTCCCGCTCCTGTTCTGATCGGCAAACGCCACCCTCGCATACAGACAGGACGCCGGATATGTGGACACGCCGTATGTTTGCAACAACCCTGCCAGTGTGCGCGTGTCAGCCAGAAGCACGTACGGAGGCGAGCCGCGGTCCAAGGCTCGGAGTCCGATGGGATCCACCACCGCCGCGGCGTCATCCTGGTGCACGAACGCATCCACCGCCGCAGCCCGGCTCCCCTTGGGCTCGGTCTCGATCTCGTCCATCGTTAATCCGGCTTGCCGTAGGACGTAGCGCGCGAACAGATCGGTTGCGTCACCCGATCGCTCCACTGCGATCCTTTCGCCGCGCAGATCGGACGCTGACTGGTGGCGTTTGCGCGGGCGCACCGGTCCCACCAGGCTGAGCATTGGCGAGCGGGACATCAGCACAAACGCCTCGAGCGCCGCCCCCTTATCGCCCGCCAGCAAAACCTGATCGAAGCCCCCGGCGCCAATCTCGCACGCGCCGCTCGCCACCGCTTCTGCCGTCGCGGAAGCGCTGGGATACTCCGCCAGCTCAACTCTAGCGTGGTGCGCGCGAAACAAGCCCTGGTTCACCGCGACGTAAACCGGCAATTGGAGAACAATGTCGTGAGTGTCGACGGCGATCCGCAGGACGCGATCGGCGCGCTCCCGCGAGGTGTGGCAGGCGCTCAAAAGTGCCCCAATCACGATCAACGAAAGCCGGGCGAGATACCGTGAATGCAATGCCCGATTTTAACCGATCCGGCCAATCGAGTATCCTAACCGTGATGCGTGAAGCCGTCGTGGTTGCCAGTTCCCGTACCGCATTGGCCAAGTCGTTCCGGGGCTCCTTCAACCTGACCCGGCCCGATGAGTTGGCCGCGCATTGCATCGCTGACGTCCTGCGGAAAACCCCGGCGCTCGATCCCGCCGAAATCGAAGACGTTGTGCTCGGCTGCGGCCAGCCCCACGGACCGCAAGGGTCGAACGTCGCCCGAATTTCGGCCATGCTCGCCGGCCTTCCGACGTCGGTCGCCGCCGCTACCGTCAACCGCTTCTGCTCGTCCGGGTTGCAGGCGATCGCCATTGCCGCACATCAGATCGTGAACGAGGGCGTCGATGCGGCGATCGGCGGCGGAGTCGAGAGCATCACGCTCGCCCCGCGCGATAACGATCCCAATCCCGAATTGAAGGCGCGAATGCCGGGCATTTATATGGTGATGGGCGATACCGCCGAAGTGGTCGCCAAACGGTACAAGATCGGCCGCGAGGCGCAGGACGAGTACTCGTTGTTGAGCCAGCAGCGGACCGCCCGCGCCCAGCAGGAAGGTTTCTTTGAAGGCGAGATCGCGCCCATGCGAGTAACGGCTGGCGTAGTGGACAAGAAGTCGGGCCAGGTCGTCGATCGGAAAGAGGTTTGCGCCGCAAAGGACGAGTGCAATCGTCCCGATACGACGCTCGACGGCCTAGCCGCGCTGAAACCGTATTTCGACCCGAATAGCGGCCAAGGCACGGTGACTGCGGGCAACGCTTCGCAGCTATCCGATGGGGCGTCCGCAACGCTGTTGATGTCCCGCGAGCGCGCGGACCAACTCGGCATCCCGTACAAGCTCGTTTTTCGAGGCTTTCAAGTGGCGGGCTGCGATCCCGATGAAATGGGCATCGGCCCTGTGTTCGCCGTGCCCAAGCTGCTCAAGCGGAACGGCCTGAAGATGGACGACATCGATCTTTGGGAGCTGAACGAGGCGTTCGCTGTTCAGGTGATCTACTGCCGCGACCGCTTGAGTATCGATCCGGACAAGCTGAACGTCAACGGCGGCTCAATCTCCATCGGGCATCCGTTCGGCATGACCGGCTCGCGAATGGTGGGCACGTTGGCGAACGAGATGGCACGCCGCAAATCGCGCTACGGCGTCGTCACGATGTGCGTTGGAGGCGGCCAGGGCGCGGCCGGCCTGTTCGAAGCGGCGGCCTAGTCTTTTTAGATTTACAACATCGCGCGCCGGACCGGCCGAAACTCGAATTGCCCGGGATTGAGACCCTTCGCCGAAAGTTGCTGGATGCAATCCGCGGGTGACTTGCCGATCGCCGCTATTTTTCGCGCCGGCTGCGTCTCCGGCAGATACACTTCCATGGCAATGAACTTCCCCGCCAGTGCGAGTTGCTCCTTCATCGTCAGGCTGTCTGGCATACGGCCCACCATGTCTTGCACGTTCAAAACTTCCGCAACTCTTCAGCCAGCGCCTTGGGGCCCTTCTTGCGGTAGATCTGAATCAGACGCTGCTCCTCGGGCGATGGAGCCATCGCGTTCTTCAACGGCAGCATGTCGGCCCGCGTAGGAATCCAAAACTGCCCATCCGTGAATTCGACAGAATTGACGAACCCCGTCATGCCCTTGATCGACGTACGTTCCGGAAAGCGCATCGACGTGTCCTGCAGCACTTGCGTCTTCTGCCCCGGCGCCAGGTTCAGTTGCGCTGGAACCGAGCCTGCCTGAAACTGCCGGCCCTGCTCGTCCTGAACAATCCAGCCCATCTCCAGATACCGCACGGATTTGCTGCCACGGTTGTGGACTTCCACCCGCGGTGCCCGTGCCTCATTCCCCGTCACCCGCGCCATGCCCGCCAGCGGCTCCACGGGAGCATCTGGAAACTGCATAAACGCGAACCGCACTTCGTGTTCCGGCTCATAGGCCGTCGCGCGCCCGCTCGCCGCACCCGGCGCTCCGGATCCGCCCGCACGGCTCACGCTCGCCAACATCTCTTTCTCCAGACCTTCCATCCCGGCTTGCTCGAGAACCGATTTGAAATACCGCCGGTCGCGCTGCGCCTCCAGTTCCCAAACCATCATCGACCGGCGCGATTCCAACCGGTTCGGACCATAGAACGAAAGATCGTCGAACAGCACGCCGTCCAATCCCACCTGCACCACCGCGTTCTCGCTGCCTTGAACGGGACGCAATAGCCGTAAATCAATTCGAACGGGAAATGTTTCGCCGGGCCCCACGTCCAAACTCGGCACCGTCACCGATCCCTTGCCGCCCGGCATCACTTCCTGCGCTACGACGATCAGTGTTACCCCGCGGATCCGCCGCTGGCTCGAATTACGCAACGACAACGAGGTATGCAGGTCCAGCACCATGGCGCCGCCGCGAGCTGTGGGCCGCGACTGCCCCGAGTCGGCCGAAACCATCGACAGCGGCGAGTCCTTGCCGAAGTCGATCTTCAGCGAACCACGCGGGTCGGCCTGCGCCCATGCCAGGGCCGCGAACACCCCGGAAACAATCGCGACACTACTGCGAATAAACATTGGTTATTGTCACCTGGCCCGTATCGCTATCCACATAACGGGCGCGCAGCGATCCTCTCGTGCTAACCACGACCACCGGCATGGCCGACCCCGGATGCATCAGGGTCAGAGCCGAACCATTCTCGGAAACCTGAATGCCATTGCGCGTCGATTCGAGCGATATGCCGGCCTCCATCGTAGCCGCGGGATGAATCCGCAGATACCACCCGGAGATCAGCAATGCGGCAACTCCCGCCGCGGCAAGCGCCGGCCGCCAAGCCATGCCACGCGCTCGCTCCGGCCCGCCAACGCACTCGCCCGCTGCCAACCCCACGCGGATGTTGCCCGTCATCTCCGCCGCCAAACGATCCCAAGTCATACCGTCCGGCAAGCGATTCCCGGCACTTCGAACCTGCTGACGGTCGCCAAGATAAGCCTCGGCCAATTCCCGGCAGGATGCACACTGGCCGACGTGCCGGCCCACGGAGAGCCGCTCCATCCAGCCTGCCTCGCCCCCCGCATACAACGCGATTTGCCGCTCGTCCGGATGCCTCATGACTTCCTCTTCTCCATGTACTTGCGGAACTTGGTTCGGGCGTTGGCGATGTGCGACCGCACCGTCGCCTTCGAGCAATTCAACTGAGCCGCCACTTCTTCAGCCGGCAGATCTTCCACATCGCGCAGCAGCAACGCCGTTCGTTCGCGCTCCGTCAATGTCGCGAGCCCGCCTTCGAGATAATGCTGCCGTTCCGCGTTGAGCACCGCCGTCTCCGGGCTCTCGATTGAAGAAATCACCATCGGCTCCGGCACATCCGCGATGTCGCTGAAGCTCACCCGCCCGTGTCGGCGCTGAAAATCGATGGCCGTATTCGTAGCAATCCGCGACAGCCAGTGGGTGGCCTTATCTAAATCGCGAATCTGATCCTGCCTCTGCAGCGCCTTGATGAACACTTCCTGGGTCAGGTCCTGCGCGTCATCGACATTGCCCACGCGCCGGTAGATCAACAGGAAGATCCGGCGCAAGTTATCGGAAATAAAGCGGCTCTGCGCTTCCTGGCTGCCCTCGGAGCCGAGTTCGGGCAGAACGGGGCCCGCGTTCTCGTTCATCCAAGCCTCGGCTTCCGACACCGCCAGTGCCATCTAATTAAGGATGACGGACGCGAGTCCCTGAGCGTGCAGCGCATCGTCACAACTGCTTTCCGTTCTCAGTGTACGGCATCATAATTAAGACCATGACGTCAGCGGACGTAGTCATCATCGGCGGTGGAATCGTCGGATCCAGCATCGCCTACCACCTGACCGAGGCCGGTTGCCGCAGCATCGCCGTCCTCGAACGCGAAACACACCAGGGCAAGGGATCCACCGGCAAGAGCATGGGCGGTGTGCGGGCCCAGTTTGCGACCCCGGTGAACATCGCGATGTCGCTCTACTCGATCCCGTTTTTCCGCGACTTTGAACAAGTACTGGGCCACCCCTCGGGCTATCGAGCCCAAGGTTACCTGTTCGTCGCCACCGCCCAGCGCCACCTGGATTACCTCCGCGACAATCACCAGCGCCAGACCGCCCTCGGCCTCTCCAACGCCCAACTGCTGAACCCTGAACAGGTACGCGAGATCGCTCCCGAGATCCGCTCGGACGATGTCGTGGGCGGAAGCTTCTGCCCCACCGATGGCTTTGTCGACCCCTACAGCGTCATGACCGGCTTCATGGCGCGGGCTGCCGACCGCGGCGCCGAGCTGTTGCGCGATACGGAAGTGACCGGCCTCGCTCTCGACTCGCGCGGCGTCGCCGGCGTACACACGAACCGTGGAACCATCAGCGCGCCCGTTGTCGTTAACGCCGCGGGCGCCTGGGCCGCGAATATCGCGAAATTCGCCGGCGTCGATCTCCCGGTCCTACCTCTGCGCCGCATGCTCGTTCCCACCGAACCCTTCGACGGCGTCTCGCACGCGTCGCCCATGGTCGTCGACATGTCCTCCGGGTTCCACTATCGCCCGGAAGGACTCGGCCTGCTGCTCGCCTGGAACGATCCCGAAGAGACGCCCGGCTACAAGCTCGACTTCGATCCGGCGTTCATCGAAAAGATCCTCTCGCGCGGAGTTGACCGGCTGCCGTCGCTCGAACGTGCGGAAGTGAATCCGCGCCGCGCCTGGGCGGGTTTATATGAGGTGTCGCCCGATCACCACGCGATTCTGGGGCCCGTCAAAAGCGTACCCGGTCTATTCCTCGCCAATGGATTCAGCGGACACGGTGTGATGCACTCACCCGCAACCGGCCGCATCCTGGCCGACTTGATCCTCAACGGCGAAACGAAGCTGATCGACGCCTCCGTGCTGAGCCTCGACCGCTTCTCCGAAGGGCGCCTGCTCGAAGAGACCGCCGTGTTATAACCACCCAATCAGAGCCGCGATCGTGACGGGAGCGATTTCCGTCCATCGATATTTAGAGTTACTGAGACTCGAAGACGCTCATCGCAGGACCTGTTCGGCGACGACGCATGACATGACAGTTGGCGCACGAAACCGGATCGTTCGACAAGTACGAGTAGCCGCGGGCCTACACGAAGGTGTACGCGCCCAATCCGGCGGCGAGTCCAACCAGCACGACGATCGCAGCGAGCCAATATTTATTCATCATATTTCCTTGAAACACGCGTCCGTCATCCGAATTCTATCGCGCACCCGCCACCCGCGCGGGACTCGGAGAGCGGATTCAGAGGCGCAGGGCGAGATTTTCGGTCCGCGCGGCGGCTGGATTGGGTTCGTTTTGAAAAATCGAATCGTCGTGGTGTTGCGGGGCGGGCGGGCTGCAATATTTATCGAGAAGGGCCTCGAGAGCGGCGTTGTCCTTCTTGGTGGGCCCGGTTGCCTTGGCGTTCGGTTTGCGATCTTGTTGGAGCGCGCGGTGAGCTTGGAAATACGCGCGCTTGGCGGCTGCGGCGTAGCGTTCGAGTCTATCGATAGCGCCGCTGGACTGGGTGATCGCGGAGAGAAGGCTGGAGTCGGGGTCGGCGCCGGGTTCGCCGAGGATCTGGGCGAACGCAGCGGTCTGGAGGCGCTCGATGCGGCTGAGGCGCCAGCGGGCGTCGATCATTTCGGCGACGAGGAATTCCTGGTGAACGCCTTGGGGGTGGAACTGGGCGCGGTAATCGGCGGCGAGGCGATCGTATTGCTCGCGGCTTTCGTGAGGGAGGACGGCGGCTCGGGACGAACCGGCGCCAGCTTTCGCATTCGAGCGATCAGCCGGTGTTTGCGGTGAAGTATTCATCTCGACTAATGATTAGCATGAGGAGTGCGCGGGGCCGGGAGCCGGGAGCTGGTTGTAAACCGAGTTATGGCGTTGAGTGGCAACAGTTTGGGTGATTGAAAGGGCTGTGGAAAACTCGCTGGAAATCGAAAGCGGCGAACCCGCAGGAAGGGGGGTGGAGTAACAGCCGGTTGACATTTTTGCCGTGAAAGGGCGAAGAGGGCCGCGAAGTTACTTCTACTCCGGTGCGAGATAGCTGGCATTACGCGAGACAGGCGAGGATTTCGGCCTCGCATTGGCCGGCGGCGAGCTCGGCCGCGAGCCGGGTTCCGCGGACTACCGGCTTGCCGGCCAGGATCTCCGCGTCAATCACGCGGCCGGCACCACTGCCCGGTTCGCAGGGTCGCATGTAGGATTCTGGGCGTTTTGCGGCGTGGTGCCGTGACGCGCGTCGGATGGGGCTCCGACATCCAGCCTGCAAAACAGGTTGTGACGCCGATGCCCCGATCGCGATTGGTGGGCGCGGGCGCGTACCGCCGGTAGCAGAACGAATTATCTCGAGAATCAAGAATCGCTCTGTCGAAAAGTCATGCCGGACTCTGTTCGATAGCTGGGGGTTTAATCTCGACGGTGTAACCGGCATCGCGTAGTTCCCTGGTGAGCCTCTGGATGCGGCGTTTGATGGCTTGCGGGGTGGAGACCGAGCCTCGTTCCTCATAATGGACGCCATCGTGAAGGATCTTCCAGATCACCTCGGCTATGTGGCGCACGACGGCCCGGACCGCCTTGGTATAGCCGAGCCGCGGAACCAACCTGCGAAACACCGATTGAAAGTGGCTGTTCTTCGTCCGTACCGCGGCTTGAGCCGCCTGGCACAGGCTGCGCCGCAAAGAGCGATTGCCCTTGGGACACCGGCCGCTATGATTGACTCCGGCGTTTTCGTCGCGTCCCGGGCAAGCTCCCATCCACGAGGCGAACTGCGCCGCGCTTGAAACGCCGCGGACCTGGGGACCGGTTTCCGCCAGGATTTGCTGCGCCGCTAACTACTTTCCCACTTAAAATTATGAAAAGGGATTTCGACCGTTGGCGGTGCCGGGAGCATCGTCCAAGCGAGCGACCTGGGAGTGTTTGTGGAATGGAGTTACGGCGTGGAACTTGCCTTGGATCGTGTTTGAGGCAGTTTGGGAGCTGTATATCGACGAGGAGGCGTGACATGGCGAAGATGACGAAACCAACCAGCGACGCGGTTGAAATCCTGCACCGGCGGTTTTTCGAAGGCAAGCCAGGCAGGCTCAAGAATCTTGAAGAGGCGCGAGCGAACGACGAGATCGCCCGCAAGATCTGCGAGTTGAGGACGGCGGCGGGTCTCACCCAAACTCAACTGGGCAAACTCATCGGCACTACAGCGTCGGTCATCTGCCGCCTCGAGGACGCCGATTACGAAGGGCACTCGCTGGCAATGCTGCGCAGGATCGGAGTCGCGTTGAATCAGCGAGTTGCGTATTCCGAGCGATGCCGATCAGCGTTCCGAACTGACGGCGATCGCGATTCCGAAGTCATGCCGATCATCATTCCAAAGTGATGGCGATCACCGTTCCGAACTCATGCCGATCACTCGGCTGCAGGGTTAGGGCGG
>JBBQGC010000046.1:0-46331 GCA_038322705.1 Bryobacterales bacterium | reverse complement strand
CGGAACTATAACACATCACCGCGTCCTCTGCACTGCTCACAAAGATGCTCAAACCCGATGCTGTTCGGCAGGCTGACCCTTCCTCATCTGGAACTTCCGCAGCGCGGTGAAGGCGGGTTCTGCAATAGAAACGACTACTTGGTATTAGTTATTGTTGCGGCAGAGCTTAGTGGAGACTGACATCGTGTAACGTCTTCACCGTTAAGAATAGAACATCCTCATCTCTTATCGTCCGCATGAAGGCGCCACTTGATCCGCGTGTAAGCGATGCGGAACCCCTTGCGCTCGGCGTTGCGTTGGGAGTTGCTGCCCGCCTCGGCGACCATCATCGCCAGGTCGCAGCCGAGCTCAGCGGCGTGGCGCATCCGCTCGGCGAGCAGGGCGGCTTGAAGCCCGCGCCGGCGCAACTCTGGCACGGTCGCCGATCCGCCGAATAGAGCGACCCCATCATGGATGCAGAGCACGCCCGCCGCTCCGGGTTCGCCGTCCAGTTCTGCGATAAATAGCACGCTCTCTTTCCGCGCCGAAGATATGGCGCCACTGTTCAGGACGAACTCCTCCAACTCAGGGTGCTGGTGCGTCCAACCTCGTGCGCTGATGCGATTCCACAGGTCCGCCTCTGCGGGGCCAGCGGCGATCCGCACCCGGATCTGCTCGGGGCAGGCTGCCGCGGGTACTTCGACGGGCCGGTACACAACATTGCTGATCTCGATCGGCCTGTATCCGCGCGCGCACATCAGATCGAGCACCGCGAGGCCGGCATGCGGAGAGACTTCGTGCATCACGTCGGCCCCGCGGTCAAAGAAGAAGCCCTCGATCGTATCGAGCGCCGATGGAGTGAGTTCCTCGAAGATGCCCAGTCCGAACGTCTGCGTCACGGGAGAGCCGATACCATCGAAGACGGCCCATGCTCCCGCGCAGCGCATCCATTCGGCGCCGCTAGCCGGGTCGACACGCCTGCGCGCCTCGGCGAATCCGAGGCACGCGTGCCCTTCCGCGCTTTCCAGGCGTCGCGCCAATTCGAGATCGCAAAACAGCATCTGTCCATAGTAGAAGAAGCGCGCGTTGTTAAACTGAAAAGGCACAATGAACTACGACCTGATCATCATCGGGAGCGGCCCCGGTGGTTATTCCGCGGCGGTGCGGGCCGGACAATACGGCTTGAAAACCGCCATCGTTGAAAGCGACCCGAAGCTGGGCGGCACTTGTCTGCACGTGGGCTGCATTCCTACCAAATCGTTGTTACATTCCGCCGATGTGTGGGATTACTTCAAGAATCCCGGAGACGAGGGCATCTCCTGCGAGAACCCGCGTCTTGATTTCAAGGCGGTGAACGACCGCAAGAACAAGATCGTGGCCAAGCACGCCAAGGGCGTCGAAGGCCTGATGAAGAAGAACAAGGTGGAGTGGATAAAGGGCTACGGGAAGCTGAAGGGCCAAGGTCAAGTCGAGATCACCAGCGATAAAGACCCGCAGACGATTCAAGCCAAAAACATCATTCTCGCCACGGGCTCGGAAGCGCGCATGCTGCCGGGATTAAAGCCCGATGCCGAACGCATCCTCACCAATATCGAGATCCTGAATCTGACGTCGGTGCCCAAAACGATGATCATCATCGGCGCGGGCGCTGTGGGGGTCGAGTTCGCGTCCATCTTCAACCGGTTCGGCACCAAGGTGACGATCCTGGAAATGCTGCCCCGCCTGGTGCCGGTGGAAGACGACGAAGTCTCGAACGAACTCGCGCGTCACTTCAAGAAGACGGGCATCCGGATCGAGACCGGAGCCAAGGCCGAGAACATCCAGAAGACCGATTCCAGCGTCAAGTTGGACGTCACGCTCTCCAACGGTAAGAAGGAGTCGATGGAGGCCGATTGCCTGCTGGTGGCGGTTGGCCGCAAGCCGCGCACCGACAACGTGGGGCTGGAGGGTACGCGCATCGAGCTCGATCGCGGTTTCGTCAAGGTCGATCCGTACCAGCAGACCGGTGAGCCGGGTGTGTATGCGATCGGCGATATCGTGGCGGGAACGCCGCAACTGGCGCACGTCGCCGCAATGGAGGGAATGGTTGCCGTCGCCAAGATTGCGGGAAAACCGGTGCGGCCCATCAACCGCAATCGAATCCCCGGCGCGACTTATACCGATCCGGGCATCGGCAGCGTCGGACTCACTGAGGCGCAGGCCAAAGCGCAGGGCTTCCAGGTGCGAGTGGGCAAGTTCCCGTTCCTGGCAAACAGCAAGGCGAGCATTCTCGGCAAGCACGAGGGTTTCGTCAAAGTGATCGCGGAAGAGAAATTCGGCGAGATTCTGGGCGTCCATATTATCGGGCCGGAGGCTTTCGAACTGCTCGCCGAAGCGGTGACGGCGATGGAGGCGGAAGCGACGGTGGAGACGATGATGAACACGATCCACGCGCATCCCACAATTTATGAGGCCATGGGAGACGCATTCAACGCGGTTTACGGCTTGGCCATTAATATCTGACGAATGAGAATTTGCGAGTTCCGCGACTTGGGGCGCATCGATTACGGCGCGGCGTATGCGTTACAGCGGGACCTTGTAGACCGGCGCAAGCGGGGCGAGACGCCCGACCAGTTGCTGTTCGTCGAACATCCGCACGTCATCACCATGGGGCGCAACGGCCACCCCGAAAATATTCTTGCTGCGCCCGATGTTCTGGCTCGGGCCGGAATTGCTTTCTTCGAAACGAATCGGGGCGGGGATGTCACCTATCACGGGCCGGGGCAGATTGTCGGTTATCCCATCCTGGATTTGCGAGAATGGAAGCGCGATGTCGTGGCGTATGTTCGCGGCATCGAACAGGCTGTCATCGAAACGCTTGAGGAGTTCGGCATTGCGGCCGGGCGGCTCGAGGGGGCGACGGGCGTTTGGGTGGGGGGCGCCAAGGTCTGCGCCATCGGCGTACATATCAGCCGGTGGGTCACATCGCATGGATTCGCGCTCAACCTGCATCCGGATTTAGCGTATTTCCAGTACATCGTCCCGTGCGGGCTGACGAAACCTGTTACGTCGATGCGGAAGCTCGGCTCGCAGGCAACCCGCGCTGAAGTAGTCCACGGTTTGACCGGCAGCTTCGCCCGAGTGTTCGGGCTAGAGATTGCGGAGCCGGCGCTCACATAACGGAGAACACATGATCGATGTCGTGATGCCCCAAATGGGCGAAAGTATTGTCGAAGGCACACTCACCAAGTGGCTGAAGAAGGCGGGCGAGCGCGTGGAGCGTGACGAGCCGCTATTCGAGATCTCCACGGACAAAGTGGACACCGAGATCCCCGCGCCATCGGCCGGTACGCTGTCGGAAATTCTCGTGGAAGAGGGCAAGACGGTGGGCATCAACACCGTCGTTGGCCGGATTGACGAGGGCGGATCGGCGGCGGCCGGCGTGGGGCCGTCCGTAACAACGGCTTCGGGCGGGGCAAGCGCATCGCCTGCCGAGCAAGCTCCTGACCGCGCCAAGATGGCCGCGGAAGCTCGCACTCCGGATCCGCAGCCGCCGCCTGCGATATCGGCGGAAGATACGAACGCGCCACAACCTCCGGGTCCGCCACAGGCTGCTCAGCCCGCACCACAGCAGAGCGCGGACGAGCCGGCCGGGCCGCTGTCGCCGCTGGTGCGCAAGATGGCGCGCGAGTACAACATCGATTTGAAACAGGTGCGTGGCACCGGCGCGGGCGGCCGCATCACCAAGCAGGACATGGAAAATTACATGGCGCAGCAGGCCGCGCGAACGGTGGCCAGCGTGACTGCGCCCTCGTATTCTCCCGCCGCGCATGCTCCCCCTGCGCCCTCGCGGGCTCCGCAAGCGCAGGGCCTACAGCCGGTGGCGCACGAAGCGGATACTGCTCCGCTGCCTCGCGCCGAAGCCGCCAAGACTCGTGTGGAGCCGATGAGCACCATGCGGCAGAAGATCGCCGAGCACATGGTGTTCAGCAAGCGAACCTCGGCGCATGTCACCACAGTTCATAAAGTGGACATGACGAAGGTGGCCCGTATTCGCGACCGCCACAAAGCAGATTTCCAACAACGGTACGGCTTCGGTCTCACCTATCTGCCATTCGTGGCTCGTGCTGCGAGCGCGGCATTACGGCAGTTCCCGCTGGTGAACGCCTCCATCGAAGGCACCAACGTTCTGTATCACAACGAAGTGAATATCGGCATCGCCGTGGCGCTCGAGAATGGCCTGATCGTGCCCGTGATCCGGAACGCGGATGAGAAGAACATCGTGGGCATCCAGCGCTCCATCGTGGATTTGGCGGCGCGCGCGCGTTCCCGGCAGTTGAAGCCCGATGAGGTACAAGGGGGCACGTTCTCGATCACCAATTTCGGGAGTTTTGGCAGCCTGTTCGCGACGCCGGTAATTAATCAGCCGCAGGTAGCCATTCTGGGCGTGGGCTCGGTGGAGAAGATGCCCGTGGTGATCGACGACGCGATCGCGATTCGCTCGATGTGTTACCTCGCGCTGACCTTCGATCATCGTTTGATTGACGGCGCGTTAGGGGATCAATTTACGTCGTTCGTCAAGCACATTTTAGAGAACTGGTCCGAAGATATCCTGTAAGAATCACTCGCTACCGCGGCCAATCCGAGAGGGTTGGTCGCGCTTCCCCGTCCGTCCTTTCAAAACAAACAGCTTCCAATTCGGCCAGGAGATTGCATCTGTTGCCACCGGTTGTTTGGAGGTTTGCATGAGAAAACTAGCGACGGTACTCACAATTCCTATGTGCCTGGGGCTCGCCGTGGCCCAAGAGGCGCGGACGACTCCGCGTGGAACGGACGAATCGAGCGGCATGGGAAATCAAAGGCAGAGTTGGGTAGGAATCCTGGTCGATTCCAACTGTTCGTCGACAGGAATGTCTTCAGGCACGAACGCCAGTTCGATGCGGCGCAGCACGGACGACAAAGGCTCGTTGATGAACAAGACGACTCCCGGTCAATCCGGACGCGACTGGAACAGCACGGACCGGAACACCGCCGGGGCCGCCGATCGCACGGGCTTACGCGAGTCGGACATGAACCGGGGAACGCCCGCCGGTGCGGAGCAGAATAGCGCAGACCGCCGCGACGCGACGCGGGCGATCGCGGCCGATGGAGCGGTGAACCGGACGGGTCCGGAGATGGCCCGCACTACCCCGCAGACCAGCGGCGGAATGGACCAAGCCACGGGCGCCAAAAATCCTGCGATGGTCGGCAATGCCCAAAATTGGGATAAGTCGTGCTTCATTTCCACGAACAGCTCATCCTTTGCTCTGCAGCTACAGGATGGCCGCCGTGTGAACATCGACGCCGCTGGCAACTCGAAGATCAGTTCGCAACTGCAATCGACGGGGCGCGTATCGAGCAAGAGCAAGGTGTTCCGCGTGCGCGTGAAGGGGTCGATGGAGGGCGATACGCTGCATTTGACCGATATACAAATCTAAGTTCCGGCGAGGAAGCGGGCGTGCTTGTTCGACAAGGGCCCGCCCCCGCCCCGAGCCCCGCACTGCTCACGGATAGGTGGCCGAGACTGCCATGTTGTTCTTCAACGCTCGGTCGGAGGGCAGAGCGATGCTGTCCCCTTCCTGCAAACCGCTCAGCACCTGCGATCGCACTACGCTCGCAACCCCCAGTTTCACTTCACGCCAGACAATGCGGCCATCGGCGAGCAGAAACACGCCGGTGCGCTCGCCTTCGCGGCGCAGGGATGCGTTGGGAATGGTGAGGGCGTTCTGCACCACCTGCGATCGTATCTCGGCGTTCACGTTGGTTCCGGGCAGCAGGTCGAGGTCGGGGTTTCCGATGATGCAACTGACTTCCCCGACCTGGCGCGTTCCTAGCGCGACTACTTGAGATGGCTTTCGCTCAACGAGGCCCGTCCAGCGGCGCGCGGGCAGTGCGTCCCAAGTGATATTCACGGGCATGCCGACCTCGACGCGGCCCAGATCGGGCTCATCGACATATACGATGACGCGCACGGCTTCCAGTTTGCCGATGTTCGCAACCAGGTCGCCGGGGTTGAGGAAGGCGCCGGGTTTGAGATCGAATTGATAAACCGTTCCGGCAATGGGCGCGCGGACGACAAGCATCCCCATTTTGCCGCGCGCTGCCGCAACCGAGGCTTGCGCTTCACGGAGGCGCGCTTCCGCCGCGGACCGCTCGGGTTGACTAACCAAAGACGTCCGGCGCTGTTCGAGGCCGCGGATCTGCACCTGAGCGCGCTCGAGGCGCTCGCGCGCGGCGTTGACCTCGGCACCGGTGGCTGCGTTTTTGGCCTGCAGACGTTGCAGGGCATCATAGTCGCGTTGCGCGGCGGCGAGTTCCTGTTTTGCCGCGTCGAGATTGGCCCCGAGGGTCGCGATCTCCGTTGAACGGCCGCCTTGGCGTAGCGTTTCCAGGTCGGCCTGCACTTGGCCGACGCGCGCCTGGGCCGCTGCCACTTCCGACTGCGCTGCAACCGAATCGAGTTGAACGAGAGGGGTGCCTCGTACGACTTTCTGACCGCGGTGGGTTTCGATCCTGCTCACCAGGCCCGCGACTTCGGTGCGAGCAGAGGCCCACTGCAACGGTTCGACTTTGCCGTTCGTGGTGAGTGCGCTGACCACCGATTCACGAACGACTTTCGTGAAAGGCACTTCGGGCGGCGCGTGACGCCGCATGAGAAGGAAGTAGAGCAGGACGAGCGCCCCGGTTGCCGTCAGCGCCCAGAGAAGGCGTCTCTTCATGCGTCAGGCCTGGCGCAATAGTGAAACAACAGTTGCCACTCCGCGAGTTGAATGCTCAACGCCGCGGCTTCGGACGGCGAACCGGGCTGTTCGCGGGCGCGTTCACAGAACAGGATGAACCCGAATGGGTCCCACTTCACCGATGGCCGGAATTCGGCATCGGGATAGCTCTTGACGATGCGCGCCGCTTCCTCCACCAAGGCCGGATAGATCGCGTGCGAGCCGGCTTTGCGGAACCAATAAGCGGCGTTGCCGGAATCGGGCTCCTGGCGGTGAAGGATGCCGTGCCAATAGCTTCCCTCGGCGGAAGAATCGTTCTGCGCGATCTCGTGAGCTTCTTCGAATGAGGAGAAGTACAGCCACAACCCTGCCATCGCAGCTTTGGGAGAGACCGCGCGCGGGAATAGGGCTTCAGGTTTCTGCCCGGCCAGTCGGGCGGCGGCTTCGGGACAAGAACTCGCGCCGGCGATGAGGGGCATCCGCCGATTTCCGTCTTGATCAAGCGAAAGGATGGCAGCGACAGGAGCGCCATAGAGAGCGGGATCGAATCGCATCGTGGGCTGACACTTCTATTGTGGCATGCGTGTGGAATCACCCCCCGCTGTCTTGGACTGCGAATGAGCGGACGTAAATAGCAAGCAATAGGGAGTCAACATCAATCCCACGCTCGGACTCCGGTACGGGTGGACCTCCGTGCAAACGTAGTCATACCCATACTTACTCATAGCTGAGATTACCGCCTGAGCGTTCGCATATAGGTCATCGGTATGCTCCGTGGCGATGCACATCCGCGGCCGGAAGCGGACAATCGTCTCCCGCGCGCCCTCGATCGCACGCAACTCGGAGCCTTCCACATCCATCTTGATGTAATCGACGCGGTTGAGGCCGAGCTCCTTCACGGCTTGGTCTATCGACGTGACCGGCACTTCCATCTCGCCATCCTCTGCGATGTGATGGCCGCCGGGGTTGTTCACGTTGACCGTACTGAACCGCAACGTCTTTGCCTCACTCCAAACCCCTTTCTCGATGGCGATCACACGGCTCTCTTCGATGTACTGCCGCAGATTCGTTCTGAGGCACCGGGCATTGCCGGGGCTTGGCTCGAACGCAACCACCCGTTCCGCTCCGCTGCGTAGCGCGTGTAAGCTGAACAGTCCGATGTTTGCGCCTGCATCGATCACCACGCGGTCGTTCTTCGAAAGAACGTAAACGGACGATGGCATCTCGGCAGTGAGCCGCCCGATGTAGTCGGCCCCCGCTCCGAGTGGTGTGACAATTTCGCACATCGACGTCAGCCATGTCAGGCGGGTCTCGTCGCGGCGGATCACCGCGGGACGAATGCGCAACGCCTGCACCAGTCCTCGCACGGACTGCCACTCTTCGGATCGCCCCAGCCAGTGCCGTCCGCGCGCCAGCGGGTTTCGCCCGGTAATCGAAAAGGCCGCGCGCCGCAGCCGGCGAAAGCTCCACCAGGCACTCGTCTTCAACAAGGGTCCAATTTGCACAATCTATATAAGTATCGCAAACCGGCTCAATCATCCGGCGATTCTGAACGCGGGGAGCTCTCCTTCAATCCGCTGCGCTGGGCGTTTGCCGCCGACCTCGCTGACAAACATTGAAGCCGCGCTCTCCACCAGAGATTTAAAAGCGATGCCGCGGTCCTGCATCGTTGTTTATAACGGTAGTCCGCGCGGCTTTGCCGGGCTCTCAAATTGTTTGGTGATTCTTGCCGGACCTAAAATCAAAACGTATGCAACCAGTCTCCGATCCGCGTTACCCGGTTGGGCGCTTCCAGGCTCCGTCGGCTATTACGGCGCTGGACCGCCACCAGTTCATCTCCGAAATCGAGAAGCTTCCGCACAATCTGCGGGAAGCGGCACGCGGGCTCAGCGATGCGCAACTCGACACGCCCTATCGCGAGGGCGGATGGACGGTGCGCCAAGTCATTCACCACGTCGCCGACAGTCACATGAACAGCTTCTCGCGGTTCAAGCTGGCGTTGACCGAAGACTCGCCCACGATCAAACCCTACGACGAGGCGCTCTGGGCGTCGACCGCCGATTCGATTGCCGTGCCTGTTGAATCATCGCTGGCGGTGCTCGACGGTCTGCATCAGCGCTGGACTGTTTTGTTGCGGTCGCTCGCGGACGCCGATTACGCCCGCACTTTCATCCATCCCGAACGAGGCGTCATGCGGCTCGACATGAACCTGGCGCTGTATGCGTGGCACTCACGCCACCACACGGCTCACGTCACATCATTGCGCCGGCGGATGAACTGGTAACTACAACCGCGTCGTGAGTCGCGGAGTGCGGCACTTGCACGTACGGGCCATCTGAATGAACGCCGCAACGACGCCGGGCACGTACGAACTGCGGCGGCTCACCAGTTCGATCTTGGCCAGCGGTTACGGGCCATCAAGCAGATGACTCGCCCGTGTGTCGAGGTGCGCGATTGCGGTACGCCCTACGCACTCGCGATGTACGGAGAGCTAAGCGCGAACAGCGCAGCCGCGCACGGAGCCGTGGGCGCGCTGGTGGACGGTGGTGTTCGCGACACGGCAAAACTCATCGAGATGAACTTCCCTGTTTTTGCGCGCTATCGCACTCCCATCGAGGCATTCGGGCGTTGGGCGATGCTCGACTGCCAGGTGCCCGTACTGATACGCGGCGAATTGACCGACACGGTGCAGGTGAATCCGGGCGACTTCATCTTCGCGGACTTCGATGGCGTGATCGTGATACCGAAGAACCTGACGTTGGAGGTATTGCTGGAGTGCGAACGCGTCATCGGAATCGAAGATGAGGCTCGCGTAGAATTCGCCCGCGGCGACGATCCGATGGAGGTTTTCCAGCGGCACAAGCGGCTGTAGGTGGATCATGGTTGAGAAGGAGACAACGCGACTATGGCTGATCTCAGCCGCAGAGACTGCATCCAGGGGACGCTTGCAGCTTTGACCACCGTAGGCATACCAGCACAGGGCGCGTCCGGCATTGCAACGCCGGCCCGCAAGCCCGTAGCATCGGCGCAGCGCGGGATTCAACTGGCCGAGCTCTTCGCGCTCGATGAGGACCACAAGATCCGGCTGGCGAGCCAGATCGGCATCACGCACGCCATCGCAGGCGTGTTGCCAGCGCTGAGCGCCGTGCCGCGCGAGAAATATGTCGAGACCCTGACCGGTATCAAGACCAAATTTCAGAATGCCGGCCTCGTGTTCGCCGGTGTCGAGAGCCACCCCGTTCCGGCGGAGAAGATCAAACTCGGCCTTCCCGGACGCGACGAAGAGATCGAGAATTACATCGCCGCCATCAAAGCACTCGCTCAGATCGGTGTGCCGCTGGTTTGCTACAACTGGATGGCCGGCATCAGTTGGTACCGCACCAGGGTCGACCTGCCAGGACGCGGCGGCGCGCTGATGAGCGAATTCGATAACGCTGCGGCGAAAAAGCAGGGTCCCACGGAATGGGGCAATGTCAGCGAGGAAAAGATCTGGAGTAATCTCGAGTATTTCCTAAAAGCCGTGATTCCCGTGGCGGAGAAGGCCGGCATTAAGATGGCGCTGCACCCGGACGACCCGCCTCTGTCGCCCTTGCGAGGCATTGGACGCATCCTCACCAGCGCTGCCAACTACCGCCGCATTCTGAACATGGTCCCGAGTCCGGTGAACGGAATCACTTTCTGCCAGGCGAATTTCAAGCTGATGGGTGAGGATATCGCGTCGCTCGCGCGGGAATGGTGCGCGCAGAAGAAGATCTTCTTCGTGCATTTCCGCGATGTCGTCGGGCCGCGCGAACATTTTCGAGAGACGTTCCACGATAACGGTCCCACCGATCTCGCGCAGATGCTCAGGATCTATCATGAGTCCGGTTTTGAAGGGCCCATGCGGCCGGATCACGCGCCAACGCTTGACGGCGAAGCTAACGACCGGCCCGGATATTCAATGGGCGGCAAGGTGCTCGCCATCGGGTATATGAAAGGCGCGATGGACGCGCTCGGCATACCGTATTACGGCAAGGGCTTCGCGGGCTGAGGCGAGTTGCTGGCGAGCGCGGCGGCGATTTCCGACGCCTTCTCGAACAGCATCCCGGTTTCGCTCGAACAGCCCAGGAACCGCATGCCGCGCTCATGCCAGAATTTCGCCAGTTGTAAGGAGCGGGTCTGCGTTCCCGGGGCGACGCCATGTTGAATGCAGGAGTCGCGAATTGACTCCATCGCGGCGACCATTTTCGGATGCTGGAAGTCGCCCGCCACGCCGAGCGAAATCGACAGATCCACCGGGCCCACCATGACCGCATCGATGCCCGGCACCGAGAGCAGCTCGTCGCGCATGTCCACCGCGCGTTGAGTTTCGATCTGCAATACGACCAGCGTCTCGCGGTTCATGTGCTCCAGAATCTCGGGGATTGTCGCCTTTTCGTAGCACACGTGCGTCGGGGTCAACCCAAATCCGCGGATCCCCGCGGGCGGAAACCTGGTCCAGCTCACCGAACGCTCGAGCAGTTCCACGGACTCGACTCGCGGGAAAATTACGCCCTGTCCCCCGCAATCGAGCGCCCGCGCGACCAGGTCGTATTCCATGCTCGCCACCCGGACGATCGGGACCAGATTGGTGTCGAACGAGGCGCGGCACAGGTCCTGTATGCTCTCGGTGTGAAACGCGCCGTGCTCAGTGTCTATGAAAATCCAATCGAAGCCCGCAGCGGCGAGTATGCGCACGGTCTCGGGTGAGCGCAATTGTCCATAACCGGTGCCGATCTGTATGCGCCCTTCGGCCAGCGCGCGTTTGACTCTGTTGATTCGCATTGCAAACCGATCATTATGCCACTTGAGAGCAGCCGCGCGCGTGTCTTGCCATCAAAACGTAAAAGATTGGAAATGTTCCATAGCGGGGTTCGCGCCGGTCAGTACGCGTACATCAGCAGGACCGCGTGGTGGGTCTCACCGGTTTCGCCAAATGACGCCCACAGCGACTCCCCGTGGCTCAACCTGCGGTACACGTTGCCTGCGACCACGCCGGCTTGGGAGTAACCACGGCGCTGCGGATGATTCTCTCAGCGCGGTACCAATTTTCGTCGGCGCAGCCTTGGCGGCGGCCTTCCGACTCCCAAAGTAATTCAGCAATCGTCTTTACGCGTTCGAACTGATCCGGCGCAGCGGACAACGACGGCCGGTTTAAAGCGGCCTTGGTGGGCGATAACAGTGCACAGGCCAACGTGTCGCGGCAGGTGTTATACAAAACGCGGGCGCGGTCCAACTCGCGAAGTGCGGAGTCCAGAGCGTCCGGACATGGATTCGACGCGGCTTTCAGATCCTGGACTGCGCGGGCTCGCTTCGCGAATTCGTCGAAGGCCACCCGGTAACAGCGCCACAGATCCTCCCGGTGAGAATTCGTGTCTTTTAAGTCCATACATATATGACGGCGCAGATGGCCAGAGAGTTCAAATCATCGGCGATTGGAGGCAGCGGGCGGGTCAACGGCTTGAATCGGCGGCTAAACTGAGAGTACGGCTTGCCTGGCAAATATGAACACTGGATTACCGGAGTTTGATAAACACGATGTGGCCTTGTTGGTCAGCGCTGTGGAGCAGGCGCTCGAGCGGCTGCGCGACGCCAACGAGCGGCAGGGCGGCAGCGACAGCGAACTGCTCGAGTATGGCCGCCGTTACAGCCTCGTGCTCGAAAAGCTGAACGCGGTTCTCGAGAGCCATCCGAAGTAGTCGATGGCGCAAAACGTCGAAACGGAAATCAAGCTGCGTGTTTCTGAGCCCGAAGCTGCGCGAGCGCTGCTGAAGAGCCACGCCTACGTGCTCCAAAAACAGCGCGTGTTTGAATCGAACATCGTGTACGACACGCCCGGGCAGGACGTGCGTCGCCGCGGTGAGCTGCTTCGAATCCGCCGCGCTGGCGATGGCGGGCTGCTCACGTTCAAAGCTCCTGAAGTCGCGGGCAGGCACAAGAGTAGAGAAGAGCTCGAGACGCGCGTGGAGAATTGGGCGATGCTCGATGAGATCCTGAAGCGTTTGGGGTTCGCCCCGATGTTCGTTTACGAGAAGTATCGCGAGGAGTACGAGCGCGCCGATGAACCCGGCGTCATCACGCTGGACGAGACACCGGTCGGTGTTTTTCTGGAACTGGAAGGGCCAGCGGATTGGATTGACGCGACCGCGGCGGAGTTGGGCTTTTCGGAATCCGATTACATTTTATCGAGCTACGGCGCGCTCTACCGCGAGCATTGCGCGAAACAAGGCGTCACGCCCACGAACATGGTGTTCGCTTAACGCCCCAGCTTCAGCAACTGTTCGGCGTGCTTCAACGCTTCGGGAGTGACGCGTTCGCCCGAAATCATGCGGCCGATCTCTTTGGCGCGATCCTGCACGTCGAGCTCCTCGATGCTCGCCACCGTTCGGCCCTTGGTTTCGCCTTTCGAGACGCGGTAATGATGATCGGCGAACCCGGCGATCTGTGGCAGGTGCGTCACCGACAGCACTTGATTTGAACCCGCGAGCCGCTTCAAACGCCGCCCCACGGCCTCCGCCGCTCCGCCTCCAACGCCCGCGTCCACCTCGTCGAACACGAGTGTGCGAAGGCTCGCTGCATCGGCCGGCGAGTCAGAAGCGGTGCACGTTTTCAGCGCGAGAGCGACGCGCGACAACTCGCCTCCCGACGCGATTCGATCCAGCGGCTTGGGCTCTTCGCCCGGATTCGGCGAGATCAGGAACCCGATCGCATCCGCGCCGGCCGCTGTCCATGCCGCAGGATTCACCGCGGCCTCGAACTTCGTCTTGGCCATGGCGAGCGAGCCCAACTCCGCTTCCACCCTGCGGCTCAACTCTCGTCCGGCGTCGCGGCGCGCTTGTGTGAGAGCTGCCGCTGACTTGGCGTAATCGGCGGCGAGCCGGTCGCGCTCCTTTTCGAGACGCGCGCGATACTCGCTCTCGTCCTCGGAGTTCGCCAACTGGCCGCGCACCTGGTCGAGAAAGGCCAGAATGTCCGCGGCCGTCGCGCCGTACTTGCGCTTCAACTTATCGATGTTGGCCAAGCGCGACTCGACCTCGTCCAGACGCGCCGGGTCCGCTTCCAGCCGCGACAGGTAATCGCGCAACGTGTACGACACCTCGTCCACAGCGATGGAAGCGGGCTTCAAGGTTTCGACCAACGCCGCGGCGGTGTCGTCGATTTTCGACAACTCTTCCAGCTTCCGCGAGGCCACCTTCAGTTGGGCGGATACGCTTTGCGGCGAATCGTACAGCGCGGAATAGGCGGCATCGGCCGATTGCTGCAATTTGCCGACGTTGTTCAGCACGCGCCGCTCGTTCTCGAGTTCCACATCTTCGCCCGGATGAAGGTTGGCGGCCTCGATTTCGCTCCGCTGAAACGCCCACAGATCCGCCAGGCGCAAACGCTCCTGCTGCGACCGGTCGAGATTCTCGAGTTCGCCGCACGCTTTCCGCCACGCACGATACAGCGCTGCCGTCTCGGAGGAATCGATGTGGCCAAACGCGTCCAGCATTACGCGTTGAGCGTCGGCGCTGAACAGCAGTTGCTGATCGTGCTGGCCGTGGATGTCGCCGAGATACGGTGCGAGGTCGCGCAGTACGGCGACGGTTACGGGACGGCTGCCCACAAACGCGCGAGACTTGCCCGAGCTGGCGATCTCGCGTTCGATGAGCAACTCGCCATCTTCGGTTTCGATGCCGGAATCCTCAAGCAATTTGCGCGCGCCGGCGGGGACATCGAAGATGCCCGAGATGCGAGCTTTTGGAAAATCGGACCGCACCATTTCGGCCGAAGCGCGTCCGCCAAACAGGAGAGCCAGCGCATCGACTACGATCGATTTGCCGCTCCCGGTCTCGCCCGTCAACACATTCAGACCCGGATGGAAGCGCACGCGAATGCGCTCGATCACAGCGTAGTTTTCCACCAGGAGTTCGGCTAACATCCCGCTGCCAGTCTAACAGCCGAAACCAGTCACCACTGTCGGGGACCAGCGGGCTTTTAGTCGTATACAGAACTGCGATGGCCTCCAGTAACTACGAGCACGATCAGCTTGGATTCCTGAATCTCGCAGACAATGCGGTAATTTCCCAAGCGATAACGCCACATTCCGCGCTTGCGGTAGCGGAGCGCCTTTCCAAACCGGCGGGGATTCTCATCCGTCGCCATCCGGCTGTCCATGTAATCGAGAATCCCGCTGAATGGTTCGATTCAGCCTCCTCAATTGCTGCCCGGCTTAGCTGGTGCGTCTAGCGTCGCTCACTTCCATTAACCAGGAGGCGACATTACATACAATGGGGAAGTGGGCCGCCTCTCCTTTCCGCAATGACATTACTCTTTACTCCGGCACTGCTGCTGCAAGTGAGCATGTGGGAAATGGTGCGGACCACGCAGCCGATTCCGCTCATCGTAATGGCGCTGCTGCTGATTCTTTCGGTGCTGTCGTGGACCATCGTGTTTTCGAAATTTCGCACCTTGAGCGAAGCTTCCAGGGCCAATCGTCAGTTTCTGCGCGCGTTCCGGAAAGCGAACGGCCTGGAACAGGTCGCGCTGGCAAGCGAGCAGTTTCGTGCATCGCCGCTGGTCGCCGTCTTCGATTTCGGATATGAAGAAGTGGACCGTCAACGCAAATTGCGCGGCAAGCTGACGAATCCCATCGCGCTCGAACGCACGCTGCAGTTGGGCATCAGCGAAGAGTCGGCCAAGCTGGAACGCAACATGAGCTGGCTCGCGACCACGGCCACGGTATCGCCATTTATCGGCCTGTTCGGAACGGTGTGGGGCATCATCGACGCGTTCCAGGCGCTGGGACTTGCGGGCGCAACCAGTATGCGCGCCGTCGCGCCGGGCATCGCGCACGCGCTGGTTGCCACTGCTCTGGGCCTCGTCGCCGCCATCCCCGCGGCTGTCTTTTACAACCATTTCGGCCACGTGTTGAAGGAACTGGGAGCGCGCATGGACGACTTCTCACTCGAGTTCCTCAACTTGGCCGAACGCGACATGGAGGAGTAAGCGATGGCTTTCTCGATCAACCCTTCGGTCGGCTCCCGAAGGCGCTCCCGCATGGGAACCGGCTCTCTCGCCGAGATCAACATCGTCCCGCTGGTCGATGTGGTGCTCGTGCTGCTGATCATCTTCATGCTCACCGCGCATGTCATGGAGTTCGGAATGGAAGTGGATGTTCCGAAAACCAAGACGGTGAAAGACACCGCTGAAATTCTGCCCGTGGTGAACATATCGCGCGATGGAAACCTGTTCCTGATCGATAAGCCGGCGAATATCAACGAACTCCCGGACATGATCCGCAAGCGCTTTCCCGGAGCCAAATCGGTGTATGTCCGAGGCGACAAAGAGGTGACGTGGGAAGTGATTGCGCAAGTTTTCAGCGCGCTCGGCGAAGCCAAATTGGACGTCCGCGCCGTCACACAACCTGAGGACACAACCGGCTCGAAGTCGCGGCGATGAGCGTGCATCCGGACATCCTGGACGATGAGGAGCGGTTACGCCGTCCATTGGCGGGATCGCTCGCTCTGCACGTCGGTGTCGTCGGAGCGTTGACGCTATTCAGTTGGTGGAGCAACCGCGGCAGAATCCAGTTCGGCGATCCGAACGCGATGGGTGGATCGGTGGGCATCACGCCAGTGTCGAGCATCCCGCTTCCGCACCGGACGGGACGCACGAATCCGGTAGCGAACGACACCGAGTCGCAGGTTCCATCGCGTCCCAAGCCGCAGCCGAAGGAACGCGCGCCGAAGCCTGTTCCGGACGCGATCCCGATCCGTTCGAAGAATGCGCCGAAGCGGGTGGCCGAAGACATTGCGCGTAATCAGAAATTCCGGCCGCTCGAATCCGATCGCCCGAGCCAGGTTTATTCGACCACTGGGTCGGCCGTATCGTCGCCCATGTACGGCGGCGCGGCGGGCATCGGCGGAACGGGGATCGGCAATAGCGTGTTTGGGCAGAGGCTCGGTTGGTATGCGCAACTTCTGACGCAGACACTCGCGAGTAAGTGGGCCATCGAGAGTACGCGATTGCCGCCAGGGATGGCGACCAGCCGGCGCGTTACGGTGAGCTTCGACATTCTTCGCGATGGCACGGTCCAGGATGTTCGAGTGTTGGAGTCGAGCGGAAATTCGCAGGTGGATTATGCGGCTCAGCGCGCGGTGTTAACCGCTAGCCCGGTGCGCCGACTGCCCGAGGAGTTCGAGCGAAATACAGCCAGAGTGGAGTGTTGGTTTCAACTGCAGCGATGAAATATAAAGTGCTTTCCATCGCGGCCGGCCTCATTGCCGCCGCCTCTTTTCTGATCGCGCAACGGCCCGATATTGGAATCGGCGTATCGGGCGGCCAGCGTCCCGTGATCGCGATTCCCGACCTTCGCGGCTCGGGCGATGCGCAGCGTTTCATGGGCGTGTTCAACGAGACGCTATGGAACGAGGTGCAGCAATCGGGCCTGTTCAAGATGGCGGCGAAGTCGATGTACCCGCTACAAGTGCCGCAGCAGCCGTCCGATTTTCGGGCGCCCGCGGGCCGCACGCCAACCGCGCCCGGCGCACGAAACGCTCCATGGCTCACCGACTGGTCGTCGCCGCCCGTCAGCGCGGGATACCTCGCCTTTGGCTACACGGCAGTTCAGAACGATCAGCTTGTCCTATTCGGATGGTTTTACGATATGACTCGTCCGGACCCGCAGAGTGCCCAGGTGATCGGCAAATTGTACTTCGGTCCAATTAGCGAAGAGGGGGCTCGCAAGACCGCGCGTGAATTCGCCGCGGACATCCTGCAGCAATTCGGCGGCAAAAGTCTGATAGGATCGAAAATCTATTTTGTGTCGGATCGCACGGGTCATAAAGAGATCTGGTCAATGGATTACGACGGCACGAATCAGACTCAGATCACACACTACAACTCGATCTCGACATTTCCCTGCGTGTCAGCCGACGGAAGCAAGATCGCGTTTACTACGTGGTATCGCGGCAATCCCGGAATATTCGTACACTCGCTCGAAACAGGGCGGAAACTGCCGTTTTATAACCAGTCCGCCTCGCTGAACGCACCCGGTGACTTTACTCCCGACAGCAAGCAACTGCTCCTCTACTCGACGGCGGGCGGCAATCGTGACGCGCAGATTTTCATAGCCAACGCGGACGGCAGCAACTGGCGCCGCATCTCATCGGTGCGCGCGATCGAAGTAGAACCCAAAGTAAATCCGAAGACGGGCGCGGACCTCATTTTCGTCTCCGGGCGCGGCGGACCCCCGCAAGTATATAGAATGAATATTGACGGAGCGGATATTGTCCGTCTGACCACCGGCGAAGGAGAAGCCGTGAATCCGGCTTGGCACCCCGATGGACAGCGAATCGTGTTCGCCTGGACCAGAGGCTTTGAGCCCGGAAGCTATAACATATTCATCATGGATGTTGCCTCGCGCGCGGTCACGCAACTCACCCACGGCGCGGGCAGAAACGAGAATCCCGTTTGGGCTCCCGATGGGTTGCACATCGTGTTTTCGTCCAAACGCGGCCGGAGCATTCAGATATTCACGATGCTCGCCGACGGCACACAAGTCAAGCAACTCACCAACGCCGGGAGTAACGAAAAGCCGGTGTGGAGTAAAGCGAAATAGTTTTTAGTCTATATTCACAGGAGGCAAGTTTCAGGATGAGAAAACCCACGCAAGCCTATATCAAGGCCGGCGCGATATTGCTGGCATGTATGCTGTTGATGTTTGCGGCCGGCTGCAAGAAGAAGACGCCGCCGCCGGCTCCACCGCCGCCCGCTCCCACCAAGTCGGTCGAGCCGCCGCCAACGACAGCCAAACCGTCGATCACGAGTTTCACGATCGAGCCGCGCAGCATCGAGCGCGGGCAGGCAGCTACTCTGCGTTGGTCCGTCACGAACGCGACGGATATCACCATCGACCAGGGCGTTGGCCCCGTGCAGCAGAACGGCAGCCGGCAAGTGTACCCCAGCAGCACAACGACGTATACGCTGATCGCCAACGGGCCGGGCGGATCTGACACGCGCACCGTCACCGCGGAAATCGCGAGCGCACCCGCGCCGCCACCGCCGCCTGCTCCCAAAGCGACTCGCTCCGCGCAGGACATTCTCGCTTCCGACGTGCAGGACGCCTACTTCGATTACGACAAGAGCGACATTCGCGAGGATGCGCGCTCGGTGCTTACCAAGGATGCCGAGATATTGAAGCAGTTGTTCACCGATAATCCCGGCTTCAATGTGATGGTGGAAGGGCACGCCGACGAGCGCGGATCGGCCGAGTACAACCTCGGTCTGAGCGATCGCCGCGCAGGATCCGCGAAGGACTTTTTGGTCCAAATGGGTGTTCCCGCCGACCGGCTGAAGACGATCAGCTACGGCAAGGAGCGCCCGGGTTGCACCGAGTCCAACGAGAGCTGCTGGCAGCGCAACCGGCGCGCGCATTTCTCGCCCGCACAATAGACGCGTTACTGAAGAGTGGGGGCCTGTATTCCGGGCCCCTGTTTGGAGTGTTTGAATGAAGTCCACTGCATTTCTGATTTGCGCGCTGCTGCCGCTGTCCGCCTTCGCTCAAAAGAAGGAGATGGTGGAATTGCAGCGCGATGTCGCGTTGTTGCAGGATCAGGTGCGCACGCTGCAACGGGCGCAGGATGAGAAGCTCGCCCAATTGACGTTGCTGATGCAGCAGGCGCTCGAGGCGTCGAACAAGGCCAATACGTCGATGGCGGTATTGCAGAGCGGCATCAACGATCGCATGGGCGAACAGGCCAAGAACCTCGCTGGACCAGTCGCCGGGGTCGGAACCAAGGTGGATCAGATGGCCGACGAGTTCCGCTCGGTGCGTGAAGCAGTGGCGGATTTATCGGCGCGCATGAGCAAACTCGACGCCAAGTTGACCGACATCAATACAGCCGTGTCCACGTTGCGCAATCCTCCATCAGCGCCGCCGCCGTCGGGCGCTCTGGGCGGCAGCCAATCCATGGATTCAGGACGCAGCGGAAGCTCTGCCGTGCCGCCTCCGGGAACGTCCGCCGAAGCGACGTATCAGAACGCGTATCGCGATATGCAGGGCGGACAGATGGATCTCGCCGTCCAGGAATTCACAGACTATTTGAAGTACTTCGGCAACACCGATTATGCGCCGAACGCTCAGTTTTACATCGGCGACATCTATCTGAGGAAAGGCGACACCGATAACGCCATCAAGGCATTTGACGCGGTGTTGGAGCGCTTCTCGGAAAACAACAAAACTGCCGATGCGCGTTATATGAAGGGCCGTGCTCTGGTGCAGGCGGGCAAGCCCACTGCCGCGGCGCAGGAGTTTCGCGAGATCGTGAAGCGCTATCCCGATAAAGACGTCGCCGCGAAAGCCAAAGCTCAACTCAAAGCGTTGGGGTTTTCAGTAACCTCAGCGCCAGCTCCGGCCGCGCCCAAGCGCCGCCGCCGGTAATCATTTCGAGCGAGCTCCCGCGGCCACCGGAGCGGGAGCAGCAGCGGCCACCGCCTCTTCCGGCTTTCCATTCTTCGTTAACCCCAACGCAGTCCGCAATTCCGTATCGATCCTCCGCTTGAAGTCCTGGTTGTCCTTCAGAAATTGACGAGCGTTCTCGCGCCCCTGGCCGATGCGGTCGCCCTTGTAGCTGAACCACGAACCGCTCTTCTCGATCACGTTGTGCGCTGCGCCCAAATCGAGAAGGTCGCCTTCTTTCGAGATGCCTTCGCCGTACAGAATGTCGAACTCGGCTTCGCGGAATGGCGCGGCGACTTTGTTCTTGACGATCTTCACCTTGGTGCGATTGCCAATTACCACATCGCCTTCCTTGATGGCGGCAATGCGCCGGATATCGCAACGCACCGACGAATAGAACTTCAACGCGCGCCCGCCGCTCGTCGTTTCGGGGCTGCCGAACATCACGCCGATCTTTTCGCGAATCTGGTTGATGAAGATGAGGCAGGTATTCGATTTTGAAACAGTGCCGGTTAGCTTGCGCATGGCCTGCGACATCAAACGCGCCTGCACGCCGATGAATGCATCGCCCATTTCGCCGTCCAACTCCGCCTTAGGAACCAGCGCCGCAACCGAATCGACCACCAGGACATCGATCGATCCCGAGGAGATCAGCGCATTGGTGATTTCGAGCGCCTGCTCCGCGTAATCGGGCTGCGAGACGAGCAGGTTGTCGACGTCGACGCCCAGTTTGCGCGCGTATAGCGGATCGAGCGCGTGCTCGACGTCGATGAACGCGGCCATGCCTCCGCCCTTCTGCGCTTCCGCGATCACCTGCAGCGCGATGGTCGTTTTACCCGACGACTCCGGCCCGAAGATCTCGTTGATGCGCCCGCGCGGGAATCCGCCGACACCCAGCGCGAAATCGACCGAGATAGAACCCGTCGAAATGGAGGACACCGGCACGATGGCTTCCTTCGATCCGAGCCGCAGGATCGATCCCTTGCCGAATTGCTTTTCGATCTGTCCGAGCGCGGCTGTGAGTACGCGGGCGCGTTCCTTTTCGTCCATGTGGGTTTTCCTTCCGGTCTCGAGATGGGGGGAGTCGAACCCATTATAGCGGGCGAGTCGATGACGGCGCGGCGCGCATCCAAAAACCTCGCGTCACCAATGCAGCGGTATTACATCACAGACCGCAAGCTGGCGGGCGGCATCCATGCGCTGCTGGGGGTCATCGCGCGGAATCTGTTGGACGGCGTCGATATGATTCAGATTCGTGAAAAAGATCTGACGGCGCGCGAGCTGACCGCGCTGGTCCGGCATGTTCTCGAATTGCCGAATCCCCGGCGCGCGAAGATCCTGGTGAACGAGCGCGCCGATGTAGCTCTCGCAACGGGTGCGGACGGCGTGCATCTCCCCGCTGGCTCAATTTCGCCCAGCGTGCTACGCCCGTTTGTACCCCCAGGGTTCCTGGTGGGCGTCTCCTGTCATAATATTGACGAGCTCATTTCAGCAGAGAAGGACCGGGCGGATTTCGCCGTGTACGGTCCTGTATTCGCCCCGCTGTCGAAGGCCAGCAGCCTCGCTCAAGTGGGGCTGGACGGACTCAGGCGCGCAGTGGCAGCGGTCCGCATTCCGGTGTTCGCGCTCGGCGGAATCACGCGGGAGAACAGCGCGTCCGTGATGGATGCAGGCGCCGCTGGAATTGCAGGCATCACGATGTTTCAGAACGAGCAGTAACAGCATGCGTATTTCCTTCCTGATTGGGCCTGTCATGGCCATCTCTCTTTGCTCGGCGGGCGATTTCCGCACCGGCTATTTTCGCGGGCAGAAGATCGTTTTCGAGAATGTCGAAGGCGAGGCCATTTATCACGGCGACATCATTCTGGGCGCGACAGCGGACATCGAAGGCGGTGCGCCTGCCCGTTCCGCGGCGGCCAACCGGCATACCGCGAGCCTGACCGTGACCGCGTCGAAGCCGCTGTGGCCCGGCGGTGTCATCCCGTACGTGATCGACACAGCTCTGCCCGGCACCCAACAGCAAGCGGTGACTCAGGCGATCAACCATTGGAATACGCGCACTCCGGTACATCTGGTGCAGCGCACGACGGAGAACAATTACGTTCGGTTTACCACCAGCACGAGCACGATCGCATGTTCATCGAGCATCGGGATGGTGGGCGGGCAGCAGTCCATCCGCCTTCCCACCGGATGCGGCGTAGGCGAGACCATTCACGAGATCGGGCATGCGGCGGGCCTGTGGCACGAGCAGGAGCGCAACGACCGCAACCGTTTCATCACGGTGGAATACGAAAATATCGACAAAGCCAACGCGACGCAGTTCGACCAGGTGTTCGATCAAGGCATCGATGCGGGTCCGTACGATTTCAACTCGATCATGCACTACGGCGCGTTCGACTTCTCGCGCGACGGCTTGGCGTCCGCGATGGAAACCGTTCCCGCGGGCATTCCTCTCGGACAGAGGACGGCGTTGTCGTTCGGCGACATCGACGCGATCAACCGGCTGTACGGCAAGCCTTCGGGAAAGCTCACCATCGCCACAACTCCTCCGGGGTTGAAAGTGCGAGTGGATGGCGCGCTGGTGGACGATGGCGCTACGTTCACCTGGGCGCCCGGCTCGCAGCACACCGTCGAAGCTCCATTCCAGGGCGACACGCAGGCGCGCTATCTTTCCGGATCCTGGAGTGATGGCGGTGCGGCGATTCACACCATCAACGCCGCCGCGGACCGCACGCTGATCGTCGCGAACTTCATCCGCCAGTTCCGCGTGAGCACGAACATCGCCGGCTCCGGGTCCGTCACGCTCGATCCGCCGCCGTCGGACGGGTTCTACAACGACCGCGCGAACGTTTTCATCAACGCGGTGCCGGCGAACGGGTCGTCGTTCGTGCGCTGGTCGATCACTCCCTCGCGCTCGCTGAATCCGAAGTGGATCACGATCCAGTCTCCGACGGTGGTTCAAGCCACCTTCGCAACCGGGCCGGTGATCACGCTGAATTCGAATTCGCCGGGCCGCATTGTGCTGGTCGATGGAGCGAAGGTCAGCACGCCGGTGAATTATTCGTGGCCCAAGGGCGAGAGCCACTCCGTCGATATCGACACGACGCAGCCAGACTTCGTTCACTATCGCTTTACGGGTTGGGACGATGGCTCACCGCAAGCGCGCACGGTGGTCAGTACGGGTCAAGCCGCCACGTACACTGCGAACTACGTCGCCCAGTATTCCGTAGTCCCGCGAATCACTTCCATCTCCTCTCCGGGCCGCATCAATGTGAACCCGTCCGCAACGGGCAGTTACTACGACGAAGGAACGGAAGTGCAACTCTCGGCGGCGACATCGAGCGCCTTCACTTTCATCAGGTGGGACGGCGATTTAGCGGGCAACACGAATCCATCCATGCTGACGGTGGATGGCCAGAAGCTCGTGTATGCGACGTTCGGACCCGCGGGCAGCGCTCCTGTTTTGACGGTGGTAAATGCGGCGAGCGGAGGAAGCGACGCCATCGCGCCGGGCGAGATCGTGACAATCTACGGTTCGAATATTGGCCCTCCGAATCCGGCCGGGATTCAAACCGCGGGCGGCCGGGTCATGACTCAGTCGGGTGGCGCCGAAGTTCTATTCGACGGCGAACCCGCACCGATAACATTCGCCTCCATCAATCAGATCAACGCAGTCGTGCCGTATGGAGTGCGTGGGCGGAGTTCGACGAAGGTCCAGGTGCGCTACAACGGCCAGACCAGCGCTGCTGTACCGATCGACGTGCAGGACGCGATGCCCGCCATATTCACGCTGACGGGGACCGGCACCGGAGCGGCCGCCGTACTCAATCAGGACGGCTCGGTGAACTCGGTGAACCGGCCTGCGCGGCGCGGATCGATTGTGGTGATTTATGCGACCGGGGAAGGTATAACGAATCCGCTTGTGCCTGACGGGCAGATCGCGACCGCAGTGTATCCGAAGCCCGTGTTGCCCGTTTCGGTTCGCATCGGCGGACAACCGGCGGTGATTCATTACGCAGGTGCCGCGCCGTCGATCGTGGCTGGCGCGCTGCAGTTGAATGTGCAGATTCCCGATGGGGTGCGAGCGGGTGGGAACGTTCCGGTTACGCTCGTGATCGGGGATGCGGCCAGTCCTTCGGGCGTTACGATCGCGGTGGATTAGCAGTGCCGCGAATCTGGTCGCGAAGCCCCCGGTCGATGATTTCCCAAGGTTCCGGCCAGTGGATTGATTCAGTGGGCCCGCTTCACGTGAACGTCCTCGCCGCTGACGTTGAAGTTCACGGGCCCCGGGCCGAACGTGATATTCGCATGGCGCGCGCGGATCAGTGATGGCGGCGAATCGAACACGACGCCGTCGAATGCGATGTCGAGGCGGTGGGCGGCATCGAGCCCTTCGAGCAGCAGTTTGCCGCCGCCCGACACGTGCACGTTGCGCAACACGATGCCGGTGAAAGTCGGCGGCAGGGCGCGGGTGTTCCGGTAGAAGGTGTAGTTCGAATCCATCATGATCGGATTCTTCGTGTTGTTGATGCGCACATCCTCGTAGACCACGTCGCGAACGAGCCCTCCGCGGCTCGAATTCGACTTGATACGAAGTCCGTTGTCCGCGCCTTCAATCGATAAATCCGTTACTCGGATCGCGCTGACGCCGCCATTGGTTTCACTGCCGATGGACATACCGTGTCCCGAGTAGAAACGGTTATGGGCCACGGTGATGTGCGACGACGGGCCGGACGATCCCGCCTTGATCGCCACATTATCGTCGCCTGCATCAATGGAGCAGTGAGCGATGGTGACGTTCGTCGCGCTCGAAGGATCGATGCCGTCGGTGTTACGCGCGCTCTTCGGAGTTTTGATCACCACGCCCCAGGCCGTGAAACCGTCGCCCTGGCTGTACATCACGTGGAAGTTGCCGGGGTTCTTGAGCGTGATCCGGTACAAGGTGAAGTTGTTGCAGCGCGTGAGCTGCATGATGCGCGGGCAGTTCTGGTTCGCGTTCTTCACCTTCGCTTCTTGCGCGAGATCCCACCAGGAAACGTTGCGGCCGGTGAGCTTCGCCCAGCCGCGCCCGTCGATGACGCCATCGCCCATCACACCCGCGTCGTCCGCGCGATCGCCCGCGATCAGCGGCTTGCAACCACGGCCGTTCTGATCGACAACGCCGCATGCTCCGGGAGTGACGTCGTAGTCGCGCGGGCTGCGCGAGCCGAATAGAATCGCACCGCGGCCGATCACCAGTGCCACTCCCTTGCGCAGTTGCAGAGGTCCCGATAGAAAAGCGTCGTGCGAGTTGTCGGGCTGTAATACTACCGCTTGCCCTGGAGTGCATGCGTCGATGGCTCGCTGGATGCGGACTGTGTCGGGCTTGTTTTCGTCAGCCTCGGCGATAGATGAAGGGTTGCGGGTCGATGAGAGCTTAGCCTGCAATACAGCGCACGACGCGGGTATCGAGGGCTCTACCACGTGACGCGTATCCTGTCCTCGTATGGCGAGCGCTGTTGCGAAGAGCAGCCACGAGTATCGAAGCATACCTCGATATAATCACGACGGAGTTATCAATGTCAGTCATCGGTTTTATCGGCTTGGGAATCATGGGCAAACCCATGACCCGGAATTTGATGAAGGCGGGCCATGAGTTGATCGTGTACGACGTTGTGGCGGGGGCGGTCGACGAGTTGGTCGGAGCTGGCGCGAAACGCGGGGCATGCAGCCGCGACGTCGCATCGCGATCGGAGATCGTCATCACGATGCTGCCCGATGGGCCGGAGGTGGAACAAGCGATGCTGGGGCACGACGGCGTACTGGAAGGTGCGCGTCCGGGGGCGATTGTCATCGACATGAGCTCCATCAGCCCGTTGGTGTCGCAGAAGCTCGGCGCCGCGTGCGCTGCGAAGGGCGTGGAGTTCGTGGATGCGCCGGTTAGCGGCGGCGAACCGAAAGCCGTTGAGGGCACGCTCGCGATCATGGCAGGCGGCAAGCGGGAAATCTTCGAACGGGTTGAGCCGGTGCTGAAAACTATGGGTTCCAGCGTGACCCTGACCGGTCCGGTTGGCGCGGGCAACGTGACGAAGCTCGCGAATCAGATTATGGTCGCGTGCAATATCGCGGCGATGGGTGAGGCGCTCGTTCTCGCGACCAAGGCCGGTCTTGATCCCGAGGTCGTGTTCAATGCGGTGAAAGGCGGTTTAGCGGGCAGCACCGTGTTGAACGCGAAAGCGCCCATGGTGATCGCGCGCAATTTCAAACCGGGGTTCCGCATTCGGCTGCATCAGAAGGATCTGCGCAACGCCTTGCTTGCAGCGGAATCGATGAAGGTGCCGCTGCCGCTGACCAGCCTCGTGCAACAGATGCTGATGGCGCTGATGAACGAAGGCAAGGGCGATCTGGACCACTCGGCGATCGTGAACATGATTGAGGACCGCGCGGGAGTGGAAGTAGCCGCTAAACAAAAAACGCACTCACAGGGATAGAATCCGAGACACCGAAGGCATCGAGCGGAAGCGAATCGCCGGAAGCGTGGAGGCTCACAACCCTGCCGCGCCGATACGCGGTGACGGTCTGATATTCCGGATTGACGAACCAGAATTCGATGCAGTGATCGTTGGAGCACATCTCGCGCAGGTGGTCCAGATCCATCATGAGGGTGGACGGGGACAGGATCTCGACCACCAGTTCCGGGCTTCCGAAGAATACATTTTTGCGCTGTGGGGCTAACCGCTCACGACGCAACATGCCGACATCAACGCGGCGCGATTCGGTATCGAGCGTGATGTAAAGCTCCTGGCGGATATAGTGCCGATCGGCCGAAAAGCGCTGCTGCAAGAGTGTGACGACGCGATCCTGGATCTCGAGATGCTCAACAGTGGGCCCCGGCACTTCTCCAACCTCGCGGTTATGCAGTTCGTGGAAGTCGTGAAATGTTTCGCACGGCTGAGCAAGGAACTCTTCCAAAGACATCTTGGCGACGACAGTGGCCGTGGCAAACCTCGCTCCATTTTACGCCCGCCGCGGCCCGAGGCAGGGAACTGCTATGCTGCCGATGGTATTTCAATCTCTTTCGCGACACTCGTCGGTTCCCGGATCGAGTCGCCGAATTCCCGAAGCGTTTCGAGATGCCCTTGAATCGCTTCCCTGATGTTCTGCTCTGTCGTTTCAAGCGTCTCGCCGGTCGTCATACAACCCGGCAAGTCGGGCACATAAGCGGCCCAGTTTCTTTCCGCCTTCTCGAAGATAACGGCGTACTTCATGATCCGTGCTAAACCCCCAGCCGCGCGCGCCGCGCCATCTCGTCCAAGCTTTGATTCGTGGAAGGCTTGTATCCCTTCAACGGCAGTATCCGTTCGTGAATCACGTCCAGAAACCAGCTAGCCTGCGGGAAGAACATTGTTTCCAACTCCGCGGCTGGCGTAATCCAGTTGCGCGATCCTAACACCACCGGCGGCGCGTCCAGGTAATCGAAGCAATGCTGCGTCAACGCCGCCGCGACCGTCTGCATCACCGAGCCGCGCTCGACGGCATCCGAGGCGAGCAACACCTTCCCCGTCTTCTTCAACGACTCAATCAATAACGCGTAGTCGATCGGATTCGCGCTCCGCAAGTCGATCACTTCCGCTTCCAATCCGAAACGCGATTTAAGTTCATCCGCCGCCGCGAGCGCTGTGTAAAGAGCCGGCCCCAGCGTGATCAGCGTCAAATCCTTACCGATCCGTTTCACAGACGGCTGCGACAGATCGATCTCGTAGTAGCCTTCGGGGACTCCCTCACTCACGAACATTTCGCCGAAGTCGTAGACCTTTTGACTCTCGAAGAACACCACCGGATCTGTGCCCGCGAGTGCGGCATTCATCATCCCTTTCGCATCGTATGGCGTCACCGGGTAAGCGATTTTCAACCCAGGAATGTGGTGGATCAACGTCGTCCAGTCCTGCGAGTGCTGCGCGCCGTACTTCGCGCCCACCGAGATGCGCAAAACAACGGGCATTCGCAATGTTCCGGCCGACATCGCCTGCCATTTCGATAACTGATTGAAAATCTCATCGCCCGCGCGGCCGATGAAATCCGCGTACATCAGTTCTGCCACCGCGCGTCCGCCCGCCAACGCATACCCGACCGCCGCGCCCACGATCGCCGCCTCTGAGATTGGCGAATTGAACAGGCGGTGATACGGAAGAGCCTCGGTGAGTCCGCGATAAACGGCAAACGCGCCGCCCCAATCGCGATTCTCCTCGCCAAACGCGACCAGCGTGGGATCGATCGAGAAACGATGCAACAGCGCTTCAAAAATCGCGTCGCGCACGTTGTACGCTTTCATCTTGGGAACGGGTTTGCCGTCCTCGGTGGGCGTACGCACCTTCGACCGGATCTGCTGTACGCGCGGATTTGCTGACAAATCACCCAGCAACTCGGGCGCGCGCTCATCCAGTTTCTCGACCCTTGCGTTCGAAAACATCACCGCGCCGACCAGTTCGGAATCCATGCTCACGCGCGGAGACGCTTCGAGATCGATGGCCAATCGGAACATGTCGAACACGAGGGTTTCGACCGCCGAGCGCGCTGAAGCCAGTTCGCTTTCCTGAAACCTTCCGCTCTCGACCAAACGCTTCTCATAACCCAGAATCGAATCGATGCGCTGCCATCCCTCCACTTCATCTTTCGATCGATAGCTGGACGCATCCGACGGCGAGTGACCGCTGAAGCGATACGTCACTGTGTCGAGCAGCACCGGCCCGCGGCCCTCCTCCAAGATCCGCTTCTTCCTGCGCATCGCATCGATCACGGCCAGCGGATCGTACCCGTTGACTCGCTCCGCATGCATCTGTTCGGGATTCACGCCCGCGCCAATACGCGCCAAAATGCCGACGCCCATGGTCTCGCCCATCGGCTGCCCGCCCATGCCGTAGAAGTTGTTCATGCAGTGGAACACGATCGGCAAGCCGCCGCCCAGAGTGGGATCCCACAGTGTCCGGTATTGATCCATGCTGGCGAAGATTATGCCCTCCCACACAGGCCCGCAGCCAAACGACGCGTCGCCGATGTTGCACACCACAATGCCGCGTTTGCGATTCACCCGCTTAAACAGCGCGGCCCCAGGCGCGATCGAACCCGATCCGCCCACGATCGCGTTGTTCGGATATATGCCGAACGGCGTGAAAAAGGCGTGCATCGAACCGCCCAATCCGCGATTGAAACCCGTCTCGCGGGCAAAAATTTCCGAGTACGCGCCGTACACCAAAAACTTGGTCGCCAGCTCCTTCATCGAGCCTTTATGACCGCGCTCGACCGGCGCCAGGATCGCGCCGTCGCGGTACGACAGCATCACCTGCTCGAGTTCGGCATCGCTCATCCGGCGGATCGCCGCAAATCCTTTCGCCAAAATCTCGCCGTGGCTGCGATGAGAGCCGAAAATGTGGTCGTCGGGCGTGAGCGTGAACGCCATGCCCACCGCGGCCGCTTCCTGCCCGATCGAGAGATGCGCGGGCCCCAGGTGGTTGTAAGCGATCCCTTTGTAAGCCCCGGTCAGTTTCACTTGACTGAGAATCGTTTCGAACTCGCGAATGGCGCACATGTCGCGCCAGATCTCGACGAAATCTTCGCGCGAGTAATTGCCCGTCTCCTCTTCGATCGTCTTGCTATAGACGTTGACCGGAATATCTTCGAAGTGAATGCGCCCGCGTGCGAGCGCCTGTACCGGGTCGATCAGGATTGCTTTCGGCATACCTTCCTCACTTCACGATGCGATCCCGCTCAGCGCCTCGACATCCTCGATGCACTTGCCCACGACAGCCAGGAATCGCGCGCCAGGCGCGCCGTCGATCACCTGGTGGTCGCAGGTGAGCGATAGTCCGATGCGGTCCACCAATTCGATCCGGCCATTGCGCCGCACATGCCGCAATTCGATCGAACCGACGCCGAGAATCGCCACCTGCGGAGCGTTCAAGATGGGCGTGAACGCTTCGATCCCGAGCGCGCCGAGGTTGCTGACCGTGAACGTCGCGCCGCTCAGATCATCGGGACCGATGGCCCCACTGGCCGCGCGGCTCGCCAAGTCTTTAGCGCTGGAAGCTAACTCCGCCAGCGTCAAACGATCGGCGTTTCGAATCACCGGGACCATCAGGCCGCGCTCGGTATCGGCCGCGAACCCTAAGTGCACTCGCTCGCTGCGCCGCAATTCGCCGCCCTTTAACTCGGCATTCAACTGCGGCATCCGGATGAGAGCCCGAACCGCGCAGAACAGCACCAGATCGTTCAGATTGATTTGAGGTGTTGCCCCGGTCTTAATACGAGCGCGCAATGCCACGAGCGCCGTCGCATCCGCCGAGCCATGCAACGTATACTGGGCGGTTTGCGAGAGCGACTCGCGCAACCGTGCGGCGATCTTCTGTCGAATCGGCGGCAGCGCAGCCGCCCGGTCCACCGACTCTCGAACATCCTGCTCGAGCACGCGCCCGCCCGGTCCGGAGCCCGTCAAGCGGTCCGTCTCGATCCCATGCTCGGCCGCGAAACGTCGCGCGCGAGGACTCGCGAACGTCTCGCCCGATCGCTCGACGGTGACGCGCGCTGGCTCGGGGCGGGGCGCTTCAATAATAGGGGTAGAAGCCGCCGCCTGTTTCGGCGCGAAGCCCTCAACTCGCTCACCCGGTTCGCCAATCACGCAGATCCGTGCGAATACGGGCACGAGAGCGCCCTCCTCGAAGAACACTTCCAGCAGTACGCCGGAAGCGGGAGCAGGCACGTCGAACGTCGCCTTATCGGTTTCGATTTCGGCGATCGTCTCGCCCTCGCTCACGGGCTCGCCTTTCGCCTTCAGCCATTTCGTGAGCAGGCAATCTTCAACCGTGTTGCCGGGTTTCGGCATTTCTACGGGCGTGGGCATGGGTTCTCTAATTGAACACTACTGAAAAGATTCGAGAAGTTTCCAGCCAACCTCGCTGAACTGCCCGAGCGTCCGTTGCGTCGGGCCGTAACTGACGAACTGCTTCTCGCTCATCCCCTCGGGCTCGTAGGCCTGGACGAATTCCGGCATCGCGCTTAGCCGATTAATCACGTCCGCATCCACCTCGCGCCCGATCCGCTCTTCTCGCGGAAATTCGTCTTTCACGAACGCGTCCTGGTACGCCGGAGCGATCGACATCACCAGATCCGCGCCGGCGAGTTCGGTCAGATGATGCGGCCCGCGCAATGCCGCCACGAGCAGGACCGCTTCATAACCCCGCTCCCGGTACAGACCATACGCGCGTTTGGTGACGGCCAGCCCGGCTTGTTGAATATCCGTTTCGGTCACCGCAACCCGGTTATCGTGCGCGACCTCGCGCAGAAAATCGTCGAGCCGCCCGATCATGATCACTGAGAAGCAACGGCCCGGCTTGCGCCCATCTCGCCGCGCGCGCTCGATGCCACGCCTGTGCCGCTCGGCAATCGCGAGCACCTGTGGCACCGTGAAGCTGACAGTCGCCGTGCAAGTGATCCCTTGGGCGATGCAATCCTCCAAAACATCCAGCCCCGCGTGTGTCGCCGGCAGCTTCACCGCGATATTCGGCGACCATTGGTGAAAGCGCCGCGCCAGCGTTTGCATACACTCCCGATCGCCCGCGCGCACCGGATTCACTTGCGCGCACACCCATCCGGACTCGCCCTTCGACGCCTCGAACCGCGGCATCAGTTTTTCGGCAGTGTGCGTGACCGCGATGCGCATCAACGCCTCGGCCTTCGCTTCGGGCGCCAGGTTCTGTGCCAGCACTTCGTCAATTTCTTTGCTCCACAACGCGCGGTTTCTCGCCACCGCCAGGTTCGCCAAGAACGGATTGGTCGTGACGCCGACCGCACCGCGCTCCAATCCGCGCCTTAATTCGCTGTCTTCGGCCGAGTCGTGCCACCACACTGTTTTCGTGTTGCCGCAAACCCAACTCAGGTAAGTTTTTTCGATCGTTGCTGTGGACATAAAGGCCCGGAATTCCCGAGCCATTATACCGCCCGCACCGCGCGTTCAGTTTCCGAACGCGAGCGCGACGGTGTAGGTCTTTGATCCAGGCTCGAGCTGTGGAACGATGCTCGGCGTCAGCCACGCATGGTGGTGAATTGAGTGATCCAGGTGCGTTTGGTATACATAGCGACCGATAAACCAGCCCATCGCTCCGCCCGCGACGATGTCTCCGGCGTAGTGCTTCTGCGCGGCGAAACGAGCCGTGCTGACCACGCCCGCCAAGCCATACGCGGCAATCTGCACCAGCTTCGTGTTGTGGTACTCGTGCGCAATCAGCGACGCGAGCGACCACGATTCAATCGCGTGCCCCGATGGCCAGCCATCTCCGCCCTTGAAAAACCTCCCTGCATCTTTCGTGGCATCCGGCCGATTCCGACGGGCGGCGACTTTCAATATTTCCACAACAATCAAACTGTCCAATAATGTTTCGGCGCCGAGCACGCCCACCTCGCGCGGCTTCGGATCGCCGGCCAGCACGCCGTAGCCATAGAATCCGGCCACCAACGGAATCAGCGTATACGAAGCGCCAATCTTGGACACGCGGTTGCCCCATCGCACTTGGCCCGCGCTGTTCTCGAACACGGTGGCACTGCGCGTGTCGGTCGCGATCAGAGCCGCAGTCGCCGCTCCGAACCCCAGCCACCATTTCGCATCGCCCGAATGCATGTGGAACGGGCTGGTCCAGATCTCCTTCTGGTCCATCAAAATATTGACGAACAGCTTGCGGGCAAGCGGCTTGACGCTTTCGGTGTCGCCCGCATAGAACACGGGATCGCGAGCGTCGTCCGGCGGCGGAGCTTTCGGCGCCTCCTGCGCGAGAACTGGAATCGCCGCTATCCAGAGCGCTAGTAGGTATCTCGGCATGTATCTGGAATGAAGATTCCGTGGATGAAAACTAGGTTTCAAAAACCGCCAATCATCCAACGAACGGCCGACGATCCCGCGACACCCGTAAGGGCTGGGATGAGCACCGGCGACATTCCGCCCCGCTTGTATTCGCTGTGAACTGCGTGGTAGCCCAAGTAGAGAAACGAGCCAGCCGCCAGCCCGAGCAACACATGAGCCCACGGCGTATCTGGCGAGGGCGCAAGAATCATTTCCGCGCCAGCCCCTGCCAAGGTCATCGCCTCGGCCAAAATCGAACTCCACAGCGCGGACCGGTTGTGGCCCAACGCTGCGCGCACGATGACGCCCAACGCAACGCCTTCGGGCAATTTGTGCGCGCCGATGGCCAGGAGCACGCCGCCCGATAACGCGCGAGCGCCTTCCTGTCCGGAGGCGGCCAAAATCCACCCGTCCAAAAAACTGTGCGCGCCAGCCACCAGCAGCATCGGCAACGCGAATCCGTGCAGACGCGCGCTGCAAAGATCGTGATCGTGCGTTTGCGAACACGACGGGCATACTGGATAGACAAAGCGGTCCATCGCCCACAGCCCAAAAAATCCTGCGGCCACCCATGCCAACGCGATCGTCCATCCGAAGAATCGGGCAAGCTCCGGCGTCACCCAAAACGCGGCCACGCCCACCAGAACTCCGCCGCTGAACCCCACCAAGCTGCGTGAGATCGATTTAACGGCGGAAAGATAGACCCCCGCCAGAACCCCGGCGATAGCCACCGCAAACACGATGAAAGCGGGCCAGAGATTTGGCACTTGAATCTCCCTAACTCTAGCATCGCCTCCCGCGCCGTTCGCGGTTCCATATACTTGCAGGTGGGCGGCTTCACCGCGCCGGGGAGGAATCGTGGCTACGACGGGTGCGGTTTCGGGCATCAATATCGAGCAGGCGCTGGCATTCGATTTCGCGCGCGTCGCTGAAGAGGCGGCGATCGCGTCGGCGCGGACCATGGGCCAAGGCGACCCGCACGGCTCCGACCAAGCCGCCGTGCAGGCCATGCGATCGGCCTTCGAAACTGTTCCGATCGCGGGCAACATTGTCATCGGCGAAGGCGAACGAGACGAAGCTCCCATGCTGTACATCGGCGAGCGTGTCGGCGCGCCCGGAACCGGCCATCCCGAGGTAGACATCGCCGTCGACCCGCTGGAAGGCTCGAACCTGTGTGCCACCGGGGCGGCGAACTCCATCGCCGTATTGGCTGCGTCGGAGCCGGGAGGCCTGCTGCACGCCCCCGATTGCTACATGGAGAAAATTATCGCCGGGCCTGCGTGCCGCGATGCGCTCGATCTCGACGCGCCCGTCAAGTACAACCTGAAAGCGATCGCGCACTGCCTCGACCGGCAAGTGAAGGATCTGGTGATCATGGTGCTCGACCGCCCGCGCCATCAGGAGTTAATCGCGCAAATCCGTGCCTCGGGAGCGCGCATCCGGCTGATCGGCGATGGCGATCTGTCGGCAGGAATCGCGGCCGCCGTTCGCGGCGCGGGCGTGCACGCGGTGATGGGAACCGGCGGCGCTCCGGAAGGTGTCATCACGGCCGCGGCCTTGCGCTGTCTGCATGGTGAGATGGTGGGCCGCCTGGTGGTGGACCGGCCCGAACTGCGCGAACGAGTGGAGCGCATGGGCATCAACGACCCCAAGCGGATCTACAACGCGCGCGACCTGGCGCCCGGCAAGCAGATCATTTTCGCCGCCTGCGGAGTAACCCAGGGCGCACTGCTCAACGGCGTCCGCTTCTTCGGCGAAGGTTGCCGCACGCATACCCTGGTGATGACCCTGGCCGGCAACAATGTCAGCTTCATCGACACGGTACACATGTACCGCGAACCGGGGCGGCGCGGAGTGCGCCTGTATTGAAATCCCGGCCGGCATTGATCGCTCAGGCGCCCGAAGAGGCGTTAACCTTTGCGGCCGGATTGTGTGCGCGGTTGCTGCACGCGCCCATCGGGGCCGTGGGATTACGCGGACCGGATGGCGCATGGGTCAATTATGTTTCCGGTTTGGGGCCGGAATGGCGATCGCGTCCTCTGCCCCTGGCCGCTGAAGCGTTGGCTTCGCAAGGGCTGTTCACCTACGCTGGGCCCGCACCGGGCCACGAAGGCATGCAATTTATGGCCGCGATCCGCTTGGGCCCGGATACCGCGCCCGCCGGCATACTGATGATCGCCGATACCGGCGAGCGCGAGTTGTCCGGCGGCGAGACGCGCGCACTCTGCAACATGGCGGGCGTGGTTGAAGATGCGCTGGCTGGCGGCGATTCTGCCGCGGCACGCTCGGAACACGCGGGGGCGCTTCTGTTTTTGCGATTGGACCTGGACGGAACCATCCTGCACGCCAGCCCTCCCACCGAGCAACGGCTCGGGTTCGCGACCGGAGCGCTCAATGGTCGCAATCTCGCTGGGCTTGTCGAACCAGCGGAGAGCGCGCATGCCATGGATGGATTGCTGGCGCAGTTGGGCGCGGGCCGGCCGCTGGCCAGGGATCTCCGCCTGCTCACATCGAGCGGTGAAAGCGTGCTGGTTCGCGCGCAAACCCGTCTCGCCTTTGAACACGGAGCTCCGGCGGGCGTCGATTTTATCGCGCACGATTTCAGCTCGGAAGCCGTGCGCATGGAAGCTCTCAGGCACGCCGAACACGCCTTGATGAGCAAGGCCGAGGAACTCGCCCGTTTCAGTGAACACTTGCGACAGTTGCATCGGCTGGCCACGACCAGTTATCCGTCCATCGACGCCGTCCTTACCGATTACCTGCGGACGGGTTGCGAGATCCTGCGTCTTCCGCTGGGCGTCGTCACCGCTCCCCTCGAGGACGGCGTACCGTTCCGCGCCGTGTTTCCACCCGGTGGGCAGCCGGGCACGGACGCCGCGATCGCGATCCAGCGGCTGATCTCCGGCCGCACCGTGCTCCAGCAGCGCACGTTCGCCTACCCTTACGATGCGCTGGGACTCGATCCGCAACTGGACGCCCGCAACCCCATCACGTGTTGCATCGGCACCCCGCTTTACTCCGGCGAGGATCTCTCGGGCGCGCTCTGCTTTCTTTCGGCCAGCCCCGGCGACACCCGCCGCTTTTCGGCGCATGAACGCGAGGTGTTGGAGCTGATGGCCAAGAGCCTGAGCCGGTCGCTCTTCGAGGATCATCTGCGGCGCGAGCGGACTCGTCTCACCATCGAACTCGCCCGTCAGGCTCAGCAGGACCCCCTGACCGGGCTCTCCAACCGTCTGCAATTCACCAAGCACCTGGATTCGGCGTTGGCCAAGGCCACGCAAACCGGCGCGGCATTGGGCATCGGGTTTATCGATCTGGACCGCTTCAAGCAGGTGAACGACACCCTCGGGCATTCCGTAGGCGACGAGGTGCTGCGCCAGGTTGCATCGCGGCTGACTGCGGCCATCACGCCGAACGACTCGGTCGCGCGGGTTGGCGGCGATGAGTTCACAGTGCTGTTCGGCGGCAATCCCGACCGGCCCCGTCTCGGCGCCCTGGCGCACCGCCTGCTGGATGCCTTGCGCGTGCCGTACAATGTCGAGCAATCCGAGCTATTCATCACCGCCAGCATGGGCATCAGCCTGTTTCCCGACGACGGCCCCTTTGCCAAGGACCTCATGCAGAAAGCCGACGCGGCCATGTATCGCACCAAGGGTCAGGGCAAGAACGATTTCGGATTCTTCACGCCGGACCTCGTCATCCGCGGCGCGAGCCGCATGGAGCTCGAAACACAATTGCGCCGCGCGCTGGAACGCGGCGAGCTTCGCGTCTGCTTCATGCCGCTGGTGGGCTCGGAAAGTGGACGGCTGCATAGTTTGGAGGCGCTGCTTGCCTGGAATAATCCCCGCTTCGGCAACGTGGGGCCGTCGCGTTTCATCCCGGTCGCCGAAGAATCGGGGCTGATCGTTCCCATTGGCGCGTGGGTGTTGAACGAGGTCTGCCGGCAAGCGGTCGATTGGCAATCGCGGGGCTTACCGGCGCTGCGCGTCGCCATCAACGTCTCGGCGCTGCAGTTTGCGCGCTCGGATTTTGTCGACACGGTTTCGGACGCGCTTCGCCGCACGGGCCTGCCCGCCAAATGCCTCGAACTCGAGCTGACGGAAAGCATCATCATGCGCGATGTGGAGGCGTCTGCGCGGCGCATGTCGCAACTGCGGGACGTCGGCGTGAGCATCGCAATCGACGATTTCGGCACCGGGTATTCCTCGCTGAGTTACTTGCGGAGGCTGCCGGCCGATTCCCTAAAAATTGATCAATCCTTTGTCGCCGAGCTCGGGTCGGCAGGCACCGCGCTGCCGCTGATTCAAACGATCGTAGTGCTGGCGCACAACATCGGGCTGAGCGTCGTAGCGGAAGGCGTGGAAACTCGCGAGCAATTGGCCCTGTTGCGCGCAGTGGGCTGCGATCGCGTGCAAGGGCACCTGTTCGGAGAGCCGCTTACCCTCGATGCGGTGGAGAATCTGATGCGCCGCCCCGCGCGGGACGTCCCGCCTTTGCGTTAACCGCTCGAGTTCTGTTTTGGCGGGTGCGGCAGGCGCTATTCGAAGAGTGACTCGATCGTGCTCGCATCGAGGATACGGATCCCGGTATTCTCTAACTGCGCCGCGGTCATCTGGGCCAGACGCGCACCGGCCCAGCGCGGTACCCGGCCGAATCTCCTGCGGATCTGGCGGCGGAGCATGGCCACTTCGCCCTCACGATGGCCTTGTTCGATCCCTTGTTCGATCCCTAGCTCGATGCCGCGCTTAATCTCACGGCCCAGCACCTTGTGATCCATGATGTCATTTAGTATCGGCATCTTCCTGGCCTCCTGTTCCACTACGGCTTCGAGGTCCCGCAATCCGGCGAGTATCAGCAAACGGCGCAACGCAACTGCGCGCTTTTTAGGGGCTTGCCGGGCGATCTTCACCACCATCCGCTTCACTGCCGCGCGTGCATTGTCCAGCCGCGCGAGCACCGCAAGTACATTATCGCCAATATCGCCGCTCGTAAGAAGTCGCTCGCCGTCCACCGTGCGCATGTCCACGAGCGCGTAGCTCGATTGGTGCCCAGCGCCGCTCAACTCGGCCCGCATTTGCATCGGCTTCCGGCCAACGTACAACACCACCTGCCTGGCGAATTGGTCATAATTGCGGTAGATCTGCAGATTGTACTCCGCCATCCGAAGCGCCATCTTTGGATCGTTGGTGCTCTGAAACTCGAAGTGCACGATCCCTCCCGCGGCGGTTCGCCCCAACAGGTCCGCATGCATCATTCGTATTTTCGGGAGATCGGAAGGCAGCCATCGTACGATCGGGCTCCCGCCAAAGCCGCACTGAAAGGTGCCGTGCGAATCCCGGAATAGGTCTTTCAATGCGATGTCGTAGTCCTGCATACGCAGCAACTCTGTAGTGCGGCGCTGGTACTACTTCTCTCAACTTTCTGCGGGTGAATGTGCGAGTCATGGCGCATCGGCCAAGCGCATGGTACACGGCCGAATCGCTTGCGGATCTGGGCGGCCTACCCCGCGCGCCGGTCAACCCTCTTCAGGGCTTTACGGAGAACGCGTCGCTCGATTCGAACAACAGCGCCTGATCGGGACGCAGCACCGCATTGGCGCGGCCCTGCTTCTCCTTCAATGCCGTGTGAGGAATCTGGGCGTTCGGGTCCACCCCTTCCTTCACCGGCGAAGTCTCCACAGTCACCGGCAGCACTTTCACCTGATACTCCGCTCCGCCATGCCGCACCGTCTCAATATTAAAGGTGAGCAGACCCACGCTGCCCGGCGCGCGCGCCAGTTGTGCGTTCGTGATCCGCACCCCCAGCTTCGTGCCCTTTGGTAGAACGTCGCGCCCGCCAGCCACGATGGCCTGGTCGAGCTCGCCTGTCACCAGATCGCCCTGCTTCACCTTGGCGCTATCCAGGGTCTTGTCAAACCGGACATAGAACTGCGTGTGGGCCGGAACTTCGATAGCCCCTGCCGCTGCGGTCCCGCCGCGATCGGCGGAACTCGTCTCCGCCGCAGTTGTGCCCGCCTGTTTCTGGCAACTAACCGTAAGAAGTCCCGCCAGTACGACGCAGTAACCATATAGTTTCATTCCAATCAGCCCTTTTATGAGACGCGCTTCAAGGCCGAGGCATTTCGCCGATACCCGAAACAAGGTGCGTATGTCGGCGTCCACATAGGCGAGAGGTTAAAAATGGCTAATAGTACAACTGACTTCATCTCGTGGTTGAACGATCTCATCGAGACGTGCAAAGACGGTGAGAACGGCTTCCGTGAAGCTGCGGACGCTGTAGGCAGCAGCACCTACAAGAGTTTATTCAACGAGTACGCGCGCCAGCGTTCGCAATTCGCCAGCGAACTCCAGAATCACGTCACGCGGCTCGGTGGAAAGGCCGAGACCACCGGGAGCGCCAGCGCCGCTCTTCATCGCGGCTGGATCGATCTGAAAACGGCGATCACCGGCAAGGACGATCACGCGATCCTCGCCGAATGCGAGCGCGGTGAGGACTCGGCGGTGAAGAACTATCAAAAGGTTCTCGCCGAAGACCTGCCGAGCGATCTTCGTTCGGTGGTGGACGAGCAGTACCGGCAGATTATGGAGGCTCACAACCGCATCCGTTCTTTGCGCGACGGCTCGGACACAGGCAGTTCGGCCACGACCGGATCGGCGGCCCGGCCCGTCGGCACGCGCGTTGTGTAGTTGGTTCCTACGCGGCGGCTGCCCGTGCGGCCGCCGTTTGCTATTTCGGGATGTAATTCGCCAGCAGCGGGAACATCGACTGGATGAACTCGATGTTGTCCTTGCGTGCATCGGCGCCCGCCGCGATCGGCGTAAACACCTTCACCAGCGCTGTGTCCGTCCGGTTGTAGCGGATCGCATCCGCGACCACAAAGAATCGTGCTTTGAACTCATTGGCCACAATCCGGTGCCGCGATTGGTACCAGTACATCACGTCGCTCTTTGATTCGCGATTCGCCACGATGTAGTGATTCACTTCGATCGGCGCCGAGCCAGGCACATCGATATGTAGCACTTCGGAGCTGAGTTGCGACCATCCCGAGCCCGGCAGGCAGTTTTTCGGCGAATGTGGCGCCTTTCCGTTACGCTGCGAGAGGAAGCTGGCGATAAAGAGGTTGATGGGCAGCGGGTCCCCCGGACGTATGTAGGTCCGCGAAAGCAGATCGTCCGCCTTCAGAATGTCTCTCGTCTCCTGGTCGACGTAGCCTTCCTGCCCCATTCTCCATGCGCCAACCTGTTTTGGGAACGACTCCAGGGCGGGTGCCGCCGAGACGTTCTCGGGGCGAGATACGGCGTGTAAGGCGACCGCCTGCCCAGCCAAAGCCAGGCTCGCGATAATCACCGGAGTGCTCTTAAGAAAGCGGAGCGGGGACTGATTTGCCATGATATGCCGTATAGATGATGTTCACTAGCCGGTGGACAACCACCAGCATCGCCAGGTCGATCACGAAGATCACCCAGCCCTCGGCGCTGTGAAAGAAGCCCTGCGCCAGTTCGGGCTTGTATTCGCTGAGAATGCCTGTGATCGTCACCCGCCCGGAGTTGGCCAGGATCGCGAGCGGTATGGTGAGCGCCAGCAACACCCACCTCATCCACGGCTTCTCATCGAAGAAGAACGCGTATACCAAAGAGAGGAAGGAGAGTGAAAGCAAACTCCGGATACCGCTACAGGCCTCAACCACGGAGAGTTTCTGGTTCGCGAGCTCGAGAATGTTTCCGTCCCGCAAAACTGGGATATTGATCAGGCTTAAGGTGCCTTCCGCCACCCGCGTCGCGAACAGTTGTAGCGGGAACGTGATCTGGGTGTAGATAATCCGTGGCAGAGGGACCATGAAGAGTAGCAGTCCGAGGGGAAAAGCCAGGATTCGGAGCACTTCCTTGCCGCAAACCAGCAAAATGCAGCCCGCTAGCGAAATAATAATGGCGCTGCGCTGCAGGAAAAGCTCGGCTCCCACGGTACCCAACAGTAGTTGAAACGCGCCCCAGGCAATTACTGCCAAGCCCAGGTAATTAGGCCGGATAGGCGCCTGTATCAGCGCATCCCGGCGAGTCCAGGCGATATAGCCCGCCACCAAGGGGACGAAAAATCCGTGCCCCATATCATCGTCAGTGCGCCACTGTTCCGAGAGCCGCGTCAGCACCGGGAAATAGCACACCACGATCAGCCCAACCACCCACGCGATTGCGGCCCAGGGCATCACCCGGGGGCCGGTTTCGGACGGACGGGGCCGCTCCGGCAAACGATCAGCAGCACTTGCCATGCCTTCACTTGATCATATCGGATTTACGCAAGAGGATCTTTAGGTTTAGGCGATCGCCCGTCCGGTCCCGGCTGGCTGCAATTCACTTCCGCATCGCCGTAGCAGAACGACGAGACCGGTCAGATTGTGTGTCGTCCATTGTTTGCCCTCCGCCATCCGCTTGGAGGAATCCGTTGCAAACCCGAACGCAATGCTGAGCGCGCCGAGGCTGTTTGCAGGTGAAGCACATCGGATCTCAGGTTCCGGTCCTCATGCCGGCTTATGTCCGGTTTTCATAGATGGGAATGTGAACCGGGAAATACCTTGCGCGTGCGGTCTCAGCGATTAGTTAGTTAAGTTAGCTTTGGTTGGCTCCGAGCTTCTTCATCTCGTCCTCGATCGGCCACGGCACGATGTGCTTGTCGCGTGGCAAAAGCTTCATGCCCCACAGCGTCGTCCGCGAAGTCCTCTTCCACGTAATCAATTACGTTGGCGAAACCTGTAACGTCGTGGCAGAGGGCGCAAGCGAGCTTCCCGGCCTCGTAGAATTCAGCGAATTTATTGTGCAGATCCGTTGCGCTTTCGAAGGTGAACATCGGGCCTTCCCCGCCCGCTACAACGAGGGCGTCGAACTTGTCCCTGCTGATGCTTGAGACCTTTCCGGGCGTCTCGATCAGCGCTGCGAGTTTCGGGGTTGCGATAAACCTGATGATTTTCCCGGAACGTCATTGGTAGATTTTATCGCGGGCGCATTTCGGCCCCGGTCACGCCTACGATGAGGCCCCGGTACATGCCCATACCGCAGGTAAACGCCAAGGCGCCCGTCAGCTTGGGTAGCTCTACGACGGTGGTCACGCCCACCGGGAGGTCGCGTTGGATGCCGAGCGATGGAAACACGATCTGGCTGCCGCAGTTTGGTGCGGCGGTGCGCATAATGGCAAGCGTGACAGGCTGATCGGGCGCTGCCTCGATGCGGGCCGGCGTGAAACCGCGGGCGTCCAGGATTACCGGGCTAGCGCCCACCGGGACGGGCCGCGGTGAATCTGCGAGGTTGGCCGCGCCGCTCACCTCCAAAGTGAAAGGGATCACGACCGGCTGCCCGGCAACTTGAAATTGTGCCCACAGCTTGTAGTGGCCAGCCTCGGAAAAGTTGGTGGTGAATCGAACCGAGGTCGGCGGCGGCCCGGAAGCAACGTCGCTGATGCCGTGAATGTGCGGCTTGGTAGGATCAGGCGTGGCGCTTGCGCTATCGGCGGGATGGGCGTGGATGAAGTTCCGCATATCCCGATCGAGAAAAATGAAATGTCCCCAGGCGCCCAGGTACGGCTCCACCGGCGCACCACGGAGCTCGACTGTGAACGTCACGTCTTCGCCGGTCCGGATGCGGCCGGGGTCACGGAGCTTCGCCGCGATAGGCAAAGGACCTCTCGGGGATTGAGCCGTGGCGGCCTCCCCGCCTACGACGACGTCGAAAGGCTCGATGCGCTCAGGCTCTCCCGGACGTGTGAATTGGGCGAATAGGCGGTATTTTCCCGCTCGCGCAAAGGTATGCGTGACGGCGTACCGGTTACCCAGGATCCACTCGGGGTGGATATGGTCGAACAGAGCGAGGTCCGATGAAACAACCATCACGTGCACCGCCCTTTCATGGACTATCTCGAGCGATCGCGCCCCAGGAAATGCAAAGCTTAATTCCACGGGCCTTCCGGCTTCGAGTGCGTCGTGTTCGAATTGAACGCGGGTCCCGGATTGAGTCTCTCGGCCAGTGATGCCCGGAAGCCTCCCTCGGAAACGCTCGGCCAGCAAATAAGGAAATGCGATCCGGCCCAGATCGCCGGTGCTCAGGAAGTACGCGTAGGTGCCTCGCGGATATTCGGGCGTAATCGAGAAGCGTCCATTCGAGGAGTCAAGATCGCCAGGCTCGGGTCTATACTCGTAGTCCTCCGCGAAGGTTCCGGCAGGAAACGTGTCGCCCACCGGCGGGCCATCCTGGCTGGGAGTCAGCTCTGTGCCGTTCGGCCAATGCGTTCTCCCGGTAATGTTCCGCAGCCGGTAACCGGAGGACATGCGGCGAAACCCGCCCGAACCATCCGGATTCGCGAACGCCCAGGGACCGTAGATCGGGAACCCGTCCAACGCAAACCCCAGGATTGGGGAATGCGCCGATCCATTCGCGATCATCGGTTCCAGCACCCCCAGAGACAGCGGATGGGCGGGGTCTTTGAAGGCCACCGTATCGAAATGCCAAATATTGCGGCCCAGGTAAGAAGCCTCGGCAAAGCGATTGTACAGAGGCACGCCGTTGAGGAACACGCCGAGCACGCCCGGACCCACTCGCTGCGTTTCGTCGTCCTGCATCAGCGGGTCTTGTAGAACGGGCCGCCGCGGGATGCGAAAGCGCAAGTCTCGCAATCCACCATCGCCGGTCAGAGGATTTTGGAACGGTCCAAGGTAGAGGAGCGAAATACCCGCGGAACGAACCTCGACGTACTTCTCTTCCACGATGACCTCGTGGACTTCCGGCAGCAGCTTGCGCAAACTCGCGTTCGCCGCCGGAGGCGACCGGATCCACGCGGACTCGACCGGCCCGCCCGCATGCGCGGCCAGCGCGATCGTGCACAACAGGAAAACCTTCATCCCATGCGGACTACTGAATCGTCACATTGATCGGGTTCGAGGGCTTGCCGCCCGCAGTGACGATAATATCGGCCTTGCCCAGGCCCGCCGCGGAACTGGGTATCAGGATGTTGTACTGATCCAGTCCCGCATACGTTCCCTGCGGACCGGCGTAGCTTACGGCCGCAGCCATGCCGCCGATCGTCGCCGTGGCTGACGTTGCAGCGCCGAGCCCGCTGCCGTACAAAGTGAGGACAACCTGGTCGCTATCGATAGCGATCGGGTCGGCTCCGATGACGCTCACAATGGTCGCTCCACCGTGGACTCGCGTGATCGACCCCGCGGCCAGGGCCGTAGGGTTGGCCATGAACAGGTGCGGGTACACCGGCTGAATGTTGATCCTGGACGTGATGGTCTGTGCGCCGGTCGTGATCGTCACCGTTCCCGCGCCCGCGGCCAGGCCGGGAGGGATGCGGAAGTTTACTTGTCCCGGCGACGCATAGGAGATCTGCGCGGGCATCGAAACGCCGCTGGCGTCCTTGACCGCGATCGAGTCGCCGCCCAGCGAAGTGGGCCAGTTGGCCGTCGCGGCGCTTTCGGTAGTTGTGGACAAGACCGAAAAGAATAACGGGAATGCCGAGACGAGCGATCCCGGCGCCTGCGGACCTTGCTCAAACGAAGCCGCCGAGGCGACCGCGGCATCGAGCGCCGGAATATTGCCAGCCATGCCGTCCAGGCCGGTGCTGTTGATGTAGGACGCGCCATCCAGAAAGTTGAACATTACGACGCCGTTGACCCACATCCCTTGTGGACCCATGCCGGTCGCCGAAAGCGCACTAGCGCTCGCCGGACCGCGCGGCATCTGGAAAGTCAGGCTGGTTCCGCTCGGAAAGTTCTGGAACACGCCGGCGATCGTGTCCGCCGAAAACCACGGACCCATAGTGTATCCGGCGAGTCCGTTCGACGTCACGAACACCGTCGAATCGGTGTACTGAATGCGCTGTGGCTCGGCGAGAGTCGGCGTGGTCACCGAACCGGCAGTCGGCGCTCCGGCATTGTTAATGCCCGGCCAGGTTGTCAAAGGTCCGGCGGACGGATCAAACCCGCTGACGACCTTGGCGTAGGACGTCGAGTTTTGAGTGGTCCAGGAAGTCAGCATCGGTATCGCAGGACCGGTCGTATATGTACCGGCTTTGAAGTAATCGGTCGCGGACGAGGCGCCATTTGTCGAGAAGCCGCTGCCTACCGTCCCCCGGTATTGGCCGGCCACCACATAGGGAAAGGCTGGAGTTCCGTTGTCATCGATGGTGATGAAGTACGCGTAGGTACCGGCCGGGTACTCTGGCGTCACGGTGGTGCGGCCGTTGTACTGGTCGAGGTCGCCTACGCCGCTCGCCCACTCGTAGTCCTCCACATAGCGGCCCAGCGGAAAGGTGGCGCTCACCGCCGGGCCGTACTGGCTGGCGGTCAGTGTCCGCGCTACGTTGGCGTGGTTGGGCAGCGACCAGTCCGGCAACGAAGTGCGCTGTGTAATGTTGCGCAGACGAAATCCGGACTTGAGGCGCTTGATCGCGCTCGACGGATTCGCCGGGTCCGAGTAGCCGTAGGGTCCGTAGATCGGATAGCCGTCGATGGCCCAGCCGAGAATGGGCGAGTGGCGCCAGCCGGAGGCCACCTCAGCGTAGCTGACTCCTGTGCGCGAACTGCGCAGGGTCACGAGATTGTCGTTCAACTGCGAGCGGAGACACAGCGGGTTCGCATGATAGTGGTAATTTCCATTGCCCGGCTGGTGGCCGACACAGGCGTCGAAAGTCAGCAATTCGCCATAGTAGGCATTGCGTCGCCAGATGCCGTCGCCGGCGTTCCCGCCGCCTGGACCACCACCGGGCGGTTGCGCCCAAGCCATGCCCACACACTGCATGAGTCCACACAGTACAATACTCAAGAATTTCCAATGCATAGGGCGTTGCATGTTTTGCGCAATTTAAGATGATGAACAACGGGGACCGACTCGTCCGTGGCGCTGTTCCAGAGACGGTGATCTTGTAATTGCGATTATACCTTCAGACCTCACGGCCCGCATGGCTAAAGACAGGGCGGCCGCCTTGGATGTCCGGTATTGATTCCGGGATGCCGGCGACTCGCAGTCCCGCCCCTGTAGAACGGTCTATGTACGGTGCTATGCGGCCACGCGATATGGTCTATTTTCTCGATCTTTGCTCAACTGGGTTAGGCGCGCTGAACAGCCAGGACGTGCAATCCTCAAAGGCTCGTTTCCCAAAACAGGCCGGGCGCCAGAGCAAGGTCGCCGGGCGAATTAGCCTCAAATAAATGCATCAGCGGGATTGAATTCTTCTCGTCCATCGGTTTTGGTCAATGGTCCACTACTTTCGTTCAGCGCGCGGCACATGCTCGGGCGACCGGATGATC
>JBBQGC010000045.1:0-46712 GCA_038322705.1 Bryobacterales bacterium | reverse complement strand
AGTAAACGCGGCGCAATCCGTAGCTGCGGTACAGTTGCGACGCTTTCGCGAGGATGCCGGCGTCGGAGGCGGGCGTCGCGCCGATGATCATCTGCGTGCTTTGGCCGGCGGGGGCGAGCGCACGCTTGCGGGGCCGGGCCAAACGTTCGGCACGATCCTCGGCCACCGCACCGCGAATCTGGGCCATCGACGTTTCGATCTCGGTGTGGCTCTTGCCGGGCGCGAGCTGCACCAGCTCAGTGTCCACCGGCAGTTCGATATTTGCGCTGACGCGGTCGGCCCAGCGCGCGGCTTCGATCAACAGCTCGCGGGATGCCCCCGGCACCGCTTTCAGATGGATGTAGCCGTTGAAGGCGTGTTCGGTCCTCAGCTTGACGCAAGCGGAAACCAGCTCCTGCATCGTGTAGTCGGGGCTTTGGATGACACCCGAGCTGAGGAACAGGCCCTCGATGTAGTTGCGCTTGTAGAAGTCGATGGTGAGTTGCGCGACTTCGTCCGGAGTGAAACGCGCGCGCGGAGTATCGCTCGAAATGCGGTTGATGCAGTAAGCGCAATCGTAGACGCAGTAGTTGGTGAGCAGGATTTTGAGCAGCGAAACACAGCGGCCGTCGGGGGTGAAGCTGTGGCAGATTCCGCAACCGTCCGTGTTGCCGATCTGGCCCGTCGCCCTCGCGCGCCTCGACCCGCTGCTCGCGCACGAGGCATCGTACTTGGCAGCGTCGGCGAGTATCCTGAGTTTAGCTTCGAGCTGCATTCAATATCGCGTCCACCAAGCCATCCATGGTGAACGGTTGCGCTTCGACCGCGGGGTCGATGCCGTGCATTCGTAACGTGGCGCTGGTCACCGATCCTATAGACGCAGCGCGCACGCCGTCGAGTGCATTCAGGCCGGCGATTGTCAGGAAATTTTTGACCGTTGAAGAGCTCGTGAACGTGACCCAGTGCGGCTTGCGCACTGATTGAAAGATGGCGCGCGCGCGGGCTTCGGAATCCTGTGGTATGACGGTGCGATAGGCCTCGACTACATCGACGTGAGCGCCGCGTTTTGCAAGCTCCGACGGGACGACATCGCGAGCCACGGCCGCGCGGGGCAGCAGGATTCGGCGGCCCGCGAGATCGATGTGTTCGAACGCTGCGACAAGACTCTCGGCGACGAACTGCTCGGGCGTCAAATCCACTTTTAGGTGCAGCCGTTCAACAGCCTGGCGCGTTGCAGGCCCGATGGTGGCGATGCGGGCGCGTAATGCACGCCAATCCTGCCGCGACGCGTCGAGGTGCTCCAGGAAGAACCGGACCCCGTTGACGCTGGTGAAGATCAGCCAATCGTATGCGGCGAGATTTTCGATGGCGTGATCGAGCGGCGCGCAATCGAGCGGCGGCCGGATCTCGATCGTAGGCATTTCGATCACTTCGGCGCCCAGCTCATGCAGACGCGCCGCGAGATCGCCCGCCTGTTCGCGATCGCGCGTGATCACGATGCGCTGGCCGAATAGCGGCAGGTGCTCGAACCAGTTGAAGCGTTCGCGCAGACGCACGACTTCGCCGATGACGATCGTGGCTGGCGGCTTCATGCCTGCGTTCGCGATGCGCCCGGGGAGATCGGCGAGCGTACCCGCGATGGTCTCCTGATCGGGGCGCGTGGCCCAGCGCACGGCCATCGCCGGAGTATCGGGCGCGCGGCCATGCGCAATCAGTTCGCGGCTGATTGCGGCGATCGACGTCAGGCCCATGAAGACGACGAGCGTCTCAGAGCGGCCGGTACACGCCCAGTCGATCTGGTCGGCGTCGTGGCCCGTGACGAAGGTGACCGCGGAGGTGTGCTCGCGGTGGGTGAGGGGAACGCCCGTGTACGCGGCGATGCCGAGAGGCGTGGTGACGCCCGGCACGATTTCGAACGGAATCCCGGCGGCGACGAGCGCTTCCAGCTCTTCTCCGCCGCGGCCGAAGATGAGCGGATCGCCTCCCTTCAGGCGAACTACCGTGCAGCCCGCACGGGCGCGATCCACCATCAGCGCGCAGATCTGGTCTTGGGAAAGGGCGTGCTCGGCTTTCTTTTTGCCGACGTAGATGCGTTCAACGGATGCCGGAGCGAAGTCGAGAAGCGCGTCGTTGGCCAGATGGTCGTAGAGCACGCAGCCGGCTTGCGAGAGAATGCGCCGGCCTTTGACGGTGATCAGTTCGGGGTCACCCGGTCCGGCCCCGACCAGGTAGACCCGGCCGTTCACTCCCGGCCTACCTCATACACTGCTTCCAGGATCTCGCGGCCTCCGTTGGCCAACAATTCCTGGGCGAGATCGGCGCCGAGCATGGCAGCGTCGTTCGACAGCCCCTCGCGGCGGCCGCGCACGATTCGAGAACCGTCGGGGGCGGCCACTATCGCGATCAAAACCAGGCGGCCGTCCGACACTCGCCCATTCGCCCCGATCGGAACCTGGCATCCGCCGCCCAGCGCTCCCAGCAATGCGCGTTCGGCGGTCACCGCGATGCGCGCTTCGTGATTGTTCAACGTGCGGCACAGCGCCGAAGCTGGACCGTCGTCATCGCGCGTTTCGATCGCCAGCGCACCCTGTCCTACAGCGGGACAACACGTTTCCTCCGGCAGCAACTCCGCAATGCGATCGGCCCATCCCAATCGCCGCAAGCCCGCCCCCGCCAGCATGATCGCATCAAACTGGCCTTCGTCCAGCTTGCGCAAACGAGTGTCGAGATTGCCGCGGATGTTCTCGACGATCAGATCCGGCCTCGAGGCGCGCAACTGCGACGACCGGCGCAGCGAACTGGTGCCGACTCGAGCGCCCGGCGCCAACTCCGCCAGCTTACGCCCCACCATCGCATCCCGTACTTCCTCGCGCTCCGGTACCGCTTGCAACGTGAGCCCCGCCGGCAACTCCGTGGGCATGTCCTTGAGGCTGTGCACCGCGACATCTACCGTGGCCGCGAGCAGCGCATCCTCGATTTCCTTGGTGAACAGGCCCTTGCCGCCCACCTTGTTTAACGGGACATCGGTGATCTTGTCGCCGGTGGTCTTGATGATCTCGATGCGGCACTCCGCGCCCGCCGCGCGCAGCCGCGATTCGACCCAATGCGCCTGCCACAATGCCAACTGCGACCCGCGCGATCCGATCGTGATCACGAGTTCGCTCCCAAGCGGAACACGCGGCGGATCACGTTCGCAAAGTTCGCACCGTCGGGATTCGACGCCTGTTTGCGCAACTCGGAAATGGGGCCGTGCGCGATCTTGTTCACGATGCCGCGCGTCAAGGCTTCGAGCGCTTCTTCCTGCTGCGGAGTCAGGGCGCCAAGACGGCCGCGCAGACGCTGAATCTCGCCCAGGCGTACCTGCTCGAGCTGCTCCTGCAGGCTGACGATCATCGGCGCGATCTCGCGTTCCTTCAACCGCGACATCATACGCTGCACTTCTTCGGCGATGATTTCTTCGGCGTCCTCGGCCACCTTCAGGCGGCCCTGCACGTTCTGATCGACAACCTTCTCGAGATCGTCGATGTCGTACAGGAACACGTTGTCCAGTTGGTTGACCGACGGCTCGATGTTGCGCGGCACGGCGATGTCGATCAGAAACATCGGGCGGTTGCGCCGGGCCTCGATCACCTTGCGCATCTGATCCTTCAGCAGGATGTAATGCGGCGCGCCGCTCGATGCAATGACGATGTCCACTTCGGGCAGCGTAGCTACGAATTTGTCATATTCGACTACGCGCCCTTCGAACACTTTCGCCATTTCGAGTGCCCGCTCGTAGGTGCGGTTGCAGACGAGGATCTGGCCGACGCCGGAGCGCTTCAAGTGCCGCGCCGACAGCTCGGACATTTTGCCTGCGCCTACCAGCAGCACCTTGCGATCGTTCAACGAGCCGAAGATTTCGCGGGCAAGCTCGACCGCCGCATAGCTGACGCTGACCGCGCTCTGCCCGATGTCGGTCTCCGATCGCACGCGTTTGGCGACGTTGAAGGCGCGCGACAACACCATCTCCAAAAACCCGCTCACGGCGCCCTGGGCCTTCGCAGCCGTGTAAGCAGCTTTCAATTGCCCGAGAATCTGCGGTTCGCCAACCACCATCGAATCGAGGCTGGCCGCCACGCGAAACAGGTGACGGATGGCTTCGGGCCCCTGGTGATGATAGAGGTACTGCGCCACCCACTCGCGGCTGACCTGCTGCGACTCGGCGAGGAAACGCTCGACGCACTCCTCGGCATTAGTCTGCTCGTCGGTGGTCACTGCGATCTCGACGCGGTTGCAGGTGGAGAGGATCATGCCTTCGAGCAGTCCGGGTGTGCGTTTCAAGTGATCGAGCGCTGCCACGAGGCGCGCTTCGTTGAACGCCAGGCGTTCGCGCACCTCGACCGGCGCCGTGCGGTGGTTCAGTCCTGTGACGACGAACTTCATCGCACCAGGCGCTCCGCGGTCAATCCAGCGTGCGCGACCCAGGTGAGCGCCGAGAATCCGACGACGCTCAACGCCATCAGCGCCGCTTTCCGCCCGCGCCAACCCGCGCTCGTTCGCAGGAAGATCATCACCAGATAGAACAGCCAGGTGATGAGCGAAATGGCGATTTTGGCTTGGCCGATCCAGCGCGTTCCCAGTTCGATGAACGCCCACGTACTGCCGACGATTACGCCCAGGGTGATGAATACGAAACCGAAGCCCATCGCGCCGGTGATGACGTTATCGAGCGTCCCCAACGGCGGCAGGCGCTCGAACAGCGGGCTGCGCGTCTTCGTTTTCAATTGACGTTCGCGAACGAGATAGAACAGCGACGCGATGGCCGTCAGCGCCAAGCCCGCGTATCCGAGCAATACGAGAAACACGTGCAACAGCAGCCAGGCGTTGCGCACGCGGATGTCGGTCCAGCTTGCGACGGCGAACTCCATCGAGCCCACCTGAGTCATGATGAACACGAGCGGGAAGACACAAATACTGAGACTGGCAAACTGATAACGCCAGTACACGATCAGATACCCCAGTGCGATCAGGAAAGCGCACAACGACATTGACTCGTTGACGTTGTTGACCGGCAGGCTCCCCGTGCCGACACCCAACTGGACGATCGCGACCATATGCAGCACTACTCCGACGCAGAACGCTCCGGTGGCTATTTTGAATAGCCCGGACTGCCTACGTAGGACGGTGAGGATGGAGTGCAGGAGGCCGATGGAATACAGTCCGGTCGCGACACGCAGCCAGACTATGCTCATTTCCAGCATTGGGGGGGAGAAGAGAAAAGATCTGCCTCCAGTATAGCTTTAAGAGGGTGGAGGGGGCGAGGACCGGCGACCCGGTATCGCAATGTGCAACTTCAATTAATTACTTCACAGCGCATCCGTGGATTCAGAGTCGATGGGCACGAAGAAGTCCGTCTGCGAACAGGCCAACAGCCAGTCGACGGTGCCCTCGTTCTTCGGAGCCGCACGGCGGAGGAGGGGGCCGCCCATGTTTTATTCCTTGGCGCGGGTATTCCATTCCCACATGCCGAAGCCGGCCGAGGCGGGCACGGGATAACCCAATTGGCGCGCGAGCATCGTGACTTGGCCGCGGTGGTGCGCATCGTGCGACAGCATGTAGCCGAGGAACGCCGCAGCGCTGGGCGGGAAGCCGCTGACCTTTCCGGATGCCAGCCCTTGCTCGAGCAATTGGACGATTGCCGCTGCGCTCTCTGTCAGCGCGGCCTTGCTCGCGGCGCGGTCGAGCACGGAGGCTTCCGTCTTGGCCGGCAGCGTCGCCCCTTTGGCGGCGGCTTTCACCCACATGAGCCGGACATGGTGCATGTGTGCGAACACGGCGGCGATGGTGCGCCCTTTGCCTCCGGGCGGCTTGGCGGTCCATGCCTGGTCGGTTAGGTGGTCGATCAGATACTGATTGACCCGTTCGTTAATCCGCCATGCGGCGATCAGGTCCGCTATCAGATTCTCGCGAGTGACACCGAGGGGCATATCCGTCCCACGATTATTGCGCGGGAGGGTTTGGATTTACCACTGGGATCGTCACAATGTTGCTGACGTAGATGTCCTGGGCGATGGTGACCTGCGTGGCAGGATTGGTCGGAATATCCGGATTCAGCTCCAGCACGATTTTATACAGGCCGATGGTGCCGGGCACAGCGCCCGCCGAAATTACGTTCGCAGTACGCCCGCCGGCTAGCGCCGAAACGAACGAGGTGGGATCGTTCAGCGCGGGGCCGATATAGGTCTGGCCGGTGCGCAATCCTTCCTTACCAGCGTCGGGCGTCACCAGGCCTAGGCCGGTGCCGTAGACGTAAATCAGCTCGCCGGGAGTCGCCGGATTGTCATCCGTGATCGGCGCGCCGGCGGTGTTCCCGCAGCACAGGTTATCCCGCGCGGTTGTAACCGACAGGTTCGACCCGGTCGCAGCGGCGCTGACCGGCAGGCCGTCACCGGAAGCATCCTTGGCCCGCAAGATGACGCGGGTGAACGAACCGCCCGGCTCGGCGGTAACCTTCTCATCGGCGTTCCCATTGATCATCGCGATGAAAGCGTCGCGTACGGTCGCCAGCGTGTCCGAGGCGAGCACGGTGTAGGTATACGTGCGATCTTCGATCGTAATCGTGCCGGTATCGCCGGCTTTGATGCTGCCATCGATCAGGATGCTCACCGACGCGGAACTGCTTTCGTGATACGCGATGGCCGGCCGTGGGTCGTCCCCCGCGAGCGCGAAGATACCAGGATTCTGCAGCGTAATCGGGACCGCGACCGCGTTACTCACAGTCACGCCGTTCTTGCCTTTGGTGAGCACCCAGGCCGAGATGCTGGTGGTATCTAAAACTTCGTACGGCACCTGGGTGTTGATCTGCGTTGGCGAAACGTACAGCAGCGGGGCGCGGATGCCGTCGAAATACACTTGCACGTTGCCCAACTCGCGCGGCAAGGTTTCGGCGTTGGCGGGAGCGCTTGCAGTGGTGTCGGCCAGACCGGTACCGGTGATCGTGACGAGTGTTCCGGGGGCAATCTTCGCGGCGTCCTGACCGCCCGATGGCGTCGTGGTAGTGAAGGCGAGTGTCGCGGCGTCGGAGAGTTTGGAGGTGATCACGATGGCGTTGCCGGCCTCACCGGGAACTCGCGCCGTCAGTGTGATGCTGTTGAACAAAGGGTTGGCAATGGCCAGAACATACGGATCGCCCGTGCCCGCATTGATGGCCGTTACCAGCCCGGCAATCACCTTCGCGATCGTGTCGTCCTTCACGGCCTTGTAAACGTAATCCGTGCCGTTGATGGTGATCGTGGCCTGATCGCCTTCTTTAGGCGCTACCGTAAAGTCGATGGAACCGACCGCATACACCTGCAAGCTGGCCGAGTTCCGGATTCCGTTCACGGGAACTTTGGAGACTTCGGGGGTGAAGACGATGACGCGCCGGTCGAACGGATCGGCAACGTAGAGATTCGCTCCGTCCCAGGCCAGCGCGGTCGGAGTCCGGATGGTATCGGCGCTCGAGCGTTGCAGGTTGGGGGTGAAAATATCCTCGGCATCGGTCACTCGGTCAGCGGTGAAGTCCTTTTGACCCAGCACGACATCGGCTGCGGCGCCGTTCGCTAACGGGATCGCGTTGAAGATCAGCACACGGTCGTTACCGCCGTCGGCGATGTATAACCGCGTGCCATCGGAGAGCGCGAATCGCGGCACGCTGAGCGTTCCGGCGCACATCGCCGGATAGGTTGGGGCGTTATTGTTGTTGGGATTCGTGCCGTTGGAGGCGCACATTTTCGTGACGTCGTTGCCGCCCTCTATCGTCGAATCCATATCCGGCTCACCGACCACGACGTCGGCCGGCGCCTGGTTGGCGTCTGGAATCGCGTTCCAGATCAGGACGCGGTTAAAGCCCAAGTCGGTAACGAACAGACGCGTTCCATCGCTGGTGACCGAGACGGGATTCAACAGGGCCGTCGCGTGGGCCGAGGTGGACAGCTTGGTCAGGTTCGGTTCCGGCGCCGTGGTGAAATTCGGTTGGCCCAGCACGATGTCGGCGGGTTGATTGTTCTGCGTGGGAATCGAGCGCCAGATCAAGACGCGATGGTTTTGGGTATCGGCAACATACAAGCGGCCGCTTTGGAACCACACGCCTTGGGGTCCGCGAAAACTGCTGGCCGTAACCACGATTGGCTGCTGGATACTGGTGAAGCCGGTCTGTCCCAGAACGATATCGGCAGGCGCGCCGCTCACGGTGGGAATCGAGTTCCAGATTAGAATGCGATTATTTTCGGTATCGGCGACGGCGAGGCGCTGTCCGTCGGAAGCCACGGCCGTAGGCAGTCGCATACCTGCCTGTGTGATGGCGACGTCGTTGGAGGAAAAGTCCTTTTGCCCGAGTACCACATCCGGGGCCGACGGGAAATCGTCGCGCCCCGTGCAGACCGGGCACCGCGATACATCGGGGCCGATTTCCGTATTGGCGGCGGGGAACTTGGAAGAGACCTGGGTGTAGATGAGGACGCGGCGGTTCTGCGGCGTTGCACCGTTGAAGCGGCTCGAATCGGCAATGAACAGAGTGCCATTGGCGTAGGCCACACCGCCCGCGGCTCCGAGCAGGCGTTGCGTGGTGCCGGGATATTGATCGGTGAACGTGGCTTGACCAATGATCAGGCGCGCGCCTTGTCCGGTGATGTACTCAGCGGCGGGAAGGTTCGCACACAAAAAGAGCGGGGAAAGCAGCAGAGCCGCGAAATGCTTCATGACAGGCTTAGTTTTAGACGGGTCAACTTCAGTATAGCGGACGTGATCGAAGCACGCCGGGTTCCACGCCCAAGCGTTAGCAATTCAACGGCCTAGTTTGGCCGAAAGCCGTTCAGCGAAGCGGGTGACGTGGATCACGAAGCGTTCGTGCGTGCCCTCGGCGATTTTCTCGTGGGCATCGTGCGCCTCGACGCGAAACCGCACGCGGCGCCCCTCGACCTCCGTCACTTCGCTGCGGAACACGACGTCCATGCCGAGCGGCGTGGCAGCGAGATGCTTGATACAGACTTCGGAGCCAACGGAATCGTAGCCGGGTTCGAGCAGCGGCAGAATCGAGTTCCGCGCCGTCATCTCCAGGAGCATGATGAGGAACGGCGTCCCCAGAACCCGCGCGCCTTCCGGCCCGAGGAAGCCGACCGCGATGTCCTCAGTTACTCTCGCGTGTTGCTCGCCGGCAATCCCGGCTGTGATTCGGTCCATGGGGTGGGTTCGGATCCGCTCTCTCCATTTAACACTTCGCGCACTTTCGACGCGAGCGCCTCGGGGGTAAAAGGTTTCTGGAGGAAAGCGCTCCCGGGGTCGCGGAAGAGGTTGCCGGGCATCGCCGGTCCCGTATAACCGGAGACGAAGAGAACGCGGATTTCGCTTCGCAGCTTGCGAATCTGCCGCGCCAGATCCACACCGTGACCCTTCCGCAACACCATATCGGATAGCAGCAGATGAATCGGTTCGCGGTAATTCGATACGATATCGAGCGCCTCGTCGGCTTCGCTCGCCATCAGAACCTGATATCCATGGCTGCCGAGCGCTTGGCGGATGACGCCGGCGACGCTGGGGTCGTCTTCCACCAGCAGGATGGTCTCCGTTCCACGGATTGCTGCGGCGGGATGAGTGGGCGCGGTACGGGTTTCAGTGTGGGTTTCAGCGGCGGGAAGATACACCTTGAATGTAGTACCCAACCCGGGTTCGGAATAAACCCAGATGTCGCCGCCGTGCTGGCGTACGATTCCGTAGCTGGTGGACAGACCCAAGCCTGTGCCCTTCCCGGGCTCCTTGGTGGTAAAGAACGGCTCGAAGATGTGGGCCCGAACCTCGGCTTCCATACCGGTGCCAGTGTCGCTGACAGCCAACATCACGCACCGGCCGGACATGCCGGTTACGTTGCGCGCCTCGCTATCGTCCAAGTCGATGTTCTCCGTCTCGACGATCAGGCGCCCGCCCTGGGGCATGGCATCGCGCGCGTTGATGGCCAGGTTCAGCAAAACGAGCTCGAACTGGCCGCGGTCGGCGCGGACCTCGCGCAAGGCCGGACTGAGGAACGTCACCAGTTGAACATCCTCGCCGAGAGACGGAAGAAGCATACGCTCCATGCCCGCTACCACCTGGTTCAGATCGAGCAAAGCGGGTTCGACGATCTGCCGGCGGCTAAGGGTGAGCAACTGTTTTGTGAGCGCGGCTGCGCGATCGGCCGCTTGCAGCACCTCACTCAAATCGGAACTGGCCAGGGACTCCGGCGCAACGCGTTTGCTCGCTAATTGCGAATAGCCGATGATAATGGTGAGCAGATTGTTGAAATCGTGCGCCACTCCCCCTGCCAAACGTCCCACGGCTTCCATCTTTTGAGCCTGACGGAACTGGTCCTCTAGCCGGCGGTGCTCGGTGACGTCCGCAACTACCGCGACCACGCCGGTGATCTCGCTCTCGTGATCGCGAAGCGGCGAGGCCCAGAGGTGCCCCTCGATGAGGCTCCCATCCTTGCAAACCAGACGAGCCTCGACCTGCGCGTAGCTCCGCCCCTCGGCGACCTCCCGAAGACGGTCCTTGAATCGCGCGCGAAACTGCGCCTGAACGATGGGCAGTTCGCGGTTAAAAACCTTGCTTTCCGTCCAGCCGAAGGTGTTCTCCGCGGCCTTGTTCCAGGAAAGCACGCGTCCGCTCAAATCGAGTGTAACGATGGTTAACGGCGAGGTCTGGATGACCGCCTGCAAGCGGTGGTTCGCCTCGCGCAGACGCGCCTCCGCTTCCTTGCGCAGCGTCACGTCGCGAGCGTTCACGACAATTCCCGACAGGTGTGGATCGGGCGTTGCGCCGCTGCTGACCGCTTCCAGCACGCGCCATTCACCGGTGCGCGTACGCACCCGGCACTCGATCGTGGCCGCTTCTCCGGCCCTCAGATTTCGGAGCGCTTCGAGAACGCGGGCGAGGTCGGCGGGGTGAATCAGGTCCGCGACATTGCCACCTACCAGTTCCTCCGGTGCATAGCCGAGGACGCGTTGGACCGAGGGGCTGGCGTATGAAATCGCGCCGTTTGCATCGAGAACGGTGATGATATCCAGCGCGTTCCGAAGCAATGCGCGAAACCGTTCTTCACTGCGCTTAAGCTGTTGCGTGCCGCGCATACGTTCCTCGGCGTAGCGCATAGCACGCACTAGAACGTCGCCGCTTACCTGACCTTTCAGAAGATAATCCTGCGCGCCTTCGCGCACCGCGCGGACCGCGAGTTCCTCGTCGTTGCGCCCGGTGAGCACCAGGATCGGGAGCTCCGGTGACGCTTTGCGCAGCCGGATCAGGCCGTCCAGGCCGTCCGTATCTGGCAAGGACAGATCGAGCAGCGCGACATCGAAGGACTCCGCCTCCATCTGTTTCAGCGCATCACCCAGAGTTTCGACGTGGGTTAAACGGATGCCGATCGCGTTGATGTCTACGAGCGCCTCTCTCAGCAGGAGGAAATCGGCAGGGTTATCTTCTATGACCAGGACGCGTGATGCCATTATTGCGGGAAAGTGTCGATCTTTAGTGCCACTTAATTTGCACTATTGTTCTGCTACTAATTTAACCCGGCGCAGGGCTGTTACGCAACTAACGCTGTGGCCCAATTAACAGAGTCGCGACGCTGCTGACCTGGTCGATGTCGTAGCCCGTGCCCTCTTCGACGTCGTAGCCGGAGAGCGGCGCGGGAGCGCTTCCCGGCCTGTAAACCATTGCAGTTGCATATTTTCCCAGCAGGTGAACGGTCACGTTTTCGACTGGATAATCGGAGTAGTTCACCAGGTGGACGAGCACCTGTCCGCTGCTCGAAATTCGTAGCAAATTCGATAACATACTGGACACGTTAAACAAACGGGCGCCCAGATTTTTTCGTCCTGTTAAAGAATTCAATTCGCGCCAGATGTCGTCGAGCTTTTTGAGATCGTCCTTTTCGAGCGTGATTTGCCCTTTGGCGAGCGCCGGAAATTTCCAGCCGGGAGGGCCAGTCAACAGTGTGCCGCCCGCGCGGGTGAAAGCGGCGAGCGTGTCCTTTTGAGCGGCGGTCAACGAGGACGGATCGACATTCACCGCCATCTGCGAGGCAGCCAGCGCCTTCGCGTCGAGGTGCTGTTTGGGGATGGCGCGAACGGGGGTGTGCTTGGTGGCGATCATGTCCAGCACGCCGCCCGACAGGAGTGCGCCGCTATCGGCGTCCTCGACCAGTGCGAGTTGGGCCAGGGGCGATGCAGTGCGCCAGTCCTTGTGGGCTTCATAGAAGGCCAACACCTCGCCCATGCGGCGCCATCCTGCCACGGCGGTTTTATCGTTGGCTAGCAGCTTGCGCGAATACTCGGCATCGAGCGACACCACCCAACGAGCGCCCACCATGGCCGCGTCGCCGATCGCCTGCAGATAGCGGCTGGGCGGAAAAGTCTCGCCGGCGGGAGGCTGGTTCGCGATCCAGACAGTTGCGGTGGTGGAGGCGCGAACGAATCGTAGAAAGCCGGTGTTCGTATCGATCCACGCCGCACCGCTGGGGGCCGCTTTCGTGCTGCCGTCATGTTCCACTTGGATCCCCGGCCAGACACCCTGATAGGTCCCGACGAGCGGAGACGAGCCATCCAGTTTCATTTCACTGCGGAGACCGAGATCGATGACAGTCAGCTTGGCTGCGCCGAGAACCTCGTGAAGCGTTTGAGACTGTGCGGCTTCGAAGCTGCCTTCCAGCACCGCGCCGGTGAAGTGCAGGATGGCGGCTTTGCGCGCGGCGGCGCTCGGATCGCCAATCGGACGGATCACGGCGAAGGTCGAGATTCCGCTTTTCGCAGCCTCGTCGTTGAACGCGCTCGACCAGTGTTCCTGTTCGATGAGCAGGCAATTGACGGGCGTCATTCGCACCAGATCGAGCGTCTCGGGCGCGGCCGACGGCCAACGCGCGGGCACCAGGTCGGGCAACGCAGCAAGCGCGACGAGTGCGAGAAACATGCTTTCAGGGTAACGGATTCGGGTAGGAGGGAATGAAAAAACCCGCCCGGCGAGAAACCGGGCGGGCGAATTGTCGAACCGAGCTGTTTTCGTTCAGCCTAGAAGAAATATCGCAGGCTGAGTTGGAAAGTACGCTCGAAGTTCTTGTTGGTCACCTTGCCGAACGTACCGCTGTTCGGGTTCGTGTCCGGACCATTCCAATTGGGATGGTTGGGAATGTTGTACACCTCGCCGCGGAACGTCACCCCTTGGTGCTCGCCGATAGCGAAGGTCTTGAACAGTGAGCCGGTCCAATTCTGGAAGCCAGGGCCGTACAGCAGATTGCGATTCCGCTGCGTTGTGAAGGTTCCAGGAGCCGGTTTTACAAATGCTGCGGGGTTGAAGTAGGTGTTGGGATCGCTCGCCGTACCCGTTGCCGAGAAGCCCGGATCGGATGTGTGGGGATCGCCCACCACGTTGTAGATGGAAGCGGGCATGCTGTTATTCCCGTTGCCGGTTCCGATACCCGCGAAGTCGTCGCCGGTGCCAACCGTGAACGGAGTGCCGGTCTGCAACTGAGTCAGCAGGGTTACCTGCCAGCCGCCCAGCATCGCCTTGGTGATCCCGGTACTGTTGCGGAATATGGGGAGCTCGTAGATCACGTTTCCGACAAATACATGGCGCCGGTCGTAATCCGAAGGGCCCCACACAAAGCTGCGATCGAACGGATTGGGCAAGATGTCGCGCTGCTGCGATCCGTTATCCGAGCTCTTGGACAGCGTGTACGACAACCCGTAGGTGATGCCCTTCGAGAAGCGTTTGTTGTATCCGATCTGCAGGCCGTGGTAGATGCCAGTCGCGTCGTTGTTCGTAACGCGAATAGTGCCATAGCCTTTATATGGCCGTAGGTAATCGGCGTTAATACCCGGGTTGGCCTGAACCGTACCCGGCTGAAGCGCATTGATGTTGCGCTCCTGCTGCTGGTGCAAAGCGCGGCGGCCTACATAGGCGACCTCGAGGGTACCGAATCGCGTATCGCGCTGGACCGTGGCGTTCCACTGATACGACTCCGGATTTTTGAAGATCGGATCCTGAGAGGTCACAATCAGCGGGAAGTTGATGTTGCCGCCAGCCGAACCACCGGGCGAATCGACCAATCCGTTGGAGACTGCGATGCTGGGCTGGAACGGCGGGTTGCCGCCCAGGAACACCGAGTCGCTCACGCCCACGCGAGTGAAGTATCGGCCGGCGCCAGCCCGAAGGACCATTTTGTCGCTGAAGGAATAAGCAAAGCCGACGCGAGGCTGAATTTGCCCATAGTGGATCTGTGAATACTCCTTCGATCCCTTGAATAGGCGAGTGTACTGTGGATCGGTGGAGGCCGGAAAACGTCCCTTGGCAGCATCGGTAAACCCGTCGCCAGGGATGATCAGGCCGTTGTAGATATCGCCTGAACCCGCGATAATGTAGCCCGTTTTGGGATCCTGCTTCACGGCCTTGGCAGGGTCGTAAGATGCCGGATCGAACACCGACATGTTCCGCCACAGGCTGAAGTAGGGTTGGATAACCGTATAACGGACACCCATGTCCACGTGCAACTTCGAGTTGACCTTCCAACTGTCATTGACGAATAATTCGAACATGTTGCCGCGATAGGGCGTGTAGCTGCGGGTGCCCAACTCGGCGTAGGTGTCAAACAGCCCCAGCGCCGCGTTGGCGATGGCGAGGCCCGAACCGCCGGGGCGGCTGTCGGTAAAGACGAAGCGTCCGTTCTGGTTGTTGGTGCCGCCGGGAACGCCGCTGACGTTAATCTGATCGAAGTCGTTCTGGCCCTGGTATTCCCACAGGCCGCCGAATTTGATCGTGTGCGCGCCCTTGTTCCAAGTGAAGTTGTCCGACAGGTCGTAGATCGGACCAGCGGAGGAGGACGGATACGGACCTCCGTCGATGGTCACGAAGTTGGCTATGTCCACCGTCGGGATTTTGTCGTAAATCTCCTTCTGCTGGAAGATGTACGGGTAGTTGATCCCGTAAGTGCTTCGCTGATACTTCCCGGGGATGACCGTGATTTTGACGTGATCGGCGCTGGCAGTCAGCAGGAACTCGTTCACCTTATTCGGCGACACCGTCCAGATGTAGTTGAGCGACGCCGTCTGGTTGGGCCGGTCGAGGGCCGCGGGCGCAAGATCGGTGCCGCCGCGGTTGGAATCCTGGTGGTACAGCGAGTAGTTCTGAACGCGGAAGCGAATGTAGTGGGCATCGGCTGGAAGGTAATCCACCGCGCCGGTGTCCTTGCGCTGGTTGTCCAGGCGCAGAGGCGAGAGCACCCAGTTGTTGCCGCCGAGATTGACGCCCGGTTGGGCGCGCGGGTAGGATCTCAACAACGCGATACCTTGCGGGCTAAGACGGTTGGCCGGGATGATGTTTCCAGCGAAACACCCACTCTGGTCGGTTGCGGAGCAGGGATTGGAAGAAAGCGGGTCCTTGATGTACTTCGGCGTGTTGAAGAACTGGTTAGGACCGAGGAGTGCGCTGAAGTCGCCGCGCAGGAATGCGTCCGTGGGCACTTTCTGTTGTTGGAACTCCTCGCGCCGGAACTTGGTCCATTCCTGGCTGAACAGGAAGAACAGCTTGTTGCGGTCCTTGTTGAACACGCGCGGGATGAACAGCGGCCCGTTTACGTTCCATCCGTATTGGTTGTAACGGAAGGGGGCGGCCTGTCCACTGATGTCGGGTCTGCCCACGGTGCGGTTGCGCTGCCATTCGTTCGCGTTCATCGCGGAATTGCGGAAGTACTCATACGCGGTTCCATGGAAATCGCGGCCGCCGCTCTTGGTGACGATGCGAACCTGGCCGGCAGAGGAGCGTCCGTACTCGGCGCTGTAGTTTGAAGTGAGGATTTGAACTTCCTGCACCGAGTCGACATCCGCGGCTCCGATCGACGTGCCGTTCGAGCGTGTGCGCACGCCGACGGCGCCGTCATAGGTAATAAGATTGTCCTGTGTGCGGCCGCCGTTGATATTCAAGCCGCCGGTTGTCAAATCGAAGCTGAATTGGGCCAGTGCGCCGCCATTGACGCCGGGCTTGAGCAGAGCGAGAAACAATGGATTACGGCCGTTCAGCGGCGTGTCGGCGATCTCCTTGGTGGTGACCACGCGGCCGAGCGTGGACGATTCCGATTGAATCGACGGCGCCTCGGAAACCACGTTCACCGTTTCAGTAGCCGCGCCGACGCTCATATTCACGTCGACTGTCGATGAAATATTAGCGTCGAGTTTGTTGTTGCTTTTTTCGTACTTCTTAAACCCGGCCGATTCCACGATTACCGTATAGGTGCCGGGCGGAAGGTTGGATACAAGGTAATATCCGGATTCGTTCGTCGTGGCGCGGCGTTCTATGCCGGTGCCCTCGTTGCGAACGATCACCGTTGCGTTCGGAACGCTGCCGGCGGATGGGTCGCGCACGGTACCGGCAAGCGATGCGGTATCGGACTGCGCGAATAGAGATATTGAGATACTGAGCAGCGCAATCAGCATGAACAGCGCTGTCCTGAAGCGAACTTGGCTCATCGTATTCCTCCTGAGCGGGACTGAGCAAAGGATAACAAAAGATCCTATGCTCGGCTAGCACATACTGGCCGCGTGGAGGATTGCTATGCTCGTGAATGCTATGCCCCGATCCCTTATCGATGCGTTTCTCAGGCAGCGCGGGACCTCGCTTGCCGACACCACGAGCGGTCTGATCGCGTTTCTCGCGAATATCGAAAGCGTGGCGCAGGTGGCTCCGGCCATCGCCGAATCGATCGTTGCCGAATTGGCCGACCAGCGTAACAACATCAAACTAATCGCGAGCGAGAATTATTCGTCGCTTGCCGTTCAAAGCGCGATGGCGAACCTGCTGACCGATAAATACGCGGAGGGGTTCCCGGAGCATCGCTTCTACGCGGGTTGCCATAACGTGGATGCGATCGAGCAGTATGCCGTCGATCAGGCCAAGGCTCTGTTCGGCGCCGAGCACGCCTACGTACAGCCGCACAGCGGGGCCGATGCCAACCTGGTCGCGTTTTGGGCGATTTTGAATGCGCGGGTGGAGTTGCCGGCCGTAGCCGAGTTCGGGGCCAAGGATTCAGCCGAGCTGTCGGAAGAGGATTGGGAGGCGGTGCGCAAGCGAATAGGCAATCAGCGTCTGCTCGGCATGGATCTGCGATCGGGCGGGCACCTGACGCATGGTTATCGCAAGAACTCCTCCGCCAAAATGTTCCAGGCGTTCTCCTACGGCGTGAATCCGCAGTCGAGCCTGATCGACTACGACGAGGTCGCGCGCAAGGCCGAGGAAGTCCGGCCGCTGATCCTGCTCGCCGGCTATAGCGCTTATCCGCGCGCCATCGATTTCCGGCGGATGCGCCAGATCGCCGATAGCGTCGGGGCGGTTTTCATGGTGGACATGGCCCACTTTGCGGGTCTGGTGGCGGGCAAGGTATTCGAGGGCGACTTTGAACCCGTGGCGCACGCCCACATCGTCACGAGCACGACGCATAAGACTCTGCGGGGACCCCGCGGGGGAATTGTCCTGTGCAAGCAGGAGTTCGCCGAGCATGTGGATAAGGGTTGCCCGCTCGTTTTGGGCGGACCGTTGCCGCATGTGATTGCGGCCAAGGGGGTCGCGTTCACCGAGGCGCGCAGTCCGGAATTCCGCGCTTACGCCCGCGGCATTGTGGACAACGCCCGCGCCTTGGCCCAGGCGTTCGTGGCCGAAGGAGGGGCGGTAATCAGCGGCGGTACGGACAACCATCTCGTACTGCTCGACGTGCGTCCCTTCGAATTGACTGGGCGGCAGGCGGAATCGGCCGTTCGCGAGTGCGGCGTCACGCTGAACCGGAATACGATCCCCTTCGATCCGAACGGGCCGTGGTACACCAGCGGTTTGCGTCTGGGGACGCCCGCGGTGACGACGCTCGGGATGGGAACGGGCGAGATGGCCGAGATCGCTTCGATTATGAAATTGATATTGCGCAACACGACGGCGGAGGCGGCGAGCGCCGGCAAGAGCAAGGCCAAGTACCGGTTGGACGAGGGAGCGAGAAGCGAAGCGAGTTCGCGGGTGCACGAACTGCTGCAGCGTTACCCGGTGTATCCGGAGCTGGATCTGGGGCTGATCACCGATTTTCTGGCCCATGCGGCCGAACCCGCGGCGGTCAGCGCTCACTGACGAGCTCGCAATCCGCGCCGCGATCAGAGCCGCGCGCAAGCAAGCGCCGAACTCGAACAACATTGACCGCGCGCAGTTGCGCTGCCCCGGCGCTTCGGTGAACATAGAACCCATGCGCGCCCTTTTTGCCGCCACGAACGAGCTCGCAACCGAGCCGCCATCAGAGCCGCGCGCGTAAGCAGGCCAAGATGTCCGGCGGCCGGACATCGGAGGTGATGAAATCCCGGGGTGATTTTCGACGGAGCGCCTGACTCGAACAACACTGACCGGCGCGCAGTTGCGCTGCCCCGGCGCTTCGGCGAACATAGAACCCATGCGCGCCCTTTTTGCCGCCACGAACGAGCTCGCAACCGAGCCGCCATCAGACCCGCGCGCGTAAGAAGCTGTGAATATATCGCATCGCTCCCGCGCGACTCGACCATGCCGAAAAGGCGATGCCCACAGACGCGCTATATGCAATCCGAAACAGGCGCCGAGGGGTTTGGGTGCGGCCGAAATCGATCACTCAGTTTTTCGGCTCCTCGCGATTTGATTTTTTCACACCTTCTAAGCAAGCGCCGAACTCGAACAACATTGACCGCGCTCAGTTGCGCTGCCGCGGCGCTTCGGCGAACATAGAACCCATGCGCCATCGAACCCGGCCCGCCTCCTTTGCCTTATCCGCCCTTTTTGCCGCCACGAGCTTGCTCCATGCGGAAACGCTCACCCAAGGTGAACGCGACTTCGCCATGAGCAGCATGCAATCCACGCGCAAGCTGTTCCTTGATTCGGTGGCCGGGCTGACTCCCGAGCAGTGGAATTACAAGCCGTCGCCGGAGCGCTGGTCGATCGCAGAATGCGCCGAGCACATCGCCTTGAGCGAAGACCTGATTGGAGGCATGGCCAAGGGTACGCTAAAAACGCCGGCCGAGCCCGACAAGGCGGTTCGCGGAGATCAGGCGCGCGCAGCCGATGAGAAGTTGCTCGCGGCCGTCGTCGATCGCAGCCACAAAGCGCAGGCGCCGGAGCCGTTGAAACCGGGGAAGAAATTCGCAACGCCCGAGGAAGCGGTCGAGCATTTTCGTCAATCGCGCGACGCCAACATCGACTATATCGAGAAGACAGACGACGATCTTCGCGCCCATTTCGCTTCCGGTCCGGCCGGCTTGATCGATGGTTACAAATGGATGCTGCTGATGTCCGCCCACACCGAGCGGCATACCAATCAGATCAAGGAAGTAAAAGCCGATCCGAATTACCCGAAGTGAAGCGCGCTAATGTAACGTAAGCGCGCCCAAAATGGCCGAGACATAATTCTTCGTCTCGGCGATTGCCGGCACACCTCCGGCTTCATCGACCCGCCCGGGCCCGGCGTTATAGGCGCCCAGTGCAAGCGCGACGTCGCCTCCGTAGCGGGTCAACAGGCTCTTCAGGAATTTGGCTCCGGCCGCGACATTTTGGCCGGGATCGAAGGCATCCGACACATGGAACTGGTTGGCCGTCGCGGGCATGAGCTGCATCAGCCCTTGTGCTCCCGCCCGCGATACGGCACAGGGCCGGAACCCCGACTCACGCCGCATCACCTCACGCAGCAACTCCGGGCTGAGGCTCTCGTTACGCGTGTTCTCTTCGACTAAGCGCTCCACCTGATCGCCGGCCAGCGGTTCGCAGTCGGCGTCAACGGCCACCATGGACGCGGCTTTTGGCCACGAAATCGTGAAAAACGGTTCAGCACCCGCTTCCTGCTCGACTGCCGTGCGGGCCTGTTTTCTTACCGATTCCCGCTGACGTTCGACGCCTTGGGCCATCGCGCGCTGCACCGAGACGCGCTGCTGTTCGGCCGCGGCCCCCATCCTCGCCGCGACATCGTCGCCCGCGGCAGAACCGGCCAAAATCAGGGGGGCGAGAGTTACGAACAATAGCAGACGCACATTCCTTCTATCGGAGTCGCCCCTCGAATTCTTTAGAATTGATTCTCCATATACAGAAATAATTCTGACCTTCTTGCCAAAAAAGAATATACTGTTATCCGAGTACCGTTCCCTTATGACACAATCCGGTGCCCTGTTGCCGGGCGTCCTGCTCGAGCAGCAGGATCAGGAGCGACGCCGCATCGCCCGCGAGCTGCACGACCGCAGCGCCCAGAATCTCGCCGCGCTATCCATGAACCTCGGCCTGCTCGAGCGCGTAATTGGCAAGAATCCGGAGCGCGCACGCGAGATTTTGGGGGAGTGCGCGCTGCTTGCCGGGGAGTGCGTGGAGGAAATCCGGTCGCTCTCGTCTATCCTCCACCCCCCGTTGCTCGACGAACTCGGTTTGGAATCGGCGCTGCGGGCCTTCATCGACGGATTTCAGAGCCGGACGGGAATGGCCGTAACGCTTGAGGTGCCCGCGCCTGTAAAGAGGTTGTCGCCGCGCATCGAAGTCGGCGGCTTTCGAGTGATTCAAGAGAGTTTGCTGAATGCGCACCGTCATTCACGGAGCCAAATCGCGACGGTAACCCTGAACCGAAACGGGGAGGAACTGGAGGTGACCATCCGCGACGAAGGCACGGGGATCGCTCCGGGCAGCTCGGGGCTGGGTATCGCGGCGATGCGCGAAAGGATTCGGGCCCTCGGCGGCGCCTTCGAGATCGTTCCAGCGGCTCCCGGAACATTGGTGAAAGCGGTATTCCCCCTGAACGAGCGATGCCACGTTGCCGCATTCTGATTGCCGACGATCACGAAATCGTGCGGCGCGGGTTGAAGGCGATCATCGCCGGCCAGCCGGATTGGGAGGTGGTCGGGGAGGCGCTGACCGGGCGCGAAGCTGTGGAATTGGCGCGCCGGCTCAAGCCCGATCTGGCCATCATGGACATCGGAATGCCTGAGCTGAACGGCCTGGAAGCGACCCGCCAGATCCTGAAAGAGACGCCGTCGACCGAGGTGCTGATTCTGAGCATGCAGGAATCCGAGCAGCTCATCCGCGAACTGCTGGATACGGGCGCGCGCGGCTACGTTCTGAAATCGGATGCCAGCCGCGATCTGGTGGCGGCGGTGGAGGCTTTGCGCCAGCATAAGTCGTATTTCACTAACAAGGTTTCCGACATGGTGCTGACCGGATTCCTGAGGCGCGGGAGCGGTCCGGCCGAACCGGAGGACGCGCCCCGGTTACGGCTGACGCCGCGTGAGCGCGAAATCGTGCAGTTGTTGGCCGAGGGGAAGGCCAATAAAGAGGTCGCGCAACGTTTGAATATCAGCGTGAAAACAGCCGAGACGCATCGCGCGCGCATTATGGCCAAGCTGAACCTGCGCTCCATCGGCGAACTGGTGCGCTACGCGGTCCGCAACGGCATCGTTGAGCCGTAGAGCAAGGTCACGAATCGTAAATCGCGGCAGCCCTCCAGCCGGGAGCATGGCTGTGCACGCCTCCGCCAGTCGAGTCGATGGCCGCGGCGCCTTCGACTTCGGCAATCGCCACAATCTACTTAGTTAACAAGGCATGTCACGCTCTCTGAACCCGCTAGGGTGCTAGCGGTTTCCGCCGAAGGTGTTGGGAGCAGGCGACGGGGAATTGGGCGTGGTGTTGGTTGTCGAAGAGTTATCCCCTGGCCGGTTGCCGGGGTTCCTGGTCTGTTGCTGACCCGCCAGCAGTCCCGCCTTCTTCGCCGCTTCCTTCTGCGGATCGTAGACGAACTCCCACTCCTGATACTTCTGCCGTTCCGCGTAGATCTTGATGGATGGGCCTTTAAACTTGGTCGCCACGCCCGCGATTCCGGCACCCATGACCTGCTGACCCGCGCCGAAAGAGCCGCCAATACCCGGAGGAGCTTGGCGCGGCTGCGTCAGAATTTGCTGGATCATCTGCGCCGCGTTGCCCTGCGGTGGATTCATGCCGTTCGGGCTCATCTGCCCGATGCCCGGCGGCGGAGGCGGCGGTGGTGGAAAATTGCCTTGCCCCTGATACGGTTGCGGCTGCGGATACTGCTGCTGCCCGGATTGCTGCTGCTGTTGTTGTTGCGCAAACTGCTGCTGCGGATACTGCGAATTCATGTAGGGCTGCGGCAAAGGAGGCTGCATCGACGATGGCACGTTGGTCTGCCCGGGCTGCGGAAATCCGGGTTGCACCGCTTGGGGGAACGGCTGACCCGGCTGCGGCAAAGCGGGCTGTCCGGCCTGCTGCGGAAATCCGGGTTGCTGGAACGCAGGTTGCCCGTTCATCACGCCCGTGGGAGGCTGGCCGGGATACGGCTGACCCGGCTGAACCTGCGTGTATGGATTCGGCCCCTGCTGCCAGTTGCCGGCCTGCTGCGGAAACCCGGGCTGGCCGGGTTGCCCAGCCTGCGGGTACTGCCCCGCCTGCGGGTAACCGGACTGTCCCGGCTGCCCGGGTTGCTGGTTGAACTGCGCCTGCTGGCCGAACTGCTGCGGCTGCGGGTTGAACTGCTGCGATGGATCGAACCCGGGCGCCATGCCCGTATTGCGCCCGCCAATGCGATCGCTGGGCCGCGCCTTGACGGCCTGATTCACCTCCGCCACGCCCGTGGTGGCGCCGGCGGCAGTGTTGCCCGGATCCACGTTCATACTCATCGACGCGTTCATCATGTTCGCGTTGTTCATGCCGCTCGAGCCCGGCATTCCGGATTGCTGTAGCGGCTTGCCATCCGGCCCGGTCGGCCCCTTCTTCACCAGCGAGTCCGTCAACATCCCGCCCGGCCCGGCGTGGATCAGGCGCCACTCGTCCTTGCCCGTCATCGGGTCGATATAATGCTTGCGCAGGAAACGGATGTTGTTGGTGTTATCCAGATCCTCCATCTTCGCCGGATAGCGGTTGAACTTCTTGACGTACAGGCCGATCGCGCGCTGATACTGCTCGCCGCGGTCGATGAGCATCTGTTCGCGGTCGCGCTGGGTCTCGAAACACACGCGCGGCATCTGCATCATCAGCGCGATCGCGATACCCGCCGCCATCACGAAGATGAAAAGCAGCGCGAACCCGGATTCTCTGTTGCGAGGGTGAATGGGGCGTGTCATCCGGAGACCTGCTCGGCTTCGAGCGGTAGCGTCTGTTTATGCTTATCGGTCGTATCCTCGACATCCGCCGAATTTACGCCGATGCGTACCACTTTATAGCGGTTCTTGATCAGCTCACCCTCGGCGGCGACGAAGATGTCTTCGCCCTCGAGAAAGAAAGCGCGCTTGTGGCCCTGCCGTTGCGCCGCGTTTGTGAACCCGTAGAACTTGAGCGGGATGGGCGTGACCGGCGGCGGAGGGGTGGGCGCGGGCGGCTTCGGCGCTATGGGCCCGACGAAACCGGCGGAGGCGGTCTGGCCCGGAACGATCTTGTTCACCTTGGCGATTTCGACCTTCGCGGGCGGCGCAGCGGAAAAGTCGAAGAGGCTCCGTCCCGCGCTTTCCATATTCACCGTGCGCAACTTCGCCAGCAGATCCAGCTTCAGCGTCGGATCGACGCGGGATGGATCGATCGGATCCTTGGGCTTCAAGGTCGGCCGGAACTCCTGCAACGATACGCCCCGGTTCTGAGTGCCCGCGGCGCTGCGGGTAATTCCGGCTCGTGTTGCCGGCCTCACTCCGGGGCGCGCGGACGGCATTGGACGCAGCGTTTCGGGAGCGGGACGCGCGGTCGTGACCGGGGCCGTATTCGCCGGCGTGTCCGATCGGTTGATGAACCAGACGATAATGCCAACCACCACGAGCGCGCCCAGGAACATGACCTTCTTCGGTTCCGCGCCGAGCTTCAAGTCCGGCTTGATCTTGGCTATCGGCCGTCTCATTGGGTCACCACGTCCTGGCGCACGAACGCATCCAGCTTCATGTTCACGTTCAACAACCCTGCGGTGCCCTGCTGCGGCGTCGCGTTCAAACTTTCAATCACCACGAGGCCAGGCGAGCGGTCCAATTTATTGATGAACGCCAGCAGGTCCGCGTAGCTGGCTTCGTAATTGCCAGTGATGGTCATCATCGCCAGGTTGTCGCTGCCCTCGATCGGCTCAGCCGTGAACGCATGCTCCTTGGGCTTGATCTTGGTATCCTTGGCGGCCTGCACCAGTTCACCCAGGATGCTCGAATAGGCGGTGCGCTCGGCCAGGAAGTAACGGTCCATGAAGACATCGCCTTCCGAGCGCCCGGTTTCTACCTTGGAGACGTTCTGCCGTGTGCGATTGAGGATCACACGGCGCTGCAACACCTGCGCCCGCAAATCGGTCAACTGCTGCTCTAGCTCGGCGGGCGACCCTCCCGGCGGACGCCACACGAACCATGCGGCGATGGCGTTCAGCACCAGCAGCACGACGATCAGCATCTGCGCGCCGGCTGCCGCATTCCTGGGCGGCCACGTGATTTTGGGAAATGGGATCGTCATCTCTCGAAGCCTCGCGCCGGGCTACAGTTTCTGGGCATAGTTCACGCTCACGCGATAACGGTACAGCGGCTCGTTCTGGGTCGGCGGCAGATACGTCGAGACCGCAGGCGATCCGAACAGCGGCGAACCCTCCAGCTTCTTCAGGAAATCCTGGAGCGGCTCCGGGCTCTGCCCGCCCACCAGCATGTCGAGCATCACTTGATTGGACGCATTCACCTGCGGCAGGCGAATGTAAATCAGACGGACATTGCTGGGCATCACCTTGGCCAAGTCGGCGAAGATGCGGGTCCAACTGATCGACTTGCGCAGGATCAGCGTGTTCAGCATCACGCTGCGCTCCAGCACCTCGGCGTTCTCGGGGCGGCGCAGCGTCGCGTCAAATTTCGCCTGCTCCCGAGCGAGCGTGTCCTGTTGCGCGCTGAGGCGGTCGATCTCGGCGCGCGCGCTGCCGGCGTGGCTGCGTGCCGACACAATCGAAGCGATCATAAAAATGAGCAACAGGCCGAGAGCAACGCACCCAGCAACCGAGGCCACCAGAATCGGACGGTCGCGGCGGAACGGCTCACTGGCGAGGTTTAGCGGTACTCTCATTGCACCGCTCCCGCGCTCTCTAAATAACCGAGCAGCCCTGCATTGAATTGGCCGGGCGCGCCGCCCCGCGACTGCAGCGCTTCGACCGTCAAACCGAGCTCCTGTTGCCACCCGGATTGCCAGGCGTGACCTTCCGGCCCGAATCCGCATAGCAGCAAGCGGTCCGGTGTCACTTTCAATTCATCCTCTATATACGCCAGCGTCGGATAAAGGACCGACAACACATCGTCGCTTGCGACTTGCTCTAATTCCACGGTTCGCACCAATCTCAATCGCCCGGCATTGGTGACCAGCACGCTCAGCACTGTCCCGCTCAACTTCGCCAACACGCTCAATCCCGCCGCGGGAACCAGGTTCAGGGCTGCGATGGATGAGGTCGTCACGAACCCCGGTTGGAATCCCGCCGAGCGAAACGCCGCCTCATACCGCGCGATGATGTCGAGCGACGACACGGCCGCGATCACCTCGATCTTCGCCCCGGCCGTTGCGGGCTGCACGTGGTAGCTCACCGCCGCCGAGTCCACGTCGAAAGGCACGCTCTTCTTGAAACGAAACCGCACCAGCGCCCGCTGATCGTCCGCGCTCGACGGAAAAGAATCGAAGTCGAGCACCTGTACGCGCGCCGAATGATCCGGCAGAATCAGCGCCGCCGAGCGTCGCTTGCGGTTGCCGTTCATCGGAACCAGCGCCGCGATGTGCGCGGTGAAGATCTCCGGGCGCAGCACGTTGTCGCGCGCCGGAGACACGGATAGTACGCCCGGCTCGAACTCATGGAACCGCATCTCGCCCGCGCGATTGGCCGGGGCAAACGCCACGCCCGCCTCCGACAACTCGAACGCGTAGGCCGGGGCCGAGTCTTGGAATAACGCCGGTAACGAATCGAGAAAGCTCATTCGATGAAAGTGACCTTGTTGATTTCCTTGAGCGTCGTGATGCCCAGTTGCGCCTTCTCGATCGCCGACTCGCGCAGGAACGTCATCCCCTCATCGCGGGCCGCGCGCTTGATCTCGGAGGCCGGGCGCTTGCTCAAAATCATCTCGCGAATGTGCTCGCTCAAATCGAGCAGTTCGTGAATCGCCGTGCGGCCGCGGAATCCGGTGCCGCCGCATTCAAAGCAGCCCTTGCCCTCGGAGAATCCGAAATCGCGCCATTGATCCAGATCGAGGCCGCTCTCGACGATGTAGGATTCGGGATACTTCACCGTCGTCTTGCAATGCTCGCAGATGATGCGGACCAGCCGCTGCGCCAGAATGCAGTTCAAGGCCGAGCAGAAATTGTACGGCTCCACTCCCATGTTCAGGAAGCGTCCTAGCACGTCGAGCACGTTGTTGGCGTGCACGGTGGTGAACACCAAGTGGCCCGTCAGCGCGGCGTTGATCGCGATCTGCGCCGTCTCCTGGTCGCGGATTTCGCCCACCATGATCTTGTCCGGATCGTGTCGCAGAATCGAGCGAAGGCCGCGCGCGAACGTCAGCCCCTTCTTCTCGTTCACCGGAATTTGCGTGATGCCCTTGATCTGATACTCGACCGGGTCTTCGATAGTAATGATCTTGTCTTCGTCGTTCTTGATCTCGCTCAAGCCCGCGTAGAGTGTAGTCGTCTTGCCCGAGCCCGTAGGTCCGGTCACCAACACCATGCCGTACGGCTCTTTGATGTAGCGCCGGAATTTCACCAGGTCGCCCTCCGAGAAGCCCACGACATCGAGCGAGAGCTTGGCAAACTTCTCGCTCATCGATTCCTTGTCCAACACGCGAAGCACGGCATCCTCGCCGTGAATCGTCGGCATGATGGAGACGCGGAAATCGATCAGGCGCTGCTTGTAGCGCACGCGGAAACGGCCGTCCTGCGGCACGCGCCGCTCGGCGATGTCGAGTTCGCTCATCACCTTGATGCGCGAAAGAATTGTCGAGTGCCAGTCTTTGGCGATCGGCGGCATCGCGTAGTGCAGCACGCCGTCGATGCGGTACTTGATGGCTACTTCCTGGTCGCGCGTCTCGATGTGTATATCGCTCGCCCGCCGCTCTAGCGCGTTGAAGATGGTGGTGTCCACCAGCTTGATGACCGGCGCGATGTCACTGCCTTCGGCGGTCAACTTGTCAATCGACAGCGTCTCGTCGGGGTTTTCTTCCTCGCCGACGACATCGAGCGTGAACCCTTCCGTAACCTCTTCCAAAACGCGCTGGCTCTGCTCGGTCTTCTTGAGCAGATCGGAAATCTGCGATAACGTCGCGACGCGAACACGCAGTTTTTTGTTGAGCAGGATCGACAGCTCGTCGATCAGGTTCAGGTTGCGCGGATCCGCCACGGCGATATCGAGCGTGCCGTTGTAAGCCTGGATCGGCACGAAGTTGTAGCGGAACATCATGTCGACCGGCACGGAGTGGAACAGGTCGTGGTCGATGCGGGTTTCACGCAGGTCGACGAAGTCGCAGCGGTAACGCATCGCCAAGCGCCGCGCTTCTTCGGCTTCCTGGAGCGGATCGTGAAAAGTCTTTTCTGCGGTGGCCATGTCTCAGTCTCGATTCGTGTCAGGCTCCCGGCGGCTTTCCGGCAGTGTCGGCCAGGGAGAATATCGGCATGTACAGGGCAAGCAGCACGAAGGCCACGAAGATGCCCATGAAAATCATGATGGCGGGCTCGATCAGCGCCATCGCCGCGGTCATGCGCGTGTTGACGTCGTCCTCGTAAAACTCGGCAACGCTGGTGAGCATCGCGGGCAGCGCGCCCGTCGATTCGCCCACTTCGATCATGTCAATCGACAGACCGGGGAACACTTTGGTTGCCGCCAGCGACGACGAGAGCGATTGCCCCTCGCGCACGCGCTGGCGCGCTTTCTCGAGCGTCTTCTTGAGCAGCAGCGCGCCGATGGAATCCGACGCCGTGTCGATGGCCTGCATCAGCGGAATGCCGCCCACCAGCAGCGTGCTCAACACGCGGGCGAACTGCGCCACCTGGTACTTGATCCAGATTTCGCCCAACACCGGGCTGCGCAGCTTGATACGGTCGAGCGTCTCTTTACCGGCATCCGTCCGAGCCCAGAAACGCAGCGCGACCACGGCCGTCACCACGCACCCGAGAATCAGGAAGATGTAGCCGCGCGCGGTCGTGCCTACCACGATCAGCACCTGGGTCATCACCGGCAGGTTCGCGCCCATGCTGCTGTAGAGTTGCGCGAAACTGGGCACCACATAGGTCACCAGGAACACGATCAGTAGAATGACCAGCGTGATCAGGATCGTCGGGTACATCAGCGAAAGCAGCACCTTCTTGCGCACCGACATCGACAGACGCTGGTAGGTGATGTAGCGGTCCAACACCTCGCCCAGTGCGCCGCTCTTCTCGCCCGCCATGATCGAGGTGACGTACATCGGGGGGAAAACGCCCTGGCGGTCGAAGGCATCTGAGAGCAGCGAGCCGTTGCGAACCTCGTCGCGAACCGATTGGATGTGCCGGCCGAGTTTGGGATCGGTCAAGCGGTCGGCCAGCAGATCGAGCCCTTTCAAGATCGGCAGGCCCGCGCGAATGAGAGTAACGAACTGCTGATTGAAGATGAGAAACTTTTCGAGATTGAGCTTCTGCTTCTTGCCGCCGAAATTGGAGGCCAGACCCGAGCCCTCGCCGCGCGCCTTGACGCTGTAGATGAGAAAACCCTGCTGAGCGTAGCGGTCCCGTATTTCGCGCTCGGTGTTGGCGACCGCCACCTGCTGGTGAATCTCACCGCGCGTGTCCGCGTATTTGAGCATGAACTCAGGCATGGGTTAGCGGGCTCCTTGCCCGGGCGCGGTCGAGTCGACAAATTCCGCGCCCGCCGGAAGCTGGAACTGGAAGATGCGGTCGTTGATCGCGGGGTTCATCTTTTCGCCCGTGAACGTGAAATCGAGCACCGACGAATCCTGCCCGGTCACGATCAGTCGCTCGATATGCGAATCGGGCGCGACCAGGAACGAAACCTCGCGGTAGGGCATCTTCTCCGACCGGGGCTTGGCGGTAATCATCAGGCTCGCGCCCTCGGGACGCGTCCTGTATTCGCCGAAATCCTTGTCGAAATCGAGGCGCCCCAAAAGGAATGCCATCGGCGCGCGCATGTCCTCCGTCTCCTTCAGCTTCATCTTCTCGGCCCGGTTGCTCTCCGGGCTGTAGAAGTAGACCGTTTTGCCGTCGGATACGAACAACTTTCCGGCGGGCGTGGAATACTCCCACCGCATCCGGCCCGGCTTGCGCAGCGACAGGTTGCCCGACTCGGTTCGCGAACGCCCTTGCGTCTTGTAGGTTTCCTGAAACCCGACCTGAAGCGTTTTGACGCCGTTGTACCGTTTCTCGACCTGTTTCAATACGATGGAGACATCGGACGGCGCAGCGGTGGCTGCACACAATCCTGACAGGGCAATGCCGGCCCATGCGAGACGGGATGTCACGTAAGGTTTGACGGACAAAGCAGAAGAAGCGTGCAGCCGCCCCGATCAGGCACCGGCGACACGCTCGAAAAAAGTCAGCGACCGCCGGGCGCACTCCTGCCAGCGGTACCGTTCGGCGCGGGCGCGTCCTGCCGCCGACAATCGAGCGCGCAAACTGGCATCCGATAGAACGCGTTCGAGCGCGGAGGCGATCTCCGATGGGCTACGAGGGTCCACATACACCGCGCCTTCGCCAGCCACCTCCGGCAGGCAGGAGTTGTTCGAGGTCACCACGGGGACTCCCGCCGCCATCGCCTGCGCTACCGGAAACCCGAAGCCTTCGTACAACGAGACGTAGGCGAAGGCGGTTGCGCCGGCCGTTAACGACGGAATGTCCGATTCGGCGACATACCCGAGGTAATGGATGTTGTCCGCGCCGGAACCGAGCCGGGCGAGCGTATCCTCGGAGTTCCAACCCGCTGGACCAGCGATGAGCAGATCGTACTGCTGACGTAACTCGGGCGATACGGAACGCCACGCGTCGATGAGCGTGTTCACGTTCTTACGCGGCTCGATGGTGCCTAGAAACAAGACATAGGGCCGCTGGCGAGTGAGCGGCTGGGCGCTGAAGAACCGCTCGTCCACGCCGGAATAGATGACCTCGATCCGATCCGGCTCGATATCCAACATGCGCACGGCGTCCTGCTTGGTGTTCTCCGATACCGCGATCAGACCGCTCGCGTGCCGCAGCACACTGCGCGAATAGCTCAAGTCCGCGCGGACATTGGCCTCGGTATGCAGTTGCGGCATGAGCCAGCAAGTCATGTCGTGGATCGTCGCGCTGAGCGGAATCTTGCGCGGGGGAACGCGGGTCTGATTCGACGCGTGGAAGAGATCGGCCCCCCGGCAAAGTTCGTCGATTAACGGATTGCCGGGCGTATTCAGGAAATATAGCGCCGCCAGACGGGGCCAGGTCCCCCAGGCGCTGATCGTGGAATGCTCATGATCCAGGGCTCCCCATCGCGAGCCCAGAAACGGAAAGGCGCGGATGCTGCCGGGCGGCGCGGCGGCCCGCAAGCTGGCAAGCCAGTGCCACGTGTAGTTCTTGACCCCTGCGCTGCGCAGCAGAAGCGGGCTTGCGTCTACCAGGATGCGCACGGTTAGCGATTCGTAAACAGAAACTTACCGCCGCTCTCGGCCACGGTGTGCAGCGCGCCGGGTCCGGCGAGTTTCTCGAGACGCGCCACGGCGGGCTTCTCGGCTACCACGTAGTAGCGGTCCGAAGACGGCCACAAACGGGCGAAATCATTGTCGTTGATGAACACGTCCTGCGGCGCATCCGGCGCATTCGAGCCGTATTCCAGGTTATTCACACGTCCGTTCAAGAGCAGCGCTCGCCGATTCGTATAGAAGATGACCGACGACCACGTGTAGTACTGATCGTCGAGGATCAGCTTACCTTCGGGGGCGGCCATCAACGCCCGGGCAAGCGGCCGGGAAGACAGATACGGATCGAATACCACCAGGGCCATCCGCGCCCCATGCAGAAACAAAGCCATCATCGCCGCGATCCCCAAAACCATACGCATCCCGCGCAGCCGTAAAGTCGCCCAAACCCCGATCGCAAACGCCACTCCAGCGACGACCAAGGGGGCCCGTAGATACGCAAACGAACCTAGCGTGAGGTCGCCCATGTGCCCGAGCGAGAGGGTGTACAAGTCGGGGTTCTGGCTCAAGGCATTGGAGATATCGCCAGGCGCGTGAAGATTTCGGACAGCCACGAGGATCCCGGCGATTGCCACCGCCGCCGCAGCCGCTACGACAGCCAGCACACGCCGGCCAGCGCCGATCCAGCGATCGCCAGTCGCCAGCGCGCTCCCGATCAGCAGTGCTAGAGCCGGGTAGCACGGCATCGAGTAATACTCCTGGGTCGAGGAGAAGGTGAAGAATACGAGCAGGAAACCCGTCCAGCACACCGCCAATAGTCGCATCCGCCCGGCCCGGCTCCCGTCAAAACCGCCCCGCAGCTTCGAAATCGCCGATGGCAGAAATACGCTCCAGGGAAACAGCCACAGCAGGTGGAACAGCCAGAACCAGAGGCGGGGTACCGTGTTGTAATCGCGCGGGAAACGCCGGTTCAGGAAGCGCAGGACATGCTCGTTGATGAAGTAGAACCAGAAGAAGCCGTGGTAGGAACCAGGCCCGCTGTGCAAGGTCCAGGCGAAGTAGGGCGGATTCCTGAGGGTCGCCAAAATGTGCCACGGCGCGGCGATCACGAGAGCCAGCAGCGTCCCGCTCACGACGTGGAGCCTGCGCCAAACCTCGCGCGAGCCGAGCTGTCGTGTAAAACCGAGGTATAGCAATGCCGCGGCGACTGGAAACAGAGCCGCGATCAGCCCCTTCAGCAGCAGCCCGGTTCCGATCGAGGCGGCCATCACCGCCGCCCATACTCCCGGCCTGCGCTCCTCCGCGTCGAGCGCTCGCAGAAACGCCCACATCGCCAGCGCGATGGTGAGCGTCAGAATCACATCGGGAATCAGGATGCGTGTAAATAGGAACAGCCCGACACAGGTGGCCAGCACCAGCCCCGAGTACAACCCCGCTTCCGCCGAGAATGCCCACGCGCCCATCCTCGCCACCAGCCAACAGAGCGCCACGGCGGACAGCGCGACCGGCAGTCGCGCAACCCAGTCGCGAACGCCCAGCAATTTATAACAGATAGCGACGAGCCAGTACTTGAGCGGAGACTTTTCGAGGTACCGGATGCCGTCGAGCTGCGCCGTCACCCAATCGCCCGAGTCCAGCATGTTGCGGGCGATCTGCGCCTGCACGGCGTCCACGTCGTCCATCAATGACGGTGGACTGACGATGCAGCCGAGGAATACGATCGCCGCAAAGGCTATGACGATCAGTTCGTAGCTTAGGCGGAAATAAGCGCTGGTTCCGTTTCCTGACTGGCTGGAGCGGACACCACGTTCCATCTCTTCATCCAGAGGAAGAGCACCAGCAGACCCCATAGGTGATATCCGAGGTTAGCACGCCGTTCCATGTGATCGCGAATGAGCGACTCGATCTCGCGCCAGTGGAAAAGACCCGAATCCTCCACCGCGGTACGGGTGAGTGTATCCATCAGCAGAGGCTTCAACGCGGTCCGCAGCCATTGGTGGGCGGGGATGTCGAATCCCTGTTTCTTGCGGCGCAATACGGAGGCGGGCAGCTTGTCGCGCATCAGCTCGCGCAGCAGGAACTTGAGTTGCCGCCCCTGCACCTTGAACGATTCAGGCAGCCGGCCGGCGAATTCAACGATGCGATGATCCAGAAATGGCGGCCGGACTTCGAGCGAGTGCGCCATGCTCATCCGGTCGCACTTATATAGGATATCGTCAGGCAGATAGTACGACTGATCGAGCCACAGATAGCGATTCAGCCGTCCAGGCAGCGGCGCTTGGAATTGCGCCTCCAGCATGCGGCCGGTGGACACGTGGCCGTTGTGCAGATGGAGCCGGTTCTTCTGCGTCTCCGAAAATGTTCCATTCCAGAAAACGTGGGCTTCGGTCGGCGGCAGCAGCGAGCCGTGCAGAAACCGGTTCAGCTTGTACTCCAGGCCGATCTTTTCATCCGACACCGGCAAGAACCGCGACAGCCGGGCGGCGAGTTTCCGCGCAGCGACCGGAACATGGCGCAGCGAGCGCGAGTAACGGTCGGCGAGATATGTGACGTAGCCCCCGAACAACTCATCGGCGCCATCTCCGCTCAGCGCCACGGTGACCTGTTGGCGCGTCATCTGCGACAGGTACCAGACAGGAATCGCGCCCGCATCGGCGCTGGGCTCATCCGAATAATAGGAAAGCTGTTCTATGACACCGGGCAACGATGCGGTTGGCGTTAGATCCACTTCGTGATGATCGGTCGCGTACGCCTGCGCGACCTCGCGGAAGTATTCGCTCTCGTCGAACTTGCGGCCTTGAAATGAAACCGAGAAGGTTTTGATGCGCGACGGGCAGCTCTCGCGCGCATAATGCAGGATCGTTGACGAGTCCAGACCGCCGCTGGCCCATACGCCGAGCGGAACGTCGGAGACCATATGCTCCCTGATCGAATCCCGTAGCAGGAAGTCGAGTTCCTCTTTGGCGGCGTCCACAGTCATGCTGCGATCGGGTTGGAACCGCAAGCGCCAGTACGGTGCGCTGCTCACGCGGCCGTCGCGCCATTCGAGCCAGTGGCCGGGCTGCAGCTTATCGACGCCTTCGATCAGCGTATACGGGCCGGGCACGTAGTTGAGCGACAGGTAGTGATGCAGACCATTGCCGCTGAGCTTACGTTCGATCTCCGGATGCTCGAGAATCCCTTTCAGCTCCGAAGCGAAGTACAAGTCGGCCCCGCGCTGCGCGATGTACAGAGGCTTGATCCCGACGCGGTCGCGGGCCAGTACCAGACGCCGGCGCGCCTCATTCCACAACGCGATGGCGAACATTCCACGAAGGCGCGCGAAAGCTTCCACGTCCCATTCGAGGAATGCGTGAAGCGCAACCTCGGTGTCGCAACGCGACCGGAAGCTGTGCCCCTTCGTCTCCAACTCTTCGCGTAGCTCTGCGTGATTATAGATCTCGCCGTTGAAGACGATGGTGGTGGATCCGTCCGGGCTGGACATGGGCTGCTGCCCGTGCTCGAGATCGATGATCTTCAGACGCACCGCGCCCAAAGACACGACACCGGACTCATAAACGCCTTGTTCGTCCGGACCGCGATGAATCAACGACCGTGTTGCCCGCCGTATCCGCGCAGGGTCTACCGGCCGGTCAATATGTGTAAAGCCGACTATCCCACACAAAATGTACGATCCCCGTTAGCCGCGCAGGCGCAGCTGTATCGAACCTTTCCCCGCTTATGGGCAAACTATAGCATATCTTTCCCCGCTTTGAACGCGCTTGTCCACAAGATATGTCTCAACGGACAGCCAACTGAAACTCGAGCACGACCACAAGAGAATCGGGCTCCACGCGAATGTCGCTCACGCTGAATTGACCGAGTTCGCGGCGCAGAGGTGGCGGACCGGCCTCCAGCATTCGCTTCGCTTCTGCCGCGAGCGGGTATTTGAACTGGTGCGACAAGCTGTCGGCCATGCTGGCGCGTACCAGCCGGATGTAGATGCCATCGCGCCCCGGCGAGTCGACGCGAACTTCCGTCAACGCCAGCGCGCCGCTTCGATATTGCGGTTTCGCGCTGATCAGAATGTCGAACGAGTCACCCAGGCCGATGCATGCCCCGAACAGGTTCTGCGCCGATCGCCCACTGAAGCGCGCCCGGATGGCGATGCGTCCCCTATCGGCGCCTACCACGGGCTTTTCGAGAAAAGCGAAGCGGCATCGATCCTTGGGACCGCCCTTGACGTACAAGCGGCCATCCTGTGTAAACGCTTGATCGGCGAGAATTCGCTGGAGGGCAGAGAAGTGAACGTGGATCTCCGCAGCGGCCACGGGCAGGACCGCGATCAGCACGACGGCGCACACCCAACAGGCTCTCTTCCCCACGGTTGCGCCAAATTCCCCACCCCTAGAGGTTTCGCGCCGCAGACGCAACTCGCGCATTGGCTTACACATGGCACTCGGTTCCGCCGTGGGTGGGGGATTGCTCTTACTCGCGTTGAACATCACGTTCCTGGTAACCACCGAGGAGGTTTCCTATGCTTCTGAGTAGTCTTGCCGCTATTTTGTCGCTCGTGTCATTTCAGGCTCCTGCGCCGCCGTCAAGCGACGACCTGAATAACGCTTTCAATGAACTGAAATCCGCCGAGGAAAAGAAAGATAACGATCAGGTCAAGAAATGGGCTGTCGAGTGCTCCAATCTGGCTCGCGTCATCACCAAAGCCGCGCTCCCCACCGACAAAACCGAAGCCGAGGCGGTCCGGCCGCGTCTCGATTTTGCCCACGAAGTGGCCACCTATGCAGAGTATGCCTTGTCGGCGGCCGCGCTGCGCTCAACCGATCATAAACAAGTGATCGACCTGCGCGACACCCTGGCTCAGGAAGCGCCGGACAGCAAATATCTGCCGGGCCTGAACACAGCCTACCTCGGTGCGCTCGAAGGCACGGGAAATCAGAAGAAGGAATTCGCGTTCGCCGAGAAGGCGGTCGGCAAAGATGCCAACAACGAGGCGCTGCTCGCGATCCTGGCGGACGGGTATTACAACCGCAAAGCCTGGGCGCAGGCGGCGAACTATGGCACGCGGCTGGCATCCGTGTCCAAGCACCAAGCGCTGGTCGGCCGTGGATACTATCTTGCCGGACAGGCGTACGCCGCCCAGAGCCGGCATGCCCAAGCCGACAAGTCTCTTCGCGCCGCGCTGCCGATTATCAAGTCCGAGCCGTCCCTCTATGCCAACGCTCTTTTCCAACTGGGGATCTCGGATTACCAACTTGCTCGCGCGACTCATGACCGGGTGTTGATGAAACAGGCCATCGCATTCAGCGAGGAATGCGCCAAGCTGAGCAGTCCGGTCGCAGGACAGGCGTCGCAGAACGCGTTCACGATGAAGAAAGAACTGGCGGCGAACCGCTAAGCATTCGCGTCAATCGACGTGGACAATCGCGGTGTCGCCGGCCTTTTCATTCGCAACCTGGATAGTGATGTCGCCGGTGAGACCTTGGGGCAGGAGGAAATTCACCTGCCCCGGGCTGACATACAGTGTCTCGAGCGGCGTGCCGTTAGCGCTGATCGAGAAGCGGCTCGGATCGGCGGCGAGGTTTGAGCCGTACAGTTCATAAACGCCATGGGCGCGTTGGACGATACCTCCGGGGCTGATCCGCGGTCCCTTATAAACCACGCGATAAACGTTCCCCGTGGTGTCGTCCGAAATATACAGCGCGCCGTCGGGCCCATTCAGCGCGTACACGGGGCGGCCCGATCGCGTGCGCGTTGCCGTATCCAGAAATCCCAACAGGAAATCTTCGACGCCGGCCCCGCGTCCTGAGGCGGCGCGGATCCGCACAACCTTGTAACCGGTCGGCTCATTCCGGTTCCAGGATCCATGAAATCCTACGAATGCGTCGTTGACATACGATGCGGGGAACTGAGTTCCGGTATAGAACGAAAGCCCGAGCGGCGCCGAATGTGCTTGCATCTCGACTTCGGGGGCGGTTGTCGAAGAGCACCGGTTGGGCTGTGCTCCGCTGCCCCAATTTGCCGGACGCTGCCGTCCGTAGCAGTCGGGCCAACCGTAGTCCTTACCTTCCTGAACGATGTTGATCTCTTCGGGAGGAACGTCGTCACCCAATCCGTCGCCGCCGTTGTCGTTGGCCCAAAGATCGCCGGTGACGGGATGCCACGCAAAGCCGACGGAATTGCGCAAACCACGGGCGAAGATTGTCTGTCCGGAGCCGTCGGATTCGAAACGCATCATGGCGGCGCGGCGGGGGTCCGTCTCGATGCAGAAGTTGCACGTCGAGCCCGCTGTGACGTACATCCGCCCATCCGGGCCGAACGCCATGGTGCGGGTGACATGCCCGCTGCCGGTGGGCAATGATAGGAGCTTTTCGGCCGGGGACTTCACGATCAGATCGGCGGTGACGGCATCGCGGAAACGGTACACGCCATCGCCTGCACCCACGAACAGATCGTTATCGCGGAACACGACGGAGTGCGCGCCCGTCAGGCCGGTAACCGCGCGGGTGACTTTGCCATCGGCGCCGATCGCGAACACGGCATCACTTCCGGCGGCGTAGAGAACGCCGTTGGGCCCAAAGGTCATCAGGCGGATTCCCGCGTTGGTGCGGGCGTAAACGGAAACCTCGAATCCCGGCGGCGTCCTCAATTCCTCGATCCGGAACGGACGCGAATTTACGGCGGGTTGGGCGAAAAGCGGCACGACGGTCAAAGCTGCGTAAAACAACCGCATACTGCTTAGAACCGCGGCGGAGCATTCCCGTTTCGTGGGATACGCTGAACAGGGTAACTTGAGGAAGGGAGTTCTATGCCGATTATCCTGAAGCCCGAACAGGAACAGGTACTCGTGGAGGCCACGAAATCCGGCTTGGCCCATACGGCAGACGAGGCTCTCGATCAGGCTCTCGCCGCGCTCCGCGAGCGTATTGCGCGTGAGGCACCCGTTGACACAGCCCTAGCCGAAGCGGCTTTGCGGCTGGGGACCTTTGGGCAGCGTCATGGACTTTCGCTGGGCGGGTTGACTATAAAGGACCTGCTTAACGAGAGCAGGCCGTGAGCCGTTTTGTCCTGACGCTTCGACGGTGTCGCAAGCACAGGCTGACCGCCTACTATGCGGCCTACCTTGAAATTGCCATACGCGGACGCTATCCGCTGGCGACAGCCGGTGACGAGTTGCGGCGTGCGGCCGAAGCTGAAAGTGTAGAGGTGCTCTAGCGCGCTATCCTGCCGCCGACGCGCGGGCTGCGAAAACGTATTGGAATCCTGGATCGACAGCCGGCTTCTGCTGTAGCAGAATGTCGTGTATGTCGTATGGGTTGGTCGGACCGTCGATGCTATTGCGCACGACCTGGAAGATATGCTCGATGCCCTGGGCGTCGTCGATGTCGACGTCAACGGCGTAGTCCACGCCAGTATCCCCGAGCCTCTGAAATGTCAGTTGCAGGTTGCCGTAACGGTCAAAGGTTTTGAAACTCGAAATGATCCGGTAGCCCGGTATCGGGTCGTGCAAAGCGGCGTTGACCGCATGAAAGGCGTTTGAGTGAGCAGTCTCCTCGACGAGCCCCGCGGTCACGGTGAAGAAGAGCCGGTCCTGATCGAGCCGTACGAGGGCGATAAAATGATCGAGCACGCGGTTGTTGTCGGGCAACTTCGTTGCGGCGCTCTTGGCGACGATATTTAGGAAACACGCCTTAAGTAACGGAAGCCGATCGAGCGCGGAGTACAGTGGCGCGCCCTGCAGAAAACCTCCCGCACCGTCATTGAAACGGGGCACCGTGGCCTGCGTGAGGACGTTCTTGGCCTTGGGCTGGAGTTTATCGAACGTAGGCGCGTCGATATTGTTCACCATCGCGGGATCCACCGGCACGGCCGCAGAGAACTTCGCGATCCTCGATTCGTTGAGCGTCACGAATCCCTGCACGACGCGGTGATTGGCGGGCGTCACCATCACCCGGTAGATAGAGCCGAGCGACGTATCGATGTCGTCGATCTGCAGGGTGCCCGCAATATCGGCGGTGGCTTGCAGATGATCCGACGATTGCATCGAGAACAGATCCACGACGATATGGTCCGAGAGACTCTCGCCCGCCGCATCCGTCAGCATTAGTTTCAGGCTTGCCATATTTCCTCACTGCACCCGGCAATCACGCATGTCCGGCAAACGCCTTCCGCAAGGCGCGTGCGCTCGCCTTGTGATGAGCGGGAGTGTGGCCGGCGATCGCTGCCATGGGAGCTACTCTCAGGTTGGCCGCTACTTCACCGCACCCGGCGTCCAGTTTGAAGTTTTCCGGATCGAGCAACCACTGATAGCTGGTCAGGTGATGTTCGCAGGCTGGGGTGGCAACCAGCGTCTCGAGCTGTGATTCGGTCTGGACAATCCCGTCGCCAAGGCCGCTGACGTGGATGTACGGGAAGGTCGGGGTCTGCGGCACGATATCGAGCGTGTTCCAAACCCGATAGCTGACGGGTACCGCGTCGTCGAAGGAAGACGCGAAATCGAGGAACCCGACTCGCGGCGATCCGAATGTATAGCTGACGATTTTGTCGCGTATATTGGCCGGGTTTACGATCGCGAGTTCGGCGGCGGCGAGGGTCGAGAGTGCGGCGCCCAAGCTATGTCCGACGACAAGAAACTCAGTGATTCCGGCTTGCTGCGCGGCAAGCTCGGCAGTCACCTGTTGGAGCGTTTTCGCCGATCCAGCGCTGTCGACGAACTGGAAGCTCTGATAAATACTCTGGAAACCGAGCGCGACCAGGCCCGCATCGGGCGCGGCCTGGAACACCACGGGAATTACCGAAAAGTCGAGCAGCCATTCGGCGAGCGTCTGCGTGCCTCGAATGGCCAGAACATATTTGCCCGGAACAGTTGTGGAGGCGGCGATGTAGCCGTAGAATTCTCTCGTTTCGAAGTCGCTGGCATTCAGGTAGTAAAGAAGTTTGTAGCCGGCCGTGACTATGCCCGGGTCAACCGGCGGCTTCAGCACTCCGGGCTGGAACATTTTGTAGACGAAATTGACGAAGTTGGCCTTCTGCGCGGCGTCTTTGGTATCGAAGGGCATCAATGAATCTCCTGAACGTGCACCAATCATAATACGATGAGGAGCGCGATGCGCTTCGGCTTGCTCATGCTCTGTTTGACGATTGCCGGTGCGCCGGGCGAGGACCGGCCGCGCGCCCGCGATATCGGGCTGCGTCCGGGCACGCTGCCTCCCGGTGCGCTGAACGCGATCACCGATGTCGGTGGTGTACGGGTGGGACACGCGACTTTGATGGAGGGGGCCAACATCCGGACGGGTGTGACCGCGATCCTGCCCCACGGCGGCAATCTGTTCCGCGACAAGGTGCCGGGAGCGGTGGTGGTGGCCAACGGTTTCGGCAAGCTTGCGGGCTCGACACAGGTAAACGAGTTGGGCGAAATCGAGTCGCCGGTTCTACTCACTTCGACGCTCAACGTGCCTCGCGTGGCCGACGCCTTACTCGATTACATGCTCGCGTTACCAGGCAACGAAAACGTGCGCTCCATTAATCCGCTGGTTGCCGAAACCAACGACGGCACGCTCAACGACATTCGCGGACGCCATGTGAGCCGCGATCACGTCATCGCAGCCATTCAGAACGCGCACGGCGGACCCGTCGAGGAAGGAGCGGTGGGTGCCGGGACCGGTACGGTGGCGTTCGGGTTCAAGGGCGGTATCGGCACTGCGTCGCGCAAAGCCGGGCCGTATACCGTCGGCGTTTTGGTGCAAAGCAACTTCGGCGGCGACCTCACCATCGCGGGCGTTCCCGTTGGCCGCGAACTGCGCAATGCGCCGGCAACCGGCTCGGGCGATGGCAGCATCGTGATGGTGGTGGCGACCGATGCTCCCGTGGACTCGCGGAATTTGCGCCGCATGGCGATGCGAACGGTGTGGGGCCTGGCTCGCACCGGCTCCACGGGATCGAATGGCAGCGGCGATTACGGAATCGCTTTCAGCACGAATCGCCATCCCGCGCGCCTGCTGGCGAACGACGATATGTCGCCATTGTTCACCGCCGTGATCGAAGCGACCGAAGAGGCGATCTACAACTCGCTCTTCAAAGCCGTGACTATCACGGGCAACGGTCACACGGTCACGGCGCTGCCGATCGAAGAGACCAAGCGCATTCTCAGGCGCTTCGGCGCAATCCGCGATTAGAACTCGCACAGGTTTTCAACGTACGCGGCCGAGCCGTCGCGCAGCCAGCCATCCAACTGCGCAGGCTCTTTCAACTGCTGTCCGCGCATGCGGGGAACCGCGAGATAGCGTGTGTCGAGTTCGGGCAGCGCCGTCATGTCCACCCACAGTTTCTCGAACTGCGCCACGGGGTAGACGTCCTCCTGCCCTTTGCCCCATCGCTTCTTCACATCTTTCAAGGTGATGTAGGCGGGCATGCGCGCGGCGATTCTGCGCACCGCGGCGGATACGGCTTCTTCATCGCCAAGATGGGATCGATTGAGTCCGAAAACCGAGAGCAGCGCGTCGATGTCGATCCAAAACGTATTCGAGTTGTAGTAGGACAGCTCGAATTCCTTCTCTTCGCGCGACAGGGCCATTCCCTCAATCAGCCGCAGGTGGCCATCGACGCGCGCGAGCCCGCCCCCGCGGTCGTCAATTTTGCGTGTGATCACTTCAACGGTCATCGCGGCGCGCTGTTCGATGTGATAACCGAGGATTGCCGGATCGAGATCGGCGCCCAGCGTATCGACGTTGTGGACCATCAGATATCGCAGGCGCGGGCGCTCGGCAATGAGGCGCTCGAGCACGCCGTTGCGGAAGAGGTTCGGAATTTCGTACCAATGGCCCACCGGGTGGAGGCATTGCAAGGGCAGGTTGTCCGTATAATTGCTGCCCTCGCCCATTTGACGGGCCCACTGAATCAGCGCCGCACGCGAACTGTCGCGGACCTTCTGCGCCTGCGCATCGAGCAACTGTTGCGGCAGCTCCTCCCACGCAAAGCGCAGATCGCGGGTCATCGGGATCATACGCAGACCCACCGTGCGGCCCGGCGACAGATATAGCGGACCGGAGTATCCGTAGTTGTCGACGTCGCGAAGGCGCCTCTCGATCGGCGCATGGGTCATGTAGCTGGTGGTGAGCACGTGAGAGATGGCGTTTCCCGCCAGACTGCCCGTGCGACGGCTCTTTGCCAGATGGACTTCGATGAAGCTGCGATGTTTTCCCGCCAGACGGCAGAACGGATTCAGCGCTTTCACAACGCCCGCGCCTTTGGTCCAGCGGCTGCCCGCGCCCCCTGCCAGCGACACTGCCGCGACTGCGCCTTCGGCTAAAGCATCGGCGCCAAGCTGGCGGAGATGCTCGGGCAGACGCTGGGATTCCGCTATCTCGCCCGCATCCTCCACCCTCACGGATACAGGCAGCCGGTTTTGCGCAAGGCCGATGCGCCCGGCGCGCAAGTCGGATTGAATGCGCTCGTGCATTTGCGGGTCGAAGCCGAAGCGCTGCAGCAGTTCGGGCAACGAATCGCCACGCCCAGGCGCTGCGTCGTTGCGCGGCAACAGGCGATCCATCAGTCCTTGCAGGCCGCCGCCATCGCGGCCGAGCGTGCTGAAATGCACGAGGTCGGAACGCTCCGATCCCGACAATGACGCGCTCTCTTTGCGCAGCAAAGCGGGCAGCATCAGGTGATAATACGGCTGCGGCATGTTGTCCGCGATCGAGGCTAGCGTGCCACGTTCGTTGATCGCGAAGTCGTACACCACGGGCTCCATCGCGAACGGCACCCCGCCTTCAAGCCGCCGTTTTGTATCGCTCATGATTTCCTGCAAACGGTGCTGGGCTTCGGCCTTGCGCTCCGGCGAGAAGATGAAGCCCATGCCGCCGCCCGACATTCCGCCCAGCATCCAGAAGCCGTGGAAGGCGGGGCCGAATTCATCGCGCACGCGGCGAATGAGCGTCTCGGTGTACAAGTTGCTCGCCCAGGGAATGATGGTTTGGATCGGACCTTCAAAGTTGCGCTCGGTCGCCTTTCCGATGGATGCGACATCGCCCGCCTCAAGCAGGCTCACGATCTCATCGAGGATACGGCAAGCCTCCTGGCGTCCGGTCCACTCGGCCTCGGAGCGCAGCAGATATTTCTCGGTCACCATCTCGAGAATCGGTCCGACGTCCTGCGCCATGCCGCCGTGCACCAGCACGAGGCTGTCCTGCAGTTCTCCGCGCGTCTGTTCGGTCACTTCGGAGCGCGAGAGAATCCGATGACGAGGTAGCAGGCGCCCGCGGCTGATGCCGTACTCCGGATCGCCCGGCGCCGCTTCGACGCCTTCGATCAATTTGATGCCGGGCCACACGCCGCCCGAATCCTGCCAGCCGCCGCCGGAGCCGCCGAGCCACTCGCCCAGAATCGCGCGCGCGGCTACCAGGCGCCGCTCGTTCTCTTCGAGGCCGCCGCTGAGCGAACGCGTCTGCCTGCTCGCGCGCATGCACACCGCGATCAGGCACGCCAGCAGATTCGTGGAGACCGCGAGGCGCGATCCCTTAGGGATATCGTTCACGCGGCTGACGATTTCGATACCGTGGCCCGGCTTGCCCGTGAACTGCTCCAGCACCGCGGTCAAGCTTTGTCCGGACCCTTCCAGACCCGCGGGGATTAGACCCGATGCGATCACGGCGGCTTTGAGCAGTCCCAGGTAATCGCGGCCGAAGTCGAAGAGGATGCCGGGGTCGTCGCCGATCTCGACGCTGCTTTCGAGATCGACGCTGACCATGCGCAGCACGGGCCGGTCGATTACCCGAAAGTACGCTTCGACGGGAGGCTTCGGCTGGCCGGTGTGTGAGCCGCGGACCGCGAGGTCAATGGAAATGTTCAGAACGCGCGCGCCCTGCGGATAATCCATCCCGAGAAAGAAGATGTCGCTCCATCCGCTGTGGGTCAGGTCCATGCGGACGGGCGTCGCTTCGTGGAGGATCGGGAACCCGCCATCGCCCGAGCGTTTCGCCGTTAGCTCCGGACGAATGCGCAGCGGATAATCGGCGGCGTGTCCCATGCGGAACATCCACTGATTGCCGCGCACCGAGCGGACGCTGCGCCGGACCTGGCCCGCGAGCGTTTGAAAGGCGAGCCCGCGATAGGCGGCGGCGAGCGCGCTCGAGATCGCCTCGCTCGGGCCCGCCTCCGATTGGGCCGCCAGGAATATGCCGATCGCTTCCTGGTAGCGGCGCTTGAGCAGGTTCTCGTAGCCGGCGAACGGGATCAGCGCGCGATGGGCCACTCCCGCTTTCGCGGCCAGGTGGAAGCGGTGGATCGCGTAGAGGAAGAATAGCGCGCGCACGCGATCGTACAGGTTGGTACTGGCCCGGTAATGCTCTTCCAGCGCGGCGCATTCATCGAGCAGCGATCCGGCGGTCGCGCTGCGGCAAAACGCGTCGAGCGATTGATTGCGAACGGCGGGGTCAGCAGAAACGATGATGGACCAGAGCTCGCTCACCCCTGCGCGCTCCCGGCCGCGACGACCTCGAGCAGTTGTGCGAGAACGCGTTCCCGATCGGCCCCGCACAGCGCCAAAGCAAGTTGTGCGTAAAACAGGCCGTACTTCACGCCGGCATCGAAGCGGCGGCCGGATTGAACCAGTGCGAGGTACTGTTCCCGTTGGGCCAGTTCGGCGAGCGCACTGGACAGTGTGACATTTCGTGAGTCGCGCGTTCCAAGCAGATCCATGACCGCGGGAGTCAGCACGTGCATTCCGTGGAAGCAAAGATAATATCCGCTGCGCAGGCCGGGCACAACCAACTCCTGCTCGGCTTCGGTGGGCGTCGGCTTTTCGATGACCGTTTCGACACGGTATAGGCCGGGGTGGCCCGCGATCTGTTGACCGCCGACTGCGCCGAAGTATGGCAGCAGATTCTCTCGCGTTACCTGCACGGCCGACACCGCGCACGCTTCGGCTTCGGCAGTGTCCACAAGTGCGCGGGCGCTGGACCGTCCGTTCTCGCCGACATAGATGTGATCGCCGACCAGATGCAGAAACGCGTCGCCGCCGGTGAACTCGCGCGCGCACCAGACGGCGTGTCCGTAACCGCGGGGCTCGTGTTGTTCGATGAAGCGGACGCGCGCGCCGGAGTCCTGAACGAGCTTAGAGTAAGGGTCGGCATCCCCCGGATAAACGACGACGCAAATATCTTCGATACCGGCGCGCACTGCTTCTTGCACGATGAGGCTCAACACCGACCTTTCCGTGCCGTGTTCATCGACCAGGGTCTGCATAGGCAGCGCACGCTGAGCCTTGGCAGCGGCTGTGATCACCGCCTTTTTCACTTGCATGTGGTTTCAGTGTATCTTCGGGGCGGTGTGTGGGGGTGCCGTTCCGGCACGGTAGCTTATCTTGGTTCTGAGGTTCATGGCATCCCCGAACGCTTGTCTGGAGGCACTCGAGCAACGCCTTACATCGGGTTGGGTTCACATTCGAAGAGCACAGGAGAGGAGTCTGCAGCACAGGGCAACTTGATTAATGACTTAACCCGGTACTGGCGCACTGTAACCTTCGACTTTGTTTATAAACAGAGAGCCCGATTCCGGAAAAAACTGGGCGTTGCGAAATGCCAAACTTCGCATGTCACGCAAGCTGGTGTTTACGTCCGGTCTGCTACGCGCTTTTTTCTGCCAAATCGATCGCAATGCCGCTACCGGCCGCGAACGACTCCGAATTGACAACGACCCAAGAGGACTGTTGGATTATCTTGAGCCGGAACTCGCTGTAACACCGCTGGAACTACTTGACCGTGCAGCCAGCAGACCGGCCGTGCCACTAAACACGGCACGCAAGCTATTCAACAGCTACGATGAGTTCCTGTGCATTCTCGATGACGATCGCCGAATCGCCCTCGAGCGGTTGCAGTTCAGTGAAATGGCGACCTCGGACGTGTGGCGTCAGCTCCGTGAAGTCAGCCACGAGTTCCAGAACGGTCTGACTGAGCTGTTCTACGGTGAGGATGAAGAACTCAATCGTCTGATAGTAAGCTTCGGGGTATTTTAATGCGACCCATTGGGTTGTCTACAGGCGCGTTAGCCAAGTCGGACTATCGCACTGCGTTGGCTGACATCCGGCTGAACGGCATTCGAGTGGTGGAGTTATCGGCCCTGCGAAGCTGGGAATTACCGGCCCCGGTGGCAGATATTCGTAATTTGGATCTCCATCAATTTGAATACGTGTCGTTTCACGCTCCGAGCCGGTTTGACGTTGCCGATGAGCTATCTGTTTATAACAGCTTTCGACGAGATAGCACGGATGAATATACCCATCGTGGCGCATCCGGACGTGATCTACACGCCATCGATGTGGTTCCACTTCGGATCCTTGCTGCTTATCGAGAATATGAACAAGCGGAAACCAGTGGGCAGGACGGCCAGTGACTTGGAGCGGATTTTCTCGAATTTCCCGCAAGCACGGCTTTCTTTTGGACGTTGGACACGCGCGCCAAGTGGATCCTACGATGCGCGAAGCCAAATCCATTCTCCGCCGTTGCTCGGACAAACTTGCTCAGGTTCACATCAGCGAGGTCAACACGAAAAGCCGGCATGATCCTATATCCGAGTATGCGATGATGGCGTTCAGATCGGTCGCAGATCTCATCCCTGAAGCTCATCGGTTGGATCCAGCGCCCGACTAGCGCTCTCGAATTCAGTCGTATGGCCCAATCATTCGGAGTAGGGCTAACGGCGCCTCGTGGTTCGGCAGATCTCTTGGGCCATGTTGTGAGCGTGGATAAAATTCTCCGTAGAACAACAAGGTGATATCGTGATTTTACTCCGGGAACAAAACCCGCTGATCTCTGGTGGGCTTCCACCACGCCCGCAGAGCGGCTCGGATGGTTGGACGAGTGGATCCGGGGTCTGCCGGATAGCCCCCGTTGCCGCCTGAGGCCACGCGGTGCGATTCGATGTACGAATGACAGCAACGTGCCTCATTGACACCAACGTTCTGCTGTACCTTGCTGTAACGGGTCACAACGGATGCCCCCTTCATTCTCAAATTGATCCCCGCCAACTTTACCCTGTTCGCCCCCCGAGATCATGCACCGTTGCGGAACAAATCTTAATCGTTCACAATATTCTCCTCTGACATGGTCGGAATTT
>JBBQGC010000044.1:0-47556 GCA_038322705.1 Bryobacterales bacterium | reverse complement strand
ACAACACCCGCGCATGGAATGCGACCCTGGCCGGTGAAGCCGCTCCGTGCCGTCTTTATTCTATTGACACCGAGCCGGAAGTCCGAAACAATTAAAGGTCAAAGTGTTTTTTAAGAAGCAGCACTTTCACTTCACGGGGATCGGCGGAATTGGCATGAGCGGCATCGCCGAGGTACTGCTGAACGCTGGCTGCAGGATTAGCGGCTCCGATCTGAAGCTGACCCCCATCACCGCCCGGCTCGAGTCCCTCGGAGCGACGATCTACGAAGGGCACGCGGCGTCGCACGTCGGCACGGCAAACGCCGTCGTCGTCACCTCGGCCGCCGACGCGCACAACCCCGAGATCGAGGAAGCTCGCCGCTTGGGCATTCCGGTGATCCCGCGCGGCGAACTGCTGGCGGAGTTGATGCGCCTGAAATTCGGGATCGCCATCGCGGGCAGCCACGGCAAAACGACCACCACGTCGATGGTCGCCACCATCTTGAGCGAAGCCGGACTCGATCCGACGGTCGTGGTGGGCGGACGTGTCGCAACCATGGGCGGCGTCAACGCGCGGGTCGGCCACAGCGATCTGTTGGTTGCCGAAGCCGACGAGAGCGACGGCTCGTTCCTGAAGCTATCGCCGATTCTCGCGGTGGTGACCAACATCGATCGGGAACATCTCGATCACTACGCCGGCATCGAAGAGATCCGCGCCGCGTTCCGCGATTTCATCAACAAGGTGCCGTTCTACGGCGCGGCCATCCTGTGCCTCGACGACGAGAACGTCCAACAGATTCTGCCATCCATCAACCGCCGCGTGATCACCTACGGCACCGGTGCGCAGGTGGACGTGGCGATCACCGACATCGAGTGCGGCCACTTCGCCAGCGCTTTCAACCTTCGTGCGCGGGGCAAGGACCTGGGCGCTTTCGCATTGAAGATTCCCGGCGTTCACAACGTGCTGAACGCCGCAGCGGCCATCGCCATTGCCCTCGAACTCGACGTCGCGCCGGACCGCATCCGTCAAGCGCTGGCGGCCTTCTCCGGCGTCGATCGCAGGTTTCAAACGCGCGGAGAGGAGGGCGGCGTCACCGTGATCGACGACTACGGACATCACCCCACAGAGATTCGCGCGACGCTCGCCGCTGCCAAGTTGTGCGAGTATCGCCGTCTGCTGGCCGTCTTCCAGCCGCACCGTTATACGCGAACGCACGCGCTGATGGACGAGTTCGCGCGTTCATTCAACCAGGCCGACGAAGTATTTCTGCTCGACATCTATCCGGCCTCGGAGAAGCCCATTGAAGGCGTCACCTCGGAGGCGCTGGAAGCTCAGATGCGCGCCTACGGCCATCGCGCGGTCCAATACTCCGGCACCATCGATCGCGCCGTGGAACAAGTGGTCGCCGCTGCCCAACCGGGCGATCTAGTAATGACGCTCGGGGCCGGCAACGTGTGGCAAGCGGGCGATCGCATCCTCGAACGCTTGCGGGAGGCTTCCATTGGCGCGTAAACCCGAACCTTCCTCGAAGTCGCGCTCGTGGTTGCCCGTACTCGGCTACTCATTGCGTATCGCCGTCGCGGGCGTGCTGCTCGTCGGCGGACTGTACGGTCTGAACCGCGCCGAACGCTTCCTTGTCCGCGATTCGCGCTTCACCTTCATCGCACCCGACTTTGGCCTCGAGAGTCCGAGCCTGCATCTGGAGGGCGTGAAGTACGCCTCGCGCATGCAAGTGCTGCGAGTGTTCGCGCCGGATTTTGGACGCAGCGTGTATCTGCTGCCGCTTGCACGCCGGCGCGAAATGTTGCAGCAGCTCGATTGGGTGAAGGACGCCTCCATCTCCCGGATCTGGCCGGACCGCATCTACGTCCGCATCCATGAACGGGACCCGGTCGCTTACGTGCACGTTCAGGTGGACCGCGCGGCTCGCATCAGTCTGATCGACGCCGATGGAGTGCTGTTGCAGCAACCCCCGCGCGTCCGCTTCGAGCTTCCCGTTGCGACCGGCATTCGCGCCGACGACTCGCAAACCGCGCGCCGCGACAAGGTGCGCCGCCTGCTTCTGTTCATGAAGGATTTGGGACCGCTCGGCGGGCGCGTATCCGAAGTGGATGTCAGCGATCGCGGGAACATCAAGATCACGTCCAACGCCGGCCAGCATGCCATTGTGCTGTGGATGGGCGATCAGAATTTCGCGGGACGTCTGCAGAGTTTCAACAATCACTATGCGGACATACAGAAGCGGTTGCCCGGCGCGGCCACGCTCGATCTGCGTTTGGACGATCGCATCACGGTGGTCGAAGATGCGCGCTAAGGATCTGTCATGAAACGCCCTTCACACTTCGAGAAACCCCTTGCTCGCGCGCGCGGCTCGGCACCGGCTTCCGAGCCACGACGGCGAGAGAGTGTCTGGACAGGTGATTTCGGAACGGCTCCTAACGTCGGCCCGCCAGGAGGGAATTGCAGTGGCTCATAAAACTCAACTCGCGGTCGGTCTGGACGCCGGAAGCGGACGCACGCGATGCGTGATCTGCGCGCTCGAAGACGGCCAGCTTCGATTCCTGGGCTTCGGCGAAGCCGAGTCGGCGGGATGGATTAAGGGGCGTCTCTCCGATGCCGTAGCCGTCTCGCAATCCATGCGCGCCGCCATCCAGGCCGCTGAGCGCAGCGCGCAACAACTGGTCGACGCCTGCGTGGTCGGCATGGGCGGCGCTACGGTCCAGGGCGCGTATGCGCGCGGCGTATACGAGTTCGGTCACATGCGCGAAATCCAGCAGGATGACGTCACCTTCGTCATCGATCGCGCCACTCGAGTTCGTCTCGAACACGACCGCATGCTGCTGCACGTCTTCCCTCAGGATTTCGTGCTCGACGGCCGCGCCGGGTATCGCAATCCACGCCGCGGAACCTGCTCGCGCCTCGAAGCAAACGTCCACGCCATCACCGCGTCGGCGCAGGAACACGATGCCTTAGTAGACGCCGTTCATCAGGCCCATCTCGCGGTGGAGGAAACCGTCTTTGAGCCCATCGCCGCCGGTTACGCCGCGGTCACGCCGGAAGATCGCGCGCGCGGCGTCGCCGTGATCGACCTCGGCATGCACTCCACCGACATGGTCATCTTCGATGGCGAGGCGTTGATGCTCGCCTCTACCCTGCCCGTCTGGTCCGACCATTTTACGCGCGATGTCGCCTGGGTCTTGAAAACGTCGTATGAGGATTCCGAGCGAATGAAGCGCGAGTACGGCAGCGCCATCGCGGGCGGCGGCGAGAACAGCTACATCGCCCTCCCCAGCGCCGATGGCCGACCGGGCCGCGAGGTGCAGCGCCGCGAGTTGAACGACATCATTGAGGCGCGCGCGATCGAGTTGTTCCGTTACGTGCGCTCTGAAATATACAAGGCCGGCATGGAGCAAACGTTACTTGAGGGCGTTGTTTTATGCGGCGGCGGTTCGCTGCTGGCAGGCATTTGCGACGTGGCCGAAAGCATCTTGAGTTGCTCGTCGCGCAATGGGCTCGCCAGCGGAATCAAGGATTGGCCGGAGGAGCTGGACAATCCGTTTTGGACCACGGCGGCAGGTTTGGCGATGTATTCCGGACGCTTGAAGATGCGCATGCAGGTCAAGCGCAAGGCGCCGGGATTGATGGGAATGGTGCTGCGTTAACTACCGAAGGAGGGCGAGTGGACGATTTGAAATTCGTGATGGAGGACGAGTCGCTGGCCGGCACCCGGATCAAGGTGATCGGAGTGGGCGGGGGCGGTTCCAACGCTGTTGCCAGGATGATGGCCGAAGGCCTGGGCGGCGTCGACTACTATATTCTGAACACCGACGTGCAGGCATTGAACGCCTCGCCGGTGGGCAACAAACTCGCGATCGGGGCGAAGATCACCCGCGGGCTCGGCGCGGGATCGGACCCGAACACCGGTCGTCAGGCCGCGCTTGAAGATACCGAGCGCATCATCGAGGTGCTGGAAGGCGCCGACATGGTCTTCGTCACCGCGGGCTTGGGCGGCGGCACCGGAACCGGCGCGGCTCCCGTTGTCGCGTCGCTCGCCAAGGAATTGAACGCCCTGACCGTGGCGGTCGTCACGCGTCCGTTTGCGTTCGAAGGCTCGCGGCGCACCAAGGCCGCCGAGCGTGGGTTGGCGGATCTCGCCGCGACAGTCGATACGGTCATCACCATCCCCAATGATCGGCTGCTGGAACTCGCGCCCAAGGGCACCAGCTTTTCCTCGGCTTTTAAAATGGCCGACGACGTATTGCGCCAGGCAGTACAAGGCATCGCGGATATCATCACCACGCCCGGCCTGATCAATCGCGACTTTTCGGATATTCGCGCCATCATGCTCGGCATGGGACACGCCATGATGGGCACGGCATCGGCTCGCGGAGAGAATGCCGCGGTCGAAGCGGCCCAGCGCGCGATCAATTCACCCTTGATGGAAGCGGGCGGAGTGAGAGGAGCGCGCGGGCTGCTGATCAACATCACCGGCTCGAGCAAACTCGGCATCCACGAGGTGAACGCGGCCTGTACGCTGATCCGCTGCGCCACCGAAAACGAGGACGTACAGATCAACTTCGGCGTGATCGTGAACGAGACGCTCGACGACGAAGTGAAGATCACCGTCATCGCGACCGGATTCCAGCGCGAAGCTCCGGCTGAGATCGGCAGGCCCGCTGTCCAGGTCATGGCCGCCGCCGCTCCCGCCAGCGTTTCGCAACCAGCAGCCGCACCGCTGCCCTCCCCCATGGATCCGCCGCCCGGATTCTTCGACGAACCCGCGCCGGCAACAGCGGAGGCCGCACCTGCAGCCATGGAACCCGCCCCCAAACCAGATAACGCGGTCAGCTTCGACGACGTGGACGTGCCGGCCGTGTTACGTACTCGCAATCGCCAGTTGTTTCAATAACCGGTTCCGCAGTCTGACACTCAGGGCGGCTTGGACGCTATAGCCAGGCCGCCCAAGTCTACGCCTATTTTATGTACCTCGAATCTTCCTTAGCAGTTCGTCGTTGTAGTGGAATGGGCGCACCAGAAACGCATCCGGCGTCAGCACGTCAAGGTAATACGGAGCAACCGGCTCCGGCCGCAAATTCTTGACTTGACGTTGTCCGTCACAATGGCGTGTGCTCTGAAACGTACCGCGGCCGCGAGGGTGTGGCGGTCCTTCGGGCGATCCGCCGCGCGGCCTCGATTGGCGTATAGCCGATTCGCCCCAGCCTGCAACGGAGCTCGCGGAGGATGTCGTTTCAATCCGGCGGCTGCGGAGGCGGGTCTGACCACTGACCACTCCCACCACCCATGGCTCTCGTTACCTTTCCACCACTAACCCGTCTCTACTAACGTTGGACGGAAACATTGGAGCCGTTGCGCTGGCTACGCAATCCGCGGCACGCATGGACGAAGCAGCGCTGATCCGGGCTGCTCAAGGGGGCGATACCGCCGCCTTCGAGCAACTCGTTCGCGCCTACGACCAGAGTGTGCTCCGGCTGGCGCTGAACCTGCTACGCTCGCCCGAAGACGCCAACGATATCTATCAGGAGACCTTTCTCCGCGTCTATAAGAATCTGAATTCGTTCCGTTTTGATTGCAGCTTCCACACCTGGCTGTACCGGATCACGACGAATTTGTGTCTCGATTATTTGCGCAAGCGTAAGGTGCGGCGCGAGGAGCCTACTGTGCTCGCTACCGCCGACGGGCCGCTCGACCGCATGGACATGGTGCCCGAAAGCCGGGCTCACGGCGACCCCCAGCGCAGTCTGTTGAGTAAGGAATTGAAAGGCCGGATCGAGAAAATATTGGGCGAACTGACCCCGCGCGAACGCTTGGTTTTCGAAATGCGCCACTACCAGGGCATGAGGCTACGAGCGATCGGCGATGTCCTTGGCACCAGTGAAGAGGCCGCCAAGAATTGCCTGTTTCGAGCGACCCAGAAACTCCGGTCCGCTTTGGGAGATTTTTTATGATCTGCGACGAGGCCCGCCGTTCCATTCCGCTGATTCATTACGGCGAGATCGCTTTCGATGACGAAGAGGCGGTGCACGAACATCTCGCGTTGTGCGCCGGCTGCCGCTCCGAATTTGAGCGCGAGCATGCCTTGCACCGCGCGCTGGACGAACGCGATTTGGACGTTTCCCCGTTCCTACTGCGGCGTTCGCGCGACCTGTTGGCGTCTGCGATCGAGGCCGAGCGGGCCCACTCATCCGCACGTCGCGGCTGGCTGCAGGGCTTGCGCGCGCTCGATCTGCGCATCGGCTTCCCAAGCTTTACCCGGCCCATCGGCGCTGTCGCCCTGATCGCTCTCGGATTCTTCGGCGCGCGGCTGCTACCCCTGTCCTCCGCAATCGGCATGCAGGCTGGATTGCTTGATCCGTCCATCTCGCGCGTTCGTTTTGTCGAACCCGGCACGAAGGGCAACGTTCAGTTAGTCGTGGACGAGACCCGGCAGCGCGTCATCTCCGGCCGGCTCGATGATTCCCGGATCCGCACGCTACTGCTATCGGCCGCCATGGACCCCTCGGATCCCGGTCTACGCGTCGAGTCTGTCGAAATTCTCAAGAACCGCACAGAGTCGGGCGACGTGCGCTCGGCCCTGGTCTACGCGCTCGAAAACGACACCAATGCCGGCGTGCGCCTCAAGGCTCTCGAAGGGCTGAAGCCCTATGCCAGCCAGGCCGATGTTCGCAAGGCTCTGTCGCACGTACTGCTGGCCGACGAGAACCCCGGCCTGCGCGCGCAAGCCATCGACCTGTTGACGCAGAACTCCAACCAGGAGCTTGTTGTCGGAGTCTTACAGGAATCCATGCACAAAGAAGGAAACGGCTACATCCGCCTGCGGTGCGAGAAGGCTCTGCGCGCCATGAACGCCTCGGTCGAAACGTACTGATGCGACGTTGCACCGACGCCCGCTGGTTGCTCGTGGTTCCGGTGGCCTGCGCGGCATTGTTCGCACAGATGCAATCGGCCATCACACGCGAGCGCGGCGAGTTTGTACAGACCACCAGCGGGTTCATGGCGGTGCCCGAAGCGGCGCGATTCCGTGTTGCAGCCGCGGGAACCGTGGTCGTGCGCGGTGGAACCGAATCGGGCGTCTCCTACACCATCCGCCAGCATGTGAAGGCCGCCTCCGACACCGAAGCGCGACTGCAGTTGCGCAACATCATCGTTCGCAATTCCACCCGCGCCGGATGGAATACTCTGTCGGTGCTCGCCGGCGACCCCGCCATCATCTCCTCGGAAATGTATTTGACCGTGCCCCGGAATTTGCGGCAAGTTATGGTCAGCTCGCGCGGCGGCAACGTCGAGGCCTACGACTTGGATGGCAGCATGGAGGCCGAGACAGTCGGCGGCCGTGTTCAGATGGATCGCATCGGCGCGAACGTTCTCGCCAAAACAGGCGGCAGCGATATTCGGATCGGACGCGTCGGCGGAACCGTGCGCTGTTTTTCGGGCGGCGGGTCGATTCAGGTCGACCGCGCAGGCGGCGAGACATGGTGTGAGACCGCGGGCGGCGAGATTGTGGTTGGCGAAGCTCTGGGCGTCGTCCATGCCACCACCGCTGGCGGCAGTATTCGCGTCGGCCATGCGGCAATGGCCGTGGTGGCGCGTTCAGACGGCGGGTTGATCGAAGTTGGCCGCTCCGGCGGACTGGTTACCGCCCAGACACGCGGCGGCTCAATCGAGGTCGGCAGTTCGGCGGGCGTAGAGTGCGAATCCGCCGCCGGAGCGATCCGCGTGCGCGGGCTCGGCGGTCCGCTTCGTGCGCAGACGGCGATGGGCAGTATCCTGGCCGAGTTGCTTCCTGGAATGCGCATGCAGGAATCGACCTTGAACACCGGCTCGGGTGACGTTACCGTTTTCATTCCGTCTAATTTGTCGGTATCTGTTCAAGCGCTCAGCGACGGCAGAAACCGGATGCCGCGGATCGTTTCGGACTTTCCCGAAATCCGCGTGCGGCCGGCCGGGGCGGAACGCTTGGGCGCGATTACGGCCGAAGGATCCCTGAACGGCGGCGGTCCGCTGCTCCGCATTACCGCTAACAGCGGTTCGGTCTTCCTGCGGCGTCAACGATAAAAATACAACCTCGAGGATTTCACATTATGCGTAGCCTGTTGTTTTGTTCCGTTATTGGAGCCGCGGCATTGACGTCTCAGACCGCTGCCGCCCAGCCTCTTGCCCCCGAGCCGTTCGAACCGCAAATATCGATCGTGCGGATTGGGGGCGCCGGTACGAGTTATCTCGGCGTGAATCTGCGCGAGCTCGATTCGGAACGCGCCAAAGAGTTGAAGTTGCGCGAAGAGGCCGGCGTCGAACTCACGCGCATTGAAGAAGACAGTCCGGCAGCCAAAGCCGGGCTGAAAGTGGGGGATGTCGTTCTCAGCTATAACGGCCAGCGAATTGAAGGCATGGAGCAGTTCTCGCGCTTCGTCCGCGAGACTCCAGCCGGGCGCGAAGTGAAACTCCAGATCTCGCGGGACGGAAACGCGCAGACAATCACGGCCAAGCTGGGCGCCCGCAAAGCCATGTCCGCCGCATCCATGCCGCGCATCGAAATGCCCGCCATCGCCCCAATGCCAGATCTCCCCCGCTCGATCATGATGTGGCGCACCGCCTCGTTGGGCATCGAAGCCGAAGCGCTGCACGGTCAGATGGCCGATTTCTTCGGCGTGAAGGAGGGCGTGCTGGTCCGCTCTGTTATGAAAGACACTCCCGCCGCACGCGCTGGTCTCAAAGCCGGCGACATCATTATCAAAATCGCCGATAACAAAGTGGCCACCCCGAACGAGGTGAGCTCGGCCGTGCGATCCATGCGCGACAAGCTGACGTTCCCCGTCACCGTGCTGCGCGACCGCAAGGAGACCACCTTGAGCATCACCGTGGACCAGGACCGTTCCGATTGGGACGCCCCGGCGCCACGCCGCATCACCGAACGCCGCCTCAGGATGTAGTCTGAGGCACCGCCCCGGCCATTAGTTTGTGCACCTTCATCAGCAGTTCCACCTCGTTGCGCGGCAGGTTCAATTCCGATGCGATGCGGTCCAGGCCTTCGCCTTGCTTAATCATGCGGAGCGCCTGGATCCGCACTCCGGATCCGAGCGTTCGTCCGAGGGTGGCCGACGGGTCGGCCTTTGATTCCCTGATCTCGATCTCACGCCGCAGAGCTTCGAGCTCCTCTTTCACTTCCCGCACTTCGCAGCGCAGATTCTCCGTCCGGCGCAGGTCCCGAATCTCCATCGTGCGCAGGTCGCGCTTGAGGGTGATGAACAGGAACACGCACGCGGCAATCGTCAGTGCCAGCGCGCCGTAGTTGATGAATGCGATCTGGGGAATCATGGCGACGTCTCAGTAGAGAGTTCTCAGCCGCTCCTCCCGGCTGACTACCTGTTGAATTCGCACGCCAAAGTTGCCTTCCACCACCACCACCTCTCCCCGCGCAATCACGCAGTTGTTGACGATGATCTCCACCGGTTCGGTGATGGTCCGGTTCAACTCGACGATGCACCCCGTGGTGAGCTTGATCACGTCCTTCAGCGGCAACTGGGCGCGCCCGAACGAAATGCTGACCGGGAGTTCTACGTCGAGAAGCAAATCCAGCGTTTTCGATTTGTCCGCGGCGGGAGCGGATGCGGGTTGAAGGGCTTTCGCTACCGGGGCGGGCGCTTGTGCCGGGCCCCCCACGTCGGCGATCAGCGCGTCGTCGAACCGCGCAAACAATCGTTCCGAAGTCCCATCGGAGAATGTGAGATGAACACACGTCCAATCCGACGGCGACTCCGTGAATCGTACTTCCTGACCCTCTGAACAGTCCCACTCCCGTTTCGTTAATCCCGACACGGAACGGGCCAGCATGGAAAGCGCCTGGGCCAGGATCTCGAGAAACGTGCTCTTCGAGGTCGCCTCGTCCGTGTCTTCGATACCCGCAGCTTTTAGCGCCCGCGCTCCGAGCGAAATCCATGCTTGCTCGCTGGCACAGAGCCACGTCGCGCCCGAACTCTGGCTGAAGCGCTGCCGCCAAACCGCGCCCTGGTCCAACGCCTCGGGCTGGGACGCACTGACGCTCAATTGAGGCTGTTCGCTCGTCATCGCCTCGATGGCGCGGGCCAGGTCCGCGGCCAGTTGGGATGCTAGCGATTGGCGCAGGTTCTCGCTCATGCCTTCGCTCTGCCTTTATATTCCCCGCTCGCAGGGCCAGCGCTTTTCGACGTAGGCGCGAAGCCGCAAGATCGCCTGTGATTTCAGTTGCGAGATTCGCGATTCGTGCAGGCCCACAACGGTCGAGATCTCCCGCAACGTCAGTTCTTCGTAATAGTACAGGCTCAGAACCGTACGCTCCATCTCCGGCATCTTCTGAATGCCCTCGGCAATCAGTTTCTCCAGCTCCGAGCGCTCCAACAGCCGCGAAGGCCACATCCCTTCGTCATCGGAGATGTACTTCAGCAGGTCGCGGCCTTCTTCCTGGGATGACGCGTTTTCGAGGCTCCCCAGATTGACGCCGCGCACCTCCACCAGCCAGTCGTAATACTGCTCGAGCGTCAGCCCCAGCTCGGCTGCGATTTCTTCTTCGGCCGGCGTGCGCTTCACGCGCTGCTCGATGCTCGCGATCGCCGCTTCGATCTGCTTCACGCGCTTACGCTGCTGCCGGGGGGCCCAGTCCAAACCTCGCAAGCTGTCCAGAATGGCGCCGCGAATCTTGTATTCCGCATACGTCTTCAGCTTGACGTTGTGCACCGGATCGAAGCGGTCGATTGCCGAAATCAACCCGACTACTCCGGTCGAGATCAGGTCCTCCAGACTCACGCTTTCCGGCAGCCGCTCATGAATCCTGCGCGCGATCAGCCGCACCTGTGGCAAGTGGTCCATGATCATCTGCTCGCGCTGCTCCGGCGAGGTCGCAGCCACTTGGTACGGGTTCATCGTCCCAGTCGAATATCCTTGCAGCATCAGTTCCTTCCCTCAACGCACAGCGCCGCACACTCTTCTCGTTCCTCTTCCGCGTCTCCCGCGATCAGTCCGGCGATTCGCGGCGCAGTAGCCGGCTCCAGATCCTCAGGTATCAGTTCGCCCGCGCTCAGAAACGATACCGGCTTTCCCGTGCGATAGCTCTCGTTGATCAGTGGTCCAAATCGCGTGGTTTCGTCGAGCCGCGTAAACAGCAGCTTTGCGGGCTTGAAAACTTCGAAGCGGTCCACCAATCGCGAGACGTCGGCGGCGCGGTTCGATGCCGGCAAAACCAGGTGGACGTCGATGTCCGGCTCGTCGGCGATAAACGCTGCCAGTTCGCGGATTTCGGGCACATCACGGTGGGCCCATCCAGGCGTGTCGATCAAGATCAGATCTTTGTGGCGCTGCTCTTCGAGCGCCTGTGCCAGCGCCAGCGGCGTTTCAACCGCCTGAAAGCCGACCCCCAGGATCGAAGCATACAGCCGCAGTTGCTCGGCCGCGCCCACCCGGTACACGTCGGTCGATAGCAGGTGAATCGAGCGGCGCGAGCTAAGCCCGTAGCGCGCTGCGAGCTTCACCAATGTCGTTGTCTTACCCGCTCCGGGAGGACCGGCGAGCGCGACGATCTTGCGCTCGGCATCCGCAACCCCGAGTTGTGAATCGGCGCGAATCACGGCTTCGAGCGCCTTCTGGAGACCGCCCGGACCGTTCCACTCCCCTGCCTCGGTTGCGATCGAACGCGCCAGCTTCGCATCCACATCGGCATCCGTCAGGCGCCGCGTGAGCTCGGCGACCCGCCTGCCCGTCTGGCGCGGCGTCGACGCAGGCTCACCGGCCGGAAAGTGTCCCGCCATGCTCTCGATGCGCTGCTTCAACGCTTCCAGTTCGAGCGAAAGCTTCTCGATTGCCGATTCCCGCTGCGATGCGAATACTTCACCGAATCCGCCGGCCGGCGCGCGTTCGGCTTCCTGCAACGCGAACACAACCTCATAGCGTCCGAACTTCTGCGCGTCGGCGACCGTTCGCTTCGATTGCACCAGCATCGCCTCCGGCCCGAGTTCTTCCCGTGCCAGCGTCATAGCCGCTTCCACCGTGGACGCGAAATAGGATTTCAGCTTCATCGGAATGGGACCTCGTCACGCGGGCTCACTGAATCACCCCCAGCGACATCACCTTTACACCCGTGGGAATTTCACTGTGGGACAGAATCGACAAGCTCGGAATCGCGGGCTCCACTAGTTGCCGCAGGAAGTAGCGCGATGCTGATCCCGCCACCGCCACTGTCTGGCTCTCGGCCGGTCCGATCGCCCGCTGGATCCGGTCCAGCAGGTTGCGGATCGCTTGCGGCGCAAGATTCACGTGACTCGCATTCTCTGTGTGCTCGATCGCGGACTCGACCATTTGCTCCAGCGCCGGATCGAAGAAGAACGCCGGCAACTCGCCATTCGGAGTGAGATACGGCTTCACCACCATCCGCCGCAGCGCTTGCCGCACATACTCGGTCAGCAGCACCGGGTTCCGCGTCATTCCCGCTGCTTCACCCAGCGATTCCACAATGGTATTCGCGTCCCGGATTGAAACGCGTTCCCGTAGCAGATTCTGTAAAACTCGCTGCACTACCGCCATAGAAAGCAATTTGGGAACCAGATCTTCGACGGCCTTCGGATTATCTTCGGCCACCCTATCCAGCACTTTCTTTGTATCGGCTCTTGAGAAAATCTCATAGGCGTGTTTGCGGATCACCTCCGAGAGGTGTGTTCCCAAAACGCTGACTCCGTCCACCACCGTGTATCCCGCATTGCGCGCCAACTCAGCCCTCTCCGCCGGTACCCACACGGCGGCGATTCCGAAAGCCGGCTCGCGCGTAGCGATGCCCTCAATCTGCGGAGCTGCGCGCGAGGTCGTGATAGCCAGTTCGCAACCCTGCGGCAGTTCATAGCGCGATACCTCAACACCCTTGATCGAGATCACATACTCGCGCACCTTCAGCCCGACGTTATCCATCACACGCACTGGAGGAAGCAGGTATCCGAGATCGGTGGCGAGCTGCTTGCGAATGCCTCCGATCCTTCTCAACAACGGCGAGTTCTGCGCGCCTTCCACCAACTTGATCAGGCCGAGCCCGACTTCTACCGCCAGCGGTTCCACCTTGAGAAGCGATTCCAGATTTTCCTTCGGGGACGGCGCCGCTGCGGCGGGCGATCCTGTTTCGGGCTCCGGCGGCTTCTTGTACAGGCGATAAGCGAGCCCGCCCATCGCAACGCCGATTAGCAGAAACGGAATCTTCGGCAGACCCGGAAATGCTGCCATCGCCATCAAAACTCCCGAGGCGAGGAACAGCGGCTGCGGGTTCGTGAACACCTGGGTTCGGACCTGATCGCCCAACTTCGAATCGGAACTGGCTCGCGTCACGATCAATCCGCCGGACACCGAGATCATCAACGCGGGAATCACCGTAACCAAGCCATCGCCTATGGTCAGTACGGTGTAGGTTTGCAGCGCGCGTTTGAGTTCCAGGCCGTGCTGGAGAACCCCGATCAGAAAGCCTGCGATGATGTTGATCGCGGTGATCAGAATGCTGGCAATCGCGTCGCGCTGCGTGAAGCGCGAGGCGCCGTCCATCGCGCCGTAGAACTCCGCTTCCGCCGCGAGTCCCTTCCTGCGTGCGCGCGCTTCGGCCTCATCGATCAGACCGGCATTCAGATCCGAATCAATCGACATCTGCTTGCCGGGCATCGCGTCGAGGGTGAACCGCGCCGTCACCTCCGAGATACGCACCGCGCCATGGTTGATGACGACATACTGTATGGCGATCAGCACCAGGAAGATCACCACGCCGATGATGTAATTGCCGCCAACAACGAAGTTTCCGAACGCTTCGATCACCTCGCCCGCCGCCGACGTCCCCGAGTTTCCGTTCAGCAGAATCAGGCGAGCCGACGATACGTTCAACGCCAGCCGGAACAGCGTCATCAATAGCAGCACCGTCGGAAATACATTGAACTCAACCGGCCGCGAGATATATAGGGACACCAGCAGAACGACCGTCGACAGCGTGATGTTGACGCTGATCAGGACGTCGAGCAGGAACGGCGGCAGCGGCGTTATCATCGCCAGCACGATGCCGAGTACAACCACGGGAACCGCGACATCGCCCATCTTCGAGAGCACGGCCGCGGGCATGGACACTCCCTTGCCGGTGGCCGGGGCTTTTGCGGGGCCGCGTTGACCGGAGGGACGAGGATCCGGCGTCAGCACCGGACCTTGCGCGATTTTGGCGGGACTGGTTGCCATTCGCTACCCCGGCAGCCTCCCGTTCATCAGCTTGTATATGTAGGCGAGAATCTCGGCCACAGCCCGGTACAAGTGCGCCGGGATCTCCTGTCCTACCTCGACCGATTTGTACAGTGCCTGGGCCAAAGGCTGGTTTTCAACGATCGGTATGTTGTGTTCGAGCGCAATCTCGCGGATGCGCCGCGCCAGATAATTCTTGCCCTTGGCGACCACCAGCGGCGCGCCCTGCGATTCGGCGTTGTAACGGATCGCGACCGAGAAATGGGTCGGATTGACGATGACGGCGGTGGCCTTGGAGACTTCCTTCATCATGCTGCGCCGCGCCAAGTCGCGCTGAATGCGCCGGATTCGTTGTTTGATGAGAGGGCTGCCCTCGGTCTCTTTCATCTCGTCGCGAATCTCTTGCTTGGTCATCTTCAACTGGTTGCCATGCCGCCGCTTCTGGCGGAACAGGTCCACAAATCCGAACAGCGCGAACAGCATCGCCGCGCGCCACAACAGCGCCATGATCGAATGGCCGATCGTTGCCGCGGCCGACAGGGTTCCTGTAAGCGGAAGTGTCGAAAACGCCAATAAGTTCTCGGACACAATCGCCCAGACTGCAAGTCCGAATACCGGAAGCAGCACTACCGCCTGCACAAGCTGGGGAAAGTTCTGCTGAGGCAGTTGTTGAAGACGGGGCAACGGATTCAGGCGGGTGAAATCAGGGCCCAGTTTGGACAGCGCCAGCCCGAGGTTGGTGGTGAAGATCTGAGCTGCGAGAATCGTGGCCGTGAGAGCGGTTCCGGCGGCGAGGAGTCCGAACAGATTGCCCGATGCCAGCTTCCAAAGCAGGCGCTCGACAGCAAGGGCCGTAAGATCACCGCGGAATCCTGCCGTAAGCGCCGCGCGAAAATTGACACCCACCTGCCGGAACCACTCCGGCCCGTACGCACTGATCAGCCAGACGAATGTCATGAACTGCGCCGCGCTGACAAATTCCTTGCTGACCGGGAACTTAGCGTCCTTCCGCGCCTTATCCCGGCGCCGCTGAGTCGGTTGCTCTGTGCGATCAGACATTCATCGGCCCAATATCCGCGTGGCGGCTTCCATGCTCTTCCGAAAAGCGGATTCGGCCACCGTGGGCATCACCCACAACGTGAGGGCGAAGAAGCCCAGCGCGGCGAGCATCTTAGCCGGGAACGCGACCGTCAACAGTTGCAATTGCGCCTGCATCCGGCCTAACAGCGCGAGTGCAATATCGACCAGCAACAGCAATGCGAGCACCGGGAACGCAACGCGCAGTCCCGTCGAGAACAGGGTTGCTACAAACCCGATCACCGCTTGCGCCATGTTCAGGTTCGGGGCGAATGTGCCCGGCGGGATGGTCCGGAAACTCGTCGCCAACAGCGCGATCACTTCGCGATGCAAGCCCAACGCGAAGAACAGGCTCGACGCCAGCAGTTGGGCGAACACCTGTAGCACCGTGGAATCCGCCTGGCTGCCCGGATCCACCGTTGAGGCGTACGAAAATCCCGCCTGCAATCCAAGGATCTGCGCCCCAAGCTGGAAGGATTCGACCAAAACCGACACCAGCAGGCCCAGCATCACTCCGAAGGACGCTTCGGCAATCATCCACAACGTGAGCGTAACCAGCCCCGGTGCCACGGCAGGTGCGGCGGGCCATGATGAGTACAAGCACAGCGTCAGACTCAGAGCCAGGACGACTCTTGTGGTATCCGGTGTGTTGCGAAGTCCAGGCAGAGGCAGGAAAACCACCACGCCAGAAACACGCGCCAATGCCAACAGGAAGCTGAACAGTACACCGGCCGGAAACACGAGACTACCGGCCATAGCGCGCCAAATCTCCGAACAGCGACACGGTATAGCTCATCAGCCGATTCAGCATCCACGGCATCAGGAGCAGTAAACCGAACAGAAACGCGGCCAGCCGGGGCACTGCGCCAAAGCTGGCGTCCTGCATCGACGTGATGATCTGCACCAGGCTGATCAGTATGCCCACGATGAAGCCGATCGTGAGAATGGGGAGACAGAGCCAGAACGTCGTCATCAGTGCGTGGCGGAATAGCTCGATTGCGAGGCCTGTGCTCATAGCGATCTCAATAGAAGCTCTTGACCAGCGATCCCACCACGAGGTTCCAGCCGTCCACGAGCACGAATAAGAGAATCTTGAAGGGCGCTGAAACCATGACCGGCGGCAACTGCATCATCCCCACCGAAAGCGTGACGGATGCGACGACGAGATCGATTATCAGAAACGGGAGGAACAACACCGCCCCGATCTGGAACGCCGCCTTCAATTCAGATAGTGTGTACGCCGGAACCAGAACCGCCAATCCCACATCGGACGGCTTGGCGGGCGGCGCCGAGTGGGACAGCTCTAGAAACAGCTTCACATCGCGTTCACGGGCGAATCGGAGCAGGAACGTTTTGAAAGGAACCGATGCGCGCTCCCAAGCCTGCTGCGATGTAATCTGTCCTTTCTCCATCGGACCGTACGCGGTCGAGTACACTTCGCCTAAAACGGGCTGCATGATCAGGATCGACAGGAACAACGCCAGGCCGATGAGCACCTGATTCGATGGAGCGGTCTGCGTACCGAGCGCCTGCCGTAGAAAATGCAGTACGATGACGATCCGCAGGAACGGTGTCACAGACATGATCGCCGCAGGCAGCAGGGTCAGCGCTGTCAGCAGCAGAACGATCTGCATCGGCGCGCTGAGTCCAGTTGCACTTCCTCCGGTCATCGGAATCCCGAAAAGCCCACCATCAGCCCGCGCCGCTGCGGGAGCAAGTAACGCGATCATGTAGCTGACTCCATTCGTCCCGGCTGCGAAACGTCTGCCGGGACGCCGCTACGGCTCAACACCGACAGGCCTCCCGGAAACACTCCGACGATCCACTCCACCTCGTCCACTCGAACGACGCACATCCAGTGCTGCGGCGTGAGCGGGAGCCGCTGGACGAGTTGCATTCTCTTTAGGTTTGAGGGCCTGGACCACAACCGGGCTAGACCCGGCGGGCGTCCGCGTAACCACCACGCCGCCGCGATGGCCAGAGCCAAAACCACTGCCACCCAGATAAGCTGCCGTAACAACTCCACATGGAGTAGTGGGTTTACGCGGCTATTCCTCGCTATTGAAGTCTGTAATTCGTACGCCGACCGTATCCTCAATGATCACGATCTCGCCCGAGCCCACCAGCGCTCCGCCGACCAGGACATCGATGTTGTCTCCTGCGGAGCGCGGCATCTTGATTACGCTCGAGGGCTCCAACTCCAATACTTCACGCATGGTCATCACACGCCGCGCCAGTTCGATATCCACCGTGATGGGCACGTCCCCGAAGTGGGCAATCTGCTCGAGAACCGTCATCGGCCCATCCTTATCATTGTTTTAGACTGATGGTGTCCTGGCTGATCTGATCGACGGTGGTCACCACTTTGGAGTTGGCCTGATAAGCCCGCTGAAGCACGATCAGGTTGGTGAACTCCTTGGCGATATCGACCGTGGACGCTTCCACCGCGCCGCCCAGGATGGTGCCACGGCCGCCCGAATCAGGCAACCCGATCGCTGGGAGAGCGGTGCGCGCGCTGAGCCCGTAGTTGTTGTTGCCGATCGCGATTAACGAATCCGGGTTGCGGATCATGGCCATGGCGAGTTGGCCAACCACGATCTGCTCGCCGCTCGAGTACTTCGCGACGACCCTTCCGCCGTCGGCTACTCCAACCGACAACAGGCTTGCCGGCGCGGCGCCATCCTGCGTGTTGGCAGAGACTGCGGATTTCTGCGAGAACTGCGTGATCCGGGACGTTGCTCCGTTCCACACACTCCAATCGAGCTTGATGTCCGCTGCGCCATCCGTAAGGCCGGCAATCGTGATCTGCGGGGCGGCGTCGGTGGCTGCCGGACTTGTCAAATTGCCACTAGAATCGAATGTCAGCTTACCCGCTAACGGAGTCATCGCGGTCTTCACTTCGGAATTGGGCACTGAGATCGAGTACGACCACTCGTTCGCATTGGCAGTCTTGACGAAATCGAAGTTGAGCGTGTGCGCGTTCCCGAGTGAATCGTAAACCGATAATGTCCTTGAGAACTTATCGTCCTTCACCGCGGCGGCGTTCAGGTTCATGTCGATGGACACGTTCGTCGTGGCAATTGGCGGCTTCAGGGTACCCACCGGAAGCACGATATCTCCGATCGGGGCATTGGTATCCAAGGGCGCCGTCGTACTGGTGTTCGTCCAGCCTTGCAGCCGTTCGCCGGTCGACGTCGTCAGCTTTCCTTCCTTGTCCACCTTCAAATTGCCGCCACGAGTGTAGTCGGTGGCGCCCGCATTATCTCTCACGATAAAGAAGCCGTCGCCCTGAATCGCGGCGTCCAGGGGGCCGGAGGTGGTCTGAATCGCACCCTGGGAGAACTCGCGCATGGTGATCGGCCGGCCAACGCCAAATCCGACCTGAGTCTCGCCTTGCGCACCGAGGGATTGGGTCACCAGGTCGTGGAATGCAACCACGCTGGTTTTGAAGCCCGGTGTATTCAGGTTCGCCAGGTTGTTACCCACGACGTCGATGGCGGTAATGGTCGCATCGAGCGCGGAAAGTGCTGTGGAAAATGATGTAAGCATTGTATTTAACCTTTATTTGCGGCAGCGGATCCGGTCTTGGGATCGCTGATTGCGTTGAAGTATTTGTCCAGATTGGTCCGGATCGCAGTGATGTCGTCGCGCATTTGGGTAGTCTGTTCCAGACTCGAGAATTGTGCGAGTTGGGTTACAAACTGAGTCCCGTCACTGGGGCTGAGCGGATTCTGATTTTTCAACTGCGCGACCAAAAGTTGGAGGAAGGTGTCCTTCTTTGCCAACGGGTCGACGCCCGTGGATTTGGCCGGGGTTGGTTGTGTGTTGAGAGCCGGCGAAATGTCCGGCGTGCCCGAAATTGCTTCAATTGCCATTCGATTGAGTCTCCTGTTCCTGCTCGGTGACCTGGAAGTTGCGAACGATTTCCTCGAGCCAGCGCGGGCGATTGCCGCGTCCCTGGCCTTGTTGTTGCTGTTGTTCCTGTCCGGGGTGACGGCTGCCTTGGCCGCCGGCCTGGTCCTGTTCCGGTCCGGATTTGGTCTGGTGGCCTGCCGCAACTTGAGTAGAACCCGTGGACTCGACACGATAGCCCGAGTGGTCCAGCTTCTGAACCAGGTCGCCGACGTTGTCGCGCAACGAGGATGCAAGCTGGGGGTCGGATGTCCGAACTTCGACGTGCAACTTTCCCCGATCGTCGACGATATGTAAGTTGACGGCTTCCTCGCGGCCGGGAACACTCAGGGCGATCTCGCGAAGCGGGCCCGCTTTCGGCGCGGCGGGCGTTTCCGGGATTTCCGTCCGGGCTACGGAAGCCGTCGGCTCGGGCGCTTGGGGCCGGTCGACGTGGGGGTGCATCGCTGTGGCGGGAGTTCCCGTTGGGTTCGTTATCGCGAATTCGTGCAGGACTGGCGTGGGGGCTGGCGCGTCAGGCTGCTGGATTTCTTTGACCGCTGTGTCACGTTCCCGAGGCTGCCGGCGGTCGTCGTGACCAGGTTGTTGTTGACCCGCGTGATCGGCAGGCGTCTCGACAGCGGCGGGCGCAGGCGGAGCTACGGAGGGTGCTGGTGAGGGCTCGGCCGACTTCGGCTGAACGGGCTGTGGCTTCGTTATTGCCGGGGGATGTTCGTCCGTGGAGATGTCCAAGGTGAACGCGGTTGGGTTCGTTTCGCTGTCTTGGGTGGGTGCTGGGGACACGACCGGGGCCGGATTCTTCTCTAGAATGGGCTCCGGATCCTCCGTTTTTGCAAAACGAACCCGTTGCGTGGTGGCCTGTGTTGCTTCCCCTAGCGTGACGCGGTCGGGGGTGCCTGGGCTTGGAGGGTCCGGATTGAGGGCGAGCCGCAATGGCCGGGGTTCCGGAGCCGGCGTGACGACCCTGAGATCGATCAGGACCAGAATGGGTTCGTTTTCGATCTTCTTCTTGGGCGGCTCCTCGTCCGGTTTCGGCGGGTCGGCATCCTTACTTAAGGTAGGCGAGGACGTGCTCTGCTGCTGCAGATCCGCACCCGCGAGAGCAAGGAACTGAAGGAACGAGGGCGCCTCCGGATTTGGCGCTGATTCTGAGGGCGGATCGAGCGCCAGATCCGGCACCCCACCCTGTAGCGCTGTGGAGCTGACAACTTGCACACCCGGATTAGGGCAACTGGGTCGCCAATTCGATCCCTCGCGCAATCAACACCGACCGGCATCCTGCCGTTCCAAATCGGCACCGCACATCCGAATTGAAACACGCTCTAATGATCATTTCGGAATATTACCCCGAAAGTTTAGGCAAAATCGCGGGAATTCAAATTGCTCTATCACCGGCGAGTATGGATCCATTGATGATTTCGGCCGCCAGCGGAATGAAAGCGCGTATGGAGTCGCTGGACCTTCTGGCCAACAACGTGGCGAACTCGGGTACCGCAGGGTTCAAGGCGGATCGCGAGTTCTACAGCCTCTACGTTTCCGAGGAAGCGGCCCAGGGCGCCGCCGACGGCACGACGCCCGATCCATCCACCATCCCCGTCATCGAACGGCAATGGACGGATCTGGGCCAAGGCTCTTTGCTTTCAACGGGTAACGCGCTCGATCTCGCCATTTCGGGCAAAGGTATGTTCGTCGTGGACAGCGCCAACGGACCTATATATACACGCAACGGGAGCTTCCGTCTGTCTTCAGCCGGACAACTGCTAACCCAGGACGGGCAGCCGGTCCGCGTCTTGAGGCCCGACGGGAAACCGGCTGTATTCGACCCGGCGGCGCCGGTCGAGATCAACCCGAAAGGCGAAATTCAACAGAACGGCCAAGTGATCGGGAGGCTGGCTCTGGTGGATGTGGACAACTCGGCCAAGCCGGTGAAGCTGGGAAACACATATTTCAAATTCGATGAATCGAGTGCCAAACCTGCTACGGCAGCCGAAGTGCATCAGGGTAGTTTGGAATCAGCCAATGTTCCGGTCGGCGAATCGGCAGTGCGGCTGGTGAGCGTCATGCGGCAATTCGAGATGCTCCAGCGGGCTATATCGCTGGGCAGTGAGATGGATCGGAAAAGCATTGAGGAAGTCGCCAAGGCTGGCGGGTAAAAGGAGTTTAGGGAATGATTCGAGCTTTGTACAGCGCGGGCAGCGGGATGTCGGCGCAACAGATGAACGTGGACAACATCGCGCACAATCTGGCGAACGCAAACACAACGGGCTTCAAGATGCGCCGCGCGCAGTTCCAGGATTTGCTGTATCAGAACTTCATACAGCCGGGCGCCGCCGCTGGGTCGCAAACGGTGGTTCCGAGCGGGTTGCAGGTCGGGTTGGGTACGCGGCCGGCTTCGAACGAGATCATCTTCTCGCAGGGCAACTTTCAGTCCACGGACAATCCGTTGGACGTTGTGATCCAAGGGCGCGGGTTCTTCCAGGTGCGGCGGCCTAGCGGCGAAATCGCTTACAGCCGCTCCGGCGCGTTCCACGTCGATCGCGACGGCAATCTCGTGACGAGCGAAGGCAATCCGCTCGAGCCGCAGATCACAATACCGCAACAAGCTCAGACGATTACGATCGCCCTCGATGGCACGGTGAGCTACGTCCAGCAGGGCCAAACGGCTTCGCAGATCGCCGGGCAGATTCAGTTGGCGAACTTCACGAATCCGGCTGGCTTAAACAGCTTGGGTAGCAGCTTATTCACGCCGACGGACGCGAGCGGCGAGCCGACGGTCGGGAATCCGGGCGGGCAGGAAGGCATGGGGACGCTGCTGCAGGGCTATCTCGAGCAGTCGAACGTGAGCGTCGTGGAAGAGTTTATCAATATGATCGTCAGTCAGCGGGCGTATGAGGCCAACTCGAAGGTGGTCAAGGCTGCGGACGACATGTATAGCCAAGTCAATAACTTGACTCGCTGATTTATGCGCATTCTGGGGATTTTGGTGTGGCTCGGTTCGTGTGCGCGGGCCTGCACGGTGGTTGCGGGTGACCGAATCCTGGGCGCGGATCTGGCGCGGGCGAATGCGGCCTTTGCGGTCGTGCCTGCGGATTTCGTGGTGGCTCTGTCGCCCATGACGGGAGTACGGAGGGCCATGGATGCTGGCTCTCTGGGCGTCATCGCGCGGCGGTTCGGTGTCGTAGCGGATCAGATCGCGCCGCTTTGCTTTGAACGCCCGGCGCGAATTCTCATCGAATCTGACGTTCGATCGGCGATCGAGAAGGTGCTCGGGCCGGCAGCAAAGCTCGACATTATCGAGTTCAGCCGTTATCCCGTTCCGCCCGGCGACCCGATTTTCGAATTGCCGCGCTTGCATGCGCCGCCTCGGGCAACACCCGACGCGACCGTCACGTGGCGAGGATATATAGAGGATGGCGGAAGGGCCCACGCACCCATTTGGGTTCGTTTGCGGGTCACGCGGTTGGAGCAGTGGCTTGAAGCAACCTCGGCCATTCCCGCCCAGCAACGGATTGAGCCCTCACATGTCGTGGCGAAATCGGGGTGGCGCTTTCCTTTCTTATCGGCACCTCCGGATGAACTTAAGGAGATCGATGGAAAATCGGCGACTCGACCTATTCAGGCGGGCCAGGCGCTGACGGCGGAGATGCTGAGCGAGCCGAACGCCGTCGAGCGGGGCGACACAGTAGATGCCGAGTTGACGGCGGGATCGGTGAGCCTCCAGTTCCAGGGGACCGCCGAAACAGCGGGACGTCGTGGGGACACCGTGGTGGTGTGGGCCAGCGGATTGAAGAAGCGTTGGCGTGCGCAGGTACAGGACAAAGGAAAGGTGCGGATCGATGTGGATGGGAAGAATTCGAAGCTGGCAAGTGTGCGGAGCGGTGTCGGTGCTGCTGGGGATTCCGTCGATGGGCGGAGGAAAGATGGTCAAGCGGCAGCCGGAACAGGAATCGCCGCTCGACCGGTATCTGATTGAACTCGAGCGCCGCTCGCAGAAAGTTGACGCGCCCTCGCCGGGCTCGCTGTTCTCGGCGTCCGGCCAGCTAGCCGACGCGGTTCGCGATGTACGGGCCAGCCGCATTGACGACATCGTCACGATCCTTGTCTCCGACCGGGCGTCTGCGTCAGCCACCGGCACTACGAACAGCGCCAGAAAATCGTCGGCCAAGGCTGGAATTCAGGCCTTGGGCGGTCCATTGAAAGCGACCGGACCGTGGCCGAACGCGGCGGCGATGAGCGGCGACCAGCAACTCCAGGGGCAAGGAACAACGACTCGCGGTAGTACATTCACAACTACCTTATCGGCGCGGGTCACCCACGTTTTACCGAATGGCAACCTGGTTGTGCAGGGCGATAAACAGGTCTGGGTAAATTCAGAACGGCAATCAGTCATTGTGAGAGGAATTGTGCGTCCGGCCGACCTTAGTTCTGGGAACCAGATTGTCTCGGATCGCCTGGCTGAACTCGAGGTGCGAATTAACGGGAAGGGCGTCGTGGCCGACTCGGTGAAGCGGCCGTTTATCCTGTACCGGATTCTTCTGGGATTACTTCCCTTTTAGTGCATGCCGATTAGAAAGATCTTAGCCGCGTCCTTGATTTGTTTGTCGACCGCGAGCGCGTCGGTGCGCTTGAAGGACGTTACCTCGATTGAGGGTGTCCGGGATAATCAACTGGTCGGCTATGGAATCGTCGTCGGATTGAACGGGACGGGCGACAAGCGTCAGACGGTGTTCTCGGCTCAGAGTCTGACGAACATGCTGATGCGCATGGGTGTATCGGTTCCCGCGTCGGCAATTCTGGTGCGAAACACCGCAGCGGTGCTGGTGACTGCAAATCTGCCGGCCTTCGCTCAGCCCGGAACGAAGATCGATGTGGTAGCCGCAACGGTAGGCGATGCTGCGAACCTCCAAGGAGGCCTTCTCATCATGACGCCACTGCGAGCCGCCGACGGGGCGATCTACGCGGTGGCTCAGGGTTCGGTGGTGACGGGCGGCTTCGTGGCGGGCCGGGGTGGAAACTCGCAAACGCTGAATCATCCGACGGCGGGTCGAATCCCCAGCGGCGCGATTGTCGAGCGAGCGCCTCCTTCGGCAGCTCCCGGCGATCAGATCAAGCTACAGCTTCACCGCGCGGACTTCACGACGGCGGCGCGCGTAGCTGAAGCACTCAATAAGCGATTCGGCTCGGATACCGTCCGTGTCGCGCACGCCGAGAATGCAGGCTTGGTGGTTGTAACGGTTCCGTCGAGCTACAGCCAACGCCGGGTGGAATTCGTCGCCGAGGTGGAGGCCATCACCGTGGATGCCGACCAGCTCGCGAAGGTCGTCATTGACGAAAGGACGGGTACGATCATCGTGGGAAAGGACGTCCGAATTCTGCCTGCTTCGATTCTGCATGGCGCGCTCACGGTGGAGATCAAGACGACCGCTGCTGTGTCGCAGCCTGGCCCGCTTTCGGGCGGCAACACTTCCGTTAACCCGCAGGTTTCGACCGGAGCAAAGGAAGACAAGGCGCAAAATATCAGCCTGAAGCCGGGAGCCACGGTCGATGACCTGGTTCGCGCGCTGACGGCGATTGGATCGACCGCGCGGGACATCGTCGCAATCCTGCAAAGCTTGAAGGCCGCGGGCGCGCTCGACGCTGAAATTGAGGTGATGTGATGAGCGAAATTGGATTGAACACGATCCTGTCGAGCAGTTCGAACGTCGCGCAGGCGCCGAATGCGGCAAAGGTGAAAGATGCGGCCCAGCAGTTCGAATCCATGCTGATGGAGCAGATGCTCAAATCGGCTCGCGAATCGGGTTCGGGCGATTGGACAGGGACAAGCGAGGACCAGACCGGGCTATCCATGGCGGAAATGGCGGAGCAGCAGTTCGCGCAACTTCTGGCGTCAAATGGCGGGTTCGGGATCGCTAAACTGGTGGTAGACGGATTAGAGAAGAAGCCTGGCAGGTAAGCATGAAAATCAACAACGAGGCATTGGGCGCAGGACTACCGGTTTCCACGGAGTCGGCGTCCAAAGCGGCGCGCGACAAGGCCGTTGCGGCCAAGGACCCGATATCGAACGAGCCGGCCGGAGATACAGCAGAGACCTCATCGATCGCCCGGCACCTCGAAGCGGATGGTGTCCGGTTAGAACGGCTGCGCGAGGCGGTCCGCAGTGGCACGTACTCGGTTTTGCCGCTTGAAGTAAGTGCCCGCCTGATCGACGAGCACTTGGAAGACTCTAAGGCGTAGCGTAGAAGACAGAAGCGCAGCCTAATACGCGTAGCTGACCGACTGATACTCGGTCGAGGCGCTCACATACGAAGAAGACTGCCCGTAGCTGGTGCGCTCCGGTTGTTCGGATTGGCCAGCCTGTTGCCACGCGGTCAACAATCCACTCAACAGGTTCTCTACTTCGACGAGCGGTGCTTCGATCTGATTCGTATTCGCCTCGATCAAGCGCCGCAGCATGTAATCGTATAACTCGACCAGATTGCGGCAGAGCTCCGCATCCTGGGAATGATCCAGGGACAGGGCGAGCTCGTTGAGGATCGCCGACGCTTTCGAGATCAGGCGCGACCGGCCCGGAATATCGCCGGCGGCCAATGCGCGGCGCGCTTCAGCAATTGCATCGATTGCTCCGCGGTACATCAACTGGACCAGTTTCACTGGCTCAGCCGTCAAAATCTCGCTATCCAAATACTCGCTATACATGCCTGAGTACATTTGTTCAATTCACTTTCGCTCTTGCGCCATCTGGAGCACCTGCTCCGGCGGCAGTTGCACGATCACTTCACGGGTCTGCTTATCCACTATCCGAGCCAACGCCCTGTGAGTCTTCCGGTCGAACACAAACGTCAGCTCACGGTTATCTCCGAATAGCTCAGAGCCGTTCAGGGCTTTCACCGCCTGAATCAGTTCACGTTGCGATGGAGCCGTATCCCGCAGCCCGGGCTGGTCGCTTACATAACCCACAGCGGCAGTCCCGGCCGGTTGAATGCGTCCGATGTCCATACATCCCACCTCGAAGGAGAGCATGTCAGCGTCTCCGTTCACTTCTCTTATCGGCTGAAACCGTGAGAGATTGAGGGGGAGTTAGTCGTGCAAACTCGTATCGAGAAACGCGCGCAGGCGGTGGCTACGGCTGGGATGACGCAGCTTGCGGAGCGCTTTGGCCTCGATCTGACGGATGCGCTCGCGCGTGACCGCGAAATGCTGGCCTACTTCCTCGAGCGTATGCTCGCTTCCGTCCTGCAGGCCGAAGCGCATCTTCACAATTTTCTCTTCCCGCGGGCTCAAGGTCTTCAAAACCTCGGCCGTTTGCTCCCGCAAGTTGAGATTGATCACCGCCTCGGACGGCGACACGACGCGCCGGTCCACAATGAAGTCGCCCAAATGCGACTCTTCTTCTTCGCCCACCGGCGTTTCCAATGAAATCGGCTCCTGGGCGATGCGGAGCACCTTGCGCACCTTGCCGACCGGCAAATCCATCTTTGAAGACAGCTCTTCGGTGGTAGGCTCGCGTCCCAGTTCCTGCTGCAACTGGCGCTGTGTACGAACCAGCTTATTGATCGTCTCGATCATGTGAACCGGAATACGAATGGTCCGGGCCTGATCGGCAATGGCACGCGTAATTGCCTGCCGCACCCACCAGGTAGCGTAGGTCGAAAACTTGTAGCCGCGGCGATAGTCGAACTTGTCCACGGCCTTCATCAGGCCGATGTTGCCTTCCTGGATCAGATCCAGAAACGCCATGCCGCGATTGGTGTAGCGCTTTGCGATGGAGACGACGAGGCGCAAGTTGGCCTCGATCAGTTGCTTTTTGGCGGCCTCGGCTTCCGCTTCGCCGCGCTCGACTACCTGCAGGGTACGCCGCAGTTCGGTTGAGCTTGCGCCAGATTCCTCTTCGAGCCGCTGTAATTCCTGGTTACAGTGCCGCAGGTCCTTCTTCAGGTCGCGCGGAGCCGATCCATTCGCGCTTTCCGGCTGCTCGGCCTTGCGTTGAATGCGAGCGATTTCACGCTCGACCGGTTTTAGGTCCTCGACCGCGACGTGAAGCCGCTTGCCCAAAGACCGCAACACCGGCCCGCCGAATTGAATGCCACGGATCAAACGCGAGATCCTCACCATGGCCCGGGCCAGTTGATAGCGCGTGGACCGGTGCTGTTTGGGCTTCAATCCCCGCGGGATGGCCAGCAGCTTTTGCTTGCATTGTTGAGCCTTGCGGTATTGGCGGTCGATCTCCTCGATGGCCACTATGAGATCCCGGCTCTGCTCGGCAAGGAGTTCGTCGGTGATGACGAGATCCGGCAGACTCAGCAGATCCCGAATGCTGGCCGGATCCTTGCGGATGTCCTCGGCCATGCGAATCACTTCACGAATGATCAGTGGAGAACGCGCCAGCGCTTTACGAACGCTGCCTTCGCCACGTTCAATACGCTTTGCCAGTTCGATCTCACCCTCACGGGTCAACAGCGGAACAGTGCCCATTTCGCGCAAATACATGCGCACGGGGTCGCTGGTTTTTTCGCCACTTTCCTGAACAAGGTCGAGGTCGTTCAGCTCCTCGCCGTCGTCCGTCTTCTTATCGAATTCGATCTTGGGCTCTTCAAGGATCTCGATGCCGGCGGTGTCGAGGTCCGAGAGGATCTCATCCAGCTCACGCCCTCCTGTGAAGTCGTCGGCCAGGAGTTCGTTGACCTCGTCATACAAGACGTAGCCTTTCTCCTTGCCCACGTTCATGAGCTGATTCATACGGCCGAACTTTTCTTCTAATGCCACCGGTACCCCAAAAGCCAAACTCCATTGTGGCAAAGTGCCGCGCTCAGAACGCGGACACTTCCGCCGTAACGGAAGGTGGTGTTCAAATAGTTTACAACACCGCGCTGGCGTCGAATACGCTACCGTCCCGCGCGATCCAGGTTCAACAACTCCCGGTTCCAGTGCAACGCCTGTTGAAGGTCGCCAGATTGCTCGGCCGCCTTGACGCGCGCCCGAAGCTCCGCCCTTTGCGAGTTCAATCCAGCGCTCTCGAGCACCCTCAAGCACTCCAGAGCTTCATTCAGGCGTTCACCGCCCCCGTCAATATCATCGGCAAAAGCAACGTCGTGCAATAGAGCTTTCGACGTATCATCTAAACGCGCTTCAATCCGGGAGAACTCGATGGCCTCTCCCTGGGCCGCCGCCGCCGCAATGGCTGCGAACACGGGCTGGGTGATGAGGGTCCGCAGACAGTCCGTTTCAGCCATGCGCGATAACACCGTCTCCCGCGCGGCCGCATCCGCGAGCACCGACTTTAATAAGATGCGCTCGAGCTGCGGCACCGCCGCCGGCGCGATTTTCCTCGGCGCCATCTTTTTCCGCTCACCGGCCGCTTTGCGGAACTCCTCCAGCACGGCCCCGGGTTCGACTCGCAGATAGCTCGCAACATCGTTGACCACAGCCAACCGCTCGAGCTTATCGGGTATTCGCTGGATGGCGGGCAGCAGGAATTGAAATCCCTGCATGCGTCCTTCGGCCGAGCGCACGTCAAATCGCTTGCGCGCGACGCCAGCGAGCCAGTGGAAATAGTCGCCCGCCGTGTCGACTTTCTTGCGATAGGTGTCGGCGCCGTGCTGCTTCACGTACTCGTCCGGATCGAGGCCCCCCTCGAGTTCCAAAACGCGCACATGCAAGCCCTCATCCAGAAACATTTGAATGGAACGCTCGGCCGCCGCCGCCCCTGCGCGATCCGGATCGAAATTGACGACGATGCGGCCCGAGTGGCGTTTGAGACAACGCACCTGCGAGGATGTCAGGGCGGTTCCGCAACTTGCCACAACCTGTTCGATACCGGCAGAAAACACACCGATCACGTCCATGTAGCCTTCGACTAGAATGGCGTGCTCGAATTTGCGAATCGGATTGCGCGCGCGGTTCAGGTTGTAGAGGACGTCACTCTTGCGATAAATGGGAGTTTGCGGCGAGTTCAAGTACTTGGGTTCTTCGTCCTTCAATGCGCGCCCGGCAAAAGCGACCACCTTGCCGGATTCGCTGTGGATGGGAAAGATCAAGCGGCCGCGAAAGTAATCGTAGGAGCTGCCGTCGTCGCGCCGGCGCACCAGACCGCTCGCTTCCATCTGCTCCGGAGCGAATCCCCGCTCGCGAAATTTTCGTGTGAGCGCCTGGCCGGAGCCCTCGGCAAAGCCCAGCCCGAACTGCTCCACCAAGGCGGTTGTCAACCCGCGGTGCGCGACGTATTCGCGAGCCTCGGCCGCGACAGGTGATCGATAAGACGCCTGAAACACGGATGCGGCGATCTCGTGCATCTCGTAAATGACGGCGCGCAGCTTCGCCTCGGGATCGTTGTCGCCCGAGCGCTTCGGCATCGGGATGTTGTTACGCTCGGCGAGGCTCTTCAGCGCTTCCCAGAAACTGATATTTTCGAGTTTCTCGACAAACTTGATGACGTCGCCGGTCTCGCCGCAGCCGAAACATTTGTAAGCTTGAATGTCGGTGTAGACGGAGAAGGAAGGCGTCTTCTCGGTGTGAAACGGACAAAGCCCCTGATAGCGGTTCCCGGACGCTTTGCGCAAGCGGACGTACTCGCCAATCACGGCGGTTATATCGACGGAAGCTTTGAGCTGTTGAACGAATTCCATGCCGGGCCGCGGGGGAGTCACTACAGTTTAGCGGAAACGGCGGGCGAAATGGGTCATTCGCGGAGCCGGGCCGATGACGCCATTCGGCTGAGCGCGGCCCCTGCCGGAACGCGAGGCTGATACGCTGAGCACATCATGCAGCGTTACGCCCTATTTTTCGCGGTGGCTCTCCGTCTGTGCGCCGCCGATTACACGGCGCTCGACCGGTACGTGGCCGCTCCGGATGACAGTTACCGCTATCAACTCTTTCGCACGATTCCCGCGGGCGATCTGACGATTTACCAGCTCGATCTGGTCTCGCAAACGTGGCTCACCGCCGCGGAGGTGGACCGGCCGGAGTGGCATCACTGGCTCACGATCATGAAGCCCGCCGCGGTGAAGGCGCCCGCGGCGGCGCTGTACATCAATGGAGGATCCAATAAAGCCACACCGGATGCGCCCAATCCTCTGCTGACGGCGATTGCCGCTCAGAGCGGCGCGGTGGCGATCGAGTTGGATCGCTGGCCGGCGCGTCTGCCGATGACCAAGGCAGTGGTCCGCGCAATGGACGCCGCCACCGACTTCCTGTCGAAGCTCCCGTCGGGCGCGGCGACGCTCGACAAATTCGTGGTAGCCGGAGTATCGAAGCGCGGCTGGACCGCGTGGACCGGGGCGCCGGCGATTCGCGATTACGAGCGGGCCGGCGTGATGAACTGGATCGGAACTCCGCAACTCGCATCGCTGTTGGACATCGAAGATCCGTACCGGTATCGGGAACGGCTGACGTTGCCGAAATATATGATCAACTCGACGGGCGACCAGTTCTTCCTGCCGGATTCTTCGCAATTCTACTTTCGCGATCTTCCGGGTGAGAAGTATCTGCGATTTGTCCCGAACACGGATCACAACCTGGCGGGCATCGAAGCGCCGTTGAATCTGACGGCGAGAGAACGGGATCTGTACGGTGAGCATGCCATGCTCCCTCTCCCTTCCAGAATCGAACGCCCCGGCCTCAGCCGAAAGGGCGCTTCACAGGCCGGTTACGCCCTCGGAAGTCAGTCCTCCAGGTACCGGTCACGATTAGTTGAACGGAATCGAAATTCCGCTTCCGGCGCCGAAAAGGACAACGCCCAAATCCAAACCGGGAGCCGAGAAGCGCTGGATTGTTTCGTTCGCTACGTATAAATATCCGCTGGTGGCTGGAAATAGGCTTTTCAGCACCGCCGCCGGCACCGTGAATTGTCCGGCTGAAACCGGTGCGGTGCAAGTGAAGTATGCGTACACGTCGAACCCGTTGTTGACCCGGCCGAGCACATGGACCGAGGAGTAGCCGAAAATGTGGACGTGGGATCCGGCCAGTCCCCCGGTCCACTTAACTGGCTGGCCGTTGGCGCGCTCTACCGCGGTAATGGCCGGACGATTCGTCCAAAGGAAACGCGCCTCGGTCAAGGGCTCGCTGAAGCTGGTTGTGAAGGCTCCCACGTCCGGTCCGCCCGAACCGTTATCGAAGGTGAACGTCCCGCCATCGGATGGGACGATTGGAGGAGGCGCACCGTCAGGCTCGACGTAGATCCCTTGGCCTCCGGGGTAGGAAGGCGCCAACGCCAGTAAGCCATTCGGTCCGGTGACATTGATCTGTGAGCCTGCGTTCAGCAGGCTGGCCTCGCCCCATAGCATGAATGGGGGCTCCCCCGAATAGGTTACGAGGCAGCCCCCCGTGGACGGCCGTTGCAGAAAAACAGATGAAGAGAACTGCTGAGCCGTGTATTGCCGAAACGTCGCAAAAGCCCGGTCGCCGGTTACATCGCCGTTCCGCGGGTTTGTAGTTGCAAACTTCATCAGAGAGAGCGTTCCGACATTTACGTTGTCGAGGTCGAGCAGTTTCCGATATTCCTCGGGCGTGATCGGGGCCAATTCCGGGTCGGAGCACATCCGCCCGCTAGTCGCCACTTGGATGGTTGCGAAGTTGCTCGGCACCCCGCCCGACGTCACCACTACAGATACCTTACAACCAGAGACTCCAGCCGGAACAATGACATTGATTTGATCCACCCCGGGATAAACCGAGCGTCCGTGATAAGTGACTGTAGCGCTCACACCGCCGATATCCACCTCAATCGGCACATTCTTTAGGTTATTGGGCGTCTGATATTGCGTTTCGTCTGCCGCCACTGGCCCCAACCCAGACCCCCAAAGGGTGAGGTATTCGCCTGGGTTTGCGGCATTTGTCTGACTTAGCAATTCGCCTGCCTGAGAATCGTTCTGCGCCACCGCGATTCCGCCTTCCCCGAAAGCCGCCAGTGCGAATGCGCTCCCCACCACATTAAACGGGGAGGAGCCGGGCTGGCCAGCCGATGTCACCGTAATCTTTCCAAGGCCGACCGGTGTATTCGACGGAAGAATAGCAGTGATTCGGTCCGGCGAAACAAAGTAGGGAATCGCCTGCGTCGTCACGCCGCCGACAGTCACCGTAATCGACACACCGGCTAAGTCGGTACGAAGTGGAACGCCCTGCGATGCGGTGGATTCAGCTAAACCGAGTCCGAAGAGGTTGAAGATTGACCCCTGCGCGATGCCGGAATTCAGCGTGCGCCACTGGCTCGTGTCGTAAATGTTAAGGATCGGGCCCAGGGGGATCGGCCCAGCCGACGAGCATGAAAGCGAGAGGATTCCAAGGAACGCTGCGAGAATTACGGGGCGTGTCACGATGGTACTCCTAAAAAAGACTTCGATAATGAAGCGAGCCGATACCGAACCCTCTGATCTATGCGCAGGCGCCGTGCGAACACCTCAGCTATATCATGCCACGTGAAGCATTGATGGCCCACCGCATATGGGCCGCCGAAACATGCGGCGACGTGTTCAACGGGCGACAACCGGTGTCAAGTGACCGTGGTTCCGGGAGGAAGGCGGCGTTCCGACCGCCTATCCCGTCCTTGTCGCCATCTCCGAAACGTCGGCGTTGCGCAGGACTGAGCGTTCACTTACTGCACTGCTGGGCCCGCAGCTTGGGTTAACAGCACATTATTGTAGAAAGTAGCGAGCGAAATGTATTGGAACGAAGGGCACGCGCTCGTAGGGTGCCAGGGCCCGTTCCAGGGCGCGCAATACATGTTCACTAGATACAGTGAGTTCTCAGGACCATAACCTGCTGCCCAATTAGTAACCCCATCACCGTACGCAGCGTACAAGTACTGCTGATTCCCGCTTGGTCCATTGGTATTGTGGTAGTTAGCTAGGTTGCTCAGATAGTTACCTTGAAACAGCTCCCGTTCCACCACCCATTCAGCGCTCCTGCCAGCATACGGCGGAGACAATTTAGTGTCGGCCTCATCGAATGAGACCGAAATGTACTGCCCGGTCGATTGATTGGAGATAAAAGCGCTGCCATGTGGCGACGAGGTACGGTAGGTGACGACGATATACATCCAGTCTCCTTGATTGACGGGGATGTTTACATCCTGCTCATAACAAGGTTGGCTGGGGCTGTCATGTTGGCAGTCGTTAGTAAACCATGAATAAAAGGCCTTATAGTCAGTAGGGCACGCGTTTGCTACGATACCGGCCTGCAGAACATCCCCACTACCGTCTCCAGCAAAGAAGCCATCCATTCCGGCCCAAAGCGCCGCCGTATATGGCTCGTAGGGGCAATTTTCATTGCCAATGGACGGTACCTGGAAATTGGTGGTAACAGAACTGCCGTCTGACATGAAGTATCCGTAGACGCCGGTCGCAACGAGGCCACTCCAGTTTGTAGAATCGCTGCTGTAAATAGACGCGTTCGCGGTGGCGCCGGCGAGGCTAACTGAGTTCCCCCTCATGGCGGGCGGATGCGATCTGTTAGTTGATTGCGCGACTGGGTTGGCTATACGGGTTTTCGCCTTCGTCACGGCATTTGCCCATGTAGCGTACCCGTTCGACATTAGAGCGGGCCGGGGCGGGAACCCGTATGCCGCCAACTGCGCATCTGTCGCCCCTATCGGGTCAAACTCTACAGATGGAGCAGGATAAAATAAGGGCTGGGAAGGGTTGTTAGGCGCGGGCGGCGCGCTTTGCGCGAGAGCACGCGACCCGAGCGAAATAACGAGAATGGCGAGTAGTAGCTGTACACGCGCCAGAGAAAAGGCTCTCCTTTCCGGAGGGCCAGCATCATTAACTTTCGGCACTTGTTTTTACCTCTATGAATGACTGAGTTTATAACGGGCCTTCGAACCATGAGTCTTCAATTCTCACGAGATTGCCTTGAACACCGCTAGGCGGTAAGTAGTATACCGTCGAGATCTAGTGGGCCTGCGCTATAGTACTGCAACAATATTTTGATGTCAAGGATTAAAGGAGTTGAAACTATGAAGTTGTTACGCGCCGTGAATGTTCTCCGCTGAGACCCGAGCCGGAACGCGAAGCTGATACGCTGAGCACATCATGCAGCGTTACGCCCTATTTTTCGCGGTCGCTCTCCGTCTGTGCGCCGCCGATTACACGGCGCTCGACCGGTACGTGGCCGCTCCGGATGACAGTTACCGCTATCAACTGTTTCGCACAATTCCCGCGGGCGATCTGACGATTTACCAGCTCGATCTGATCTCGCAAACGTGGCTCACCGCCGCGGAGGTGGACCGGCCGGAGTGGCATCACTGGCTCACGATCATGAAGCCCGCCGCGGTGAAAGCGCCCGCGGCAGCGCTGTACATCAATGGAGGATCCAATAGAGCCACACCGGACGCGCCCAATCCTCTGCTGACGGCGATTGCCGCTCAGAGCGGCGCGGTGGTGATCGAGTTGGATCAAGTGCCCGATGAGCCGTTGAAGTTTTCAGACGAGTCGAACGCGCGCACCGAGGACGCGATCATCGCCTATACGTGGAACAAATATCTCACCACCGGCGATGAACGCTGGCCGGCGCGTCTGCCCATGACCAAGGCCGTGGTCCGGGCAATGGACGCCGCCACCGACTTCCTTTCGAAGCTCCCGTCGGGCGCGGTGACGCTCGACAAGTTTGTGGTGGCCGGAGCATCCAAGCGCGGCTGGACCACGTGGACCGCGGCAGCCGTGGATCCGCGCGTCGTCGCAATCGCGCCGATGGTGGCGGACTTCCTCAATCTCGAAGCGAGCTTCACACACCACTGGCGAGCGTATGGTTTCTGGGCGCCCGCGATTCGCGATTACGAGCAGGCGGGCGTGATGAACTGGATCGGAACTCCGCAACTCGCATCGCTGTTGGACATCGAAGATCCGTATCGATATCGGGAACGGCTGACGTTGCCGAAGTATATGATCAACTCGACGGGCGACCAGTTCTTCCTGCCCGATTCCTCGCAATTCTACTTTCGCGATCTTCCGGGCGAGAAGTATCTGCGATTTGTCCCGAACACGGATCACAACCTGGCGGGCATCGAAGCCCCGTTGAATCTGACGGCGTGGATACAAGCCGTGTTGACCAACTATCCCCGGCCGCGATTCTATTGGAGAGCCGATCGCGCAAACGGGTCCTGTTAGTCCGAACCGTGGACCGGCCCCAGAAGGTGCTGCTGTGGAAGGCGTCGAATCCGAAGGCGCGCGATTTCCGCCTCGAGTCGATTGGCCCGGTTTGGACGAGCGAGCGAGTGGATGGAGAGAACGGCATCTACAACGTGACGATGCCCACCCCCGACCAGGGTTGGACCGCATTCTTCGTCGAACTGACTTACCCTGGCCCGTCGGGTCTGCCGCTGGTGTTCACGACGGAGGTGATGGTGATTCCCGACGTGTATCCGTTCGACGCGCCCCCCGGCGCTCATTAGCTTGCCTCACTATACTGTTCTAATGCGCGTGTGGAGTGTGATTGTCATTGCCGCTGCAGCTTCCTGGACGCTCGCGTCCGACGACTGGCCGCAATTCCGGGGAGCGAACGCATCGGGTGTTGGCACTACCACCGGTCTTCCTACCGAGTTTGGGCCGGGCAAGAACGTCGTTTGGAAAACCGCATTGCCGCCCGGCCACTCCTCGCCGGTACTCTCGAACGACCGCATCTTCGTTACGGCTTACGATGCGGACCACCTTTACGTAATCACGCTAGATCGCTCCACAGGCAGGATATTGTGGCGCAGGGCGATTCCGCGCGAGCGCAAGCAAGAGCTGCACAAGTCGAATAGCCCGGCTTCTCCAAGCGTGGCCACCGACGGTCGGAATGCCTTCGCATTTTTCACCGACCTCGGCTTGATTTCCTACGGTTCGGATGGCGAGGAGCGATGGCGTGTTCCGCTTGGTCCCTTCAATAACCCGTTCGGCATGGGCGCGTCACCGGTGCTGGCGGAGGGCAGCGTGATCCAGGTGTGTGACTCCGAGACCGGCTCTTTCATCATCGGCGTCGACAAGACCACAGGGCGCACCCTATGGCGGGTGGAGCGTCCGGACATGACCCGAGGTTTCTCCACTCCGGTCCTGTTCCGCCCGAAGGACGGCGGGCTTCAGATCGTTGTCGCGGGCACGAACCGGCTCATCGCCTATGACGTCCGCAGCGGCCACGAGGTCTGGTGGGTGCGGGGCTTGACGTGGCAGATGAAACCCACTCCTGTAGTGAACGGCGATGTCGCGTATGTGCTCGGCTGGGCGGGCGGCGCGGACAAAGGCAGCCAGGAGAATCTGCCTCCATTCGACGAGGTGCTGAAGACGCTGGACACAAACCACGATGGCAAGCTGTCGAAAGCCGAGTTGAAAGACACGCCGCACCTCAAGGATTTCGAAGAATCCGATCTTGACAAGGACGGTTTCTGGAGCGATTGGGAGTGGGAGAAGTATCGCGGCAAACGATTGTCGGTGAACTCAGTCATGGCTGTCCGCCTGGGCGGGAGCGGCGATATGACAGACAAGAACATCATTTGGCGTTACTACAAATCGCTGCCCAATGCTACGTCGCCATTGTTCTATGACAATGTGTTGTACCTGATGAAGGAGGGCGGTATCTTGACCGCGCTCGATCCTTTGACCGGATCCGTTTTGAAGCAGGGCCGGTTGAAAGGCGCTCAGGATTACTATTATTCGTCGCCGATCGGAGCGGACGGCAAAGTCTACGCCGCCGATCAGGCTGGACACGTGGCCGTGATCAAGGCGGGCCCGGCCTGGGAGCTGCTGACCGTGAACGACATGGATGACGAGGTGTTCGCGACACCAGCTCCCGTTGACGGCAAGCTATATCTGCGCACGCGTGGAGCGCTGTACTGTTTCGCCGATACGGAGCATGCCCGTTAGCGCTGTTTGTCCAACACCGGAATCAAATCGGGATCGCGCTTGACTACGCCTGTGACGGCGTCCTCGATATCGACGTTATAGGCTTTAAGAATGCGGCCCGTAACTTGCTCCAAATTGATTCGGGCCTTGGCATACTGGCTCATTGCCTGAGTCTCGGCGAGCTCGCGCGCGACTGCGTCACGCTGTACGATGAGTACGTTGAGGAACGTGGACGATCCTAACTCGTACTTCCGCTTTTCACCATTGAGTGACTGGTCCTGCAGCATGCGAGCCTGAATGCTGGTATCGTATGCCGCCCGCGCCTGCGATACGGCCACCCAGTCGTTCACGACGCTCAGCTTGATGTTGTTATGTAACTGGCGGTCCTGAATCTGAGATTGGCGGTAATTCAATTCGTCGGTAATCAAGTCGGCTTGAGCCGCGCGATTGCGCAACGGGATACTCAATTGAATGCCGGCGGTGTAATTGGGGAAGTTGCGGCCGAACAACTGGCCGAGAACCGTGCCGTATCCGCCGAGGAAATACTGATTCACGGCGGCGGGATTGCGCGTGATGTACTGGGTGACGCCGTTCACATTGACCGCAACTGGAATGGTGTTGACGTCGCCAGCCTGGGCGTTATTGGCCAGGTTCAGAAAGCCTTGGAGGGTCGGCAGCAGAGCGTTCTTTGTTCCCAGCATGTTGATGCGCGCATTTTCCAGGCTGATGCGGTTGGATTGAATCTCCGGCCGGTTCGCCATTGCTTCGGCCACCAGATCCTGTATAGGCGTGACAGGCTCCTGCGCGGGAACCTGAATCGTGTCGGTAGGAACGATGTGCGCCATCGCGATACTGAGATCGTTCAGCCCGCTGCGGGTGAGCGTACTCTTGAGAATCATTTCCTGCTGCGTCACCTGGGTTTCGGCCGTGGTGACATCCTGCTGCGACGATTTCATTTCGGCTTCGGCTTGAACGATATCGATCTCCGCGATCGCGCCCAACTCGGCTTTTCGTTTATTGTCGTGGTACAGCGTGGTATTAAGTTCCAGCGCCTTCTGTCTGATCTTGAGCTGATCGTCGAAACTGACCAGGTCGTAGTACAGATTGACGACGTTGGCGACGGTTGCAATCACCTGCTGTTGAAACGTGAGGTCGGACTGACGCCGCTGATTGCGCGCAACGTTGATGGCGCGCTTATTCACCGAGAGGCCAAAACCCTGCAGCAGGTTCTGCGTCATCTGGAGGTTCAAGGCGGCGGAGGTCGTCGGGTTGAAATCGTTCTGTGGCGAGTTTTGATGCAACCCCAGCGTGTTGTTCATACCCAAGGTGACGTTCGTGCCGGTGAGGAATCCTTTCTGGACGCCGAACTGCGCGCTCTTGAACTGGGTGACCAGGAAATTCGTGCCCGTGACGAAGGTGGAACTCTGCGGGGAGGTCGTGTGGGAGGCCTGCCAGAAGCCGTAGGCCACGGGATCGAGATTGGGGATCGCCGATCCGGCCAACTGGACGTTGAGTCCGCTGAGCACTCCACTCTGAGAATTGCCGCTGCCACCCGCGGCTCCGGAGCCGAGCGAACTGGCACCGGAAAGCACGCCCAACGACGCCGAACTGGGGCCCGTGTTGATGCTGTTACTCACGTTGCGCAGCAACTGCCCGGCGCTGGCGCGAAGCAGGTTGGCTTCCGACAGACGCGGGTTGACGCGCGCGTACTCGAGGTCAAGATTGTTCTCGAGGGCGAGCGCAATGGCGTCGCGCAAGGAGAGATAAATCCGCCCGGCGCGCATCAGTTTCTCGAGACGAGGCGAGTCCTCGAAGCTGGTTTCCTGCACGCGGCGCGGACGGTAGTTCTTGGTCAGCGCATGGAAGAAACCACCGCTGGAATCGCCGGAGAGCTCGGGGGTTTGCCCAAAAGATGGCAGGGCCATTATGGCGGCAACGAAGTAACAGAGTCGTGACATAGGGGTACCAATTCGCGGAGCCGCAACTCCGCCGTCAGGATAGATACGCAAATCCGGGCGGCGAAGTTCAGAACGGCTCAATCAAATCGTGGCACACCTGGTGGAGCGCGCGCGAGGCCACTATGCCGGATAGGACGCGGTGATGTACATCTTCAAGTGCTGGATCTCTTCCTGGTGGGCGGAAATGACCCAATTCACCAGATCGCCGATGGATACAATGCCGCGCAGAACGCCGTAGGAAACTACCGGCAAATGGCGGACACGGTGTTCTGTCATCAGGCGCATGCCATCCTCGACGGTGTCGTCGGGAGCGATGGTGATGACGTGCGTGGTCATGATCTCGGAGACGAGCGTATCTTTCGATGACCGGCCTTGGAGAATGACCTTGCGGGCGTAATCGCGTTCGGAGAGCATGCCTGACAACTGGCCATTGTCCACAACGGGCAAGGCGCCAATTTCCCGGTCGGACATGACCGAGATCGCTTCAAACACTGTGATGCCGGGTGGAACAGACCATAATTGCCGGCTCTTCTGGTCAACAACAGCCTGGATACGATCCGATGGACTCATGGCTTTCCCCTCCCCAGGGTGGTTACTGGTGTATCAGACAGGTGCGCCGGGGTCAAGGGGCGGGGCGTGTCGCGTGTTAACCCTTGACCTCCGTAGTACCGCTCTGGGAGATACCTAAATCCCATTGAGCAGGTCGCCGCCGACCTCGGCTTCACCATGGATTGTGCAGGCTCTCATCCGGCGATGGCGTGACTGGCGCGGCGGGCTCTGGCAACGCGTCGAGCGCTTTGCTGAGTAGCTCGTCCAGGTCATGGAACTGACCGCTCTGGAGGTAGCGGTGGATGCGGGCTTCGGTTTCAGGTTTTGTGATCTCCAGGGTCCTGTAGCCGCCTCCGGAATGCGATTCCATGCTACCGTATCTCACGCGCCGGAAATGCCCGGATCAGGGGTGTGACTAAAGTCACTGAGCAACGTTTATACAACCGCTATTCTCAGATTTCACTATGAGAAAACTGTGGATCAGTTTCGCGGTCGTACTAGTTATTTCTTTTGCGATTTTAGGCTGGATTGGGACGCGTATTTATCAGGAAATGCCGCCCGAGCCGGCCAAAGTGGTTACAACGGATGGTACGGTAGTCGTGCCCGAAGGCGGCATCGCTCGCGGGCAAAACGTTTGGCAATCGCTGGGCGGCATGGAGGTCGGCTCCATCTGGGGCCACGGCAGCTATGTCGCGCCGGATTGGACGGCCGATTGGCTCCATCGCGAGACCACGTTCGTTTTGAATGAGTGGTCCGCGGCTGAATCGGGCAAGCCCTACGAGCAGTTGGCCGCGGAAGATAAGGCCAAATTGCGCGGACGCCTGGAAGAGATGTACCGGCACAATGGCTACGACGCGGCGACGAACTCGATCCGCATCGAGCCGGTTCGGGCGCGCGCGTTCGAATCGTGCCTGGCGCATTTCTCCGATGTCTTCATGAATGGAAACGCGGCGTACGCGATTCCTTCGGGAAGCGTCCGGGATTCCACCCGCATGCGCGAATTTGGCGCATTCATGTTCTGGACCGCATGGTCTGCGGCGGCTAACCGGCCAGGCGATCATGTATCATTCACGCACAATTGGCCGCACGAACCGCTGATCGGTAACCAGCCGACCGGCGATAGCGTGATCTGGACCGGCGTCAGCATCATCGTGCTGCTAGCCGGTATCTCGGGCATGGTTTGGTGGTACGCGGCTCAGAAGAACGAGGAGCCCTCCGATCCACTGCCGGAGAGAGATCCTCTCGGCCGCTGGGCCGCGACGCCGTCTCAGCGCGCGACCTTAAAGTACTTCTGGGTGGTGTCCGCACTGATTCTGGTTCAAATTCTGTTGGGCGTTGTGACGGCGCACTACGGTGTGGAAGGCGACGGGTTTTACGGAATCAAACTCTCCAAAGTTTTGCCGTACAGCGTTACGCGGACATGGCACGTTCAACTCGGCATCTTCTGGATTGCGACCGCGTGGCTTGCGGCGGGACTGTTCATCGGTCCGCTGGTGAGCGGCTACGAGCCCAAGTATCAGGCATTGGGAGTGCACGTGCTGTTCGGCGCGTTACTGCTGATCGTCGTCGGCTCGCTCACCGGCGAGTGGATGAGCATTCAAAATAAACTCTCCGACTCCGCATCGTTTATGTGGGGCCACCAGGGGTACGAATACGTCGACCTTGGGCGTGGGTGGCAAATATTGCTGTTCGTGGGCCTGCTGATCTGGCTGTTCCTGGTGGTTCGATCGGTGCGGCCTGCATTGAAGACGGGCGGCGATCAGAAGCAACTGCTGTGGCTCTTCCTGCTGTCGGCTGGCGCTATCTGGCTGTTCTATGGAGCCGGACTGACGTGGGGACAGCACACTCACCTGTCGATCGTCGAGTACTGGCGCTGGTGGGTAGTGCACCTGTGGGTGGAAGGATTCTTTGAGGTGTTCGCGACCACGGTGATCGCATTCTTCTTCGCGCGCCTGGGCTTGGTCCGGCCTTCGCTTGCGGCGAAATCGGCGCTGCTTTCGGCCACCATCTTCCTTTCAGGCGGGATCGTCGGAACGTGCCATCATCTGTACTTCTCGGGGACGCCGACCGTGGCTTTGGCGTGGGGATCGGTGTTCAGCGCGCTCGAGGTGGTGCCGTTGACGATGATCGCGTACTCGGCGGTGGACGACCTGCGCCGCGGAAAGATGACCGTGTGGGCGGAGCGCTACCGGTGGCCAATTTACTTCTTCGTAGCCGTCGCATTTTGGAATATGATCGGCGCCGGATTGTTCGGCTTCATGATCAATCCGCCGATCGCGCTGTATTACATGCAGGGCTTGAATACGACGCCGCTGCATGGACACGCGGCGCTGTTCGGCGTGTATGGAATGCTCGGGATCGGGCTGATGCTGGTCTGTCTGCGCGCCATGATTCCGGATGCAGAGTGGAGGGAGAACTGGCTGAAGTTCTCGTTCTGGGCCATGAACGGCGGTCTGTTCGCGATGTGCGTGGGCAGTCTGCTGCCGGTGGGGTTGATGCAGACGTGGGCGTCGGTGGATCGAGGTTACTGGTACGCGCGCAGCACCGAGTTTCTGGGCTCGCCGCTGATGCAGACTCTGCGCTGGTTACGGGTGCCTGGCGACACGCTATTCGCCGTCGGAGCGTTGGTGCTGGTGGGATTCGTGTTTGTTACGCGATCGCCCACGCGCAGGGCGGTAAGCGGCGGAGTTCCCGCGCCGGTACCTGCTGGCGATTAGCTGAACGGGATGCGCGGCGGCCGGCTTGCGGTTTCAGTCCGCACCGGCTGCCGCGACTTCTTCATGCGTACTCAGGTCCACACCCTCCCAACGCGCGACCACGGCCGTCGCCAGGCAGTTGCCGAGCACGTTCACCGAGGTTCGCGCCATGTCCAACAGCGCGTCCACGCCCAGGATGATGCTGGCGGCTTCCACCGGCAATCCGAACGCAGCGAGCGTCCCGGTCAGAATCACAAACGACGCGCGGGGGACGCCTGCGACGCCCTTGCTGGTCAACATCAGGGTCAGCATCATGATGAGTTGCTGGCCGAACGAGAGATGCACGCCGGCAACTTGCGCCACGAAGATCGACGCCATGGCCAGGTACAGGGTGGATCCATCGAGATTGAAGCTGTATCCGGTGGGTAGCACGAAGGCAACGATATGTTTCGGGACGCCGAACTTCTCCATGTTCTGAAGAGCGAGCGGCAGCGCGGATTCGCTGGATGCGGTGGAGAACGCGATCACGAACGGTTCCTTCGCGGCATTGAAGAATCGCTTCACGGGGACGCGCGTCAGAATGGCGGTTGGCAACAGGACGCCAACGACGAATAGGATCTGCGCCGCAAACGTCGCCAGCACCAGCTTGCCGAGTTGAACGAGAACCGCCGGGCCATTTTGCGCGACCGTAGCGGCCATCGCGCCCGCGACCCCGAGGGGCGCCATGTACATCACGTAGCGCGTGTACCTGAACATCACCTCAGCCAGCGATTGCGCGAACCGGACGACGGGCTGTGCAGCCTCGCCCAGCGTCGCGCATGCGGCTCCAAACAGGAAGCAGAACACCACCACCTGCAACACTTCGTTCTTGGCCATCGCGTCGGCGATGCTCGCCGGGAATGTGTGCTCGAGGATGGAGGTCAGTGTAGGGCTTGTGGCCGGCGTCGCTGTTTTTGGCGCGGTGGAGACTGGAGCAGCCAGTCCGACGCCCGGTTTGGAAATATTGACGACAGCCAAGCCGAGGAACAACGCGATCGTCGTCAGAATCTCGAAATAGATAATCGCTTTAAGCCCGATGCGGCCCATGGCTTTGATGTCGCCCGTGCCCGCAATTCCGTAGACCAGGGTTCCGAACAAAAGGGGCGCGACGATCGACTTGATCAGGCGCAGGAATATATTCGCGAACACCTGCATTTCGCGGCCAACGCCAGGGGCAAGAAAGCCGACCGCCATGCCCACGGCCATGCCGATGAAGATCCAGCCGGTAAGGGAAATGCGCTTCACCGGCCTCCCCATTTCAGCTTGGCGCGCAGCACATCGAAGAAGAGCATCTTCGGCGGACGGATCAGCTTCACGGAGTTCGGCGAGGCGCGGCACAGGACGGCGTCACCATCGTGCAGCGGTTCGCCGATCTGGCCGTCGATGGTCAGGAACGTGGAGTCGTTGGACAGATTTCTCATCTTGATGTTGCTCGATCCGGGAACAAGTACGGGGCGCGCGGTTAGCGTGTGCGGACAAATGGGAGTAATGCAGAGGGCATCCACGGTGGGGAAGATGATGGGTCCTCCGGCCGAGAGAGAGTAGGCGGTGGAGCCGGTGGGCGTGGAAACGATCAGCCCGTCGGCTTTGTAAGTCGCGACGAAATGCGCGTCCACATGAGTTTCGATGTCGATCATGCGGGCCAGCGCGGACTTCGTGATGACCACATCGTTGAGGGCGTCGTAGCGCGCCATAACCTGGCCGTCGCGAACGAGCTCGCATTGCAGCATACGCCGCGCGGCGACACGATGTTCATTGCGCAACGCGCGCTCGAGCTCGGGATAAATCTCCTCGATGGTGATCGCGGTCAGGAATCCGAGCGCGCCGAGGTTGACGGCGAAGATCGGGATGTCGCGTCCGGCGAGAGCGCGCGCGGCGGCCAGCAGCGTTCCATCACCCCCAAGAACGATAACGAGCTGCGTGCCGTTGGCCACTTCTTCACGCGCCAGTCCGCCACCGAGGCCGGCGTACAGGGCCGTCTGCTCGTCCATGCGGACGCCGATGTGCCGCTTCTCGAGCCAGGCGAGCAGTTCGGGAACGACGGTAACCGCGGCGGAGCTTCCGGGCTTAGAAACGAGGGCGACGGTGTCAATGGGAAGCATATAGCAGAAACTCGCGATTTCCTTCGGCGCCCAAAATGGGGCTTTCCATGATGGCGGTTCGAAATCTGTGCGCCGCGACGGCCGATTCGATTTTGGCGCACACTTCGGCATGCAAGGCCGGATCGCGAACGATGCCACCCTTTCCCACTTGTGAGCGGCCGACCTCAAATTGCGGCTTGATCAGGATAACGAGAGCGCCGGAGGAGCGCAACAGCGGGGGCAACACGGGCAGGATGAGAGTGACGGATATGAAGCTGACATCGCACACGGCCAGATCGGCGAGTTCCGGCACGTCGTCCGATTTAAGATAGCGCGCGTTGAAGCCTTCGCGAACTACGACGCGCGGGTCGTTGCGCAACTTCCAATCGAGTTGCCCGCTACCGGTGTCGAAGGCATAAACGCGCGACGCTCCGTGCTGCAGCAGGCAATCGGTGAAGCCACCTGTCGAGGAGCCGATGTCCAGACAGACCCTGGCGGTCACGTCGATGCCGAAATGTTGAAGAGCCCCTTCGAGCTTCAGTCCGCCGCGGCTCACGTAGCGCAAGCGGCCTGTAATCTCGATTCCCGCATCGGTAGGAAGGCGATGTCCGGGCTTGTCGACGCGCGCGCCGTTGGTGTGGACGTAGCCGGCCAGGATGAGGGCTTGCGCACGCTCGCGCGATTCGGCGAGTCCGCGATCGACCAGGATCTGATCGGCGCGCAGTTTGGCTGGCTTATGTTCCTGTGCGCTCATGCGCGGCGGTTCACGACTCGATCCGCAAGGTTGCGTAACGGATCTGCGCGATGGTCGAAGGCGGCAAGGCAGGCGTGCGCGGCCTGGCGTTGTTCCTCGGCCATCTGATGCGAGCGCTCGATTCCGTATACGGCGGGGAAGGTGATTTTATGCTGATCGGCATCCTTGCCCGCGGTCTTGCCGAGCACCTCCGATGTCTCTTCGATGTCGAGGAGATCGTCGACGATTTGGAACGCGAGTCCCACATGCTCGCCATAGCGCGACAAAGCTTCCAGTTGATGTTTATTGGCCCCTGCGTAGATCGCGCCGATCCGCACACTCGCCCTGAGCAGCGCTCCGGTTTTGGCGCGATGGATCCGCTCGAGAATTTCGTGCGAGGCGGGCTGGTGCTCACCTTCGAGATCGTGCACCTGCCCTCCGATCATGCCGCCCACTGTCCCCGAAGCCGTCGCCAGTTCGTACACCAGTTCCGCGCGGCGATCGCTCTCGAGCTTTGCCAAAACTTCGAACGCCAACGTGAGAAGCGCGTCGCCGGCGAGAATGGCCATCGCTTCCCCGAACACCTTGTGACACGTGGGACGGCCGCGCCGGAGATCGTCGTTGTCGAGCGCCGGAAGGTCGTCGTGGATGAGCGAATAGGTGTGCACCAATTCGAGCGCGCAGGCCGCGTGTTCGACACCGGGCGCTTCACCGGTCGCGTTTGCGGCCGCCATCGCCAGCAGAGGGCGCATCCGCTTGCCACCCGCAAACAGGCTGTACCGCATCGCTTTGTGGATCGATTCGGGAGGCGTGGTTTCCGCCGGTACCGCTAATTCCAACGCGCGCTCGATTTGGGAACGCCACTCAGAGAAGGGCGCGGCTGCAGTCATTTGTCGGGGCCAAACGGTTCGGGAGTGACTTTTTCGCCGCGGCGAACCAGAATCTCCACGCGCGTTTCCGCCGCTTCCAACTGCTTGCGGCACTCTTCGCTCAAACTCATTCCACGCTCGAATAGAGCAAGCGCGCGTTCGAGCGGAAGGTCGCCGCCCTCCATCTGTTTGACGATCTGCTCGAGCTCCTCGAGGCTGGCTTCGAACGGCTTTGCCTGTTCGGTGGATTCCGGCATCAATCCATTATGCTCCCAGCGTCTGGCGTGGTCACGTTGAGGCGGCTCGCGATGGCGGTCAATGCGTTCCAGATGGGCATGGTGATGGGGATTCCGCGCTCCAACCGGCCGGCTTCGGCGCGCCACTCCGGTTCGCCGGCCAGGAGCACCTCGTCATAGCCTGGTGCAGGCGAGGTGTTTTTGATCATTTCGCGAAGGCGGCGCATGCGATCGGTAAACACATCGAGCGGCATGAATCGTGCCACGTCGATGGCGATGAATGCTTGACCGACTCGCATGTTCCGATCGCGGACTCGCAGACCGCCCAGTTCGGTGGCCATCGCGCCGCCGCTGAGCACTGCGCACAAAATCTCGACCATCACTGCGAGTCCCGTGCCCTTGTATCCGCCGAGCGGCATGGGAAAGCCGGATACGGCGGCCTGTGTGTCGGTGGTCGGCGCACCGTCCGCGTCCATGGCCCAACCGGGCGGAATGGTTGGGTCCCCGTTTGCGGCGGCCTTCCAGATGCGATTCATCGCGACGGTGGTGGTGGCCATATCGAGCAACCAGATGTCGTCGCCAGGCAACGCCATGCAGATGGGATTGGTGCCGAGGCGATGCTCGCGGCCTTGCCAGGGAGCGACGAGCGGGGTCGCGTTGCACATGACGAGTCCGATCATGCCGTCGCGAGACATGCGCTGGGCCCAAAACGCCGCGGCTCCGAAATGATTTGATTCGCGCACCGAGACGAAGCCGATTCCGTGCGTGTTGGCGAGGCGAATTGCGATGCCGGTGGCGTGTTGGGAGACAACGTGACCGAGTCCGTTCTGCCCGTCATAGACCGCGCACGCTCCGGATTCATGGGCCAGGGTTCCGCTTGCGTGCACGTCGACGTTGCCGTGCTGGAGGGCTTCGATGTAGAGGGTGAGAAGTTGGACACCGTGGGAATCGACGCCGCGCAAGTTGGCCGCGACGAGGGAGTCTGCGATGAGATGCGCGTGTTGGGCAGGGACGCCGGCGGCTTGAAGGAGCGATTGGGCGAACGCGCGAAGAGGCCCGGCGGGAATGACGACGTTGGGGGAAGACACGAATTCGAGGGTAACGCAGTGGCGTCGGGGGTGGCGAGCGGTTGACTTGATGCGGAAGGCTTTGGTGTAATGTGGGGGCAGGCCCACACACTCCTCAGTAGCTCAATGGTAGAGCATTCGGCTGTTAACCGAAGGGTTGTAGGTTCGAGTCCTACCTGAGGAGCCAAATTCATTTTCTCCGAAAGTTCAGTCCCCAGTAGTTGACGGCAATTCCCGTGGTGCGTCCAGTCCTTCCTCCCGTCGTATCCCCAATAACGCCAACATCTTGCGGCATCCCGAGTCTCCCGTAGCCGCAA
>JBBQGC010000043.1:0-48382 GCA_038322705.1 Bryobacterales bacterium | reverse complement strand
GTGCCGATGGAATCGCTGCCGGGCGACCGCTATGCCTACCACGAGAACACTCGAAAGATCGTGGGCGACCGTTCGCGGCGCGAATTTTCGATAGGAGATCGCGTAGACGTGATCCTCGACCGGGTCGACGCCGTTCAGAGGCAGATGCAGTTTTCGCTGGTGGACAAAGCGCCGGCGCGTCCACGAAAATTCAAGAAGCGATCCTTGCGTTAGCACGGGCACGCACCATCGCGAGTGCGAACGGCATCTAAGAGATATGAATGCAGCGCATCGGGTCGTGATACTCGGCGGCGGCTTTGGCGGACTCTATGCCGCCCAGGCGCTGAAGCGTGCGCCCGTTCGCGTCTCGCTGGTGGATAAGCGCAATTTCCACCTGTTCCAACCGTTGCTCTATCAGGTTGCTACTGGATCGTTATCGCCGGGCCAGATCGCGGCCCCTCTTCGCAGCATTCTCGCGAAGCAGAAGAACGCTGAGGTGCTGCTGGCTGAGGCGTGCGGCATCGACATAGACCGGCGTCGACTGTTGGTGAAGGATGGCGAGATCGAATACGACACATTGATCGTCGCCACCGGTGCAAGGAACCATTATTTCGGCAAAGAGGAATGGGCCGAATTCGCGCCCGGACTGAAGACCATCGAGGATGCGACGCAGATCCGGCACAAAATCCTGTTTGCATTCGAAGCCGCCGAGCGCGAGCAGGACCCGGCCCTGCGTGCGGCGTGGCTGACCTTTATCGTGGTCGGGGCGGGGCCTACGGGTGTGGAACTAGCGGGTGCTTTGGGCGAGATCGCGAACGATACCCTGAAACACGAGTTCCGGTCCATCGAGCCGCAAGATGCGCGCATCCTTTTGTTGGATGGATCGCCACGCGTACTTCCGCCTTACCCCGAAGAACTGTCGGCGGCGGCGGAGCGGCTGTTGATCGGTCTGGGCGTTCGTGCGCGCGCGGGCGTTCGGGTAACCTGCATCGACGCGAGCGGCGTCACCCTCGACAGCCCTCAGGGTAAAGAACATATCGCGTCGAAAACGGTTTTATGGGCCGCCGGTGTATCCGCATCGCCCTTCGGCAAAATTATCGCCGATCGGACCGGCGCCAAACTCGACAAACAGGGCCGCGTATCCGTAGAACCGGACCTCACCGTCCCCGGCCATCCGGAGATTTTCATCATCGGGGACCAAGCTATCGTCGTACAGGATGGCAAGCCGCTTCCGGGGGTCGCGCCGGTCGCCATGCAGGAAGGCCGCTACGTCGCACGGGCCATCGAGCAGCGGTTGCGCAATCAGGCGCTCGAGCCGTTTCACTACACCGACAAGGGCAGCCTGGCTGTTATCGGACGCGCGGCGGCGGTGGCGTTCTTCTTCGGCGGCAAGATCAGGATCTCCGGGCTGCTGGCGTGGCTCGTGTGGTTGTTCGTGCACCTGATGTACATCGTCGAGTTTGAGAGCCGCGTGCTGGTGTTCATCCAGTGGGGCTTCGAATATCTGACGTTCGCGCGCGGCGCCCGGCTGATCACGGGCGATCGCCGGGATGCGCCGTCCGCCAAAGCCGCCGCGGCACTCGGGGACGAATCGGCGCAATCTAAAGTAATACCGACCGCGCGGCCCGAAACTAGTGTATGATCTGCGTACGATGCCCAGGTGGATGCGGTGAGTCTCGGGAATGCTCGATCCCGGTCATTCTTCAAAGTCGACGGCGACTCCGCCCTGCCGCTTCCGGATCTGATACTTCTTGATCTGCATCTTCCCAAACGGGACGGCGATGAAATCCTCTCTTGTCTGCGGGGTCAGCGAGCGCTGCCGCCTCACCCGGTCGTCGTGATGACCTCGTCCGCTTCGCCCCAGGACACGGAAAATGTCGAACGCCACGAGGCGCTTCATTACTTTCGCAAGCCGACCACCTTCGAGCAGTTTCTCAAGCTTGGCGACATCGTCAACTACATATTCGAGGCATAGCGCCATTCGGAATCGAGCAATCGGATCGCTTCGGCAACACCGCCGAGGATACTCTTCAGCGGATATTCGTGCGAGCCCGGATCGCTGCCCAAGGTTCGCTCGCCAGAGCGCTCGGATTCGGTTGTCTGGCTTTCCGAAGGGTCCATACGCCCTTTTAGGCTAGCCGGTCCGCTTCGGTCAAACCCACTCGCCGGCCTTCTGCATCTTCCGAATTTTACGGCGAATCAGGTCGCGCTTCAAGGGGCTGATGTGGCTGATGTACAACGTGCCATTCAAGTGATCGGTCTCGTGCAGGAAAGCGCGGGCCAGCAGATCCTCGCCGGTCTGCTCATACCACGCCCCGTTCACATCCTGCGCCTTCACGGTCACCTTCTTTGCGCGCGTTACCTGCTCGCGGAAACCGGGCACACTCAGGCAGCCTTCCTCGGACAGAATGGTCCCCTCGCGCGAGAGAATCTCCGGATTGATCAAAACCAGTTTCTGCGCCGGATCCTCGCCAACAGAAATGTCGATCACCGCGACGCGCCGGCCGAACCCGATCTGCGGGGCAGCCAGGCCCACCCCCTTGGCCGCGTACATCGATTCAAACATGTCGTCGATGAACTGCTTCAGCTCCGGCGTGCCGAATTCTGTAACCGGCTCGGATGGTGTTTCAAGCACACTTTGGCCGTATTTGACGATAGGGTAGATCATCAGTAATTCTTAACCTGTTCGATGTAGCCCTCGTAATTCCGTTTCGTCTCTCCGAGAGAATCGCCGCCGAATTTTTCGAGAAAAGCCGACGCAAGCACGATCGCAACCATCGATTCCCCGATCACTCCCGCCGCCGGCACAACGCACACGTCGCTGCGCTCGTACGCCGCCAACGCCGGTTCGCGGGTCGACAGCTCCACGGACTCGAGCGGGCGCCGCAGCGTCGAAATCGGCTTCAGGAATCCTCGCAGCAATATGTCTTCGCCGTTGGTGATTCCGCCTTCCAGCCCCCCGGCCCGATTGGCTCCGCGCGTGAACCGACGCTCCTCGCGGTTGTAGTGGATCGTATCCTGCACCTTCGACCCGTAAGCCTCCGCGCCTTCCCGGGCCAGCCCGACCTCGACACCCTTCACGGCTTGCATCGATACAATCGCCTGAGCCAGGCGCCCATCCAGCCGCGAGTCCCACGTGATATGCGAGCCGAGGCCAGGCGGTACACCGCGCGCCACAACCTCGAAGACTCCGCCCACCGTATCGCCGGTGCGATAGGCGACGTCGACCACTTCTTTCATTCGCGATTCGGTGTCAGCGTCGACACAGCCCAGCAGCACGTCGTCCTTCATGCTGAGCTCGGCCAACTCGTCCCACTCGGCCGCCCGCTCGAGCCGCACAGTGCCGACCGCGATCACATGGCTCAGAACTCGTATCCCAAATTCGCCGAGCAACGCCTTTGCGATCGCGCCCACCGCAACGCGCGCCGTCGTCTCACGAGCACTGGCACGCTCCAGAATGTAGCGCGCATCGGTGAAGTTGTACTTGATCACACCCGCGAGATCGGCATGACCCGGACGGGGCCTCGTCACCGGCTTGCGCTGTTCCTCGCCCCCGGCGGCGTCTTCCACCGGCAGCACTTGTGTCCAGTTCTTCCAATCCTTGTTGCGGACGATGAGCGCGATCGGCGAACCAATGGTGTGCGAATGCCGCACGCCCGCGACGAGCTCGACCTGGTCCGTCTCGATCTTCATGCGTCCGCCGCGGCCATAGCCCTGTTGGCGCCGCCAAAGCTCGCGGTTGATCTTTTCTGTGGAGATGGGGATGCCTGCGGGGAGCCCGGTCAGAGTTGCGACCAGACACTCGCCGTGGGATTCGCCCGCGGTTTCAAACCGGAACATTTGTTGTAAACAAATATGGTAGCAGGGCTCGTTCTCAGTCGGGCTTCATCACCGCGATATAACCCAGATTCCGGTAAAGCTGCTTATAATCCAAACCGAATCCGACGACGAAACGGTCGGGAATCTCGAAGCACCGGAATTCGATCGGGACTTGGACGATGCGTCGCGGCGTGCGGTCGAGCAGCGTGCAGATCCCGAGCGAATTGGGCCCGCGTCCAGCGAGAGTTCGCAGCAGATAGCGGCTGGTGAGTCCCGTATCGACAATGTCCTCGACCAGCAACACGTCCTCGCCTTCGATCGACTCATCGAGGTCCTTGGCGATGCGCACCATGCCGCCCGCCTGTACCTGGCCCGAGAACGACGAGATCGCCAGAAAATCGATCTTGACCGGCACCGTGATCTCTCGCGCCAGCGCTGTCATGAAAAAGACTGATCCTTTCAAGACACTGATCAGCTTGATGCCGCGTTCGCCATAGCGCGACGAGATTCCCGCGGCGACCTCACCTACGCGGGATGCAACCTGCTGCTCGGTAAACAGCACGCGCTCAATTCCAGGCGGCAGCTCAAGTGATGACATTGGTCTCGACTTGACGCCCCTCAAGGCCATATTTGAACACAAGATCCTGGAAATCCCGCTGGTAGAACACCTGTATATTGATGTGCGGGTAAATAGCTTTCAGCAACTTGACTTTGTGATTCTTACGAGTAACCAATGACTGTTTCATGGTTGTTAACTCGACATACAAGTCAAACTCCAGGAGATAGAAGTCAGGCGTGAAAGCTTCTGTCACTTTGCCGTCTTTATCCCATTGCAGAGGGAAACTGCGCGGCTCGTACTCCCATGAGATGCGATAAAAATCCAGCAAGTTTGCGAACATCTGTTCACTGGGATGGCTGAATCTCTTGCGAGTCAGCGCCGCCTTGCCGGCTGGAACAATACCGTACCGCGCCAACTGCAGGCGTACTTGAAACTGGAGATGAGCTTCGGCGGTAGCGGTGAGGTGTCCGCAAATATCGAGCCCGGCTGCAAGCGCGGCGGATTGAATCACGGATGCGATCGCTTCGGTGGGAAAGGCGGCTGCGTTCAGGATCAAGTCGAAGCGATGCGTCTCAGCCGCGGCACGTCCGAACCGCGATTTGCGTCGCGCGCGGTCGGACGCCTCGAGACTGGCCAGCATCCCACGCGCGCCTGCCCGGTCCGAACGGCGATCAAGCATAATGTTTCCGGCCCGGTGGGCATCTGGCGCAATCAACCGCACGCGCATCACGCCGGATATTTTCGGGAGCAGATACTCCGAATCGGCGGTGCAGATGATGAGATGATGATCGAGCCCGAGGCGCGCGGCGATGCTGGTGAGGGCAAAACTCCAAGCCTTGTCCGGAACCGGACCCCCGAACTCGGCGGCCATCAACTCTTCGATTTGGGGCTCGCCGAGAAAAGCAAACCCGAGCAGGTGTGCCGCGGCGCGCCCGGCTTCCTCGGCACGGCAGCCGGCTTCGGCCGAGACGGTAATGAAAGCCATTCGCTCGAACCTCAGGATAACGCGCGGGGCGGCTGAGAGTTTCGCTTCCACATTGTCATGCCTACGCCAGCGTCCTAAATCCGCGAGCCGCGTCCCGGCCATCATCGCACGCGACCGCTGCTCGAATTTTCCAGCCCACTCGCTGCGACTGCTACCTACTCCAACTCCCGAGCCACGCTAACCGCAAAATACGCGCGATCCGCCGCAACGCAGCCGCCCTCGCCGACACCTGCACGGACCGCAGTTCTCGGCCATCATGCACGCGACCGCTGCTCGAATTTTCCAGCCACGCTACAGCCTCGCTGCGACTGCTACCTACTCCAACTCCCGAGCCGCGCTGACCGCAAATTACACACGATCCGCCGCAACGCAGCCGCCCTCGCCAACACCTGCACGGACCGCAGTTCCCGGCCATCATCGGAGGCGACCGCTGCCCGAGTTTCCCAGCCCACGCTACAGCCTCGCTGCGACTGCTACCTACTCCAACTCCCGAGCCGCGTTAACGGCAAAATACACACGATCCGCCCCAACGCAGCCGCCCTCCGGCACGGACCGCTTCCCGGCCATCATCGCACGCGACCGCTGCCCCACGCCCCAAACCACGGTACGGCCCGCTCGCCTCAACCGCAAACAGGTCTCCCTCCCGTCGCACTAGCCTGTGACTTCCCCCGGAACGCTCTCGGCGGCCTCTTGCTCGCAGCTCAGCCTACGTAGTGCCCCGGCCCCAAGAGTCACAGGTCGTTCAATTCGCCACCGCGGCGGCTGGACTGATCAGCGTCCACCAGCCGGGCCCCGAGTGCCAATCCAACATCCCGAGCCACGCTGATCTCAAGCTCCACGCCTTCCCACAACACAAGCAACCGCCCTTTTCCTCCCCCCGTCCGCGACCACTCCCCGAACACTGCAGCCGTTCTCACCTTTTCCGCAACAGACCCGCACACAGCAGGACGATGCAACTGCCTAGCCATTCAGTCGCGCGCGACTGAAACGCAGCACCCCGGCCATCAGTCAAAGCCCACCTCGCCGCATCGCTATCCCAGTCTGCGCCAACTTCGCAAACAACTCCGGCGGAAGCGTGCGTCCTAACCTCGACGATACCCTCCGCAACGACCGGCGCGTGCCGAACGACGTTATTCTGAGGTGACAACGATGCCACAGATAAGCGACCCAGGCGCGGAATATCGGACCAGGCTCGAGCGCTGGCGTGGCGTCTTCCGGAATGCTGAGCGCCAGTCGGTGCGTCTCGGAAACTATCGGCTCGCCGTCGCGGGCGTGTTCGCCGTGCTCGCCTATCTCGCGTTCGTGCGGGATGCGCTCTCGGGGTGGTGGGTCCTGACTCCGATCGCTGCCTTTGTCGCCCTCATCGTCATCCATGAGCGGATTGCGCGCTCCCAGAGCTTCGCGAAACGCGGTATCACGTATTACGAGCGCGCCCTGTTAAGGGTCGACGGCGGCTGGCCCGGCACGGGAAGCAGCGGCGATGAATTGCTGGACCCCGCGCACGTCTATGCCGGCGACCTCGACGTGTTCGGAAAGGGGTCGCTATTCGAGCTGATCTCCACCGCTCGAACCGCTGCCGGCGAGCGGCGGCTGGCCTCGTGGCTGTCGAATCCCGCTCCCGCATCCGAGGTTCACGAGCGCCAGCCCGCGGTTGTCGAGATGCGGGATGAAGTGCAGTTGCGCGAGGACTTGGCTCTGCTCGGTGAGGACATCCGCGCGGGAGTGCACGTCGACCTGCTGACCGCTTGGGGCAGCGCCCCTCCTGTCCATTTCATCACGGGGGCGCGATTGATCGCGGCTGTGCTGGCCGCCTCGAGCATCGTCACGTTTGTCGGCTTCATGGCGCACTGGTTCGGCTTGCGGCCGTTTCTGATCGCGGCGGCCATGGCGCTGAGCATGGGATTCGCCTTGCGCCACGGCGTTGAACGGGTCATATCGTCGCTCGATGAACCGGTGCACGATCTCGAGATCCTGTCCCTGCTCCTGGCCCGTTTAGAGAAGGCGAGTTTCGAAAGCCCTCAGTTGCGGCGTCTTCGCGCGGACCTTGAAACCGAAGGACTCAGCGCCTCCGCCGCCATCGCGCGGTTGGGCCGCTGGATGGAGTTGCTCGATTCCTCGGACCACCTTGTGTTGCGCCTGATCGGACCGGCGGTGCTCTGGCGCGCGCAGGCGGCAATGGCGATCGAGGCGTGGCGCCGCGGGACCGGACCGCAAATCGGGCGCTGGATCGCGGCCATTGCTGAACTCGAGGCGATCTCCTCGCTGGCCTCGTTCGCCTTCGAGCACCCCGGCGCAACCTTCCCAGAACTGCTGGAGGGCGGTCCGCGATTCGAAGCTACCGGCCTCAAACACCCGTTGATGGGCGTCGGGCAGGCCGTCGCTAACGACGTGATGCTCGGTGACGAGATGCGGCTGTGGATTGTGAGCGGGTCGAACATGTCCGGCAAGAGCACGCTGCTACGTTCGATCGGGCTCAGCGCCGTTCTCGCTTGGTCGGGCGCGCCGGTCACGGCATCCCGCCTTCGAATCTCGCGCCTGGCGGTGGGGGCGTCGATTCGAATTGTGGACTCCTTGCAGGACGGCAAGTCGCGCTTCTACGCCGAGATAACGCGGCTTCGGCAGATTGTCGCTTTGACTGAGCAATCCACGCCGGTGCTGTTTCTCTTGGATGAACTCTTGAGCGGGACAAACTCGCACGACCGTCGAATCGGAGCCGAGGCAGTGATCCGGACCTTGGTCCACCGCGGCGCGATCGGCCTGGTGACCACCCACGATCTGGCCCTGACGCGCATTTGCGAGGAATTCGGTTCTAGAGCGGTCAATGTTCACTTCGAGGATCATCTCGAAGAGGGGCGCATGAGCTTCGATTACCGCTTGAAACCAGGCGTTGTGGAACGCAGCAATGCACTCGAGCTGATGCGGGCCGTCGGACTCGAAGTGTGAGCCGGATGCTGCACAGCTCTGCTGTATTCTTGTAGCTATGATCGCGTTTCCCAAGATGATCCCGGTTCGCCAGAATTTTACGGACCGCCGAATTGCCGATATTCCTGCCGCGGTGAAGCGTGAATTGGCCGGTTCGGGGTTCGGTGCGCGGTTGCGGCCGGGTGCACGGATTGCGATCGGCGTCGGAAGCCGTGGAATCGCGAATATTGCGACGATCGTACGGTCGGTCGTTGAGTTTTGGAAATCGGCCGGCTATCAGCCGTTCCTCTTCCCAGCCATGGGCAGCCACGGGGCGGCGACGGCGGAAGGTCAGGCCGACGTACTGGCCCATTACGGCATCCACGAGGCGACCATCGGCTGTCCGGTGATGAGCGCTCTCGAGGTGGTCTCGCTCGGCAAGAATACCGACGGCATCGAAGCGTTCATGGACAAGGCCGCCTTCGACAGCGACGGCGTGTTCCTGGTGAACCGCATCAAATGGCACACCGACTTCGCCGGTGAGATCGAGAGCGGGCTGTTCAAGATGATGGCGATCGGGCTCGGCAAATTTGCCGGCGCGCAGCGTTATCACACCTACGCCTACAAACTCGGTCTGGAGGCGGTGATCCGCGGCGTAGGGCGGCAGGTACTCAAGTCCGGAAAGATTGTGGGCGGCCTGGCGATTCTCGAGGACGCCAATCACAATACGGCGAAGGTTTCCGCCGTCCCAGTCGAGGCGATGGAGCAGAAGGAAGAGGAGAATCTCCGGCTAGTGAAGTCCTGGATGGGCCGGATTCCCTTCCCTCTCGATCTGCTGATCATCGACGAGATCGGCAAAAACTATAGCGGGGCCGGGATGGACACCAAGGTTGTAAATCGCGGCGTCAACGGCGAGTACAACCCGTGGGACACAGCGCCCCGGTTCGAGCGTATCTATCTCCGCGGCCTCAGCGAGCATAGCTACGGCAACGGCGTAGGGCTCGGCATGGCCGATGTCGTGCATTCGCGTCTGTTGAAGCTCATCAACTGGAGTCCGACCCATATCAATTCCCTGACTGCCGGAACTCCCGCTGCGATCCGTACACCCATTCATTTCGGTAACGACCGCGAGTGTATCAGCCGCATTGCGCCCACGGTGGGGAAGATCGACCCCTCCCAGATTACGATAGGGTGGATCCGCAACTCGCTCGATTTGACGACCCTCGGCCTCAGCGAAAATCTGCTGAAGGACATCGAGAGCAATCGCACGCTCGAGATTCTGGGACCACCGCGCGAGCTGCCGTTCAACTTGACCGGAGATCTACCGGACTGCGGCTCCTTCATCGGCCTGAAAGAGCCCGCTCACGCCACCCGCTAGCCTCGCTACCGCACAGTAAGAGTCGGTGCAGGCAGACCATGCACGATCCGCCTGCTGTCGGCTCGAACCGCCACCGGCGCAACCGCCAGTTGACGGGCTGAGAGGATGAACGCGATGCGAACGGCGATAGCCCGAGCCACGCGAGACTACCCACCCGCAAGCTCTGCTTAGCTGCCTTGAGCGGCGGTCATCGTGCTGGCGATTTTGCTGAAGATCGTGCTGATGCTGGTGGACACACCAGGCATAATGGCGCCGGCAGCTACGGCAACGAAGCCGGCCATTAGAGCGTATTCGATCAAGTCCTGGCCGCGATTGTCTTTCCAGATTCGCAGATTCCAGACGGTGTTTACGATTCGAGTCATTTCCTCTCCTTCGAACTCTGAGTATTGCCGACTATAACTCGGCCTCAATAATCTCATCGGCTGATTCAGCCGCGATCCTTAAAATTCTTGGCGTTTTTTTTCAAGTGAGAAAAACGTCCGATTACGTCAAATCCAGTCGCGACCGCGGCGACCGGCTCTCCCCGCTGCTCGATGCGTCCTTCCTCGATCTGGCCCAATGCTCCGGCCATGCGCAGGTATTCCACCTGGAGCGGTTCTATTCCCATCACCCGGCAGCAAGTCGCATCCACCGCGCGCAGATCGCGCCCCATCACCAGCACTCCGCACGGCTTGGGGCGCCCCTGGATCGGACCGTTGCCTTCCATACCGATCACCCCATCGACAATTGCGAACGTGTTTCGAACCATACGATTTAACTCCAGAATGGATGTAGTGATACCGGCATAGTGCAGCCGGTTTTTGGGCCAGCCGTAGACCGCGCCAGGCACAATGCCGAACAGATTCTTCATGGACAACGTCACGCCTGCCCAATGGTGGGTCTTCATCTTGGCGAGCGACACGATAATGTCGGCTCTCAGGGCCGTATCCGGCAGGTACAAGGTCTCCGAGCCCAGGAACCCTGGAACGCCGGTGACATCATCCCGGTTGAGATCGGTGAACACCTGCTCGAAGTTGCTCGCCACAGCATAATACCCGGCTTGGCGAGCCAAATTGTAGGTATCCCGGCGGTGTCCCGGACCTTCCCCCACCAGGACGGTCGCCGCCCCGAGCTGATGGAAGGCCGCGTATGCGGCCGCGACAACGGCTGGGTCCGTGTTAATCGTTGTGGACGCGTCGAATTCGACCAGATTCGGCTTCAACAAGACGTTCTTTCCGCGAACGTTGAGGCCACAGGCTCGGACCCCGTCGAGTATCGGCCTGACAAGGTCGCACCGGTAGCCGGACACCTTGGCGATCGCGACCACGGACGTGCCGGGCGGAGAGACGAGCCGCTCCGGCGTGCGCGCGCGAAGTGCCGTGTAGGCGGCCGCCAAACCAGCTCCGCCCATGGGCACAAAAAGCCGGCGAGACATCTTTAACATAGCTGTACTCCAGGCTGGAGAAGCCCTGGATCCAACGCCTCCAGAGCACAAAGTAAGATATCCGGGCTGGAGCGGCGCGTCAATGCCCGTCCGTTCTCCCCTGCCCCGCACAATGCCAGCGCAATCGACAGGCAGGCGCCGGCCAACGGAGACCGCAGCCCTTCTTTCAGGCTGCGAGCACGCCGCACCGCTCCTTGGGGCGCGTTCCCCTGGAGTCCCATCAAGGCCAGAGCGGTCGTCTCCACGTAACCCGGAAGGCTCACGCCCAGCGCCTGCGGACTTCCGTAATTCCATCCCCCATCCGCACAGCGGGTCGCGAGAAGCATCCGTTCACCAGCTTCGATCCGGTGCCCGACGGCGCCATCGCGAGTGCGCCGGAATACTTTTTTGAGTGCGATCAACGCGTGACAAGTCGGTTCCACCCACGCTGAGTCGCCGGGGCGCCACGGCCAGCCAGGATCTTTCACTTCTCGTTCGACCGCAGGCGCCTTGACGGCCCGCAACACGCGATTCAGCGTCGATGTCTCGGCGCCCGTCAAGCCTTGCAACCAATTTGCCGCGCGCGCTAACTGCGAACTCTTCTTGCCCAGAACGTCGCCTAACGTGATCACAAGCGCAGTCACCCAAGTCGAACCCTCGACACCGGGAGCGGACGGCCAGCCCCCATCGGAGTTCTGGCAATCTCGCAAAAGCCCCCAGGCGCGCGAGAGTTCCGGCGGTGAGTGCGGGTCGCGAGCCAGCGCCAGGGCCGCCCAGACCGTCGGCTCGACCCAGGATTTCTTTCCCGGAAAATACCCCCAGCCCCCGTCGGCGTTCTGGGTGCCGCGCAGGAATCCAAGGCGGTCCGCAAGCAGATCCACGGTATACAGATCGGCGGAAATCAGAGCGGCTTTACCTCGCTAACTCGGCGGAATAGCTCCACGCCGGACCGATCGTAGACACGCTCGAAATAGGCACTCTGAGCAATAGTCTGGCGCGTCACCGCCGCCCCGCCGCCATGCAGATCACGATAGAAGTCATGCGCTGTCAGGAACACGTACTCAATCTTTTGCTGCGTTGAGAACGCGGGCAGTCCTCGCAAGAGCCGGTCGATTCCTTCATCGTCGTTGTAGTAGTAATACTTCGTGGGAATGGGAAGGCTGCAGGCATGGCGTCCGGTATACAGATAGATCATCGGATCGTCGTAGCCGTAAAGGTTCGATTCCGGCCTCGTATGGCCTGCGACCCACGCGTAGGCCGGGCGCGCCGACGCAAGATCGTCTGCGTAGGCCGTCAACACGCGCGGAATGAACACCCAGTCTCCATATGCGTGACCGGCGCTCACCGATAGAACGAACACCGCAAGCACAAGGCCGGCCACAGCCGCTAACATTCGCTCCGCGATTGCCGGTCTCCGCCAAGCCGCCCCAAGCGCTTTGACGAGATGGCCCGCCTCGGTCCACAATCCACCCAGCAATAGTGGATACAGCGGCAGCGCCAAACGCGGATCGGGCGGATAGTGCCAGAGCAGCAGAATCAGGGCCATAGCCGCTGTTGCGAGCGGCAGTTGGAGGCATCGGCTTCGCCGGGCCAATCGCCACGCACCGGCCATCGCTCCGATTGCCACAATCCGCTCCAGGTGACGCCAGCCCCCCACCGGTTCATCGAAGATCAGCAGGTTGCCGGTGCTGCGCAACAAGGCATCGAAGTTATGCCACAGCACGACTGGAAGGTCAAGCCAACCAACGTTATACCGCCGAAATCCAATGTAATTGGTGTAATACAAAGTGACTAGGTCCTGACCCGGTGAAGCGTGCCAGGCAACCCACAATTGCCACGCTGCGACTGTTGGCAGCATCGTGAGTACAAAAACAACTGCGCGCCGATACTGCCGCCGCAGCACAAAGCAAATCGGAACCGTAACCAGTAGTGGTAGAGCCGCCGTTTTCACCAGAAATGCAAGCCCTGCCACGACTCCAGCCCACACGGACCCGCGCTCCGCCAAGTATAAACAGCCCAGCAACAGAGTCATGAACAATATCTCTGCCATCAGCGAGCAACTGAGGAGGACCGCGAACGGGTTCCAGGCGCCTACTACGGCCAGCGCCGAGGCAACGCCCGTGGTCATACCCAGTTGGCGGAAAACCACCCACAGAATCAGCACGTACGCCGGAAACGCAATCCAAACCGTCATAGCCGCAAACGGGAGATTGGCCGGAAAGCTCGGGCACAGCCTCCAAACCAGCGACAGTATGGCCGGGAACAAAGGCGGATATTTCGTCTGAGCAGGCTCGCCGGGCAGGCTGGCGATCCGGTATCCGTGTCCCTGGGCCAGCGACTTCGCGGACACCCAGTAGAGGCTATCGTCGTGATACAAGCCAAGTTGCGGCATCGAGCGCCATCGCCAAGCCTGGTAGGCCGATGGCGCGAGCGCGGCCAACAATAACAAAAGCAACCCGAGCCTGCTCACACTTTTCACATCGGCTCGAAGTGCCGCCTCCAACATAGGGCAAAATCCTAGTCTCGATGGCGCTATCCTAATCCTGTCAATGGACGATCTGTTACTTTGGCGCTCCGAATTCCCGATTCTCGAAAACACGGTCTACATGATCAGCCACTCGTTGGGCGCCATGCCGCGCCGGACGCGCGACCGGCTCAACGAGTATGCGGACGTGTGGGCCACCCGTGGCATTCGTGCCTGGGAAGAGGGCTGGTGGGAGATGCCGGTCACCACGGGCAATCTGATCGGGCGCATCATAGGCGCTGGTCCCGGCGAGGTCGTCATCACCCAGAACGTGTCAATTTGCCAAGGCATCGTCCTGTCCTGCTTCGATTGGTCCCAGCGGCGCAACAAGATCGTCAGCGAGGGGATGAACTTCCCCTCCAACCTGTACAACTACCATGGCGTGCCCGGCGCGCGTCTGGTCACCGTTCCCTCCCACGATGGAATCACCATTCCGCTCGACCGGATGCTTGCGGCCATCGACGAGGAAACGGCGCTTGTCTCGGTCTCCCACGTTCTGTTCCGCAGTTCGTTCCTCCAGGATCTTGCGGCCATCACCCGCCGGGCACACGACTTGGGAGCCAAGGTGTTCGCCGACGTTTATCAATCGGCCGGAACAGTTCCTCTGAATGTTCGCGAACTGGGTGTCGATTTTGCGACGGGAGGGTCGGTCAAGTGGCTGTGTGGCGGTCCCGGCGCCGGATATCTATACGTCCGCCGTGACCTCTGGCCGGAGTTGGAGCCCCGCTTCACCGGATGGATGGCGCACGAGCGTCCATTCGCCTTCGAGGACGGGCCCATCCATTACGCGAACGACGCATTCCGGTTCCTGAACGGGACGCCGAATATTCCCGCGATGTACGCGGCGCGATCCGGTTATGAAATCGTGGACGAAGCCGGGGTCGAAAACATCCGCGCCAAGTCCCTACGCCAGACCCGCCGTTTAATGGAGCTCGCCAGGGAAGCCGGGTTCGGCATCAACTCGCCCGAGCGCGACTCCGAACGCGGCGGCGTGGTCGTGATCGATGTGCCGAACGGCGCCGAAGTGACACGCGAACTGGCGCGCAGGGATATTCTGGTGGACTACCGGCCGGGAGCGGGAATCCGCGTCGCGCCGCACTTCTACACCAGGGACGAAGAACTGAACCTCACGATCAGTGCGATCCAGAACGTCCTCGCAACAACCAGCGCTCTGGCCTGATCAATAAACGCCCTCGACGACGCTGGTTTCAAACCCGCGGAACGGCCGCACGTTCCGCACGCCGTCCCAGGGATACGTCTCGCACGGCGGCTCACGCTCGGCCTCATCGCGCTCCAGGAACCGCGGTATGAAAAACTCCTTAGTAAGCGTCGTCAAACGCACGCGCCCGGTCTGCCCATAACCGACCACTCGGTTGTGATCGTCGAAATCCACAACCTCAATCATGGCGCGCGGGCTCGGCGGGTAGTAGATGATCGCGTAATTGTCGGCTGGATCGTGCGGCTTGTGCGTCGCCAATCCCATCAAGGTATTCCCGTATGTCGGTGCGAAATAGATGCCGTCCAGCAGTTCCTCGCGCGCGAAGCGATTAAACTGCGGGGTCATCTCGGTACCGCCGCAGAAAATACCCTTGATGCCCATCTTCTTTAAGGACACCTTCTCGCACAGCGCCTCGAGCAGCTTGGGCGTGGTGAACATGCACTGGATGTTGTGCGCCCTCAGCAGCGTCAGCCCCTGCTCGATCACGTGCTGCTTGTATAACTCCGCCTGCCGGATCTCGCCCATTTTGATCAGCTTGATCACCCAGCGCGGATCCAGATCGACGCAAAAACAGATCCCGCCCCGGTGCTGCGCCAGATGCTCGACCGCCAGCCGCAACCGCCGCGGACCCGACGGCCCCAGCATCAACCAGTCGGCCCCGCGTGGAAAAGCGTCATCCGGCAGCGTGTCGGAGAACGCCTCGTAATCGATCCGGAAATCGTCGATCGTGATGCGCGACTTGGGAACGCCCGTACTGCCGCCCGTCTCGAACACCGAGATGGGACGGTTCGCGTACGCCTTCGGAACCCAGCGCCGCACCGGGCCGCCACGCAACCATTCATCCTGAAAGGGACCGAGCTTGTCGAGATCGTCGTAGCCGTGGATCCGATCCCGCGGATCCCAGCCGAGCTTCGCCGCATAGTTCAACCAGAACGGCGATCCCGTGTCCGCGTCAAAGTGCCACCTCACAACCTCGCGGGTCCATGCGTCCAACGACTCGCGTGCACCGGCAGCGCGCGTGTCTAAAGCATTTTCGGCGGTGGTCACTTCAGCCTAGTGTAACCCGCCAAGGCCCGCTACAATCAGACAGAACAGCGTGCCACGAGCCAAGAAGAAGGCCCCGCCGGAAGCGCCCGGCCCACTAGGCGAATACGCCAGCAAGCGCGAATTTGAGGTCACTCCGGAGCCGCCGCCCGCCGTCGCCCCGCCTGCCAGCGCGCTGCGATTCTGCATACAGCGGCACGACGCCACGCGCCTCCATTACGATCTCCGGTTGGAAGCCGGAGGCGTGTACAAGTCGTGGGCCGTGCCGAAAGGCGCCACGCTCGATCCCACCAAGAAGAGCCTGGCAATGATGGTCGAGGATCATCCCATCGAGTACGGAAAATTCGAAGGCAACATCCCCAAAGGCGAGTATGGCGGCGGCAGCGTCATGTTATGGGATCGCGGCACCTACGAGCCCTTGACCGGAATGGATCCCGAAGCGCAAATCGCGCGCGGCGATTTCAAATTCCGGCTTCATGGCGAAAAGCTGAACGGCGACTTCGCCCTGGTCCACATGAAAGGCCGCGGCAAGGGCAACGAGTGGCTGGTCATCAAAAAGCGCGACGGCCACGAGATCTTGAATTGGGACGTCGAGGAGTTCGCGCGCAGCGTGCTGACCGGCCGCACCCAGGAAGAGATCGCCAGCAACATGCCCGCCGTGAAACAGACCGCTCCGAAAACGGAGCACGCAGCGGCAGCGTGGGGCAAGATCAAAGGGGCGGTGCGCGCGGAGATGCCGAAGGCGCTTTCGCCCATGGCGGCTTACCTGGGCGACCAGATCCCGTCGGGTCCGAACTGGTTGTACGAAATCAAGTGGGACGGCGTGCGCGCGCTGTGCTTCATCGAGGATGGCGCGATGTACATCCTGTCACGCACCGGAAACCGCTGCGAGCGCCAGTACCCCGAGCTGTCCGTTTTGCCGCATTATATCCGCGCAGGCACGGCCATTCTGGACGGCGAGATTGCGGTGCTCGACGATCAGGGCCGGCCGCGTTTCTCGCTGATCCAGCCGCGCATCGCCAACTCCGATCCGAACACCGTCGCGCATCTGTCGCGGTCGAGCCCGGTCACGTTTTTCGCCTTCGACCTGCTCTACGCGGACGGCTTCGATCTTCGCGGCGCGCCATTGAAGGAACGCACCGCCGCGCTAAAACAAATCCTCGAGCAAACCGATCACATCCGCGTCTCCGAGCATTTCGAAACCAGCGGCGCGGAGATGTTGGAAGCCGCGCGCCAGGCCGGACTCGAAGGGATCGTCGCCAAGCGCGCCGACTCGAAATACGAATCGCGCCGCAGCAACTGCTGGCTCAAATTCAAGGTGCACAACGAGCAGGAATTCGTGATCTGCGGATTCACGCACGGCGACCGCGAGTACTTCTCCTCGCTCGTCCTCGGCATCTACGATCAGGGCGAATTGCGCCACGCGGGCCAGGTCGGAACAGGCTTCGACGATAAGACGATCCGCGAAATCTACCAGCGGCTCGAACCTCTCATAACCAGCAAGAGTCCATTCCGCAAGGCAACCAAAGCGCTGCGCAAGATCACGTGGGTGGAGCCGCGCCTGGTCTGCCAGGTTCGTTTCGTCGAGTGGACGCCCGACCGCCAACTGCGTGCCCCGTCGTTTCAGGGCCTGCGTCCCGACCTGGATCCAGCGTCCGTGGTTCGCGAGTTTCCCGAGTCCGCGACGGAAGATCCCGCACCGCCCTCCACCGAACGCGCGCCCCTGATCCCTCCCGGGCTGAAAGAGATCACGCTCGACGTCGGCGCTCAAAAACTCAAGTTCACCAATCTCAACAAGGTTTTTTATCCCGCGCAGGGCTACACCAAACGCGATCTTCTCAACTACTACGATTCCGTTGCTGACCTCATCCTGCCGCACTTGCGCGACCGTCCGTTGTCTCTGAAACGGTACCCGAACGGCATTGAAGGCGACTTCTTTTTCCAGAAGAATGCCGAAGAGTTTCCCGATTGGATTCACCTGGAGCCGATCCCCTCGGATGGCCGCACCATCAACTACGTGATCGCAAACGACCGCGAGACGCTGCTATGGCTGACGCATCTCGGCTGCATCGATCAGAATCCGTGGATGAGCCGGATCGGCTCCCTCGATAATCCCGACTTCATGCTCATCGATCTTGACCCCGTCGAGTGCGCGTACGACATGATCGTCGAAGCCGCGCTGCTCACCCGGTCGAAGCTTGACCAGATCGGGCTGCGCGGATATCCCAAAACTACGGGCGGCGACGGCATGCATATCTACGTGCCCCTCGAGCCCATATACAGCTACGACCAGGTTCGTTCGTTTGCCGAGATCGTGTCGCACCTGGTGACCGGCGACCGGCCTTCGCTGTTCACAACGCCCCGCAGCGTCGCCAAGCGAAAGAAGAACCGGGTTTACTTCGACTCGATGCAGATCGCTTCCTCCAAAACAATTTCGGCGCCTTATGTTTTGCGAGCGTATCCGGGTGCGCCGGTAGCAACTCCGCTCGAGTGGAGCGAGGTGAAGCCCGGCCTCCTACCGCATCAGTTCACCATCGAGAACGCGCCCGCGCGCTTCCGCACTCTGGGTGATATTTTCCGTCCCGTGCTGGATGCGCCGCAGCGCCTCGAGCCCGCCATGAAATTGCTCGAAGGCGTTCTCAAGCCGGAATAGCTCCGCAACCGGATCACACCGCCCCGCACTTTATACTGAGGGTTGTTCTCGCCGACACGTTTTGCCGCCGTGCTGCTCGTCGTGCTCGGCGCCGTGTACTTTTACGGTCTAACAACCACAGGCGCGCTCGGACCCGACGAGCCGCGTTACGCCGCAATCGGCCGCGCGATGGCGCACACCGGCGATTGGGTTACGCCCCGGTTGTGGGGCGCACCGTGGTTCGAAAAACCACCCGCCTTATATTGGACGACAGCCTTGGCCACCAAAGCCGGACTCGGCCCGGAACTCGCCCCCCGGTTGCCAGTCACAATTCTCGGCTTCGGCTTCATCGTATTCTTCTACTTCATTGTGCGCCGCGAGTTCGGACCCACAGAGTCGCTGTACGCTACGGCCGTGCTCGGAACATCGGTACTTTGGGCGGCCTACTCCTTTGTCGCCGTGACCGACGTCCCCATGTCGGTATTCTTCTGCGCCGCGCTGCTGCTGTCGTTCGAATGGATCTCCGGCGGGAAAGGGTCGAACATGCGCGCGCTTGCCGCGGGAGCTTTGCTCGGACTCGCTGTTTTGTCGAAAGGCCTCGTGCCGCTCGTGCTATGGGCGCCCGTCGTTTGGCCGATGCGGCGGCGGCTCTCACACCTGGCGCTGATCGGCGGCGCGTGCCTTGCGATCGCCGCGCCATGGTACATCGAATGCACCATCCGCAATGGGCGCCCGTTTATCGACGAGTTCTTCTGGAAGCACCACTTCGCGCGGTTTGCGAGCGCTTCGTTGCAGCACGTCAAACCGTTCTGGTTCTACGTGCCTGTGCTTCTCGGCGCGCTATTTCCTTGGACTCCGCTCGCACTTCTACTTCGCCCCGGCCTGTTCCGCGATGCGCGCCTGCGTTTCACAGCTATCTGGCTGCTCTACGCGCTCGTGTTCTTCTCCGCGTCTCGAAACAAACTGCCCGGCTACATCATCCCGCTGATCCCGCTCGCATCGCTGGTATTTGGCATCGCGTTAGGCTGGGCTCGCAAAACTCGACTGCCTCTGTTTCTGTGCGCGCTCGCACTCATGCTTGCCCCGATCGCCGCCGCGGTCCTGCCTGACGCGCTGCTGGTGGGTTTCTCGCGCACACCATGGCGCGGCTTCGACGGCCCCTGGGTCGCGTTGTTCGCGCTCGCCGCCGTTGTACCGCTGTGGCTCGAACTCCGCAGCCGCCGCACCGAAGCGTTGACCGTGACGGCGTTGCTGGCCGCAAGCGCTCTGCTCTACATCAAAATCGCCGCGTTGCCCGCGACGGATCGCATCCGCCCGTTCTACGCTCAGCATGCAAACTGGCTGGACGCAGTCTGTCTCCAGGATGTCGACCGGGACGCGCGCTATCAGTTGCAGTATTACGCCGGCCGCGAGTTTCCCCTGTGCAGCGCGGCCGACAAAGCATCGCCCAAAATCATCGGTGTCGGACCCAAGCTGGTTCTCCTCGATTAGAATTGCCCTGAGGAGAACGCACTTGAGATATCGATTCGTAGTGCTGACGCTCGTCCTTGCCGCGGCGTGTGTTGCCCAGGAAAAGCGGCCGGGCGCCACGGCCTCGCCCAAAGACAAACTCGCCTGGGAATGGAACGATACCGCGCGAAAACTGAATGCCATCGCCGCCAATTTCCCCGAGAACAAGTACGATTTCAAAGCAACCCCGGAAGTTCGAACCTTCGCTCAACAACTTTTGCACCTGGCGTTCTGGAATCAATGGGTCGCCCAGCGCGCACAGGGCAAGAAGCCGGATGAAAAGCCGAACGAGTTACCGCGCTCTCAATACAAGACCAAGGCGCAAGTGACCGCGGTGCTAAAGGAGAGCTTCGAGGAAGCGGTCGCGGCCTTGCGCGCTCAAAGCGACGACCAGGTGATGCAATCGCTGGTGATGTGGACCGAGTTCCTGGAGCATACCGGCGAGCATTACGGCCAACTTGTCATGTATTACCGCCTGAGCGGTCTTGTTCCGCCCGAATCGCGTCAGCAATAAGAGCGCCGCGGACCGGAAACGCATTTTCCAGGGGTACAATGGTCGTGAATCCGAGAGCATTTCGAGCCACGGAACACCGTAGTATTGTCGATGCCAACTGCCGTGAAAACCCCGGGTCCGCTGCGTGCGCCACTGGTCGAGTGGCGTGCGGCCCGTATTCACGATCCGGTCCGGCGGCTGCAGTACCTGCGTGCCGCGGCTGAGTCACGCCCTCCCATCTCAAACGTGCGCTGGCGCAAGTTCGGCGGCTGGGGCTTCCTCGTCTCCCTGGTTCTCTGGGCCTCGTTTTTAATTCCCGCGTACGCCCCCTCTCGAGCGCGCGCACGCATCACGGTGCCCCCGGTCGTTAACCCGCGCCCGCCCAAGCAGCCCGGAGAGCCGAACGTTTGGCCCGTCGAGAAGACACCGAAATACGACCTCTACAGCAATGGTTTGCGGATCGAGAACGAATTCGCTACGCCCGGCAAGCCTCGCGGAAGCTATTCTGTCTACCGGTTGGGGAAAACCGAAATCGCGACTTGGCGGACTCAGCCATCGGGAATCGTGTTTCATTCCACCGAGAGTCACCAGGCTCCGTTCGAACCTGACGAAGTGCACCAGCTCAAACGGCTCGGCAGAAACCTGCTCGAGTACGTCCGTTCCCAGCAGTCGTACCATTTTGTGATCGATCGTTTCGGGCGCGTCTTCCGAGTCGTCCATGAATCCGATGCGGCAAATCATGCCGGCCGCTCCGTGTGGTCCGACAGTTCGGGCGTGTACCTGAATCTGAACGGAAGCTTTCTCTCGGTCGCCTTCGAAAGCCAGACCGATGCTTCCGTTCCGGTGAGCGCCGCCCAGATCCACGCGGCGAAGGTGCTTACCGATATGCTGCGCGGCGCCTACGGGATTTCAGCGTCCAACTGTGTCACCCACGCGCAGGTTTCGGTGAACCCGTCGAACATGCGCATCGGCTATCACACGGACTGGGCCGCCGGGTTTCCGTTCGCCGAGTTGGGGCTGCCCGACAACTACTCGCAGCCGGTGCCCAGCATGTTGCTGTTCGGTTTCGATTATGATGAGGCATTCATGGCAGCAGCGGCAGGTAAGCCATGGGCCGGGATGCTGGCCGCCGAGCGGCTCTTGCCGGAGCAGGCCCAGGCCTCAGGCGTGCCGGAAGATTTGTACCGTCAACGGCTTCGTGACAGATATCGCACAATGATCAGCAGCGCGCCGCCGCGCTCGAACGAGGAGAATCAGGATGAAAGCGCCAAAAAGTAGCAACTCTGCCATCGGTCTCGACGTGGGAACCAGCCGCGTGGTGGTGGCCCGTTCCGCGGAGGAATATCAATACTCGAGCGAACTGAATGCCTTTGTCAGCATGCCGTACTCCAAGCTGACGGCCTCGGTGCTCGAGAAGGAGAACGTTCCGCACACGATTCAGAGCTCCGAAATCATCGTTCACGGCAACGAGAGCGAGAAGTTCGCCGAGTTTCTGGGAATCGAGATCCGGCGGCCAATGACGCGCGGCACCTTGGACGCGAAGGAGCCAGAGAGCCTCAACCAGATCCGGCACATCATTACGTCGATGATCGGTCCCGCATCGACGCAGGGCCAACGCCTGTGTTTCACCACCCCCGCGCCGCCCCTCGGCGCCGAGGATTCGCTGACGTATCACGAGACCACACTCCGTCAGATGTTGACCGGCATGGGCTACGAGACCCGCTCGTTAAACGAAGGGATGGCCGTGATCTTCGGCGAGTTAGACAACTCGAACTACACCGGCATCGGCATCAGTTGCGGCGGCGGACTGTGCAACGTCGCGATGGCGTACCTGTCGGTACCTGTGCTCAGCTACAGCGTACCGAAAGCGGGCGACTACATCGACAACAGCGCCGCATCGGTTACCGGCGAGCGTGTCAATCATGTCCGGCTCACCAAGGAAGAATCGTTCCATCTGAACGGGACGCAATCGGACAAGATGCACCAGGTAATCGGCGTGTACTACGACGATATGATCGAGACCCTGGTGGGCAGCATGCGCGACGCGTTTGTCAAAACCCGCAATCTTCCGCGGATTGGCCGGGCGGTGCCGCTGGTGCTGAGCGGTGGAACGGCGCTGCCCGAAGGTTTCCGCGACCGCTTCGAGCAAGCGCTGAGAACGGTGGAACTGCCGATCGAGATCTCCGAAGTGCGGATGGCCTCGAACCCGCTGTATGCGGCGGCAAAGGGCGCGCTAGTGGCCGCACTCTCCGATATGTAGGGCGAGAGCGATGGAGCGGCGGTCATTTATGAGTTTCCTGGCAGCGGGAGCGGGGGCGTCCGCCTTTGGCGCGGCCTCGCCGGACAAGCACATCCGCTTCTATTCGGCCGACTTCTTCAACCTGAAGAACGGCACGCAACCGGCGCGCATCCACGAGCACATCAGGAATGGAATGCTTCCCGCGCTCAAACGGGCGTTGGGCGGCCCGGCGCTGGTGATGGAAGCGCTGGTCGCTCCGCACATGCCGCAGGTTGCCGTCTTCATCGGCGGAAAGACATTTGAAGACCTGTGGAACATCAACACGCGCGTGGGCGCCGATGGCGAATACCGGAAGGCGCAAACGGCTTGGGAGCAGGGCGATGAGCCCGCCTACGAGAGCCTGAATTCCATGATTCTCGGGGCCACCCGCTACTCGCCGGAACTCGCAGTCGATAAGGAGCCGCGCAAGACGCCGCGCATCTTCGAGCTTCGCGTCTATCACTCACCGACCTGGAGACAACTCGCAGCTTTGCACGAGCGCGTCGCCGGGCCGGAGATTCAGATCTTCCACCGGTCCGGAATACTCCCCGTGTTATACACGAGCACGGTTGTCGGTCCGAATATGCCGAACCTGACCTACTTGATCCCGTTCGACAGCCTGGATGCGCGAGAGAAGGCGTGGGCGAAGTTCGGCGCAGATCCGGAATGGATCAAAGTGCGGAAAGAGTCGATCGACAAACACGGTCAGATATCGAGCATTATGCAGATTTCGCTGTATAGGGCGATGGCGTATTCGCCTGCCGGTTGAACGGAAGGCGCGCCCAGACTGACCGGAACTTCTTCGCGATGAAGCGCGCCAGGAAGGCGATCACGACCAGCGCGCAGATCACTGCCACCAGCGCGACAACCGGATGGTTCATCGCCACCCAAACGCCTGCGGGAGCGGCGACATCGCCAGCCAAGCTGAGCGCGATGTTTGAAAACGGCTCCGGGCTATGATTCGCGACAACGCGGGTCGCGGCCTTCGACGCGTGACTGGTCAGCGCTATGCCACCACACACAATCGCCAGCCCCACGCGCAATGCTGGATCCATGTCTCCCAACGCAGCCGCGCCTAACAGTGCCGCTCCGATGGGTCGAATGAAGGTGTGGACGGAATCCCAGAGGCTATCGAACCACGGGATTTTGTCGGACACAAACTCGGCCAGGTAAGCGACGCCAGCCAAAATCAGAACGGCCGGGTGAGCAAGAACTTCGAGCCCGTGCAATGCAGCAGGAAGATGAAACAGGCCGAAGCGGATTCCTAAGCCGAGCGCCAGAATGGTCGCATACAACCGCACGCCAGCCAGGAAGCTGAGTCCGAAAGTGGAGCCGAGCAGTTGTAGCGTGTCCATAGGATCAGCCGGACGTCAGGATCTTCGTGATGTCGTTATATAGGACAAACATCACCACCGCCATCAGAAACACGAAGCCGACCTTGATCACCGCGTCTTTGACGTTCAGGCTGAGATCGCGGCGCATGATCATTTCGATGAGTAGCATCAGGATGACGCCGCCGTCAAGAATCGGAATCGGCAGCAGATTGAAGATCGCGAGGTTAAGGCTCACCATCGCCATCAGGCCGATGAACGATGCCGCGCCTTCGCGTGCCGCATCGCCCGAGAGTTTGGCAATGCGGATAGGTCCATCGAGCGACTTCGAAGAGATGCGCCGGGCGATGATGCCTTCGAGCATCTTGTATATGAGGCCAGCGCTCTTCACGTTCTGCCGCAGCGACTCGCGAATGGCAGCGGGAAACGCGAGCTGCGTCAACTCCATCCGGGGTTCCAGTTGGACGCCGATCATCCAGCGTTCCTGGCCGTCCATCGTGGTCTTCACCGGAGTGATGCGCACTTCATGATTCGTGCCATCGCGCTTGTAGACGACATCGACGGGCTGACCGTTTGCGGCGTGAATCACATCGTGCAGCTTCGGCGTACTAAGAACACGCTGGCCATTGACCGAGATCAGAATGTCGCCTTTCTGTATTCCCGCTTTGGCTGCTTCCATGTCAGGGAAGATCTTTGCGATCTCGATTTCCGATTCCTCGCCCCAGCCCGCCATGCCGATCCCGGAACGCTCGTCGAGCACTGGAGTAACATCCATCATCAGCCTCTGCCCGCCGCGGTCGATAGCTACGTGCATGGGCCGCCCCGCGCTTTGCACCTCGCGGATCGCGATGTCTTCCCACACCGGATTCACCTTGTCATCGATCTGCAGGATGCGATCGCCCTCGCGAATGCCGGCCTTCGCCGCAGCCGAGTCCGGCGCGACGTAGCCAACCACCGGCGAGTGCGTGCTCGGCAATTTCGGGTACTGGTACATGAACAGACCCGTGACCAGCCCGATGGCGAGAATGATGTTCATGAATGGCCCGGCGAAGGCTACGATCAGCCGCTGCCAGCGCGGCTTCGAGAGCAACCCGCGCGGATCCACCGGAGCATCGTCGGCCGCCTGCTCACCGCTCATCTTTACGTATCCGCCCAGGAAGAAGATGGCCGACACGCGGAAATCGGTTTCGCCCTTCTTGAAGCCGAACAGACGCGGTCCGAAGCCGAAGCTGAACGTGTCCACTTTGACATCGAAGAACCGTGCCGCCCAGTAGTGGCCCAGTTCATGGATGAGGATCATCACACCGATGAGGACAAGAAGCCACCACACGTTTTGGAAAAAGACCATGTTATTAATGATTACGCTTTCGTCAGTAATTCGGATCGCCGGCCCGCACCTTGCGCCAGCTTCTCTCGTGCCACGCGGCGCGACTCGAGATCGACTTCGAGCACGCCGGCAACCGAGTCCGGCTCGCGATTGGGCACCGATGCCAGTGTGCGCTCGACCACTTCGGCGATTCCCGGAAACGAGATTCGACCCTGGAGAAAAGCCTCCACAGCTATCTCATCGGCAGCATTCAGTGTACATCCAGCCGAACCGCCCGCCTTTTTTGCATCGTATGCCAATCCCAGCAAAGGGAATTTCTGCTTGTCGGGAGGAAAGAACTCCCACTGGCGTGCCTCACTCCAATCCAGGCGCGGGACGGGAGCCGACGCCCGGTCGGGATAGGTCAGGGCGTACTGGATCGGCATGCGCATGTCCGTCGCCGAGACTTGTGCGATCACGCTGCCGTCGTTGAACTCCACCATGGCGTGAACCGACGATTGCGGATGCACCACGACATCCACCTGATCAGGTTCAAGGTCGAACAGCCAGCACGCTTCGATGACTTCGAACCCCTTGTTCATCATAGTGGCCGAATCGATGGTGATGCGCTGTCCCATCTTCCAGGTTGGATGCTCGAGTGCCTGCGACGGTGTCACTTGTTCCAGATTATGTGCCGGAGTGCGCCGGAATGGGCCGCCTGATGCGGTCAGAATCAAGCGTATGACTTCGTCCTTACGGCCCGCGCGGAAGCACTGGTGGGCGCCGTTATGCTCGCTATCCACGGGAATCAGTTCGGTGGAACTCTGGCGGGCGGCTTCGATCACCAGCTTCCCGCTCGCCACCAGAACCTCTTTGTTGGCAAGCCCAATCCGTTTGCGACGGCGTACAGCTTCGTAAGTCGCCTCGAGTCCGGCCACGCCGACGATGGCAGACATCACGAAGTCCGTTTCGGGCGCGATGGCGGCCTGAACGCGGGCGGTTGGGCCTGCTGCGAGTTCCGGCCATTCCGAGCGCGCGAGTGAGCTATTGTTCAGGCAATCGGTCAAGCCGGCGAGGGCATCCTCATCCGCAACGACAGCTACTTTGGGCCGGAATTCGCATATCTGATCGACGAGCGATTTCACGTTCTTGCCGGCGACCAACGCGAAGACTTCGAACTGATCGGACCGCCGCCGAACAACATCGAGAGTGCTCGTGCCGATCGATCCTGTCGAGCCGAGCAGGCAGATCCGTGTCACTGGCGAGTATGATAACAGACCAGCATTAAAGGATATCCTCGAGCGCTGGCCGCAAGTCCTGGAACTGGAACTGGTAACCGGCGTCGAGCGCAACGCGTGGCAGCACGCGCTGGCTGGCCAGGATGACAGCCGCCATCTCGCCAAACGCGAGCTTCAGGGCGAACGCAGGCGTGGTCAGCACTGCCGGCCGGTGCAGAGCGGCCGCCAACTCGGCCGTGAAATCTGCGTTCCTCACCGGGTTTGGAGCCGTCGCGTTCATCGGCCCGCGCAGATCGGCATGGTCGAGGACGAACAGAATCAGCCCCACGACGTCGGCAATGTGAATCCAGGACATCCATTGCTCGCCCGATCCGAGCCGCCCGCCGACACCCATTTTGAAAGGCGTCAACATCCGCTCGAGCGCTCCGCCGCCGGCTCCGAGGACGATTCCGATCCTCGGGTTCACGACGCGAATGCCGAGGTCGGCGGCTCGCTGCGATTCGCGCTCCCACTCGATGCAGACGTCCTCGAGGAACCCCGAGCCGGGCTTCGATGTCTCGGTTAGAAGTTCGTCGCCGCGGGAACCGTAGATGCCGATCGCCGACGCCGAGATCAGAACCTGCGGCTTGCGTGGGGCTCGCTCGAGCGCCGCGACCAGTGCACGCGTTGTCTCGATGCGGCTCGCTCGAATTCGTTGCTTCACCTCCGCGGTCCAGCGTTGCGCGACGCTCTCGCCCGCCAAATGAATCACTGCGTCGGCTTCCAAAGACTTTGCCGCGTCCCACGCGACGTAGCGCGGGTTGTTCCCTGCCTTGGGAGTACGAGTAAGGATGGTCAAGTCATCGCCGCGATCTAGAAGCGCAGCTACCAATCTTTTGCCGATGAATCCGGTCGCGCCGGTCAGGGTGATTCGCATTAGCTCCGCAACGCCTCGATCTCTTGAATATAAGCATCCACGCGTGTTTTACGACGCATGCCTTCCGCCGACATATAGCGTAACTGTCCGAAGATCGGCCTGTCGAACCAAGGCCGGTCGTGTAGGCCGAAGCACCAGAGGATGTTGGTGTAGGTATTGGGATCGCGCCCGTCCAGAGAGTAGCGGTCGTGGAAGTAGATCATCGCGTCCAACGCGTCCTGATAGGTGGCTGACCACTCGATAATCTTCTTGCCCCAATACATCCGATAGTAGCCGTGCATCGTGCCGCGGATCAGCAGTTCTTTCTGAGTCGCGTTCCACAGCGGGTCGTAAGTCTCGCAGCGTTCGAGTTGACCGCGGTCGAAGAGCGGCGAGCGCTGGTCGGCGGCGTGCTTGCGCATTGTCTCCTTCGCCCAGTTCGGCACGGTATCGAGCGATGCCGGATCGTCGCTGAAGCGCGCGTGATTGAACGCCAGTTCCCGGCGCACGATCAGCTCTTCGAGAAACTCGTCCGTTATTAGCTTGTGTTCCGCGGCATAGGCTCGGGTCTGTAGCGCGACATCAAGCGCAGAGATGTGCCCGAAATGCAGATACGGACTCAGGCCCGAGGTAGCATGCGCCGAGGGCTCGTTTCTCTCACGCGCATAGCGGCTCAGATTGTTCTCGAGAAAGTGACTCAGCACGCGTTCGGCGGCGACGCTACCGCCGCGGTGGTCCAGCGAAGGCTTGAGGCTATGATCGATCTCGCACTCAGCGGTCAAGCAATCGATATTGCCGGTTCGCACCTCGGTGTGAAATGCGGGCGGTGGCTGATCGTATTTGACAGCCACCCGTAGCGGCTCGACGCCACTCAGATACTCCGGCAGCAGACGGTTGATCTTAGGACGAATCGTGTAGGCCGCGTATTCGCGCTTGTCCATACGGCTCATCGGCACAACACAACTGGAATCGACGGCGATATACGGGATGTCCAACTTCTCGGGAACCCGCGCGTTATGTCTGCGAGCGATGAACGTCGGGTAATCGTCGGTTACCACCGCCGCCGCATCCTGAGCCAGCCGATAAACGGCATCGTCCGGATCGGACCGCTTACGCCGCAGGTTGAACACGTAACCGATGCCGAGTTTGCGCAACGCGCGGGCAGTATCCGGTACGCCTTCGAGCAGAAACGTATGCAGGCGGTCGCTGGCGTAGGGGTAGGTGCAGGTCAAACCTTCATAAAACAAAACCGGCAGTTTCCGTTGATTGGCCAGATGCACGGCATGTGCCAGCGCGTGATTGGACGCCGTCCGGCGGTTCATCTGCGCCCAGTACAAGATGAACTTCGCATTGGCGCGAAACTCACGGCTGTTCAGTGCGCGTACCCGGGCATCCACCTCTAAGAAGATGCCACCGCGGACAAGCCCGCTACAATCTATTCCTGTTCTTCCGGGTCGAATCGCTCGATGTGGACTTCTTCGCGGTGAAAAGTGACTGTCTGCTCAGCCTGCTCTTCGGTTCTAAGCCTCGTGATGGTTGACTGATAACTCCGCCTGCCTCGATTTCTAAGGAGCACGCGGTGGAGGACAGTAAAGACTTGGAAGAAGTCGTGGTGCCGGTAATCGCGGAAGAGTTACTGGTCCAGAAGCGGCGCTTTCCGGCGGGGGCATTCGCATCAACAAGACAGTTCAGAGTCACGAAGAAGTGCTATCAATGCCACTTTTGAAGGACCATGTTGATTATCAAGCGCGTGCTGATCGGCCGCGAGGTGGATGGTCCTCTGCCCATCTGCTACGAAGGGGACACCACCATCATGCCGATGGTCGAAGAAGTGATAGTAGTTAAGAAGCGAATGCGCCTCGACGGTTTTAAACCCGTTTTTAACCAAATCGTCAACAACGGCCTGGGCTGACCGCTGGTCTCCGCAATCCCATTTCTTACAAAAAGTAATTTCAATTACCGGCACCGGCCAGTCCCGCTACAATTAAGAAAAGCGAATGCGCTGGCTGAACCGCGCCAGGCTCCTCTGGGGTTATCTGGCCAAGCAATCCGTTCTCTCCGGGCTGCCGGTGGAGTACATCGTCGAGACCACGGCGAAGTGCAACCTGTACTGCCCGATGTGTCCCCGCGAAACCCATCTGCAACCGAAGCAAGACATGGCAGACGACATCTTCGAGCGGCTGGTGAACGAGTCGGGCCGCACCGCCGAACACATGATGCTGATCGGGTTGGGCGAACCGTTTCTCGACCGCAAAATCTTCGACCGCATTGAATACTGCGACCGCCACAACATCTCTACCCTGCTCTCCACCAACGGTACGCTGCTGGATCGCGACGCATCGGAACGCCTGCTCCAGACGCCGCTCGAACATATCACGCTGAGCTTCGACGGGGCGACGAAGGAGAGCTTCGAATTCTACCGCAAGGGCGCGCGATTTGAAAAGGTTCGCGACAACTTCGTCGAGTTCGCACGTATGAAGCACGACCGCGGCGCGAAGATGCAGATCGTAGTTCAGATGGTCCGCATGGAACGGAACGCGGGCGAGGTGGACGATTTCGTCCGCTTCTGGTCAGCCATTCCCGGCGTCGACCAGGTACGTATTAAAGAGGACGAGACCAATCTGATGCAACCCGAGGCGGGACATTCGGGCGAGGATTGGAAACACCCCTGCCATTATCTGTGGCGCGGTCCGATGTACGTGAAGCAGAGCGGCGACGTGTATCCGTGCTGCCAGAGCTACATGTTAGATGGCGCGCCGGTGGGCAATATCGGCACGCAGAGTTTGCCGGATATTTGGAACTCATCCGCGATGCGGAATATGCGGCGACTGCACGTCAAAGGGCGCTCAGGCGAGATCGATATCTGCTCGCGATGCTGTGTCACGATACCGCATCCGCTGCTGGTGGCCGGCAGTCTTCTCGTTCACGGCAAGTGGGTGCGAAAGGCATTGCCGTTAATTGAGCGCATGATTTACGGTTCGGGCGGGCGCAAGTTGCTGAAGCCGCCGGAAAAAGAAACGCGGCGCAACGACCTGGTCCAGATCGGAACCAAGCCGTAGTGCGCCGCGCGGTGAGTTACTTGTAATTCACGCTCTTGCTGTTGGTGACATACGCGGTCAGAAAGCCCAAATCGAGACCGGGCGCGGTGAACTTGACGGGCTGCGTATAGTTGCCCACCGAGAGCGACCCCGAGGGGATCGAGAAGCCGGCGCTACCGATGACTGTGCTGACCGGCAATTGCAGGAGCACCTCACGCGGGATGGTGAAATTATGATCCGTCGCCGCGGCGGTGCAAGCAAAAGTGACCACCGCTGTGTTCGCGCCGGCACCGCTTCCGGATGGAATCAGCAGCGAGACACCCGATATCTCCACCGTCGTTCCCGACGCCCCGCCCGACCAGGTTACGGGCAAGCCGCCCTGTGCCGCGCGAGTGACATCGGTGATCTGGTCCATATTGGTCCACACCACGGGCGAACCGAGGCCGATGGTCGCGTTTTGCAGGATGCCGACGTCCCCTCCGCCCGAACCATTTGAGAACGTAAATGTTCCACCGCTGGCCGGCAGGAACGTTGAGTCATTCGTTGACAAGTACAGGCCCAACGAGGCGTCGCGCGTCAGCGATGCGGTAACGCCCGCTCCCGCCATGGTGATGACCGGGCCGGCGTCCAGGAATTTCGGCGTAACCGGGTCGACTCGCGTGGATGCCGATCCACTGAACGTGGTCACAATACAGTTCCCGATGGACGCCTGTTGAAAGAGACTGGACGAGGCGGTGAACTGTTGCGGCGTGTATTGCAGGAATTCCGCGATCGCCAAATCGCTGGTGGTGGCGCCGCCCAAGCCTGGAGGAAGCGAGACGCCCGGGGGCAGCGTGAAGTTGGTCTGATCGACAGTGCGCCCGACGCTGATGTAGCCCAGCCGGACGCTCGATTTGCCGGCGAGGGCGGTGAGATCAGCGGAGGCGAGGCCGTTCGCATCCGAACATGCGCCGCCGCCCGGGGCGACCGGCAGCGTGGCGGAATTGCTGACCGCATCGCCAATGGTGATGATAAGCGAAACGTAGCATCCGGAGACGCCCGCGGGAACATCGACGTTGATCTGATCGAGCCCGGCGATGTGCGGAGCACGGCCGCGATAGCGTATGGCGGCCGGCTTACCGCCGATCAGCACCTGTACGGGAACGTTGGTCATATCGCCGCCCGATTGATCGTTCGCGTCGTTGCCGTTGATCGCGCCGAGGCCGGTACCCCAGATCACGATGGTCTGCCCGGGCCTGGCGGCAGTTGTCGTAGTGATGTAGCCGCCGCCCGCATCGGTTAGCGCCGCCGATCCGCTCCCCTTCTGGTTTAGCGTGAAGATGCCGAAACTGTTCGCGGCGACCGTAATTGCATGTGTGGCGCTGACCTGGCCGTTGAACGTTACGGTGACCGTGCCGTCGCCAACAGGTGTGTTCGATGGCAGGACGGCTCCGACCTGAGTCTTTGTGGTGTAGATCGGGATCGCGTCGACACTGGCGCCGTTGACGGTGACCTTCACGGCCGTTCCGGCGAGCGTGGTCTGCAGCGGATAACTGGGCTGTTGCGCGAGCACCGCAGGTCCGAGATTGTCTCCGAAAATCGCGAAAATTGAGCCGCGGGCGATGCTCGAGTTCGGCAAACCGCGCGCCGCATAGCTGGCGTTACTGACCACCCCGTCGGCTCCAGCCCGTATCACCGGAGCTTGACCGGCCGCGGTGGCAGCGATCGCCGCCGCCACGGCGCTAAACACAAATATAGGTTTCAACTAGGATTCCCCTCTTCAGTAAGGCTACGCGAATTTGTGGGTGTCAAGGGATCAGGGTTCTTTCAGACGTCTCGCGCCGCCTCATAGCCGGAGCGCGAGATTGAGCCCGGCGTAGGCGCTGGCGGCCGGTTTGGCTTCGTTTTGCAAATCCGGTTTTTGGCGGCCGGGATTCGGTGAATTGAGGTATTGATCGATGAAGGACTGGGCCGATTGGGCCTCGTTTTTGGCGGCTGCGGCGCGCGCGTTCTTCAGCTCGCGATTGGCGGCGTTGTAGGATCTGGTGGCAGCGGCGGTGTAGCGTTGGAGTTTGTCGAAGATGTTGCTGGAGCGGCCGAGGGCGGCGAGGATGCGTTCATCGGGGCCGGTCGCGGCGCCGGGTTCGGTGAGCAGTTGTTCGAAGGCGAGCGCTTCGAGGCGTTGGATGCGGTCGAGCTTCCAGCGGGCCTGGACCATTTGGCCGAGCATGAATTCCTGGTGCGGGGTTTGCGGGTTGAACTCGGAGCGGTAGGCGGCTTCGAGCTCATCGAAGTCCTCGCGGTTTTCGTGCGGCAGGACGTTGAAGGCGGCGGTGAGGCCGTGGCGCGTGGCGTTCTTGCTGGAGGCGAACTTTCCTTCCGGCGTGGTCGGGCCGGTGCTCGCCTGGGCATTCATGCGATTGGCGAGCGTCTGTGCTTGGGTTGCCATCTCGACCAATATGTAGCACGGAGGCGCGAAGGGGGCGGTTTTGCGGGATGCGGGATTTAGGCGGGATGTTGTTGAGGGCGGGTGGGTTGCGGGTTGGAGGGGGCTGTGGAAAACTCGGTTGGAACGGGGTAGTGGTTGGTGGTTGGTGGTTAGTGCGGAACCGATGGTTAGGGCACCCTCGCGATATCAAGGCATGTATATTGGGCGATAAAGGTGAAGTCGCGGTCTTGATGCCACACGGGCACTTTGTTATCGATCGCGACAGCAGCGATCAGACAATCGGCCGAGGACCTTATGGTGAATCCCCTCATCCGCCCCTGCCGGTAGATTTCGCCTGCGGAAAATACAAACTGAGTGGAATCGGATCACTCAACATGGGAATTGCAAGAATGCAGTGAGAAATGCGTCGCTCTTCGAGCCAGGTCTGAGCCCCTGTAAGACTTCCTGAACAATCGGCCCGCACGTTGCGAATCGAATAAGGTCCTCCTCCCGAATCGCGTAACTTGGTTTCCCGGACAAAAGTTCGATCCATACAGAGGTGTCTACAAGTATCATTTGCGAGGGCTCTTGCGGGATGGGCGATCTTCTCGCATTCGGGACAAGTCACCGTGCCAAATGCCAGATCCAAAGAAGATGGGGATAGTTTGGATTTTTCGAATACGGATGACCTCCTCTAGCGCCGTATTGACCGCCGCAGAGTATGTACGCGCTGCCAACACTCGAGTGGCTTCGGCGAGGAGCCGCTCATCCAACACAAGATTCGTGCGCTTCATGTGCATACGCTAACACGAACCAGGGGCCGCCATCGAGCTTTGGCGATAGTACAGAGGCGTGCGGCAGTATCTGGGCGGCCGTCACCGGAAGTTAAGAGTGCGCTTGCCGGAAGGTGGTTCGGGCTATGTCGGAGCCGTCTGGGCTTTTTTCCGTTTGAGGCCAATCTGTCCTGGTACCGTGTCTCGCGACGGCGACTGGAGCATTTGGAAACTCTGCTGCTCCGGCTCCCCACCCTGATCCGGTTCCGTTTTGCCGCTTTGGTGAGGGACGAAAGTGACCCTTTTTGATACGCCTTTCTTCGAGGGTTATCTCTCGGTACGGGTTAGCGTGCTCAAGGCTGCGAAATAACCTGGCCGCCGAGAGCCTCAGAATTTTCTCAGAGGGATGACGCCGAGTACCCAGACCACCATCGATGTAAGTCCTCGTGAGCGCAATTCTAAAAAGAAGAGCTGATGGCGACATTCGTTAATAAGCGGTGCCCAGCGCCAAACGCGATCCCGTCGAGCACTACGTGCACCTCGCGGAACAGGCAGGCATCGAGACCGCCGAGCGGTTTCTGCTCAATGCCGATAAGAGCTTCGACGATTTGTCCCGGCAGCCTGGAATGGGCATCGCGTTTCCTTGCGCCCGCCGGAGCTGGCGGGCTTGCATAAATGGCAGGTGAGCGGGCTTGAGAAGTTTCTGATTTTTTACCTGCTGCGCCCCAATAGTGTATCAATCGTGCGCGTCCTGCACGCGGCATAGGATTGGTGGAACCTGCTGGGAGTTTTATGACCGAACTCATCTCCTTCAAAGAAGCGCGCTCGCTCGCGGGGCTGGCCGCGAAGAGGACTTATATTTCAATGTCCCAATCCGAAGTTTCCTGAGAGACCCTACGTCATGTTACTGCCTGATGCCTGCCCGGATTCGGGGACAGGCTGTTCGGCCTGCTACTTCCTGTGGAAAGAGAATCAGTGGAAGCTAGTCTACCGGAGCCGGCTGGAAAACTAAACCGTGAGTTCTCGACTTGGCCTGCTCTCCCCTGGTCAAAGAACAATCCAAAACTGACCGGAAATCCTGTCCAGTATTGGCGACGTTACCAGCGAAGCTGACTTCCACGGACCCTCTTGACTCCCGGTTTGAGGCGTACTCGTTTGCCGTCGAGTATTGAACCCTCGGCTGGCACTGCGATTCTTCCCAACACCTGAAGACCCGATCAAGCTGTATCTTTCTTTCACTAATTCCCTTCCTTATGTGCCGTACCGAGTGCAAATCGTTGGCTGGCAGGATAAACGGGACCTTGCAAAAGACCAAACTGCCCTTGCGCTGCTCAATTAACACATTACGGAGTTTCAGTCATCCGAAAAAGGTGAACTTTCAACGGATATCGGTTCAATAAACCGCTCTACCAGATCACGGTCGAATCTCCCAAGCAGACCTGCCTAAGGGACGATGTGGAGCCGGGTGGAGGAGACCCGGCTCTACCATGCAGTGTTACTTCGACTCCGGCGGCGGTACCGGCCGGCGTTTCCCACGTCTTTTCCAACGATCGAATAAGGCCAGCAATGGCAGCATGGCGAATCCGAGCGAAATCAGGTCGGTTGATGGCGCTTCCATGTTAAGGTTAGTGCCGCGAGCCACCCCTTATTCTCCGGATTTTTTCAGCGTACTTCGATCGTGACACCCGGCTGACTTGCCGCGGTACCGACCTGAAGTACGACCGGCAGAGTCCCCGGAGGCAAAAAGCCCCCCGGAATGCGCGCGTTCACCTGTAGCAGCCCCGCGAACCCCGGCGCTTCGCCCGCATACAATATCTCCGCCGCGTAGCCGCCAATGGTCAGCTTTACGGGCAACACAGGCACCGGCGCGGGCGCTCCCGCCGGCCTGCCTTCCACGCCATTGGGGGTCGTCTGGCCCTCGCCGGTCGCAAACAGCACGATTGTCGAACCCCGCTCCGCCGCATGATCGGGGGAGTTTAACTCACCATCTTCATTGAGCGCCGCAGCCGCCCCGCTTCCGCCCTGCACGGTGAATATCGCGGGCGCCGCATCCACCACGCCCACCGGCCCACGCGCTTTCACCAGACCGCCCGAAAGCACCTGTACCTCGCACGCTTGTCCCATGTTCAGCGAGTAAGGAACCTGAACGTTCACCTGATTCGGCCCCGCGTAGAATAGCGGCGCCAAACGTCCGCAGAGAACCACCTGGGTTCCGCCCAGTTCCACGGATGGCTGCGCCGCCGAAACGCCCTTCCCAGGCCCGAGACTGGCGCCGAAGATCGACACGATCTCGCCCGGCGCGATACTTCCCGGTTGCAGGCTCGCGGCATTCAAAATCGCGAGCGATGGCTGTGACGGCGGCGGAGCCGGCCCCGGAATCGCATCGCTCGCCGGATTCAATTTGCGCACCCGTCCGTTGCCGGAGTCCACCAGGTACACGGCTCCCGAAGGATCCGCCGCGATTCCCATCGGCGTATCGATCAACTGCGCCAGCCCGCTGCCCGCTTCGCCCGAGAACCCCGCCGTCCCTGTACCCGCTATCGTCAGAACGCGTCCGCCTGCGTCGACGCGGAATATTCGTGCATCGACGGCATCGGATGCAAACAGACCGCCTCCCGGCGCGATCGCCAAGCCCTGCAAGTTACGCCAGATTGCCGCATTGGCCTCGGGCATGGTGCTGATCGGAGCGGGCCCGTAAGCGGAAGGCGCCGCGACGAAACGGATTCGCCGGTTCCCGGAATCGGCGATATAGATGTTCCCCATCGCATCGATCGCGATACCCTGCGGCGTATCGAGCGCGGCCGACACCGCTGGCCCGCCATCGCCAGAAGACCCGCGTGTACCGATGCCCGCGATGGTTCCGATCTGTCCCGCAACCGTCAACACACGCACGTCGTGATTCCCGGTTTCGGAGAACACGAGCGAGCCGTCGGCGTTCAACGCCAGCCACGCAGGCGCGTTCAACTGAGCCTGTGCCGCCGCTGCTCCATCCGGAGAACGGCCCTTGGCGCCTGTGCCCGCGATGGTGGTGACGATCCCCGCCACCGTCACTTTCCTGATCCGCTGATTCCCGGTGTCGGATATATATAGGTCGCCCGCAGCATCTGCAATCACGCCCACTGGACTGTTCAACTGCGCGTAGACCGCCGCTGCACCGTCGCCCGAGAATCCCTTTACGCCTGTTCCAGCGACCGTGGTCACAGCTCCGTTTCCATCGATTTTGCGGATACGGTGATGGCCCGTGTCGGCGACGTACAAGTTGCCCGACGCATCCCGCGCGATCGACGAGGGCTGCGCGAATCGCACGTTGGACGGCGTAGCTCCATCGCCCGTGTAGGCGAGCATCGACCCGCCCGCCACCACGCTGGAGCCACCCATCCGAGGCCGCTTGTACAGCATCGCCCCGGTGCTCGCGTACAGGTTGCTTTGCGCATCCACGGCGACATCGCGCGCGGGCTGCGCAACCGGTGAAGTGGCCAGCGCGGGCGTCACGCGCAGTATCTGATTGCCGCCCGCGTCGGCGATAAAGAGGCTGCCGTCGGGGTCCAACGCCACGCCGATGGGAAGGGAAACTGGAATCGGGGCCTTCGCGCCGCCCGCGCCGCCATCGCCCAGCGTTCCGATGACGCCGCGGTACACCTTGCGAATGCGCGCGTTCCCCGTATCGGCAATGTACAGCGCGCCCGCCGCATCCAAGGCCAGGCCGGCCGGCGCCGAGAGTTGTGCCTTCACCGCAGCGCCGCCGTCGCCCGCGGCTCCCGTGTCCCCGGTGCCTGCAACCAGGTTGATCGTCCCCGCCTGCGATACCTGGTAAACGCGATTGCCGCCGAAATCCGAGAAGTAGAGCGTGCCGTAGGTGTCGATCGCGACGTTGCGGGGACTGCTCAGCGCGATCCCGGTAGCCGGGCCCGATTCGGCTTGTGCCGCTGGCGTACTGCCGCCTCCAGCGAGGGTTTCGATCGTGCCATCGGGCTTCACGCGGCGGATGCGTGCATTGCCCAGGTCGGCGATATATAGGTTGCCGTTGCGGTCGCAGGCGATGCCGTAGGGTGTACGCAATTGGGCCGCGTTCGCCGGACCGCCGTCGCCGCTGAACCCGGCATGTCCCGTTCCAGCGACGGTCGAGATGATGCCGTTGGGCGCGATCTTCCGTACCCGGTTATCACCGGCATCGACAACGTAGATGTTGCCTTGCGAGCCGGCAGCCACGCCCTCCAGTTGCACGAGGACGGCGCCAGTTGCGGGGCCACCATCGCCCGCATAATCTCCACCGGCGATGGTCTGCAGGGAATAGCTGGCCGGTGGACTCTGCGCCAAGCCGACTAAACAAGCCCCGATCAGAAGTGAAATGGATAGCTTCAGTGCGCGCCGCATTTTGAGAGTACTCGCAAAAGCTAGTGTTTTTGCGTCCGGTTTTCTCTCACGGCGGTTTCGCGGTTTTACGAGTGGCGAACTTTTACTCGATCCGAGCCGTATCGATTTGCCACACGTGGGCTGCTCAGCAAGTGGATCCCGCAGCCCGGGCCGGCTCGTAGCTGAACTCGAGGTAATTTCGCAGAGCCAGCCATGAGGAGTGAATCGAGCCGTCTACGTCCCCAGTGCATCTGATGCTCCGAATGTCTCGAGTGGAGCCGCGGGCCGTGCGTACCACGACGGACCATATTGCACGATATCCCAACATGTATCGCGTTGGAACTGCCGCGGCAGAGGTTCCGCATAGTCCATTCGAAAGACCGCAGATTTTCTCGATCGCTCAATACACGAGATTCGCGCCGAATTGCGGAGTCTCGCCGCTCTTCACCTGTTCGGTCCAGCGCGCGAGTTGGCCGCGATCGTAAGACCAGAAATTGCCGCACAGTCGAAAATATTCGAGCACAATATCGCGCTGGCCCTTCGCCAATAGTTCGCTCGCCAGCATCATATTCGGACCGAAGGAGGATAGCGATCCCTTGCCGTCGACCTTTGAGGCAGCCAAGAGGTAATCGCCCGCGCGCTTCAGGTCGCCGCGGCGCAGGGCCACTCGTCCAAGTATTAAGTTGCATTCGTGAATGGCTGTATCCCGGAATCCGGGGCTTACGCTTTTAGCGAGACAACGCTCGGCAGATAACTGGGCTTTGTCGAGTTCACCTGTCTCCACCGCGATCCGTGCGTACCGGGAAGGTGGAAGAGCCGACGCGATCGCGGGGTCGAGCGCGGCCGCGGCGTCGAACTCCTTCATCGCCTTTCGCATCAGGGCAGCGTGCTGGCTTGTTGCAGACTCCGCCTGGTGCGCATAGAACTGCGCCAACCCGGTATGCCACTTCGGGTTTTGAGGTTCTGCCGTCAGCATTCGTTTCAGTAACTCCTCGGCGAATGCATCCATCTCACCTCGCCGTTTCGTCATTGACGCGACGATCCCCGCTCGTCCCTGCAGGCCGGCCACAACGGCGGCCAACAGTTCGGAGTCGCCGGATGCGAGTAGCATGCCTTTGGTCTTTTCCGCCAGACCGCTATCCACCTTAGACCCATCGACGCTGACGGGCAAACCGTTTTGATTCAGGGCGGGCACGCCCACGATCTGAAACGCGTACATCTCGCCAAGCATCATCGTCCAGATCGGATTGCCGGGCTCGAGCGCTCGTGCTCTCTTCAGCAACTCAATGGAATGCGCCGGCGCGAGAGGGCGAAAGAAGTTCGCCGCATTGACCAACACCGGCGCGGTTACATCCGCCTTGTTGACCTGCGCGAGCCAGGCCTTTTCCAAAGTGGCGTACTCATCCCCTTGACGGCCCACCGTGGCGGCGGGCTCCGCCAGGAACGGAATCTCCGGCCGGTGTGCCACGAGCCAAAGGATGTGCCCCACTCGGGCCTTCTCGGCGCCCGGGTCCTGACGCGATAAGCGGAAATATTCGCGAATCAGGTTCGAGCGTAGCGCGATGTTATCCGGCTGCTTCGCGATTTCAGTTTCCCATTGGGATACCTGTGGCGACCCGTTTAACGGCTCGCAAAACGGGAGTCCGAGGAGAACAACAAGCGAAAGACGCGCTTTTTTGGGACTCATGACCAGAACCTTCTCTGTCAGTTTATTACTTTTGTCCGTTGACCTGACATCGCCTGCTACACTTTGAATAGGGAGGAGAAATCCACCCTGACTTTTGGGATAATAGCCGCTCACCTGAGCGGCTTTTCGCTTTTATGACGACAAAGAAAGACGCCTGTGCGCAGCAACGAAAATCGCGTCTACGATAAGTCCGTCGCGCCGGCATCCTCCGATTTGCAAAACGAACCAATCCCGGAATCGAACACCCCGCACCAGCGCTCCGCATCCACCCGCGCTGCTATCATGATCTGGAGCGGGCCGCAGTCTCCCATTCACATCATCCGCTCGGTCTGAAACACCCATGGACGAACAGGAATTTAAGTGGCGCTCCGAAGAGTCCCTCGAAGATCTCTATCGCAAACTGTCCGTTGCCGCTGACCAGCACGACTTCGAGGCCGATTTCAATTCGGGCGCCCTCGCCATCGAATTCGAAGACCCGCCCGGTAAATTCGTGGTCAGCCCCAACGCTCCCGTCCGCCAAATCTGGGTCTCGGCTCACTCCCGCAGTTTCAAGCTCGAGTGGAATGCCGAGCGCAGCGCTTTCGTCTACCCCGAAACCGGCGAGACACTCGCGCAACTCATGTCGGGCGCGATTTCGAAACAGATCGGCGCCTCCGTCACGCTCTGACCCGGCCATGCCAGCGGCCTACATCTCGTATCCGTTCTGTGCGCAGAAGTGCACGTTCTGCAACTTCGCATCGGACGTACTTCCGCGCGAACTGGAGCAAGCGTATCTGAGCGCGCTCGCCTCCGAGATCGCGGATTATCAGTGGACGGGTCCGGTGGATACGGTCTATCTCGGCGGTGGCACGCCCAGCCGTTTGGATTCCGCCGCCCTCGAGCGCATTCTCGCGGCCGTCCCCGGATCGCCGTGGATCGAATCGACCATCGAAGCCGCACCCGGATCTTTCACACCCGCGCTCGCCTCCGAATGGAAACGGCTCGGCATCAACCGTGTGAGCCTCGGCGTTCAATCGTTTGTTGCGGCCGAGATTGCGCGCACAGGGCGGAAACATCGCGCTGAAACCGTCGCCGCCGATATCGAGACGCTGCACGCGGCCGGCATCGTTAACTACAACATCGATCTCATCGCAGGTCTGCCCGGCCAGACGCGGGAGAGCTGGAACGAATCGCTCGATTGGGTTGCGCGCCTCGAGCCGCCGCACGTCTCGGTGTATATGCTCGAAGTCGATGAGGACAGCCGGCTCGGTCTCGAGATTCTGGGATCCGGTTCGCGATACGGCGCGCGCCAGGCGCCCTCTGCCGACTTGACGGCCGAGTTGTATCAGACCGCCGTCGACCGACTGCACGCCACCGGCATCGAGCGTTACGAGATTTCGAACTTCGCGCGGCCGGGCCTCGAGTCGGTCCACAATTTGAAGTACTGGCGCCTGGAGCCCTACACGGGTTTTGGCGCAGACGCGCATTCCTTCGATGGAGCGATGCGCTGGTCCAACGTGGAATCCGCGCAGGAGTACGTGCAGCGCCAGCAAGCGGGAATGTCGCCGCGACACACCGAAGAGCCGGCCAACATCGTCGAGGAGCGCTTCTTCGTGGGGCTGCGTCTCATGCGAGGCATCCAGCCGGACGCAGCCGAGTGGCAGCGTTTCGAACGCCCCATCGGCAACTTCATCCGCGACGGCTTGCTCGAATCGGACGGCGCAATGTTGCGGCTCACACCCGCTGGTGTCTTACTCTCGAACGAAGTTTTCTGCGAGTTTATTGGAATATGAATGCACTAATCGATCTACGCAGCGATACTGTCACACGACCGACGCCCGAGATGCGCCGGGCCATGGCTGAGGCCGAGGTGGGCGACGACGTCTACGGCGAGGACCCCACAGTCAATCGCCTGGAAGAGCGCGCCGCCGAAATCCTGGGCAAAGAGGCCGGCCTGTTTGTGCCCACTGGCAGCATGGGCAACGCCATCGCGATCAAGGTTCACACCGAACATGGTCAGGAAGTGATCTGCGATTCGCGCGGCCACATCGTGGACTGGGAACTCTCCATGACGGCCTGGTTTTCTGGCTGCATGGTGCGCACCATTGAAACCACGGATGGCCTTCTCGACTGGGGCCGGATTCAAGCCAAGCTTCGTCCGTTCTCACCGCGCAACTCGCGCACTTCGTTGATCGAAGTCGAGAACACCCACAACATGGCGGGCGGAACGGTGTACCCGCTCGAAACCTTGCGCGACATATACGCCAATGCGCGCGACCGCGGCGTGCCCGTACACATGGATGGAGCGCGGATCTTCAACGCCTCCGTCGCCAGCGGCGTGCCGGTGTACCAGTTCGCCGAATGCGCGGACACCGTAATGTTCTGCGTTTCGAAGGCGCTGGGCTCGCCTGTCGGATCCCTGCTGGTGGGCACAAAGGACGCGATCGCCAAGGCGCGCTACTACCGCAAATCGTTGGGCGGCGGAATGCGCCAGGCCGGGGTTCTTGCCGCGGCCGGTCTGATCTCGCTCGAGAAGATGCCGGCGCGACTGGCCGACGATCACGCTAACGCGCGGTTCGTGGCCGAGGCGCTTGGCAAGTTGCCTGGCGTGTCGACGCCCACTACCGTGCAAACGAATATCGTGATGGTGAATGTCGTGGAAACAGGGTTATCAGCCGCCGAGGTTAGCTCGCGCCTGAAGGCGAATGGCGTCCTGATGAACCCGGTCAATTCGAATTCGTTGCGCGCGGTGACGCACTACGACGTGAGCCGGGCCGACTGCGAGCGCGCGGTCGAGGTGTTCGGACACGTGATCGAGCATTCCCTCGCCTCGACCTCATGAGTGCGACAATGAGCGCCATGCTGACACGAATAGCCTTCTTTCTTTCAGCCGCGCTCTTACTGCAAGGTGCGACCAATCTGAAGATTCTGGCCCGCTATCCTGTCCCCGGCACAGGCGGTTGGGATTACGTCACGATCGATGCCGCGGCCCGGCGCATTTACATCTCTCATGCCACGCAGGTCGAGGTGCTGGACGCTGATAACGGTAGTGTCGTGGGCACAATCCCCGATACGCCCGGCGTACACGGGATCGCTATTGCACCGCAGTTCAAACACGGCTTCACCAGCAACGGCCGCGAGAATAAAGTATCGATGTTCGATCCCGCGACGCTTAAGCTGATCAAGAAGATCGACGTCGGTAAGGGACCGGACGGCATCTATTACGATCCGGCTACCAAGCGCGTGTTTACGAACAACCACGGGACACACGATATCACTGCGATCGACGCAGCGACGGGCGAAGTAGTGGGCACCGTACAGGCCGGAGGCGATGGCGAACAGGCCATCATCGGGCGAGACGGATTGATCTACGTTAACAGCGAAGATACCGCCGAGGTGGTGGTGTTCGATCCGAAGTCGCTCGAAGTGAAGAAGCGCTTCCCGATCGGAGTCGCGAAGACGCCGACCGGCCTGGCCTATGACTCGAAGACAAACCGCCTGTTCATCGGCTGCCGCGAGGAGCCGAAGATGGTGGTGATGGATGCGGCCACGGGCAAAGTGATCGCGAGTTTCCCGATCGGGGCGGGCGTGGATTACGCGGGATTCGATCCGAGCGATCGCCTGATCTACTTCTCGTGCGGCGATGGCACGCTGAACGTGTTCCACGAGACCAGCGCGGATAAATACGAGGACGCCGGAGCTGTAAAGACGCAGGTCAGCGCGAAAACGATGGCGCTCGATCCGAAGACGAAGAAGATCTATCTTCCCGCCTCGGAGTTCAACGAGACACCGCCAACGGAGCCAGGCAAACGTCCGCAACGCACGATGAAGCCTGGAACATTTGTCCTACTTGTTGTCGGCCAGGCGTAGAGGGCGGCAAGCTAATCGCCTTCCGCCCGCGGCCGCTCGTTTAGGATCATCCATGAGGTGCCGAACCGGTCCTTGAGCATTGCGAATCGAAACGCGAAGAACGTCTCCTCCATGGGCATGAAGATCTGGCCGTCAGCCGATAACAGCCGATAGATTCGCTCCGCCTCTTCAGCGGTATCGACGCTGAGTGTAAGATACGCGCTGCGCATCGGTTGGAAGCGCTCGGGCGGGATATCGGCTCCCGAAAGTTCCGTCCCACCCATGCTGATGCGGGCGTGGAGGACCGCGTCTCGCCACTCCGCTGGGACCTTCTCGGAATCCGGCTGTTCACCGTGAGTCATCATCATGGTTATTCTGCCGCCGAGATGCTGCTCGTAAAATTGGAATGCCTCGCGGCAGTTCCCTCCATAGTTGAGGTACGTGTGTAATCTCATGGAATTGATTGTTCAAGGCGGGCAGGTTTCGCAACCAGCTTCGCCAACAGCGCCGTGCGTTCCGCGATGCAATCAACCAGGACGCTCTCGTTCGGCGCGTGGATGCCTTCGCCGACCCCGCCTAATCCGTCCAACGTCGGCACACCGAGCGCCGCGGTGAAGTTGCCGTCGGAGCCGCCGCCCGTCGAAGCCTCGCCCAGCGTTACGCCCATCTCCGCGGCCAGCTTCGCCGCATGCTCGAATAGGCGGCCGATCGCGGGCGTGCGCTCCATCGGCGGCCGGTTCAGCCCGCCCGTCACCTCGATCGTGCAGCGGGTGTCGAACGGCTGCAGGCTCCTGAAGCATTGTTCGACGTAGGCTGCGTCCTGCATGCGCGCGATGCGGATATCCACCTCGACGTGCGCTTCCGCCGCTACGACGTTGGTGCGCGTACCGCCGCTTATGACGCCCGGGTTCACCGTCACGCCATCGTCGAGGCGCGTGAAGCTGGCGATGCGCTCGATCTGGCGAGCAAGTTCGACAATGGCGCTGGCGCCCGCGCTGAAGTCGACGCCCGAGTGCGATGCGCGTCCGTGCACCACGACGGTGTAGTCGCCCACGCCCTTGCGCGCAGTCTTCAGCTTGCCCTCCAAACCCTGCGCCGGCTCGAGTACAAGCACGAACTGGCTGCGCTTTGCGGCGTCTTCGGTGACCGGGCGCGAGCTCTCGCTCCCCACCTCTTCGTCGGCGTTCACCTGCAACGTGACCGCGTGCCGCACGGGTATTTTAAGGTCGCGCAGACCGCGCATCGCATATACGAAGAACGCCAGGCCGCACTTCATGTCCAGAATGCCGGGCCCCCACAACCGGCCATCGGCTTCGCGAAACGGCATTGATCGCAGAGTCCCAAGCGGCCACACGGTATCGGAGTGTCCCAGCGCCAGGATGTGGCCGTCATCGGATGAGCCCGGCAAGTGGAACACGCAGCGCAGGTGTCCGCCGGGGTAGGTCGTGACCTCGGCGATATCGGCCACTCTCGATGCGAACAGGTCGACAAAGCGGTTCAGCGCCGCCGGATTGTCGCTCGGAGATTCGCATTCGACGAGCTCGCGAATAAACGCGATGATCTCGTTTTGTTTGGAACGCGCGTAAGCAAGAGTGGCATCCATCGCTTGTTATAATAGCGGGATTACATGCCAATATTGGATATCGACGCGATCCGCGAGATCCTTCCGCATCGTTATCCCTTCCTGCTGGTGGACGCCATCATCGAACTGGAGCCGGAACGTATTGTCGGCATTAAGAACGTGACCGTGAACGAACCCTTCATGCAAGGGCACTTCCCGAACTACCCGGTGATGCCCGGCGTTCTGATTGTCGAAGCGATGGCGCAAGTGGCCGGCGTGCTGGTGTTGAGCCAGATCCCCGACCGGCACAACAAACTCGTGCTGCTGGCTTCGATTGAGGAGGCCAAGTTCCGCCGCCCCGTTCGTCCGGGCGATCAGCTTCGCATCGAGATGAAGGTGGGCCGGCGCAAGGCGAGCGTCGCGAAGATGTTCGGTGAAGCAACGGTGAACGGGCTAGTTGTCGCCGAGGCGCGCGTGATGTGCAAGCTCGCCGATCGCGACGAGACTCCCACGGGCTGAGCGATGCCCGTTCATCCCAGCGCGATCGTCGATCCGGGCGCGCACATCGACGGCGAGGCCGACATCGGACCGTTCTGCGTCATCGGCGCTGACGTCAGCATTGGGGCAGGCACTCGCCTGATGGCCAGCGTTGTGGTGGAAGGGCCCGCGGGGATCGGGGAAGAGAACACGTTTTTCCCGTATTCCACGGTGGGTGTCGCGCCGCAGGATCTGAAGTACCACGGAGAGCGATCGGAAACGCGCATCGGGAACCGCAACCGCATCCGCGAATTCGTCACTATCCATCGAGGCACCGAAGGCGGCGGCATGGTGACGCGTATCGGCGACGATAATCTTCTGATGGCGTATGTCCACGTCGCGCACGATGTGCAGGTGGGCGACCGGACCGTGCTCTCCAACGCGGTCACGTGCGGCGGACACGTCTCGATCGGCGACTGGGCCGTGATTGGTGCATCGACGGGGATTCATCAGTTCTGCCGCATCGGGCGTCACGCGATGATCGGCGGCTACAGCGTGATCACGCAGGACGTGCTTCCGTTTGCCACTGTGGTGACGGCGCGCGATGCAAAGGTGTACGGCGTGAATCGAACCGGACTCGAGCGTCGCGGTTTCGATGCCGGTGCCGTGGATGCGCTGCACAAAACGTTCCGCCTGCTGACGCGCTCCGGATTGAATACGTCACAAGCGTTGGAACGCATCCGCGCCGAGGTTCCGGCGACGGCTGAAGTCGAAGAACTCCTGCAATTCATCGCCGCGAGCGCGCGCGGATTCATCAAGTAGAATGCCGCGCTACGGTGTTCTGGCCGGCAACGGGCGATTCCCGATTCTGGCGTTGAGAGCGGCCCGCGAACTCGGGCTGGACGTGATCGCGATCGGCATCAAAGAGGAAGCTTCGGCGGAAATCGAAACCCTCGCCCGCAACACGCACTGGATCTCGCTCGGGCAACTCGGGCGGCTGATCGAGATTTGCAAATCGGAAGGCGTCACCGAGATCATCCTGTGCGGACAGGTGAAGCACGCGAATATCTTCTCCCCCATCCGTCCGGACTGGCGCCTGGTGAAATTGCTCGCCTCGCTTAAGCAGAAGAACACCGAAGCGCTGATCGGCGGCGTTGCAAAGGTTCTCGCCGGCGAAGGCATTGGACTGGTGGATTCGACTCTGCTGTTGAAAGACCTGCTCGCAACCGAGGGCGTGCTGACGCGCCGCAAGCCGGATGCGGATGAGTCGCGCGACTTGGCGTATGGCCGGCGCATCGCGAATACGCTCGCCAGTCTCGATGTCGGCCAGAGCGTCGCGATCTCCGCGGGCGCTTGTGTGGCGGTGGAAGCGATGGAAGGTACCGATGCAATGCTGCGCCGCGCCGCGCAACTCGTCAGCGGACGGCCGCTGCGGCTGGTGAAAGTATCGAAACGGCGCAAGCACATGCTCTACGATGTGCCTGTCGCGGGACCGCAGACGATCGGCACAATGCAGGAGACGCGAGCAACGGCGTTGGCCATCGATGCGGGCCGCACGCTCCTGCTCGACCGCGCTGAGATGTTGGAACGCGCCGATCAGGCGGGTATTTCGATCACCGGCTTTGCTCCGGAAGATTGAGCGAGCCTGCGGCCGATGCGCCGGAGCGGGCGTTCGATCGCGTAATAGCTGATGCACGCCAACGCCACAATCAGCGCGACGTTCCAGGGCAAACGCTGTGCCGTGCCGAGTGAAATCGGGATTCCGTAGGCGGGCAGAAACAGCATCTGCCAGATATACACGCTGTACGACAATCGCCCCAACCATAGTGCGGGCGGCAAATCGAGAGCGCGCGTCATCCAGCAATTCGCATCCGCGGCGGTCAAGAGAATCGGCACCGGCATCAGGAGCGCGAGCATCGCGACCGAACCCGGCGGCCTGACGATCAGCAACAGGACCATGATGGCAACAGCGATCAGCGACAGGTTTCCCCGGCCTTCCAGCCGAGCTCGCACCCGCGGAGCGCGCCAGACAAGCGCCGCTGCGCAGCCCCATAGGAGGCCATCCATTCTGTAATCCGATCGCTCCACCAGGTCCTTCCACGCGGGTTGAATCGATGCGATCCAACCAAAGCGCGAATCGAGCGCGCGCCACAGCGCGAAGGAACATGCCAGCGCCGGCGCGAACCAGCGAGCTCGCCGCAACCCAATCAGCACCAGCAGACCGGGCCACAGCAGATAGAAATGTTCCTCCACTGACAGCGACCAGAAATGGCCCGTGTACCAACTCTGCGCGGCGGGTTCCACCCAGTAGTTTCGGAAGAAGAGCGCCGACGAGACGATCTGACCCGTCGTGAGCGGAATCACGCCGCTTGCGAAGCCGAGGAGACACAGCGTCAGCAGATACGCGAAGGCAGCGGGGAGAATGCGGAACGCGCGACGCACATAAAACGATCGCAGACTGATGCGCCCGCTCCTGTCGTACTCTTCGAGCAAGCGGTGTGTGATGAGAAAGCCGCTGATCGCGAAGAACAGATGAACGCCCATCGCCCCATACGGCGCCAGTGTGCGCAGCGCACTGCCCGGCAAGCGCAGATGGCAGAATACCACCATGAGAATCGCGACAGCGCGCCAGCCATCGAGAGCCGGCAAGTAGTCCGCAGCACGCACTTTCATACCTTAGCGCGATGATGGGACATGCCTCTCCGCGCCGTCTTCTCCATCCTGTTCGTGGCGGCGTTGTGCGCGCGGGGACAAGGCGTTTACAAC
>JBBQGC010000042.1:0-48522 GCA_038322705.1 Bryobacterales bacterium | reverse complement strand
CCGCAGGCTTCGATATCGATCGCGTCTATGTCTCCAAAACCGATGGCGTGAAGTTGGGCGTTCTGCTCCAGGAGATCGGATTCCAGCGGGTTCCATGAAGCCCGTTCTATACATATTGCTCGCCGCGTTGTTGACCGGCTCGGTCTCCTACTCGCTCGGCGCGATGCTGATCCGGGCGCTCGCCTTAAAACTTCACCGGTCGGAAGAGCGCTTCCTCGCGTTCCTCACCGGTAGCGCCTGCCTCAGCACAGTCGTGTTCTTCCTGGCCGCCGGCGGACTCGCGCGCAAGTGGGTGTTCTACGCAGTTGGCCTCATCGTTTTCGCAGCCGCGCTGTGGACGAAAACCGGCCGCGCACAAGGGCCCACCCTTCCGCCCATCCCGCGCCACTGGAACATCGCGTTCTGGTCCGTGTTCGCCGTATTCACCTGGCTGTATCTCAGCAACGCGCTCGCGCCCGAAACCAGCGCCGACGCGCTCTCCTATCATCTGGCGCTCGTGTCGCGATACGCGCGCGAACACCGCATTCCACCCATCACGAACAACATGTACGCCAGCCTCTCCGAAGGCTTTGAGATGCTGTTTCTCTATGCGTTCAGTATCGGCAAGCACTCGGCCCCGGCGATGGTCGAGTTCTCATTTCTGCTCGCGCTGCCGTTCGGCATTCTCTCCTACGCGCGCCGCATCGGGCATCCCATCGCCGGCGTATTCGGCGCCATCGTCATCTACGCGTCTCCGATCTTCGGCCGCGTCGGCACCATCGCGCACAACGACGTTGCGGGCGCAGCCGTCGTCTTCGGCGTCTTCTACGCGGTGCAACTCTATCGCGACGACCTCAACCCGCGGATGCTCGTGCTCGCCGGCGTTCTTGCGGGCTTCGCCTACGCGATCAAGTACACGCTCGGGATCGCTGTCCTGTACGTGCTCGGCGCAGTGCTGCTCACCGCCTGGAAGCGCCGCCGGCCATTGCTGCGCCCCGCCACGATCACCGCACTCTGCGCGCTCGCCATCATGGCGCCGTGGATGATCAAGAACATCATCGTCGTCGCCAATCCCTTCTCGCCATTCTTCAATCGCGTGTTCCCGAACCCCTACGTGTACGCTTCGTTCGAGCAAGGCTACGTCGATTCTCTCCGTCACTTCGACGGTGTAACGCTCAAGGAAGTGCCGATCGAAGCAACGGTACGCGGCGACCGTCTGCAAGGTCTGCTCGGGCCCGTGTTCCTGCTTGCTCCACTCGCCCTCGTGGCGCTTCGATTCCCGTACGGCAGGCAGTTGCTGATCGCCGCGGCCGTATTCCTGATCCCCTACTTCGGCAATCTCGGCACGCGCTTTCTCATGCCGGCGGGGCCCTTCATAGCGCTCGCGCTCGGCCTGGCCCTCGACGCCATCCCGGCTCTCGCTGCCCTTGTTCTATTGGCCCACTGCGTATTATCGTGGCCGCAAGCGATCCCGCTATACGCCAACACCTACGCCTGGAAACTGGAAGGAACGAATTGGACCGCGGCGCTGCGCCGGATCGCCGAAGCCGACTACCTACGCCAGAACATTGCCGATTACGACTTGGGACTCACAGTGGACCGCCTCGTCCCGCCAAACCAACGCGTCCTCTCGCCCGCCATGGGCAATCAAACCTACCACTCGCGCGAGATTGTCGTGCCTTACGAATCGGTGCTCGGAAGCCAGCTCTACGATGTCATGTTCCGTGCGAGCGAGCCCAGCATGCAACCGGCGCTCCACCGCGGCTTCCCGTTTCCCGCGCGCGGCGTGAAGCGCTTGAGAGTTGTGATGGCCAAAGCCATGGACGTGCCGTGGCTCGTCGCCGAAGTTCGCGTATTCTTAGGCGGACGCGAGATCGAACGCCGCCCACAGTGGCGGCTGCGCGCATCCGTCGATCCGTGGGAGGTTCAGCGCGCCTTCGACAACAGCCCGCTCACTCTATGGACCAGCGACCGCAATGCGAAGCCCGGCATGTTCCTCGAAATCGATTTCGGACAGCCCCTGCGAACCGATCGCGTCGAAGTCGTGATGCCTCGAAACTACTCGTCCGCCGTCATGCGCATCGAGGGCGATGGCGCACTGCTGTCCGATAAACCCGATCCCGACAGAATGGAATGGCCTGCACGAATGCGCCGCGCCGCCATGGAAGAGCTGAAAGCCAACGGCGTGCAATGGATGGTTTTCAAGGATAACGAACTACTCTCAAGCGACTTGTTGACCCGCGCCATTCAGTGGGGCATCAAGCAGGAAGCCTACAGCAACGGATACCGGCTGTGGCGCCTGGAATAGTCTACTGCGGCGCGTTGGCCGGCGGTTGAGCCGGGGGCTTCGGAGATCCGGCCGCCTTGGCGTCCTTCTCCTTCTGCTTCCGGTCGGCTTCCTTCTTTTCCGCCTTCACCGGACTGATCAGCACGTGCGCGTTGCGGCCTTCCAATCGCGGCTGGCCTTCCACCGTTCCGTGTTCGGCGACATCTTGCGCGAACCGAAGCAACAGCTTCTTGCCAAGATCGGTATGCGCGATTTCGCGGCCGCGGAACTGCACCACAGCCTTCACGCGATTCCCCTCGGTCAGGAAGCGGATCGCGTGCACCTTTTTGAATTCGTAATCGTGATCGTCGGTGTTGGGGCGGAACTTCAGCTCCTTCACCTGAATCACGTGTTGCTTGCGTTTGGCCTCGTGCTGCTTCTTCTTTTGCTCGTACTGCCACTGCCCGTAATCCATCGCTTTGGCGACGGGAGGCTCAGCAGTGGGGGCAATGCAGATCAGGTCAAGACCCAGATCCTGGGCTTTGCGAATCGCGGCCGGTGTGGGCATCACCTCGACTGTGCCATCGGGAAACACCGCTCGGACTTCGCGAGCGCGGATGGCCTCGTTGACGTTCTCTCGAATTCGGGGCCTGCGAGGAGGGTAGCTTCTGGGTGGAATCATCTATAAGCGGGCGGACTCTGCAATCATAGCAACAGTGTAAACGCAACTGGCGCCGTTGTCCACAGGCTCAGGTTCGATCCCAACCCACTTAATGAGTCGCCACCGGCGAATGCTCCGGCTTGTACGACGGGAACGGCAGAACGTCCGGCTCCACGCGCACCGGCGTCGTAAACTTGAACGGATACTTTCCACCGCTCGGGAATGTAAGCTCGACGAAGTACGCCGTGTAGCCCTTCTCCGGCTTCGTCATCTTCGCCACGTAGGTGCCGCCGCCCTCATCCGTCAACGGCGAACTCTTGTACGCCCGCCCGATCTTCTCCAACCGGAAATCCCGCGCGTCAGGATTCGTCGCTTGCCACAGTTTCACTTCCGTCGGCTTGGTAGACGCCTTCACCCGGATCGTCCCGTTCTTCTCGAACTTCCACGAAAACTTCGGCCGCGGCGCTTTCCGGAGCACCGCATCGTAGAACGCCACCAGCGACTCGCGCGCATCTGAGTTGCGCAGCGAATGATCGGTATTCGGCACGTACCGCAGATACTTCTCGCCCTTCAACTCATCGAAGTAGAACTGCGACGAATCGGGAAGGAAGAACTGATCGCCCGCGGAGTTGATCAGCAGTTTGGGCATCGTAAGCCGGTCGCGATAAGAGAACGGCTCCACCATCTTCATCAGTTCCCGGTAACGCGGCTGGCCCGACCAATCCATCAACCCGCGCTGATCATAATCCTTCACCGACGGCGCGAAGAAGCCGTACGCCCGGTAATGATGGTCGAACGAAGGCTCGATGTTCAGAACATCGATCACCATGGGCACGATCGCCGTGACGCGCTTGTCCACGGCCGCCGTCGTCCACGTCGTCCAGCCGCGCTTGGAGCCGCCCGCCACCACGAACGATTTTACATCCACCTTGCCGCCCGCCTCGCTCGCCATGAACGCCGTCACGGTGTCCATCGCTCGCACCGCGCTCTTGGTCATCGGCAGCCGCGCCGGCCATTGATCGTCGCCGCCGTGCAGGTATTTGTCCCAGGTGTACGCGATGATGCCGTCTTCCACCCGCGGCTTCCCATCGTCGGCAAACACCAGCGGCTGATTCGGCACCATGCGCAGCTCGGCAATCACTGACCTGGTGGCCAGCGCATTGTCCAGCATCGAAGCGTCCGGCTTGGTGGGTGCCTTGTCGCGATTCGATCCGCCGGTAATAAACAAAAAGCCCGTCGAATGTTCCACCTGCGCGGGCTTGATAATCGTCAGCCAGTGTTTCCAAACCGGGTGATCTACCTCGGCTGCGGAGCGCCACTCCTGGCTGGTCATATCGATCACGTACGTCGTGTAACCCTCGCCCGGAATCGTGCTGACCAGTTCGTACTTGTAGTTCGAATCGGGCGCCTGCACGTACCGGTCAAGGGCGGTAACTTTCTCGGCCTTAGGAGCCTTATCGGCGCCAAAAGCGAAGGCCAGCGTAACGGATATGAGTAAAGCGGATAACCGCGTTGCGGATCGGAGAGCCATTATGCCGAATCATATCACGCGTGTGGTGCCGTTATGCGATACGCTGTGTACCGATGCGCCTACCCGTCCTCCTCATCGCCGCGCTCCTGGCCAGCGGCGCGATCGCCCAGACCCCGCAAGCCCGGATCAAGATCGATACCGACCGCGTCGTAGGCGAAGTGGATCCTCTCCTATTCGGAAACTTTGCCGAGCATTTGGGCCGGTGCATTTATGGCGGCATCTACGAACCGGGCAGCCCGCTTGCCGATTCCGCCGGCTACCGCAAAGATGTGATGGAGGCCATCAAGGGCCTTGGCGTCACCATGCTGCGCTGGCCCGGCGGCAACTTCGCTTCGGGCTACAACTGGAAGGACGGCATCGGACCCAAGCGCGACCGTCCTGTCCGCCCCGAAGGCGCCTGGGGTTCGCTCGAGCCCAACCAGTTCGGCACCGATGAGTTTCTCGAGTACTGTTCCCGCGTCGGCGTCGAGCCGTACGTCTGCATCAACGCCGGCCTCGGAACCGTCGAAGAGGCGCGGCAATGGGTCGAGTACACCAACGAATCGCGCGACACGTATTGGGCCCAGCAGCGCCGAAAGAATGGCCGCAACGAGCCATATCGCGTCAAGTATTGGGGCCTGGGCAACGAGATCGACGGCCCGTGGCAGCTTGGCCACAAGTCGGCCGACGACTACGTCAAGTTCGCGCTCGAGGCCGCCAAAGCGATGCGCCGAGCCGACTCAACAATCAAGCTCATCGGAAGCGGATCGAGCAACTTCCGCCCCGGCTCGGCTTGGATCGATTGGAACCGCACCGTGCTCGAAGGACTCAAAAGCGAAATCGACTACATCTCGCTCCACACCTACATCGGGAACCCGCAAAACAATCTCGAGCGGTTCCTCGGCTCTTCGCAGGACGTCGATCAGCGCATCGAGATCGTCGAGGGCTTGATCAAGGCCGCGCAAGCGGGCCAGCAGAATCCGCGTCCCATCGCCATCGCCTATGACGAGTGGAACGTTTGGTATCGTGCGCGCGGAGGCAGCGAGTTCGACACCGGAAAGACGCGGCTGGAAGAGATCTACAACTACGAAGACGCGCTCGCGATGGGCATGTTCTTCAACTCCTTCATCCGCCACGCAAACGTCGTCAAGATGGCGAACCTGGCCCAGATCGTTAACGTGATCGCCCCGATCTTTACCAACGAGAAGGGTCTCTTCCTGCAGCCCATCTACTTCCCGATTGCCGAGTACGCAAAGCAGCGCGGCAACACGGCGGTCGACGTATGGGTATCGTCGCCAACCTATCGGCTAGCGAACAACCGCGCGCCCATTCCGTATCTGGACAGTTCGTGCACGCGCGACGCAAAGACCGGCGCGGTGTACTTGAATGTTCTGAATCGCAGCGAGAAGCAGGACATCGCCGCCCGCATCGAAAACGTCACTGGCACGTTAAACGGGGATGTTCAGGTTTGGGAGATGAACCACCCCGATCTGAAAACCACGCACACCTTCGGCGACGACAAGAAAGTGCGGCCCGCGACCCGCACGATGCCGAGCTCAGGAAACGCGCTCGACTATACGTTCCCGAAACATTCTCTGACAATACTTCGGATGAACGTCCGCACGTAATAGAGCCGCACTTTGCGACCACACGAGAGCCCGGCTGACAAGCGCCGAGCGGGCGAAACAAAGCAGTGAAAACACTTGAGCCACACATGGCCTTTCGGCCACCCTGGAACATGAAAACGCGCGCGGCAATGAGTACAGGGCTGAGACAAACGACCGTTCTGCGTTATGACAGGTCCGGCGAAGGAGCCCGCGGTAGCAGAGATTCGTAACCTTTTTCATCACATCCCGTGGCAGTCTCTGCGACCCATGCGGCGTTTACCTGCGGCTCAAGGCACCCGCTGGCTACAATCGGGGAAGTGCTGACTGGATACGCCACACCCGCCGGAACCGCCCGTCTGCTCTCGCGTTTCCCTGAAGCCGTCTCAGTCGGATTTTATCGCCAGGTGCAGGAGCTCGAAGTCTCATCGCTGGGCATCGGCACGTATCTGGGCACCGTGGACGATGCGACCGACCGCTCCTACACAAGCGCGATACTCGGCGCGCTCGCTGGCGGCATCAACATCGTCGATACATCGCTCAACTACCGCAACCAGCGGTCCGAGCGTGCCATCGGCGCCGCGCTCGAAACCTGGATCGCGCAGGGCGGCGCTCGCGACGAATTTGTCATCTGCACCAAAGCCGGATACCTGACGCCCGGCGCAATAGCCGCCACGCTTCCGCGCGATGAAGTGGTCGCGGGGATGCACTGCCTTGCGCCAGCGTTCCTCAGCGACCAACTCGAGCGCAGCCGCCGCAACCTGGGCCTCGAAACGATCGATGTATTCTACCTGCACAACCCGGAGACACAGCTCGCGCATGTGCCCGAAGATATCTTCTATGCGCGCATCCAGTCGGCATTTGAATGGCTGGAGACCGCGGCTGACTCGGGTTTGATTCGTTACTACGGCTGCGCAACGTGGGACGGATTCCGGCGCGGAGCAGCGGCTGGCGCGTTATCCCTGGCGCACCTGGATGCGATCGCCCGTGATATCGGCGGCGCGACGCATCGCTTCCGGTTCGTGCAGGCGCCAGTGAATCTTGCGATGGTGGAAGCGCTCTCGAAGCCGCTCCGTGAGGGCGCTTCGCTCACCGAATCAGCACCGGAACTCGGCCTCACGGTCGTCAGCAGCGCTTCCTTATTACAAGGCAGGCTCTCGCGCAATTTGCCGGATGAAGTCGCCGCCGCTATGCCGCACGCCTGCACCGATGCCCAGCGCGCATTGCAGTTCACCCGCTCGTGTCCCGGCGTCTCCGTTGCGCTGGCGGGCATGTCGAAGCCGGAGCACGTCGAAGAGAATTTAGGCCTCGCCCGGTTCCCGCCGATGACGCGCGATGAGATGGCGCGGGCGCTGGCATGATCGGAGAGGAATACTTCCAATCCCGCGCGCGCCGTTGCCCACCACAAAATGTCGCGGCCGTGCCGGATGCCGCGGCGGTGTTCCTTATTCACGCCTCACAAGGAACGCCGTATCTGGCCAGAACCTCGCGGCTACGGCGTCGTTTGCGGCGGCTGTTTGGCACTCCGGAGCGGCCGTCGCGCCTGCCCGATCTGACCGGGATTGCGCAGTCCATCGAGTACTGGGTGTGCGGATCGCGTCTCGAATCGTCGATTTTGTTCTATTCGCTCGCGCGCCGGTATTACCCCGATACATACGCAAAGATCGCAAAGCTGAAAATGCCTGCGTTTGTGAAGCTGACACTCGGCAACCCGTTTCCGCGTACGCTAGTCACCAGCCGCCTCACCGGTCGCGGCCTGTTCTTTGGCCCGTTCCGCTCGCGCGCCTCTGCCGAAGCGTTCGACGCACAGAGCCTGGACCTTTTCCAGGTGCGCCGTTGCGAAGAGAACATCGAACCGAACCCCGCTCATCCGGGCTGCATCTACGGCGAGATGAGCATGTGTCTGCGACCCTGCCAGGCCGCCGTCGGACGCCAGGAGTACGCGAGCGAGGTGGGGCGCTTCGAGCATTTTCTGAATACGGGCGGCGCGTCGCTGGTGGAAACCGTGGCGCACGCCCGCGACCGGGCCAGCGACGAACTCGACTTCGAAGAAGCCGCGCGCCAGCACAAACGCTACGAGCGCGTGCAAACCGTGCTGAGCCTCCGTGACGAACTCGTTTGCGATATGGAGCGCCTGTTCGGCCTCGCGGTCACCCCGTCGAGCGCGGCCGAAAGCGTGACACTGTGGTTTGTACTCGGCGGGCGTTGGGCCAGCCCCGTTGATTTTCCGTTGGCCGCATCAGGCAGTGAAATCGTATCGCTCGATCACCGTCTGCGCGGCGTTGTGGCCACGCTGAGCGAGCCGCGCCTCACCGCCCTCGAACGCCAGGAACATGTGGCGCTGCTCGCGCGCTGGTATTACTCGAGCTGGCGCGATGGTGAATGGCTGCAGTTTGACGGTCTTGCCAGGCTGCCCTATCGCAAAGCCGTGAACGCGGTCGCGCGCGTCGGGAAAGGACAGGAATCGCGTGTCACCGGCCCGGAACGCAAGACCTAGCCACTTCGAGGTATTCGCGGATGGCGTCCTGAATGTTGGCCAACGCCTCTTCTTTTCGTAGTGCCTTGTGACCAGCAGCCGGGCAGGCCAGGGCAAGAGACGCTGTACCCTTCTTCGGTCGATATCAAAGCTACAGAGTACTTCATCGTTATGACTCTCCAGCCAGATGTTAAACGCGCCAAATTCGGCACCCGTGGCCAATCCGTAGCGCGCTGATATACTCGCTGCAAATGCGAGTCATCGGATCCCTGATCTTCTGCCTTACGCTGCACGCCGCCAGCTCCGTGCCCTCGACTCTACAGCGCATTGACGAGACCATCGCCAAAGGCCCCTTCCAGGCGAACTGGCCATCGCTCGAACAGTACGTCGTGCCCGCCTGGTATCAGGACGCGAAGTTCGGCATCTTCATCCATTGGGGCGTTTATTCCGTTCCAGGGTTCGGCAACGAATGGTACCCGCGCAATATGTACGACCAGAAGAACCCGGCCTTCGCCCATCACGTGGCCACGTTTGGGCCGCAATCGCAATTCGGATACAAGGATTTCATCCCGCGCTTCAAAGCCGAACACTACGAGCCCGATGCGTGGGCGCGACTGTTCCGCGACGCAGGCGCCAAATTCGTGGTGCCGGTCGCCGAACATCACGACGGCTTCGCGATGTACGACTCGAGTTTCAGCGATTGGTGCGCGGCCAGGATGGGGCCCAAGCGCGACCTGATCGGCGACCTCGCCACCAGCGTCCGCAAAGCCGGCCTCCACTTCGGCGCATCGTCGCACCGCGCCGAACATTTCTGGTTCTATGACCTCGGCACTGAGTTCGATTCCGATGTGCGCAATCCCGCAAATGCCGAATTCTACGGTCCCGCGCGTCCCCGCAAAGCGCCCGGTGGTAAAGCGGAGAACCAGCCGGACAAGGCCTATATGGACGATTGGCTCGCGCGCACCTCAGAGATCGTCGACAAGTACAAGCCCGAGCTCATGTGGTTCGATTGGTGGATTGAGCAGCCCGCGTTTGAGCCCTACCGTCAGCGTTTCGCCGCCTACTACTACGACAAGGCCGCTGAGTGGAAGCGCGGCGTCGTCATCAATTACAAAAACAAGGCGTACCCGGATAAGGCCGCCGTTCTCGACATCGAGCGCGGCAAGCTGGATGCGATGCGCAAAGAGGTCTGGCAGACCGACACCTCCATCGGCCTGAAATCCTGGGGCTACATCGATAACGAGCAGTTCCGCACTCCCGATTCGCTGATCGACGACCTGGTGGACATCGTCAGCAAGAACGGGATCCTGCTGCTGAATATCGGGCCGAAGCCGGACGGCACGATCCCCGAACAGGCGCGTGAAATCCTGCTCGAAATGGGCCAATGGCTCAAGGTGAATGGCGAGGCGATCTACGGAACGCGGCCATGGAAGACGTTCGGCGAAGGTCCCACCCAGGTGCTCACCGGCGGCTTCACCGATCGCAAGCAGAAGCCGTTCACCGGTGAAGACATCCGCTTCACCAGCAAGGGCAAGGCCGTTTACGCGATCGCGCTCGATTGGCCGGGCAAGCAGATGAAGGTGAAATCGATCACCGCGAAAGTGCGATCCGTGCGCCTGCTGGGCTACAGCGGCAAGCTGCATTGGACCCAGACACCCGACGGCCTGGTGGTCGACTTGCCCGATAAGAATCCGGGCAAATTCGCTCATGCGTTGCGCGTGGACATGTAGCGCTCACCACAGATAATCTTTCGCGGTCTCCCGCCGCTCGTAGCTGTCCAACACGTGCACGACGCGCACCTTCTTCAGCTTGGTCGGCGACAACTGTCCGATGGGCACGTAGATGATCTGCCGGTTCAGATGTGACGCGATCGAGCGGAAAATCGAGCGCGGCGGCTTTGCTGCGACATAAACGACATGGCGGTGGATCGAATAATCCAACCCCGCCATAAGCAGCCGCTCGGGTTTCGATTCGGCCAGGTCGTAATCGGGATCGCTCCAGATGTCGATCATCCGCCGCGGCGGCAGCACCATTAAAAATCCGCCGTACTCGCCACGCCCGATGCCCGGACCGACGATATGATCGAACGGATGCGTGGAGTAAAACGCCATGTCCGATTCGTTCTGATGTTCGCCTAACCACGTCGTCAGATAATTGTAGCGATCGCCGCGGTCTTCATCGAAAACCACGATCACCGCGCCGACATCGCCCGCCAACTTCTCTACGTGGCGCACGTACAATCGCTTGGTGTGCCAGTTGCGAATGGTCTCGCGAATATCGATGCCGTCCAACATCGACGTGGTGAACGGCTCCACCCGCTCACGCTCGCTCGAGAGAATCGACTTGGCCTTCTGCTTCAGGAACCGCCCATAATTCTCGATTACGAGATCCTCGGGAGGATACGAGCAGATCGAATTTCCCGTCGTCTGCCGCGCCCACTCGCCCGCGGTCTTCTCTTTCTTGCGAGGCTTCAAGCCCGTCGATTTCAGGCGCTGCTTGGGCCGGGGCAAGCGCCGCCGCATCTTGACGCGCTTCGTGTTGAGCCAGATCTCCTCAGCCGACAAGTTGATGGTCTCGAGCGCCGTCACCGCTTGCTGGGCGGGATAACGGTTCGCCATCTGCCAAACTTCCCACCCGAAGTTGTCGTCAACAATCGAACGCGCAGCCACTGCCAGATCGAACGCATGCGCGGTCAACTGTCCCGCAAGCAATGCGAGATTCCGCGTATATCGCGCCAGCAATCGCCGGTGCCAGTATTCCAACTTCTCGCCGGTGTTGGCGAGATACTTGGCTTCGGCCTCGCGCAACAAATCGAACTGAACAGCCGGGCGGTCCACCAGCCGCGCGTCCTTCCGGTCAAGGCGGAAGAACTCATAGCGATCCTGAAAATATGGATACTCCACCGTCACTTCGGCCAGACAATCGGGATGCAGATTCATCAACTGCACGTCCCGCTGGTGTCCGGCTCGCGCGGGCGGATCCTGCGGCCGTTCCATCGCGTCGAGCACCGGGTCCAGAAGATTCAGCGAAATTACAACGACCGTTTCCGCGAGCGGATCGGTGCCCTGCAGCTTCCACGCGATCCCGGCCGCGTGCGCGTCAATCTCTTCGGTTCGCTCCTGCGGATTCAAGCGGTACGCTTCCAGATAACGCGTTATGCCGATGCGCTGGATCGCATATGTGTCGGGGTAGAGATCCGAAAGGTGCGGCCGGTCGCCGTGATCGGGCTCTATAAATAGGATCTCCGCGCCGGTCTCGATCGCGGTGCGCACGGCTTCGGTAAATGGATCGGCCGGCTCGACCGGGACATAGATTGCGCGCTCGTCATCGGTCGCGTCGGGGTACACCAGCACCGACATCTCGGGCAACCGCTCCACCGCCTTCAGAAAATGGGCGCGCAACATCCCCGGCAACTCCAGGGCGACCACCTTCGGATTGTGCTCCAGCAAATAGCGGCGCAGCTCGATACTGAACTCCGCGCGCCCCGGCGCCACCGGAAAGTACGTCAGATGCCCGCGCCGCAGGCTGCCTGCATCAAACTCCGGCAACATATCTTAAGGCCTCTTCGCCGAGCACCTCAATGACAGCCTGACGAACGGTCGCTGTCGAGTTGAACGATTCTGGCGCCGATTGCCGTAGCTTGGTCACGTAGCGCGCGATGTTGATCCCGTCGCGGACCGTGTACCGTTCATCGGCCCGGTGAGCCTGCTGCAGAAATCCGGTCACGTATTCGAGCAGCGCGTCGTCGGCGAAGGGCACGTTCTCCTTCAGAATCGAGTACTCCTCGTGCCGCTCTGGAAAATCGACGAGAATCTGCGGTTGCAGGCGCGAGTGTATGTACTCAGGCAAATCGAACGTGGACGCGTCGTCGTTCATCGTCGCCACCATCCGGAACAGCGGATGCGCGCGGATCTTCACGCCCGCCACAATCGACTCCACATAGCGCCGGTTATCGAGCAAGGGCGTTAAGCTCGCCCAACTTTTCTCGCTCATCCGGTTGCCTTCGTCGAGAATCAAAACGCCGCCGCGCAGCATGGCCGTTACTAGCGGGCTCGCCACGTAACGCAGCTTCGAGGCGCCTTCAATCACCGGCATGATGATGAGATCTTCGGGGCGGGTGTCCACGGTGGCCTGCATGATGTACACTTCGCGCCCGAGTCGCTTTGCGCCCGCGTACGCCAGCGTCGTTTTGCCAACCCCCGGTTTGCCGAGCAGCCGCGGATTCATCGGCAGGTCCGTGCTGTCCACCACGTACCAGGCGGCCAGCAACTGCCGCATCACCTCTTCCTGACCGACCCATTGCACCTGAAGCTCATCGGGGTGCGCCAGATGTACTGTGACGCCTTCTATGTCTACAACCATGTGTTCAGGATACTAATTGGCATCGCAAATGCTTTAATCAGCTCCGAGATGCTTCGGATGATGGCGGCTGGTTCCAATTCGGGTTTAGGTAGTTCCAAATTGGACTGTTCTCCTGCCCAGGCGCTCGACCACAACTACAAATGCGAAAACTCTGTTTCATTTTGACCGCCGCCGCGCTGTTGTGCGCGCCCGCTACGAAGGCTTCGATCGTTACCTTTGACTCAGTCACCCCGCTCAACGATGGGGCTTTCTTTATCGGCCCGTATTCCATAGGTATCGACGGTCTGCACTACGATGCGGTCTGTTACGATTCCGCGCACGAGGCCGATCCTGGCCAGCGCTGGATGGCGAACGTCTTTTCCATGGGTCAATTGGGCGCAGCATATTATTCCGAGCAGCCGGATTACGTGAACAAGTACCGCACGGTCGCCTGGCTTGCCGGGCAGTTACTGAACACAACGGCGGATCAGACGAGAATCGATCTCCAGCACGCAATCTGGAGTGTGTTCAACCCGCGCCCACCCGAACCGCCGGCTGACAACTGGACCGCTCAAGCAGTCGCCGCGGCCCAGGATCCGGGGTTGGACGTCAGCTCGTACCGCGTGGTGAACGCCGCGGCAGGCGAACCGCAACGGCAGGGATTCATCATCGACAGCGCCGGCTACGAACCGCCCGATACGCCGGAACCGGGTACGTGGATTACCATGGCCCTCGGCCTGACCACGCTTGCGTACTGGAAGGGTCGCCGCAATTGGTTCATCTGATTGCGCCCATTGCGTACCGAAAGCCTGCGGGTCTAAGTCGACCTGCGGGCGCGGCTTCTCGCCCGTGATGATGAGATATCATCTTCCGGGGAGAGAGCATGCACTTCAATCGGCGTCAAATCCTATCCGGCGCGATCGGGGCCGCCGCGCACCCAGCCTTCGCGGCCAAGACCAACTACTACGCCCCTAAGCCGCGCACCGGGCCGTCGATGGACGATCTCGCGCGCGCCGCGGCGCAGCCCGCTTTGAAACGCGACGATCTGAAAACTGCGCACATCATCCGCTCGATGGAACTGCTCCACGTGGGCAAGGAGTACTTCGTGCGCGTCCGATCCGTCGAGGGCGCCGAAGGCGTGTCGGTCTGCAATCCGCCTCGCGCCGATTACCTTGATCGCATCTTCAAGGACCTGCTCGTCCCCGTCTTCCTCAAAAGGGACGCGCGCGACCTTGAGAATCTGCTGTGGGAAGCCTATCGCCACGCCGATAATTACAAGCTCTACGGCATCGCGTTGTGGAGCCCGCTTGCCTGGGCGGAGATGGCGATCCTCGACCTGCTCGGCCGCGCGAACGGCAAATCCATCGGTGAATTGCTCGGCGACGTCCGGCGAAAAGAGATCGCGGTCTACGTCGCCAGCGGCCGCCGCGATACCACGCCGCAACAGGAGATCGAGTACCTCCAATCCCTGGTTGAACAGTCGCGGGCCAAGGCGCTGAAATTCCGCCTGGGTGGACGCATGAGCCGCAACGCCGACGCGATGCCCGGCCGCACCGAAACGCTCATCCCGCTAGTCCGCAAAACGTTCGGAGACGACTTCGACCTGCACGGCGATTCCAACTCGAGTTACGACCCCGCACACGCCATTCCCGTCGGCCTCATGCTCGAAGAATACAAGTACGTCTATTACGAAGAGCCTTGCGAATTCGATGCGCTCGAGGATACCAGGAAGGTGCGCGACACGCTATCCATTCCCATTGCCCTTGGCGAGCAGGAATACAGCGAGTGGCGCTTCCGTTGGACGATCGCCAATCACGTCTGCGACATCGTGCAGCCCGACCTGTTTTACTACGGCGGCCTGATCCGCTCGTTGCGCGTAGCACGCATGGCGGCGCTCGCCAAACTGCCGACCACGGTCCACATCTCAGGCGGCTTCGGGTTCGTCTACATGCTGCACTTCGCAAGCGTCGTCGCCGACATCGGCAAGTATCAGGAGTACAAGCTGGGGATGGAGAAGTACGGCGCGTGGTTCGATCCGCCCATCACCGTAAAGAACGGAATGATGACCGTTCCTACAGGGCCCGGAGTCGGCATCAAAGATCCGGCGGCACTGTTGAAGAATGCGAAGGTCGTGTAGCCCGTGTCTCCGACAATCCGCGGATTGCCGACCGCAAATCCGGAAAGCTCGCGAACAGCTTCATCAAGTCGCCTTTGCCAATCGACACCAGGTCGGTGGCCTCCATCGCGCGGATCGTCGCGTTGCGCGGAGCGCCCGACAACAGCGCCATCTCGCCAAACAGATCGCCTGCGCCGTACACCGCGATGCGCCGTCCATCTTGCACCACTTCGACCTGGCCTTTGCGGATCACGAACATTCGATCGCCCACCTCCCCTTGCGTGACAATCGTCTCGCCCGCCTCATAGTGTTCGTTCGTAATATTGTCGGACGGCTGAACGCGCAATTGCACCAGATCCGGCGGGAATACGAGAGCCGTGAGCCAGTCCAGTCCGACGCGAAACTTGCGATCGAGGCCCGGCATTTTCATCAGGTAGATCGTTCGCCACAAAAACCACGCCGGGAAACCGGAAATCTTCATCCCGAGAATCTCGGCCACCGCTGAGCGATGCCCCAACGAGCCGAGCTTGCCCAGCCCCGCGAATTGGAACGGCGTTTGGCCGCGCCCCTGTATCGCCGCTGCGATGTTTCCCGCAACAAGCTCAGCCTCGCGCGTCGCATGTTGAGCCGTCGGAGGCGCCGCCGATCCATCAGCCATGCGGATCGAAGCGCAATCGCCCAGCGCCCAAACCCGCCCCGCGTAGCCGTCCACCTCGAGACACGGATTCACCACAATGCGCCCTTTGTCCTTCGTGCACTCGAGGGTCGCAACCAGCGGCGTGGGTCCGGAAGGCACCGTCGAAATCAGCGTCCGCGCGGCGATCGTCTCACCCGTATTCAGCACCACCGAATCCTGCGTCGCCGCCTTCACCCGCGCCTTCAACTTCATCACGACCCCGCGCCGCGCCAGCAGATCCTGCGCGTACGCCGCCAGTGCTGGATCCATCTCCGGCAGAATCCGATCCCCCGAATGCACCAGCACGCACCGAATTTCCTCCGCGCGCAGTCCGGAGAAATTGCGAGCCGCGCCCCGCAGAAAATCGTTCAACTCGGCGATCACCTCGACGCCAGAGAATCCGCCGCCGCCCACCACAAACGTCAGCAACCGCCTCCGAAACTCCGCGTCCGTCTCGTTCGCCGCCTCTTCCAACACCTGGATCGCTCGATTGCGAAGGCGCAGCGCATCACCCAACGTGCGAAACGGCAGCGCATGTTCCACCAACCCCGGCATGCCTGCGAAATCGGTGATCGTGCCCGGCGCGAGCACCAGATAATCGTACGGCAATTCCAATGTGCGCGGACGAAATCCCGGCGCGAGCACCACCACCCGTCGCTCCAGGTCGATGCGCTCCACTTCGCGGACGTACAGCGAAGTGCGCGGGCACAGACGGCGAATCGGAGATACCGTGTCCAGAATGCCGATCGACGCCGAGATCACCTCCGGCAGAAGCGGTTGAAACACAAAGTAGTTTTCGCGATTCACCAGCGAGATGGAAGCAGCGCTCTCGGGCATCGCCTTCTCGAGACACCGCGCCGCATACACACCGCCGAATCCGCCGCCGATAATGACGATGCGTGCGGCGGCCATCATCGTAAAACGATCACAGCCAGTATCGCCAGCACAGCTACAATCCCGGCCGCGATCCAAACTGCTTTGAACCGCAAAGCGGAACCCGCGCTCCCGTCATTCACGATCGCACTCAGCGGACCACCGCAGTGTACGCAGATCACCGTACCCGCCGCATTGGGCCGCGCGCATGCCGGGCAGAATCGCACGTCCGTCCGGGGCGGCGCGGGCGGCGGCTCAGGCGCCCGAGTTACTGGCGACACCGAAGCCTCCACCGGCGCCGACGCCACCGGCCGCGGACCCGCCTCCCGCTTCATCACCACCGTCTTCTGCGAATCGGAGGCGGCGGGCACCGGCACGGCAGCAGCAACCACGGCCGCCGCGCCCGGCCGATTCTCCATCGTGAATCTGCATAATGCGATCGCCTGCCGCAACTCCGCAGCGCTTGGCCACCGCTTTGCCGCATCCTTTTCAAGCGCGCGACGAATCACGAATTCCAAACCCTCCGGCGCGCCCGTCGCCTCCCAAGCCGGAGGAGCATCGAAGAGAATCGCGCTCAGTATTTCCGGCAGACTCTTCTTCCGCCCGGCGAATGGATGCGAGCCGGTACATAACTCGTGAAAAACGATCGCCGTCGCAAATACGTCGGATGCGGGCGTGCACGGCTCGCCGCGAATCTGTTCGGGCGCCATGTAATTCAGCGTGCCGATGGCAGCCCCCGCGCGCGTCAGCACCGACGAATCCAGGCGCACCATGCCGAAATCGAGAATGCGGACGTTGCCGTTGTTTTCGAGAAACAGATTGGCGGGCTTGATGTCGCGATGCACCAACTTGCGGCCATGCGCATACGCCAGCCCGTCGCACACGCCCTCCATCATCGACAACTTCTCGTCCCAACTGAACTGCCGTCCCGATCCGAAGACCTTCGTGAAATCGGCGCCTTCCAGATACGGCATCGCTTGGTACAGCGCATCCGCCGTGTTGCCCGAATCCACCACGCGAACAAGATTGGGATGATCGAGCGTCGAGCAGACGCTTGCCTCGCGCTCGAAGCGCTCCCGCTCCTCCGGATTCAAATCGGCCAGCGGGACAGTCTTCAGCGCCAGCGTCGACCCGTCCTTCGCGGTGACGACGAACATCGGTCTGCGCCCGCCCTTCAACGTGCTGACGACTTTGTACGGCCCGATCGTTTCCATATCAACCTTCGTACTTGCGCAGTACCGCCACGCTGATGTTGTCCGGACCGCCCGCCCGGTTGGCCGCCTCGATCAGCGCCGCCGCGACGCCGGGCAGCGACGGCCATTGAGCCAGAGCGCCTGCAATTCCCGAGTCCCCGATCGGCCCGTACAGCCCATCCGAGCACAACAGAATCACATCGCCCGTCATGACTGTCTCCTCGTGCTCGCGAATCAGCACATCGGGCGTCGCTCCCACCGCCATCGTCAGTACATTGTGGTGAGGATATTGCCGGACCTGCTCGTCTGTCAACCCCAACGACGTGCGTAGATCGTTGCCCAGATTCTGATCGTAGGTAAGCTGCCGCAGTTCGCCCGATCTCCACAGGTACGCGCGGCTGTCTCCTACGTTGACAATCCACATCCGGTCGTCGCGCCAGTGTGCAACCACAATCGTCGACCCCATGCCCTTGCAATCCTCGCGCGCGTGCGCCGCCTCCCACACCGAGCGATTCGCGGCCCGCACCGCTTCCTTCAGCAGACCTGGCGGACTCAGCCCATCCTCCGGCGGATTGCGCATGTACGACACAACCGTCTCCATCGTGATCGCCGAAGCCACCTCGCCGCTGTTCTCGCCGCCCATTCCATCGGCCACTACTGCTAACGCGAGATCCGGCTCGATGCACAGCGTATCCTCGTTGTTGGCGCGCACTGTGCCCGTGTGCGTCAAAGCAAAACCTTCAATTGGCATGGGCCCTCCCGGGCAGCAAGGTTCCAATCAGTTCTTCTACGGGCCGCCGGTCGCGATCGCGTTCCTTGCTCTTGTTGTGGTACTGGTGGCACATGTAGCAACGGTCGAGATTCGTGCCGCTTGCGCCGTGGCAAGGCGCGCAACTCTTCATTGAAGGAATCAGTACGTCGGTTGTCTTCGTACTGGCGCGCGCCGCGGTATGGCACGACGTGCACTCCACAGCGCGATGCGCACGATGGCTGAATTCGCCGCGCACCAGCCACGGCTCGCCTTGCGGGAGTCCCTCCAAGTAGTGTCCGCGGATCTGATTCACCTTGGCGATCATCGGGAATTCGCCATTCATCCCCTGGTATTCGTGACAGTACCGGCACTTTTTCTCGAACAAATACTGCTCAGAAATCCGCGCCGCCTTCGCCACCCACGCTGCCGCATTCGGCTCGGGCGACAAGTCGCGGTCGAGTGGAGTCTGCGTCAACGCCGGGTTCGCGGCTGCGAGCGACTGGTACGTTTCCAAAATGAAGCGCCGGATCGCTTGCGCGTCTTTGGTGTGCGGCGCAGGCGGTGCCGCAACAGGCAATCCGGGCAGCACGAACTCGAGTTCACGCTTGTGGCACGACGCGCAATGCTTCTCGAATGTCACTGGTTCCAGATCGCCCTTCGCCGACCCCGCCGACGTCGTGTGGCAATCCACGCACTTCATCGGCAGCTTCATCCCGCGCGTCGTCTTGGGCGTTTGCGGCATGTGAATCGCGTGATTCAACCGCAGCGGACGCGTATCGGAAGCGAGCAGCGCCGCGATGTCCGGATGTTTGCCTGGACGAAATGCCGTGATGGACGTAGCCTTCAGCCGCACTCCCGTTCCGTGCGTTGCGAGCGATGCATGACAACGAGTACAGTTGCCGTCGCTCACCTCAGTCAGATTCCCGCCCCGGTGCTCCACGTGGCATGTCGCGCACCCTGACTCGGACACGAGCTGCGCCGTGTCCACCGACTTCGCCGGATGCGACGGCCCGTCGTGGCACGCCAGGCACGCCTGTTTGGAAACGCTCGCGAACGATTGCGTATGGCACACGCGACACCGGTTCTCGAACATCGCGTGCGGGCGCGAAACCGGCCCGTTCGAAAACACCTTCTGCGTACGGCCGATCCCGAACAGAAACGGGAGACACACGACCACAGCCGCGACTGGAGCCGCCCACATCAACAGCTTTCGCCAGCGCCGGAACCGGTCCGTGCGCTGCAGGTATTCGAGATCGATACGTTGCGCAACGCTCTTGGTATCGCGCACTCGCGACACGTACGGAATCGGAGCGTTGTCGTGTTTCGCCATGATTAGTAGCGCAGAGAAGCGATCGCGTGAATCGCTGTTACGATAAGAAACGCCATCGAGAGCGGCGCGTGCACATACAGCCAGGCATGCAGCCAAAAATGCAATCGCGATTGCAGCGCAAGCTGGCGGCGCTCATTGCAGATCTGCTCCAGATCGTTCAGAACTGCATGCGTCGCCACCGGCATGATCGTGCGCATCAACCGGAAATACGCCGCCACGGAGTTGACCGTGCGAAAGAGCTTCCGTGGCAGCGCGGGCGGTTGTTCGGTCAGAAACGGCCGGATCTCCTGAAGGTAGTGCGTCCGCATCACGCCGATCGAAATCTCGTCCACGGCGATCTGCGGCGATGCCTTGCGCTGCGCGATCACCGCGTCCACTTTCTCCTTCGCGCTCGCCTTCTGCGCGGGATCGAAATACTGCTTCACGCCGCCCGCATACACCACTTCGTATTCTTCCGCGGGTATGCCGAGATCGGCGGTGATGAACTCCACGCGCTCATCCGACTCGCGGCGCAGCCCCGCGATGACAAACGGAATCTGCTCGTATACGGTCTCGTTCGGCACGCGCTCCATCATCAATCGCGGTAGAACCGTCTGTAGCACCAGGCCCGCAATACCGCTCAACATGATCACCGCAAACATCCACATCAGCACGAACGCGAGCCCCTGTCCCCATCGGAAACCGGCATGAAACAGGATGAGCAGGAAGCTCAGCAAACCCAGCCAGATGTGCCCGCGCATCCACGTGCTCACCCGTCCAATCGGCGACGCCGGATACTTCTTCCGCGCGCTCAGCAGGCACTCGAACACGATCGCGCCAGTGCCCGCGAATGCGAATACCAGTCCCATCGCCGAGCCGCCCCTCGCGCCATTCGGCGATAGCGCAGCGTAAGCGACGTACGCCGCCGAAGCCGCCACGGCGACCGCACCTGTGCCCAGCATCCAAAGGCGATGATCGCGCCCGATGATCATTGCACCTGTCCCGCTTGAAATTCGAGCCGCTGCTCGCCGAACTCGATCACGTCGCCGGGCCGCAGTTCCACCTCTGAGATCAAGTTCCCGTTCACCAGCGTGCCGTTGGTCGACCCGAGATCCTTCGCCACGAACCCGCCGTTGTGATGCGCGATCGAACAGTGGTTTCGCGATATCTGCGTATCGTCGGCGAACCGGTAGTCGTTCTCCGCGCCGCGCCCGAACGTCGTCGCCGGATAGCGCAGGTGCAGCATTGCCCCGGCTCGCGGCCCCGACAGCACTTTCAACTGCGGCATCAGCGGCAGCAGATCGACGTTCGACAGGATGCGCGTCGCCATATCCACAGGCGGGCCACCCGCTTCCGTCGCCGGACTTAGCGGCCGCACCGGCACCGCAAGTTGAATCCCGGCAAGTTCGCGCGCAAAGAAACTCTTCGGCTCTACTCTCAACGCCGCATCGTGTGGACACGCGCGCACGCAGTTGGGCTCGCTGTACTCCGCGCAAAGGTCGCACACAACCGCCTTCGGACGCGGCTCGGCCTTCTGCTTCTTGCCCGCCCCGTTCGCGATCTGCACCACGTTGATGTTTCCGTAGGGACAATCGGTCGCGCAATTGCCGCAGCCGATACACCAGTCCTCAATCACGATGTCGAGCGTCTGCTTCCGCCGGATCGATCCCACCGGGCAGCGCGTCATGCACAGCGGATCCATGCAGGCCCGGCAACTGGTCGGCGTCAGATATTTGTCGAAGCGCAGCCCGTCGCGGATCAGTCGCGTCACGCCGTCTTCGTGCGTCGAGATGCATGCCTTCACGCACTCATCGCAGCGCGTGCACTTGGTCAGGTCGATCAGCAGCAGGTTTTGTCCCTGCATTAACTCCTGCTCGAGAAAATCGCTCAGCGAAACCGTCTGCGCGCGGGTCAGCAGCTCCGCATCCATCTGCCGCCGCGCTCGTGCAACCTCTGTGACACCCTCGCGGACTTCCGGAAATTGCGCCATCATCTCCGCGAAATCATCGGCCTTGATACGCACCAGTTGAACGAAATCCATTGCCGTGCAGGTGGCCGTGCGCCGCCCGTTCTGAAAAGGATCTTCGAGAATCTCGAACGTCGTACTGCCCACCAGAAATGTTTCGCCCGGCCCGATCAGGAACGAGTCCGCGGGCTGCATGCGATACGTGATCGGGTTCTTCCCTCCAGCCACCCGCTGCACACGCACCTGCTTACCCTCGGCGCTCAGTTCGAAATGCTCGCGCGAAATGTAGTCGTCCCACGGCACGGCGAGCGACGGCTGTTGCGCGGGCGAACGGCCGCATATCAGCGGCTGCCGCGAGAGAACACCTTCCGAGATCTGACCCGCTTGATTCCCTTTCGCGCGCACCCGGAACGCAGGCGGCAGCAGCCCGATTTCGCCGAAATACGAACCACGCGATAAATACGCCAGTACCAGCTCGCCGCCCGCGAAATCCTGCGACACTTTCACGAATCCCAGGCGGATCAGATAGAACGCATCCGCCACGTCCCCCTGCCTGCAAATCACTTGCCCCGGCGTCACGTCCACCAGCTCCGCACGCTCGCGCAGCGTGTCCATGAACTCCTCGCTCAACGACGTGAATATCGGCACGGAGCGGAAGTGCGCGTCGAGCGAGCGCTCGCGATAATTCTTGTTGAGCTTGTCCTTGAACGCCGCCGACGTGTACAGCACGTTGTTTAGGATGTTGGGCAGCATCTCGAGCACGACGACATCGGTTCGCGCGCGCACGGTCGCTGATCGCGGGTAGAATTTCGGCCGCTTCAGCCGGTCCTGTTTCAACGCAGCAAGCGCGGCAAGTTCGCCGATAACCTCGCCCGCGCCCACCGTCGCGATCGGGTTATCGATGGGCAGGTCCACCGGCCCGTCGATTGGAATGTGCGTCCGCTGCGGTCCTTTCGCGTCGCGCTCCGGAATGCCTTTCAAGTAGCTGGTGATCTTCGTCACGCCCCGCCATAACCCACGGGGCTTGGCGGCTCGCGCTGTCGCCGCGGCGATCGGATTCTGAATATAGATGTCCACCGAACCCGAAACAATATAGAACGCCGTTGTTCCGCTCTCGCCCTCGCGCATCAGAATCTCGCCGGGCCCAAAAATCTTCTTGGCGATCGCGCCCGGAAACTTGTCCCATATCTCTTTGCGAATGCCTTTGAAATCCGGAATTGAGGACAGCTCTTCGCCCGTCACCGGCGTGCCGCCCAGGTTCGCTTCCAGGATCTCTTTAGCCATGAGTTGAGCTACCGGTGCGCGAGATGGAACTCGTAAATCACCGGGCCCGTCAGCGGCTCGGGCGACGACAATCGCGCGGCGTCCTTGTCCTGAATGATCGTCAACTCCCGCTTTGTCCGGTTCGGCAGCGACGACAGCGACTCGGGCAAGCTATCGCTCGTTGCGTTGCGCGGCCCCGCGGTCGAATCGATGCACCGCGCACGCGGCCCGAAAAGCGAATCGTTGCAGCGCGGCGTCATCGATGGCGGAGGCTTCGTGCTCTCTTCATGCATCAATGTCTGCGCGGTGTCGCTCGCTAAAGGCGCAGGACTCACCAGCCAGTACACGACGTCGTGTCCCGCCGGCCCTGAAACCTTGAACGAGGTCGCGGTCGCGGGCACGGAGTAGTTCGTATTCGCCGCGATGCGGTTGTTCAACCCGGTAGCCTCTTTGGGAAAGAGAAGCAGCTTCGTGCCGCTCGTGCCCGAATCGATCACGTAAAGATAACCATTGAAGTTAGCGCGAAAACGGAACCTCACGAGATCGCCCTGGTCCAACACCAGTCCCGAATCGATGGCGTGCCACCCGCCCGCGTCATGGCGTTCCAAAACGATCTCCATCGACTGCCGGCCCTTGGCGAAGCGTGCCGGTTGCGCGCAAAGCAGCAACGCTGCACTGGCGCAAACGAGTGTTGTTCTAAACATGTTGTTACTGCCCGTCTATTCGTGAATCAAAACCAGATCTCCAACCACCCGTCCGCCTCGCATATTGGCGACGTAGATGGCGTGCTTGCCTTGTGCCGCCTCTTTCTGCGCCTCCGGCTCGTCATCGATCTTTTCAATCGTAAGGTCCCGCGAGTGCATCCCTCGCAGCTTCGCGATGACGCTGTTATCGATGTTTTTGGCAAGCAGCGACGAGTTATCGCGCTTGGTCCCGCCGTCCCGCAGGGAATAAATCAAACCGTCCAAATCGGCGATCGGGTCCGATGACAAAATCATGAACAGGCGCTCTTCGCCCGCCTGATTGTTGAACCGGAATGTCTTCTTCTCCGACGGCAGCATATACGAGCGCCGGCCCGGAATGCGGTTGTCGGCGGTGGTTTCCTCGGAGGGCAGCATCGGCTTCCACTTGCCGCTCGAGCCCTGCGCCACGACGTAGATATATGCATCCCGGTTCGCTTCCACCGCGATCTGTACTTCTTCGCCCGAGTGGAACTTCGTATCGGGACCCACCTCCGTTCGCGATCCGTTCACGATCTCGAACAAGCTGTACCGGAACGCGAGCGGCGCCGGCACCGGGGAGCTTACGGGCATAACGGACACGGTTGATTGCCGGTTCGATGGCTCGACCCGTGCGGATGCGCTAGCCGCCTGCACTGGCTCGGCCGGACCCGGCTTCGGCTTGGCACGGCGCGCATGTTTCGGCGCCGGGTTGGCGGCCGCAACAGCCTTCGCCGGAGCCGGCTCGTCATTCCACAACTGCCGTGGAGTCATGGTCTGGCCCCACGCGGACACCCCGGCGATTAACAATACAACAGTGGTTCTCATCAATTGACCCTCATGATCTCGTCATTGGCTTTGAGCATCTCCCTGACACCCGCCGCCTCCGGAATCTCTGAATTAATCCGCAGCATCGATCGGAAATACTTCGAAGCGGCCGCCAGCGGTTCCAGACTCTGCGCCTTTTCTGCCTTCATCTGATAAGTTAATCCCAGTGCGTAATGAATGTACACATCTTGAGGATCATAACTCAGCGCCCTCTGGCATACTGTAATAGCATCGTCAAATCGCTTTTCCAACCGGTCGCAATCACAAAGCCCGAGATAGGCGAGACTGCGAAGATCCTTCCAAATGTCCCGGACGGAGGCGCGCGATTTCCTGCCGTGTCCGATAATAAATCCCAGCGCCCAGTAATTGAGTTGGCCCGCAAGCTTACTATCGAAGTCACTCAATCGGAGATATGTCTGATACTCACGCCTTGCTTCATCCAGACTCCCGCTCATCCGCAAGCTCTCGGCCAACCAGAAGTGACTCTCTGCTTTCGCCGGTATAATCCGGATCGCTTCCCGCGCTGCATCAATCGACTGCGGGTACGCCCCCTTCGATCGATAAGCCGCCGCCAGCAAATAGAACGCCAGGCCGTTGTTCTTATCCCGCAGAATAGCCGCGTCCAGTTGGCGGATCGCCTCGTCCGTGGCTCCCGTATCAAACAGCATCCCGCCAAAGCTGGCGCGAGCTTCGACATAGTCCTTGTCGATGTCGATCGCCCGCCGGAACCACTTCTCCGCCGCCTCCTGCTCATTCAAAGCGTTGTACGTGCGGCCCAGATACAGGGCCGCCTGACTGTATGCCGGATCGAAGTCGAGCGCCTTTTGAAAGTGCGCTGCTGCCTTCTTGTAGTTATCGGCGTAGCCTTTGTTGTAATACTCCAGGCCGCGGTCTAACTCATCGAGCGCCGCCTTGGGACGTTTCCGTACAAACCGGATATTGATGGTGATCGTGCTCTCCTGCCCAGGATAAATAGTCTCTTCCCGCGGCCCGTCCGGCTCGAATCCCATCTTCACGCCTTGTATCGTATGAGTGCCCGGAGTCATACCCTGCAGGCGCAGCGGCGTTCCCTTGTTCACCACCCCCGCCGATTTCCCGTCCACAAACACTTCCACTCCGTCCTGGTTGGCTTCAATAATCATCACTCCGTACTTCGGAGCGGGCGGAGCGTCGGGTTTTGCACCGGCTGGCACGTATGCCAATAGCATGTCGGGATCGAAGTCGCCTTTCTCCGAGTTAGGATTTTGCTTGCCCCCGGTCTCCCGCCGCACATTCGTCCGGACATATTCGGCCAGTTCATCGGCCGTGACAGACCCGTCTCTGTTCTCGTCAGCGGCGCCGCCCAGTGCGCGCTCGACGAAGTAGGTGAACACGCCGTGTCCGCCTCCCCAGCTAGGGTCCTCGTACGATTGTTCCCGCGCCCGGCTCGCCGATAGAACGAAGATTGATCGCGACAGGTCAACCAATCGCCGGTTGATTGTCTCAATCGACTCAGCACTGATCGCGCCGCTATGACAAGCATCGGTCAACAACACTTTCCATTTGCCGTGAATGCGTGTTCCCAAGACCGACCCCAAGGTCTCCATGGGATAAGCCGTCGTCGCGATCCTGTCGCGGCGGACATCGTACGGCGCGAGATACGGAATTCCCCCCGCGGAAACAAATCCATGGCCCGCGAAATAGATCAGAACGCGGTCGTCGTCTCTGGTTACCGAGGGCAGCCATTCCTCTAACTCCTTCTTGACGTTTGCCAGCGTGGCCTTGGGCCCTATCAGGCGATGCACGTTCTCCGCTTTGAAGTTTCCGCCCTCCTGGCTGATGAGAATCGAGAACATCGACTCGGCATCGCGGTCCGCAAACTTCAAATTCTCTGATTCGTTCAGGTTTTGATATCTCGATATGCCGATCACCAGCGCGTAGCTGCGCGGAATTGTCACCGTCCTTTTCGGGGCTTGCGGCTCCAGGTCTTTAATGTCCAGGTCGCGCTTACGTTCGGTCGCCGTCTGCGCCAACGCCACTGCGGCGATCATGCCGAGAATGCAATATCGCATCTTACTGCTCCGGGTTCCGCGGAAACTTCCAATACGGAAGCCGCACGCCGCGGATCATGATCTGGTCGGCCCGTATCGCCTCGGGAGCCTCGAAACCCTGCGCTCCACCCGCGGTCACGTAGTCGTCCTGCTCCACGCCGTCGCCCGAAACGCCCAATCCGCCCGCGAGCTTTCCACTTTTATACAGCGGCGACGAACCGGGGAAGAACACGATACCCGATTGATTCGGATTCGGCGATTGCCTCCCCTGTGTACACGGATTCGCTCGGTCAAACAGGAAAAGGTCGCGGAACGGACCGGGCGTCGAATTCCTGATGCCGGACGGGAACATCGATTGAGCCCCGAATCCGATCGTCCGATTCGTCACTGCGGTTCCTTGCGGTACACCCGGCAAGTCGCGCGCGTCAACGCCGCCGCCGGAGAAGTACACGACGTTGCGAGCCTTCGTTGCAGCAACATCGATCGAGAACACGGTCGCGTCCGGCGTCCGAAAGAGTCCCAAAATCGTTCCGTCCAGGTCCGAAACAGAAATTCCCATTCGTGTTCTGGACCCAAGCGGTAGCCGGATCTGCGCGCGCGTCCGTGAAGCGCGGTCAAGAGCCGCATCCACGATCCGCCGGACTTCATCGGCGCTCAGCATCGCGCCTGCCTTCGGCCCCACCAGCCATCCCTCCGGCGCGGCCGTCCCATCGAGCGGTCCTATTAAGAAGGAGCCGCCGGGTGATGACGCGGAACTCGCCCCTGAAGGCCGCGTCGTCTGATTGACGTAGGGCAGCCGGAACCCGTCGAGGAATACTGCGCCGGGTGTTGGAAGCGGCAGCGCGACGAAGAACGACGTGCCCGACGTCGCGGCAACCACCGCAAATTCGGCGGTCGCTGGATCCACGCCAGCCGCACCAATGCCGCCGATCACCACGCCTCCGTTGCGATAAAGCGGAATGCCTCCCGGCATCGTCGTGATTCCCAGACCGGGCCCGGTGCCCGCAGAGTTACGCGCCGGAGGTACCGCTTGGCCCGGAACATAATCGGTGCTCAATGTGCACCCGCGGTTTGTGTTCTCAATCCCGAACAAAGCGGCCGCGGGCTGGTTCGGAATACCCTCCGGGAAGTTCTCCGTACTGATGTAGCGGACCGTTCGCGACGACAACGGGGCCTGCCCGTTGCTGAAGAAAGCGCCCGTTCGTGCAAGCGAGAGCGCCGTCTCGATGTCGTTGCCGGATGCGCCCGGACGCGCGTAAATCGCCAGCGGATTCCCGGCCCGGTCGACCACCGCGATCGCCAGTCCAGTGGCATCAATCGCGAGCGCTGCGCGCATCACCAGATCCCCAACCTCGCCCGCACTGAGTTGCACGCCATCAGTCGCGCCCTTCACCACAAACGTAGCCGCGTTCGTTCGCCCCGCCGAGGACTCGAGCGAGATCTCGACAAACCCGCCTCCCGTCACAGGTGGAACCACGAATGTGACTCCGCCATCTACGACAGCACCGTCTGCCACTGCGTCTCCAACGCGCACCGCAACCGGCGCATCGACCCCCAACGCCATCGCGATCAGATTCTCACCGATCACCGCCGGGTCCGCCGCAGAGACCGCGACGCCCGTGGCCGCGTGCACCAACCTCGCACGCTGAACTCCATCGGCCGCTTCAGTAACCAGCACCGGTTGCGCGAGCGCGGCCATCGACACCACCAACAACCCCACGCCGATCCGCATCTCTATCGCACCCCCGGCGCCGCGTTCGTAACCGTATACAGCCGGCCATCTCTCAAGTACAGCCGCCGCATCTCTTCCAGGTTGAACGGCCGCGCGCCCCGCCGCCCGAACACCGCTACTTGATTCCCGCTCTCATCCACGGCCCGGTCCCGATCGAGCCCCTTCGACAACGCAAGCGCCTCACCCTTCGTCTTGTACGTCGCGATCAACTCCGGCTCAGGCGTAGGACTGAACCCCCACAACCCTTTCGTCCGCTCAGGCGATGTCAGTTGCAACACCCGCAATCCATTCCTGCCATCCGCAACATACGCGAACAGGCTGGCATTCGTCATCCCAACCTTCACAGCATTCGCGTCATTGATTGCACCGCCGGCATTGAAGAACATTACAGACCCCGGCTGTTCCGGACGCTCCACGTCGATCATCGCCAACCCTTGCGGGCCTGCAGCCACATAGGCGTAAGTCCGCGCGACATACACATCCCGCGCATCCTTCAAAGACACGGTTGCTTTCACCGCCGGCTTAGCTACGTCCGTGATGTCCACCACTGCCAGACCCTGCCTGTTACATACGAACGCGTAGCGGAACTGGATGGCCGCATGACCCGCATGATCCATGGGCACCACGGCAACAACGGACGGCGTCGCGGGCCTCGATATGTCCACGATCACCAGCCCCTTGTCGCACGACACATACGCGTAATTTCCGGCCGTTACAACGTGATTCGCGCCCCTTAAAATACCTTCCGGATTGAACACGACATCACGCTTCAGAAAGTTGTTTCGCGGGTCGCCGTCAAGCAGCGTCGCCGCATTGATCAGAATCAGACCTTCCTCCGCATCGGCCACATATAAGAACGCGTACAGGAGATGGATGGGCTGCTCCTCGTTCTCCGGGTTGCGGCGGCGCGCGGGATCGACGCCCAACGTTGTCGGCGACGCGATCCACCGCGCATCTCTCGTCTTCACGGAGAATCGCTGACCCAATGGCGACACCGGCGCAGTCACCACGCGTTCCGCAAACCCCTTGTTATCGATATTGGCGACGTCATACACCTCGATGCCGTCCTTGCCCTTTGCCGCGTACAGATACTCGCCGCGCAACTGCAAACTGAGCACGTTGCCGCCATGCTCATATGCCTCGCCCAACCGGCGCTCCTTCTCATGTTTCGCGTACTTCTCCGGATACGCGAGTTTCTGCAAATAGCTCCCGATCACCGCTTGCGGCTCGTCGCGCTCAGTCACCGCAACCGCTTCAAAGCCGTGCTTCCCTTCACCGACGTACGCATAACGCCCGATGAAGTTGACGAAGTTCGTGCCTTGCAGCAACAGTTGGGCCATCCATGCATTGTTGTCGTTTGCCGCCGACACGTGACAATCCGTGCAGGTACGTGTCTCGCGCGAGCGCACGGTATGCGGAAAATGCGGATTGAACGCCTGCCCGCTATACCCTTCGGCCGAGATCGTCTGCTGCTGCGCGTAAATCCACTCGCGATTCGCATTCTGCGACCCTACCAGCAGCGCGCTCGAAGAACGTACCGGGGCGATTTTGTTTTTCTTCACCGTGCTGTCCAACCCAAGCATGAACACGTCGTCGCGCAGCACCTGGAAGTTGTACGTCGTGAAGTTGCGCGTGTTTACGTCCCCGTCAAAGTGCAGGGCGGGGCGGTTTGCGTTGGCTTTCATCACCAGATGACAGCCGAAGCAGCTCGTCATCCACGACGTATGGCACGCGTAGCAGGACATGCGTTCGTCGGAGTGCGCGAGATTCGCGGTTCCCGTTCCCCACGTCTGTCCGTCGCGCTGTATGGTCTTCGCCAACCGCGCCTTCTCGTTGTAATTCCACTTTCCCGGCGTGATCGAGTCCATCACCTGCGACACCGCCCAACTCTTGTCCGCATCCACCATCGAGCGCTGCATCAACTTGCCGTCCACCCACTCGAATCGACGCTGACCCGAGGGCGTCCGCAACAGCGCGAGATCGTGCGGAGGCGTTGGAGCCGCGGGGCCCGAAGTCTTCAGCGTCGCGGGCTTGCTCACTGATCCGTGGCAGTCGATGCAGTCGATCTCCACCGCCGCGCGCGCTTCCCCATACAACTTGCCGTCGCCATGACTGTCCTGTTCAAAGTGGCAATCCACGCAATGCATGCCTTTTTCGAGATGAATATCGCGCAGATGGACCGCTTTCTTGAACCGGTCTGGATCCTCGAACGCGATCGGCTTGTCATCGGCGTCCAGCCACGTTCCCTTTCGATCGTGCTTGTAAACCGCGCGATAAACCCAGCCGTGGCCGTTGAAATCCGCGAACTGCGTCTGCTTGAGCTTCGGATTGAGCGACGTGAGATTGGCCAAAAACTCCGGGTCCGACCACTTCCCGCGCAACGACGACGCCTCCGGATTCCGCGCCAGCGATTGCGCCGCATCCTCCGGTTTCCATTGCTTGCTCTTGTCCGGATACATCTCGCGGCCGTCGGTCTCGTTGTCCCACCACATGTATCCCAGGTATTGCGACGCGTACGACGTTCCCGGGTGAACATGGCAAACCACGCACTGGCTCGAAGGAATCGTGCGCGTGAGCCTGTGTTGTATCGGGTGGCCCGGTTCGTTCTTCGGTATCGTCGGATCGGCGGTGAAGCTGAGCCCCGCATGACCGCGCGCCGCGTAAGGTCCTGAGTGGACCGGGTCGCGATCGTTCGCGTAGATGACGTGGCAGCCCGTGCAACCCGATCCGCGATAATCGCCCGCCTGATCGTTCGTTCCCAGGAACGAAAGCACCGGATCGAACAGCCGTGTGCGCTGCATGCCCTGAAATACCGGGTCCGTGCGCGTCAAGGTTCCAAAACCGCGATTGCTCAAGCGGTCATCGCCGCGCTCAAACACGCGAAGCGTATTGCCGGGTTGCGCATTTTCAAATTGCGGCAACGGCTGCAGCACCGGCAGAATGCCCTTGAACCGTGTTTCCTTGGCGCTCGGCGGCGGAATCGTGAACAGTCTCTGCGCGATGCCTTGCGAGTTATAGCTCTCGCCGAACGCGGCATTTTTCAACGGGTAGCTGCCGTTGTTGTACAGCACCGCGCCCCAGAGAAACGCGCCGTGGGTCATGAGACTGGTCTTTACTTTATAGACAACATCGCCGTGACACGTGCCCGTACCGCACGATTGCGACGCGGCGCGCAGATCGCCCGGATTCATGAATCGGACAAACTCAGGGCTCTCCCGATTCAACGCCGCGTAGCTGCGAGCCGGATTCGCGGAAGTTCGCCATACGCTCAAATTGTGAGGTGCGACATGCGCTTCGATCTTGTTTACCGTATCCGCGCGCCCCCCGTGGCAGTCCGTGCAACCCAGATGCACGGCGGGCGACACGTGCATCGGCTCAATCCCAAAGTGGCACTTCGCCGACTGACACCCCTCGCTCTTGCGATTCATCTCCTCGACCGATTGCCGCGAGAGATCTCCCGCGCAGGCCGCCATCGCGCCTGTTAGCAGCGTTACCGCCCATTTGCATCTGAGTGTCATATCGATGGGTCAACCAACGCTGTTCTCCATTCACCTTCTAATGCGCGGAAACCGCCCGAAAGGGAGCAAAATTGTGAACGCATCAAAACACCAGCCTGACGTTCACAAAGCCGGAATACAGCACCCGGCCGTTGTAGATATTCTTGAATCCGTCGGACGGGAACAGCGCCCCGAACCCGCCGGTGATAACGATGTTGTCGTTCAACAGCGGTCGGTACTGCGCGCCGAACCCGCTATCGACGCCGATACCGTGCCGGATGCGGCTTTGGAACAGGGCCGCTTCCAACACCTCCGTCCGCATGAATCGCGCATAGTTGACGTTCACCGTGCCGCGTAGCTTCGGAGTCACCTTTGCATCGAAGCCGGCGTTTGCGAGCAGGATGCCCGGATTGATGAAATTGGACTGACCCTCGAACAGCCCCGCTCGCATGCTCGGGATGAAGCTGTTGACGCCGAACAAAGTCAGTCCCGTCCCAGTCAGCGGAATTGGCGACCGGTTCAGGAAATTGGTCCCGCCACCCAGAAACAGGTTATTGATCAACCCGCGATCGGCCAGGTTTGCATTGCCCAAAAATCCGCCGCCCGCAAACTGCTGGTTCGGAACGATCGCATCGAACCCGCGGGCACGCCCATCGTTGATGTCGCCGTCGCCCGACGTATAGAAGAACGAGGTCTTCCACGTCATCCAATCCTTCTCGTAAGCCAATTCCAATGCCGCGAGTTGCGCATTAATATGTTGCGGGTTCTTCGACGCCGGCAGCGGGTTGAAACTATCGCGGCCGAAAGCCTGATAGAAGGTGTGAGATACATTGATCCTGCCGATATGGCCATCGCCCGAGATGCCCGCGTAAGCCGCGCGGATCTTATGCGGAACCGGATTGCCGACGGGCGCGGGACGCACCAGGAAGCCGTTCTTATCCACCAAAAACGTTGGCTGATCGTTGTTGTACAGCGCGGAAAAGTTCAGGTTGTAGCCATTGGTGAGGAAATCGTTCCAGTACAGGTTGGCCGCATACACCGACTGGTTCCGGTGACGCCAGCGGTTCAAGCCGCTATTGGCATCCTTCTCGAGCATGTTGAAGTAGGCGAGATTGTATTGAAAGACGTTGTTATGAAACGTCCCGAACAGGCGCGTTCCCGGCTGCTCGTCCGAGAAAATGAACCCGCGAAAGTCGCTCGTGAATCGCTGTATGCCAAAGCGCACCGACGTAAAGTCGAAGTAGGCGCTCCCGTTATCGTCGGCGTCGCGTTTTCGCCGGAACGACGCAGTGCTGTTCGTGCCGAGGCGCTTCTCGATAAAGGCTTCCTGCAATCCCGCGCTTCCGTCGACACGGCCAGTGCCCTGCCGCACATCGATCAGCACCAGCCCGTTCTCGCGAGCACGCAGGTAGTTCACGTTGAACTCCGGCGTGATGCGTACCTCCCAATCGACTGGCTGGAAACCCGCGCTGCCACGGAACAGATCGAAACTCAAGCGGAAGTTCTGCTGCATTGCGAATTCGTTGCCGTTGCCGAAGAACCCGAACTCGCCCGCGCGATCCGAACTGGGCACGCTCGGGACTGGCACGCGCCGCATGTCAACGCTGCTCTCGCTCACCGCGGTGATGTTCAGGAAATTCCGTCTCCCCAGGATCGGGTAGTCGCCTTTTAGCACGTTCCGATTGAACGGATCGAGGCGCCGCTCCTTCGCGTACACCGTATCGAGCGCCGCGTTGTCGTAGCGTTGCCATTGCGGGAAGCGAATGCGCCAACGATTTGGAACCGAGTCGTCGATTCCGCGTGCAGGCGGAATCACAAACGTAGTAAGGGCGAGCGTGGCAGACAAGGCCGGGCGCGGCAACACGTCGTAGGGCTGTGCCGGAGTCAACGCCAGCGGACCGATCGGCGTGGTTCCCTGCGCCGGGCGAACCAGGCGCACTAGACGATCTTCGGGTAACGGTTGCACCGGCCGCTCGAACGCGCGTTCATGCTCCAGAAGCACTTGTAAAGGCGATGGAGGCAGTACCAGTTCCTCCATTGGTCGCTTCCGCGGCAGTTTCCGCACCACGTCGAAACTCCGCGGTGCGCTCTTCTCGAACGTCCGGCCCTTACGCGGTAACTGCGCACGTTGAGCAAGCGCCGGCCACAGTGGCATCAAGCCGGCAATGATCAGTGCGAAACGCGCGCGCATATCGCCCTCAGTTTGCAGCCGTAACTGCTTTGCGAAACAAAGTAACGAACGTTCCCGGCTGGTACGCCGACGGATGCTCGAGATAATCGTAGAGCGGCGTCATGGCCGATTGCGCAGCGGGCGAATTGCCCGTGATCGCAGCCGCCAGCGAATCGAGTGACATCGTCGCCACCTCGGCCGCATTCACCCCCGCGTTCGCAATTCGATTGATCTCGGCCGCTAGAGCCGCCGCGATCTCCCGCGCCTGTGCGGCCGTGAAGTCCTGCTTCTCGAACCGCGCCACAAGCAGATCGGCCTGCTGAGCGGCACGGTTCGCGGCCTGTGCGATCGCCGCGCCATCGTTGAGTCGATTCGAGATCGTGGAAGCCACCCCGTTCAACGCGCCGTCGAGAGCGGCTTTTTGCTCGGGCGCGGCGTGCGCTGCCAGCACCCGCACCACTTCTGTTCTCGCGAGGTTCGCCTGCAGCGATCCGGGGCGCCGGTTTCCATAACCGCGTTGGATTCGCCAACTGTCGAGCCGCAACTCGTGATGGCACTGATAGCATTCCAATTCGGCGAATTCAGGCCAATGCCGGCCGGCGCGCGCCGCAAGCAGTCGCATTCCAGCCCCGAGCGCCGCAGCTTGGCCCACCGCCCACACACGGACGCGCGGCAGGGTGTTTCCTTCTTGCGGCTTGATCTCGCGGTAGTGCGCCGGCTGCGCGGCCCCGAATGTGTCCAATTCGAAATTGAGATCCGGATGACCCGCGGCGATCAACTCATGATCGACGACTTTGTCCTTTGTGCCGAGATGGCATCCCAAACACGTGGCAGCGCGCACCCGAGGCATCTTTGTGTCGATCATCCCGGCCGCGATACTCGCCGCATGCGAGTTGGCCTGAGTGTGCGGACCGAGCCACCTCTCCGCCGGTCCATGACATGCTTCGCACGCCACGCCATCCGACTTCGATCGCTCGGGCGACCCTACCGCATGACAGACCGTGCATCGCGTATCCGTCTGCGGATTGCCGATGTGCAGGATCTCGGCCATGCGCTTCGATCGCGGCTCCGCCAGGACTTTGTAGGCGCGCGAATGCTTATCGTTCAACGACCAGATCGCGTACTCATTTCCCTGTATCCGGCTGTCTTTCTCCGCAAGCGGCGCAGTGCCGCCGTGACAATTCGAGCCAGAGCAGCCGCCCGCTCCGATGTACTTGGGCTCCTGTGCGCAACAGCCCAGGGCAGCAAGTGCCAAAGCTAGCCGAAGGATTTTCATAGGCTCTCCTGTCGAGCGGCGGAACTCCGCCACGGGGATCATTGGTGTTCCAGTGAGATCGCGTGGACCAGCACTCCGTCCCGAATGCGCAGGTCCGTTTGCTTGGCCTGGTCATCCTTAATTACTTCGACTTTCCCCACGCGTGGGTCAAGAAATTCGTGAATCCGCTTCATCTCGGCGGCATCCGCAACGACGACGGTGCTGTGTACCACCGGCAGGGTTTTCAACCGTTCCATCTCGGCGACAGGCTGCCTGGCCCAGATCAGGTACAAGGTTTCCTTGCCTCTCGCCGCGTCGAACGACATGTAGCCCTCGCGCGGTATGCGCGTGAGAGCGCTGGCTTGCACCGCTGCGTCGCCCTCTGGCTTCGGTACGAGAAGGTTGAACGTGAGCCGCCCTGTCGCGGGCTCCGGACCTTCATTGAGGATGTACAAATAGCCCGGTTGCGGGCTCGTGATTGCAAATGCGATCCGGTAATCCCGCTCCAACAGGATCTCGTGCCCGAGACGGCGCGGGTCTTCGTACGGCTTCTCATCCCGGTACTTCTGGAGCACGATGGAGTATTCGAGTTGCAGAACCGGTCTCGAATACCACCACCCCGCTGCCGCAAGCGCCGCCAGCAGAGCCAGTGCGATCGCGCCCGCGATGATCAGCGATCGCCTGCCCGGCTGCTTCGACTTACGTAGCCTCTGCGGGACATTGCGGTTGCCGGAATCCGTGGTCGTCAGATTGTATAGATGAATTTTGGCGCCGTGCTTGACCGTGTGCTCACCGAGGTCGGTCAAGCTGGACACCCATGCCCGCATCTGCAGAAGCACGTCCGCGGTTGTGCTCGAAACCAGAATGTGTCCGGGATCGCCTGCATCCATGACGCGCTGCGCCATATTGATACCGCCCCCGGCCACATCGGCGTTCGCGTTCACATCGGCCACGCGATACACCGGACCGGTGTGGATCCCGATGCGCAGTTTGAGATGCGGATGCGTCTTCAGAGCCGCCGCGACCTCGAGGGCGCACTGCGCGGGCGCAGTCGGATCTTCGAAAAAGACGAGCGCCATACCATCGCCGCGCGGCAGGCAGATGAGATCGCACGAGGCTTCCGCCGCACGGAAACGCGGTAACTCGCGCACGATACGCTGCAGTTCCTCGATGTACTCCTTTTGCTGATCCATGGTCAACAGCGAGAAACTGACCAGGTCCATAAAGAGGATGTGGGCCATCTCGGGCCCGTCCGCGGCGTGCGGTTTCCGAGCTGCCCCTGCCGGTATGACAGCCTGGAACAACTCTTCCCCGAACTCGCAAACCCGCGCGTGCCGCGAGTCAGGAGAGAACGAAATGGCTCTGAGAATCGCACGTTCGGCCCGTTCGGGAAGATCCTTCCGCAACGCTCGAGGCGCAACCGGATGCGTCTCGGAAATGAGGTGCGTGAACGAATCGGGCGAGAACGGCTTGCGCCCCGTGATCATCTCGTAAGCGACGACTCCCAGCGCATACGTATCGCTTGCCGCGACCGGAGCCCCCGCGAACTGCTCGGGCGCCATATAAGTGGTGGTTCCAGCCACCCTGGTCTTCTCGCCGCCGAACACCGAATCCTTGATTCCCGCTATGCCGAAGTCGATCAGGATCGCGCGCTCTTCGGTCTCTGAAAGCTTCTGCAGCATCACGTTCTCGGGCTTGAGATCGCGATGCCAGATCCCCTTATCGTGCGCGGCCTGCAGACCATGCGCGATTTGCCGGATCAGGTTCGCGGCGCGCGCCAAATCCATACCGCCGGGTTCGAGAGCATTCCGCAGCGTGTCGCCCTCGACGTACTGCATGACGAGGTACTGATTGCCCTCGGGGGTCGACCCGGTATCCAACACTCCGACAACGCCGGGATGATCGATGCGCGCCAGCGCCTCCATCTCCTGCATGAGCTTTTTCCGGACCCACGCATCGCCGCTCAACTCACCCAGCAACTCCTTAACGACGACGCGTTTCGAAAGCAGTTGCCGGTCGCGGGCCAGGTAGACGACGCTCATGCCGCCCCGGCCGAGTTCGCGCTCGACCTCGTAGCGATCCTGATAGACGGGAACGGCGCTCATTGTACTCGACATGATACGCTCTGCCCCGCCGATGAGCCTGCGGAGTTCGTCAAGCGCACTGAAACCGAACCGATGTCGGCAGCATTGCCTTGCGTGTTGAAGGTGTGCGTCGAGCGGAACGTGCCGCCGGCGTTGGCCGATGCCGGAGACGTGAACCAGGTATTGAAGAACTGGGTCACAGGCACCGAGATCTGCGTTGTCCCGAGATTTGCCCCGGCCGCGGGTTGGAAGGTGAACGATGCATCTGTGGCTTCGCGAGTGTTGGTGTATCCATCAAGGATAATGTTGAAGCTCGAGCTCGAAGTTCTCACGCAATCGGCTGACGTGATGACTGGCGCGGTCCGTGCGATCTGAATTCGCAGCGGAACCGTGTTCGCGGGTGTCACATCCGCTCCACCAACGGTGAAGCTCGGCGTCACGGTAATCACGCCGGCGACGGTTCCTGTCTTGACGAGTAATTGCGGTGCCGTGGGTGACGTGAAGTCGAGCACGCGCGATCCATTCTGGAACTGCACTGCCGGGTCGTTTGGCAGTCCGCCATCGCCGCTGAATGTTAACGTGAGGCGTCCTTGCACGCCGCTCGGGAAGTTGGCCGGAATCCCGACCGTGACGGTTTGATCCTGACCCGAACCGCTGTTTGCGGGTCCACTGAGGGGCACCGCGGGAAGCGCAGCAACCGTAAGTGGACACGACACCGTGGCGGGCGCGGAACCGGCAGCGTCGTTCAACGTAAGCGTGAACGAGTAATCGCCAGGAGTCGTGATCGCGCGGCCTGATGCAGTAGTATCGGCGCCGGTTGCGGTGCTGAGAGTCAACCAGGCCGGTCCACTCAGTGTCCAACTGTACGGCGCCGCTCCGCCGTTTGCCGAGACAGCTAGTGAGACCGTGGATTGGAGCGTAATCGGAGAAGCGGGACATGCTCCGGCTAGTGTGATCTGCAGTGCTTGCGCGACAGTCAGAGAGCATGCGAGCGTTGCTGCTGGCGAGCCGATACTGTCTGTTAGAGTCACGGACAACGGGGAGGAACCGGTCGACGGCGGCGTACCGCTTGCCGTGATGTTACTGCCCGTGGTGGAGCTGAGCGACAACCAGGGCGGTCCTGTGAGCCGCCACGTGTAATTCGAATTGCCGCCCACGGCCGTTAGCGAAGTCGTGAACGGCGCGTTCAACGCAATAGCCGTCGAAGGACACTGTCCAGCGATCTGCAGGGCGCGAGTTACAGGGAAGCTGCACGTGAGCGTCTGCATTGAGTTCGCAGCATCGGCCACGGTGACCGTGTATGTCGAGGTTTCCTCGGTGGGCGGCGTACCGGATATGACTCCATCGCGAAGACTGAGCCACGTTGATCCGCTATTGAAGCTGAACCGGTACGGTGCGGCGCCGCCGGTTGCCGACACCGCAGCCGCCAGCGGCGTACCGATTTGGGCGTTAGCAGGACAAGTTCCTGTGATCGCGAGCCGCGGCCCGGCAATGTTCATCGAGCAGGGTCCGATAGTGGCGGTGTCGTTCCCGTTGGTGACCTGAATGGCGAACACGGACGGTCCAAGCGGGCCCAGCGGAGTGCCGGTGATCGTGGCGGCGCTTAGAGTAAGACCTGGCGGGAGTGCACCGTTGACGATGGAGAACGCGTACGCCTGTGAGCTGCCGCCCGTGGCGTTTAGCGTCAATGGGCCGTATGCGATGCCTTGCGTGCCGTCGGCGGGGCATGCGCTTGCGATCTGAAGCTTCGGGCCGGTGACCGCTAACGAGCAGACTTGAGTAGCGGTCTGATCATCCGAGGTCACCTGAATGGAGAAGTTCGCCGTGCCGGGAGGACCTGCTGGAACACCAGCGATCACGTTCCCGCGCAGCACGAGTCCAGCCGGCAAACTCGCCGACGCGATGGTCCACGTAAACGAGCCGCTGCCGCCCGCCGCCGACAGTAGGTGGAAATAGGGCGATCCCAGAGGAGCCGGTATTGGGCACGCGGATGTAATCTCCAACTGACGCGCGGGCGGCTGATTTACCGACACGCCGCACGACAACGTCTTTGACTGTTGCAGCGCTGTTGAAGAGTCGGTAACTCGGATCGTGAATGGTGAGTTACCGGTGTTGATCGGAGTACCGCTGATCAGGCCCGTCGAGGCATTGAGCGTGAGTTGCGGCGGCAGCGAGCCGCTCGTGACAGCGAAGTTGTATGGCGCGACACCGCCAGTTACACTCAACGGAAACACGAACGCGGAGTTGACGGTTGCGACAACCTGGCAGGCGGATGTGACGATCAGCGCGGGAATCACGGTGATGCTGCATCGGAACGTGGCGGTTTGCTGCGGCGCCGCCGTGTCGTTCAGAGTTACAGCGATGGGGAAGGCGCCTGAAAGAGGCGGAGTTCCCGAAAGAGCCGCTGTTCCGCCAGCGGGTGTGATGCCGAGCCAACCTGGCGTGTCGACGTTCCACCGGTAGTCGCCGTTGCCGCCCGCCGCGGTGAGAGTCTGCGAATAAGGCGTGCCTGCGACCGCAGTGATGGGGCACGTTCCCGAGATGGTGAGCGGCGGGTTTGCGCGCGTAACGCTGCACGCGAACGTGACCGGCTGCGTGCCAGCGGTGTCGGTCAAAGTGACCGAGAACGGGAATGGTCCAGGACCGGGCGGGGTGCCCGAGACGGTCGTTGTACTGCCCGATCCGGGTGCGATGCCGAGCCAAACAGGAGCGCCCTGTGCGAGAGCCCATTGGTAGTTGCCATTACCGCCGCCCGCTGTGAGCGGGAAAGTATAAGAGCCGTTGAACGGGACCGTGCCGGGACAGGTTCCCGAAATTGTCAGAGGCGGGTTAGCGCGCACGATGCTACATGTGAATGTGACCGGTTGGCTGCCTGCTGTGTCATTCAATATGACGGAGAAGGGAAACGGACCGGAGCCCGGCGGAGTGCCGGAAACATTGGTGGCGCGGCCGGCCGCGGGCGCGATGCTGAGCCAAGGAGGCGCGCCCTGTGCCAAGCTCCACTGATAGTTCCCATTGCCGCCGCCCGCTGTCAACGGCAGAGTGTAAGAGCCGTTGAACGGGACAGTGCCGGGACACATTCCTGAGATGGTCAGTGCCGGGAGCACTTGAACAACGCACGTGAATGTCCGTGTCACCTGAGTCAAGTCAGTCAGAAGGACGGAGAACGGGAACAATCCGGGACCGGGTGGCGTGCCCGAGACTGTGGTCGACGCGCCGGTCGCTGGCGCGACGCTCAGCCACGCCGAACCCGCTTGCAGACTCCAACGGTAATTCCCACTAGCGCCGGTCGCGGTGAGCGGAAGCGAGTACGAGCCGCCAGCCAGGACAACAGGACCAGGACAACTCCCGTTGATTGCGAGCGGTGCCGTCTGCGCGTGAAGAGCGGCGAGTGCGCCCAGGTTGAGAATGGCGAGATGGAGGAACCGCTGTGTCATTGCTGGCTCCCTTCCGCCCTCGCCACGAAGAACACCCGCGGCTCAGTTCCACTCGCATCCAGGATCCAGATTGGACCATCGTTGCCTGCGTTCAGGCGGAACACCGAAGCACCGCGCAACGCCGCCAACTCGGAAGGTTCGCAAGAACAGGCGACCGTCGTCTGCTCTCCTGTCGTGAGCTTGCGAACCGCAATCTGTCCGTTACGCATTGCGACCAGTACGGTGGAACCGTCGCCCGACGCGGCGACGGCAACTGCGTCGTTGATTCCATCGCTGGTATCCGCGATGGGCGTAATCTGAAGTCCTCTTGTTAAAGACACCTTGTTATTAGCGGATTCAGCGACCATTGCGTTTTGGCTGTCGGGGAAGAAGCTGATCGCAACAACGTGACTGACGACCTGGATGGTTCGAAAACCCTGGCCATTCTGATCGATCGCAAGAGCTTCACCATCGCCCTGATCGATGGCCGCTAGCAACAGTTCGCCATCGTCGCTCACCGCGAACGACGACACTGGTCCGGAGACGTCGAGTTCGCGCACAAGTTCCGGAGCGCCGGGTAGACCACCGATGATTTGCACCTTGCCGGTCTCGGGGAAGTAGAATGCAGCGGACCGGCCTCGCGGGCTGACGGCGATCTGCTTGGCGCCGGGTCTCACGGCGGTCAGTTCCACTCGACGTGACGCCCATGCGACTACGGCCTTTCCCGTCTCGGTTTCAACCGCGATCGCATAATCCTGACCGCCGGCGGAAACGGCCGTAGCGAGCGCGCTGCCACCGGCGGAGGATCCGATCAGTGCAGCGGCAGGAATACCGGTGATTGAGCGGACCGATCCGGCTCGAGCGTCGAAGACGGTGCCGAGGACCGGAGCAGTTACAGAAACCCCAGGCTGTGCTTCCATCGAGCAGCAACCGATCGCGAAACCAAGGAGCCATTTCATGTTCATCTCCTATGGGTGGGATCCGACGGTGGTGCCCGCGACCGTGATGGTGGTGGGCGATGAAGCTGGAGTGCTGCTGCTGCCACCGCGCGTGCCGAGCACGATTCCAATCGCGGCTGCCGCGCCGACAGCCGCCGCGATCGTGACGATCTTGCCGACAGGCGCGTGACCGGCAACATGTGGTCCGATATGCATGCGGATCACTGTCGATGCGGTCAGGCCGGCGAACGACGCGGTCACCTGCATCGCAAGATCGCCCTCGTTTTGATTGGGAGTAAACCTCGCCGCGGCGCGCCCCTGCTGATCGGTGGTCACTGTCAGGATCTTAGAGTTGGACGCGACGAAGTTGCCGGAAGCGCCGTTGTTCGGCAATTTGAAGAAGACCGCGGCGCCCGCGACGGGGCGATTGTTCTCTTCCTGAACCTCGATGACGGGTTCGCGAGCGGTCCGTTGTTTGACGTTATCGATCGGGCCCTCGCCGCCGATCACAACCACCTTAAGTTGCTTCGGGGTCTCCTGCGCACGGGCATCATTCCATGGACCCGAGCACAGCGCCCCCGCAATAGTCAGCGCGCCGATCTTCCGCCAGTAGATGGTGTTCATAGCACTTCAGCCGTCAATAGCAAACGGGCACTGAAGGTACCACAAAGTGCCGCGAAAAGATACCCGTCAGCCGTCCCTGACCAATACGCGCGGATTCGTGCAAAAGGGGATCATGATACCGTAACAAACATACTGGGGGTCTGATCCATGAAGAGAATCCTTCTGCCCGCGGCTTTGGTTTTGATGGCCGGAGCGTTGAGCGCTCAGGAATACCGCGGCACCATCACCGGCATTGTAACCGACTCATCCAATGCGGCGGTCCCGAATGCGAAGGTTCAACTGACGAACGTGGCAACTTCGGCGACGTTTAACGCCGACACTGGCTTGAGCGGAGCTTACACGTTCAGCTTGTTGGAGCCGGGCAAGTACAGGCTGCACGCCCAGGCGAGCGGCTTCAAGCCGGTTGCTGTCGCGGAGATTGACGTCCATACCGCCGAGAAGATCGGCCTGAATCTGAGGTTGGAGCTCGGCGACATCACACAGACAGTGCAGGTGACGGCGGAAGCTCCGATGCTGAACACTCAATCAGCGGACGCGGGGACGGTTATCGATAATGCCCGAATTGATGAGTTGCCCATGCTGGGGAGGTCGCCCTTTATCCTGGCACGCATATCGCCCGGCGTACTTGTAGTTGGCCAGGTGAATGAGACGAAGCCGTACGATGTCGCGGGACAGAGCTTTGTCTCCGTGGGCGGCGGGCGGCGGTACAACACCGAGTTCCAGATCAACGGCGTGCCGGACGTATTGCCGGTGGGTTACTTCAGCGGACGTGTCGCGTACACTCCTCCGGCCGATGCGACGCAGGAGTTCCAGGTGATCACCAATCCGTTCGATGCGCAGTATGGCAGCTCGGGCAATGGCGTGATCAGCGTGACAACCAAGTCAGGCAGTAACCGGTTCCACGGCTCGGCTTATGAGTTCCTGCAGAACGACAAGTTGAATGCGACCAATTTCTTCGTCAACTCGGTGGGCGGTAAGAACCCGCCGCGACGGTACAACCAGTTTGGCGGGAGTATTGGCGGGCCGGTTTCGATTCCGAAGGTCGTGAACGGTAAAGACAAGCTGTTCTTCTTCTTTGCGTATGAAGGGATTCGCAACGCGTCTCCGAATGCCGCGTTCGCGACGGTACCGACGGAGAAGATGCGGAATGGCGACTTCTCCGAGCTGTTAGCGCGCAAGCAACCCGTATCCATATATAATCCGTTCGCGGTGAGCGGCGGGCAGAGAACGGCCTTCAACAATAACCAGATTCCGGGGAACCTGATCAGCCCCGTCGCCAAGGCTGTGTCGAGCTATATTCCGCTGCCAAACGTGGCAGGCGCTGGACTCGAGAACAACTACTTCTCGTCGACCGGCACATATGACGTTTACAACAACTACATGGGACGTCTGGATTACTCAATGAGTGAGAAACACCGGATGTTCTTTAACATCGGCGAGTATTCCACGAACAACCGGGTGGCCGATCTATATCATACGTTAGCGACGGGCGGGACGACTCAGGGACCGAAGCAGATCATGAACTTCAACGACACGTACGCCTGGTCGCCGTCGTTTGTGTCGGATCTGCGGCTCGGCTATTCGGGTTACGCGGGCGATACGGTGCCGAAGAGTACGGGCCTCGATATCACTCAACTCGGGTTCCCGTCGTCCTTCGCCAAGCAAACCGCCGAGGGCACGTTCCCGCGATTTGAGTTCGCTAACTTCACGGGTTTCGGCGTTGGCGGCAACGCGATCACGCATACGCTGGAACATGCCCACACCTATTTCCTGTCACTGTCATTCAACAAGAACAAGGGCTCACACAATTTGCGGTTCGGTTTTGAAGGACGGGAGAAGCAGGATTACTCCCTGAGTTACGGTAACTCGAGCGGATCGTTTCTGTTCAACGGTCAATACACTACGCAAACGCTAACCGGCGGCCCTGGATTTGGAAATGACTTTGCGGCACTCATGCTCGGGTTAGGAAACGGCAACACCACGGCGGGGGCGAACACAGGCACCATCGATTTGAATACGCCGGCCGGTATGCGGGGCCGTTATTACGGGTGGTTCTTGCAGGACGACTGGAAGGTTACCCCCAACCTCACGCTGAACCTGGGCGTGCGGTATGACCTGGAGAGTCCGACTTATGAGCAGCACAACCGGGTTGTCGCGGGATGGTTATGGGACCAGCCGAACCCGATCGAAGCGGCCGCACAGGCGAACTATGCGAAGAGTCCCGACCCTGCATTACCTGCCTCGCAGTTCAAGGTGCCGGGCGGACTGCAATTTGCCGGGAAAGACGGTGTGGCCAACGGAGTGTGGGATTGGAACTACGGCAACATTATGCCGCGCCTCGGATTGGCCTGGAATCCTAACTTCCTCGATCGTAAACTGGCGATTCGCGCAGGATGGGGGCTGACTTACTACAGCCTTTCGCCGTCGGGAACCGGGACCTGGCAATACGGGTTTTCACAGAGTACATCGTTCGTCCCGACGGCGGATAACGGCTTGACCTTTGTCTCGACACTTAGCAACCCGTACCCGAACGGAATCACACAGCCTGTGGGAAATACGCTCGGTCCGCTGACAAACTTAGGCGCTAATAGCGACGCAATCACTCGGAAGCAACTTCAACCGTATAACAACCATTACATGGCGTCGGTGCAGTACCAGATTACTCACAGCGACGTCATCGAGGCGAACTATACGGGATCTCAAGTGGTTCACACTCCGGGAACGAATTACCCGATCAACTATCTTCCGGCGCAATACATGGGCACATCGTACACGCGAGACACAGCGGCGATCAATTATCTGACAGCTACGGTGCCGAACCCGTTCTTTGGTGTCATTCCCGCTAACAGCCCACTCGGGCCGAAGACCATTACTCGTGGACAGTTACTCTTGCCATACCCTGAGTTTCAAACGGTGTTGCGGCGGGGTGATAACTCAGGCAGCATCACGAATCAAGAGGTGTATTTCTCGTGGCAGCACCGGATGAGCCATGGATTGACCGTACTGACGAATTACCTGATCTCGAAACAGATGTGGGCTCGCGACAGGAAGAACCCTCAGGACACCCAGTTTGAGCGGCGGATCGGTCCGGAGGACCGCCCGCAGCAGTTTACGTTAGCGGCGAGTTACGAATTGCCTTTCGGACACGGCCGGGCGTTCGGATCGGGCATGCCTCGAGTGCTGGACGGCTTCATCGGCGGATGGCAGGTAAGCGGCATCTACGCGGCTGCGAAAGGACAGGTGTTGACGTGGAGCGCCGTCGTGTTTACCGGTAATAGTTGGAAAGACATTGTCAACGTTCCGGGCGGACAGACCATCGAGCATTGGATCAACACGTCGGTATTTGACACAAAGGCCGCCGATCAGCCGAATACGGCCTATCAGTACCGCTATTTCCCGACCGCTGTTCCCACAGCCCGCGCACCGGGGATCAACAATCTGGACCTTTCTCTCAATAAGCGTGTTCGTGTGACCGAAACGGTGCAGTTACAGGTCCGGGCGGACGCTTTCGATGCGCTCAATCATGCGAACTGGGGAGGGCCCAATTTGTCTCCGACGAGCGCGGCATTTGGACGCATTACGTCGCAGGCGAATCTGCCGAGGACGATTCAGTTGGGGATGAGGCTGTCTTTCTAACGAGTGGTTAGTGGTCAGTTGGCAGTTGTCAGTTGGCAGTGGTTAGTGGTTAGTGGTTAGTGGTTAGTGGTTAGTGGTTAGTGGATTCTCTCTGTTGCTTGTTGGATGCATTCAAATATGCGCTTAGGACGGGGACGTAGGCTACTAGGGCTTTGGCGTCGTAGTAGCTGGTCCAGACTGTCGGGAGGCCGCTTTCTGAGCCGTGGTTGAGGGCGATCAGACCGTCGGGGCGGGTTAGGCCGACTTCGCGATTTACGACACGGACGAGTGTCGCTATCAGTTGGTCGCGGTCAGGGCAGAGGCGCGCGATGCGGCTGGAGATCCATGCGTTATAGAAGGCGAAGTGGCCTTCGGCACCGGCTCCGATGCCATCCTTCAAGTCGTAGCCGCCCGCGTCGGCGTTGGCCATGATCTTGCGGACGATGTCAGTCATTAAATCGAACACATACTGGTCATGACTTGACGACCAGAGTGTGTACAGTCCGCGTAGGGCGTAATTAGCCAGGTTCCAATTCCAATCATCATTCTTTCGCGTACCGCGGCCTCGCCACCGCGCACCTGTCCAGTGGCTCATCTTCAAAGCTTCGTCGAGATAGTATGAATCACCTGTTTCGCGGTAACAGTAAGTCAGCGCTTCCATGAAGTTCGACGTGTCTACGCCGTCCTCCTGATCGCTGCGCTGGTTCTTCACTTTGTCCCAGTCGTGAGGGATGCCGTTTTCATCGAAATACTTGTCGTGGAAATTGCGAATGGTCTTGATGATTTCGCCGCGCGCGCGGGAGTTGAGAAAGACATGACTCGCGATCAACCCGCCGGTGGCGCGCTGATATCGAGGATGGATCCAATCGAGCTCATCGAAGAGATGACGGCGCGTGTGGAACATCCAGCCGGCCCATTTGGAGCCGCGATAGATCTGCACGTCCCAGACGTACTGAGCCGATCGCTCTGAACAGGCGAGAAAACGGGCATCGCCGGTTCGCCAGTAATGGTATAGCGGGGCCAGAGGACTGTGTCCATTGCTTGCTTCCTCGACCCCCATGTTCCGGGTCTCATCCCACTCGCGATACCACTCGCCCCACCAGAGAGTGCCCCTCCATTGATTTTTCAACAGCCACTCGGCGGCATTGTTGACCGCCGTTTTGTAGGCGCCAAATGTAACCGGGTCGCCGGCTTCGGGGAGTGCTTTCGTGTCCGAGTAATATTGCGGAGGAAGAACCAGGTCAATGGGGGCGAGAGCTTCGGCGGCCTCGGCGGCGCCGCCATTCACGATGATGCTGCCGGTAAATGTGCGGGACATGCCGTCATGGAACAGACGGTGTATATCGGGCACACGCCCTGAGAAGTAACCTCCGTCGGGCGGCATGTCAATACCTCCGTGCAATAGCGCCATGCCATCGGCGGTGAGAGACATGCCCGCGCCCTTGCCGAGATCGTCAATAAAATCGGCTGTTATTGCAAGCTTCCGTCCGCCTAACTCGAGCAGGGCGGCGCCTGGTGAGTTGGAGTGCGTCAACACAGCGCGCTGGGCGAGGGGCAACTTGAGGGCGTAACGCTGGAGCCAGATCTTGTGTCCGAATTGATTGGTGAGCCGCCAGGAGAATCCGATCCGCGGGCTGAAGGCGTTGAGCGTAAGCCGCAATTCGAGGTCAACTCTCCGGGTTTTATCGATAACATTTGGGGCTTTGCGCTCACCGGTTGCAAGATAGCCCTTCATCAACAGAACGGCATGACTGGCGGACGACTCTTCGACTTCAATCCCGGTGGGAATCACTGTTTTGAATTGAGTCCCCCAGATGATTCCGCGAGCGTCACCGATAATCTCTGCGTTCCAATTGCCCGCGAGTAACGGGCCGGCGCTGCCGGAGAGCTCGATCCGTCCGGGTTCTGTGAGCGTCAGGCGGTAACTGGCTGTTTCAACAGTGACGCCCGAAGTTGTTTTCACGACTGCGAACCTTGCCATGGCCGCGGGGGCACTTGTCTCGATTGTTATTGGCAGGCGCGCATGGGCGGGCATGGCGGCGACCGCAGTGAAACGCAGCCAAGCCGGGTTCTGCTTCTCGTCGAGGGACTCCACCTCAACCGACCCGGGAAGCGGGTTTCCGTCGGCGGCTAAGATGACAAGTGATTTAGCCTCGGCGGGAGTCAGCCCCTGGACAGGGATGCCCTGTTCGAGTACAGTTGCGCGGCGTGGCAGCCCATTGCGCTCCACAATTTCGCCTCGAGCGATGACTCGTGCGGAAGCCGTGGCGGCTAAGAGCGAGACACAGACAATTTGTAGAGAACGTGTCATAGGGAGAGATTCGCCAATCGAGGAATTATAGCCGAAGCGCGAGATTGAGTCCGGCGTAGGCGCTGGCGGCCGGTTTGGCTTCGTTTTGCAAATCGGGTTTTTGACGGCCCGGATTCGGTGAATTTAGGTATTGATCGATGAAGGCCTGGGCAGCTTGGTCCTGGTTTTTGGCGGCTGCGGCGCGCGCGTTCTTCAGCTCGCGATGGGCGGCGTTGTAGGATCGAGTGGCAGCGGCGGCGTAACGCTGAAGCTTGTCGAAGATGTTGCCGGAGCGGCCGAGGGCGGCGAGCATGCGTTCATCGGGATCGGTAGCGGCGCC
>JBBQGC010000041.1:0-48992 GCA_038322705.1 Bryobacterales bacterium | reverse complement strand
GAGTTTGACTCAAGCTCGACTCGTTCACGATGATAGGTACAGCTCAGCGTCGCTTCGCTCCGATGGTGATCGGCATGGATTGGAATCCTGATCGCCATCAGTTTGGAATCAGTGATCGGCATCGCTGGAATACGCATCGAGGACAGGAGACTAGAGTCGGCAAACTGACGATCTTCGTTTTGCGCAAGAAGCGCTAACTCGGATCGTAGCGGGATCGGAATCGCGATCCGGTCCCGCTACCAGCATCATACAACAGCCTCGGCCGCCTCCAATTACAGATTTTCCTGAGTCACCGACAAAAGCACTAAGCAATGCAGCTTTGGCTGAGAAGAATCGCGCGCTGAACGGACTGTTATGTCTAGATCTAGATCTCTCTGCGGAATGGCGTAGGGGCGAGCCGGAGCGCCGGAGGAAGCACAAGCTCTGTACCTGGCGATTCGCGAGGCTGGCATGGCGTGAGGTCCACGAGTTCGAGCATGTAGCCCGCGCGCGTCCCCTCGCTCTGAGGGTCGGCAGAGTAGCAATGCAGACACGCATCCAGGATCACGCCGCGAAACGCAATTTCTGCTGGCTGCGCGATTGGATTGGCGTCCCCAGGGGGATTCGAACCCCCGTTCTCACCGTGAAAGGGTGGTGTCCTAGGCCGGGCTAGACGATGGGGACCTGTGGCTGGCGCCGGTACCGCTGTAGCCAGAGTATCGGATTCCGGCTATAAAGCACAACTACTGCTGTCGTGCTAAATCGTCTGCAGGTACGCGAGCAAGTCGGTGCGCTCCTGGTCGGACAGCATGTCGGCATACGCGGGCATCCCGTTGCCGCCGGCGTTGATCAGGGCCTTGACGTTGGCTTCGGTCACCTTTTTGCCGTTCTTCAGCTTCTCTTTTTTGAACAGCCCCTTGAGCGACGGCCCCATTTTCTTCTCGTCGCTATCCACGTTGTGACACACGCCGCACTGCTCGAAAACTTCCTTGCCCTTGGCGGCGTCTCCGGCCTTTTCCGCGGCTCGGGCGGCTGTCCCGGCCAGCAGCGCGGTGGCGCAAACGGTGGAAAGCATCCAGTTGATTTTCATTATGGCTCCTCAGGAAATGCCGCGCGAAAGCGGTTGAATCACCTTCAGTTTACAATCGGGCCATGCGCCCCGTCATCATGGTGTTCGCAAAAGCGCCAGTGCCGGGGCGCGTCAAAACCCGCCTGGTCCAGCCCCTCACTCCGGATCAGGCCGCCGCCTTGCATGACGCCCTGGTGCGCGATACCGTTCAGCGCCTGCAAGCACTTACGGAGTTCGACGTCGAACTGCACACAGACATTCCGGCGCCCGTCTGGCTCGATCTCACTGTGCGCAAGCGCCTCCAACATGAAGGCGATTTAGGATTAAAAATGCTGAAAGCGCTCACCTCGGCGCTCGATCGGGGTCACCCCCGCGCCATGATCGTGGGCAGCGACTCGCCCGGGCTTCCCCCGGCTTTCATCCGCGAACTACTGAGCTCGAGCGCTGACATCGCGATCGGACCCGCTGAAGACGGAGGCTATTACGCCATTGCCGCGACGCGCGTCCACCCGCGCATGTTCGACGCGGTCCGCTGGTCGACGTCCGAAGCCCTCGCCGGAACATTGACTGCGTGCGAGGCGTGCGGACTCACCACCGCACTCGGTCCAGCCTGGTTCGATGTGGATACACCCGACGATCTCGAGCGATTGCGGGAGCTGCCCGGTTGGAGTGAGACAATAAACGTGTGCCTACAGAGGAAAAGCTTCAACAGGCCGTAGCCAAGCTCGACAGCATTCGCAACGAAATCTCTAAAGTCATTGTCGGCCAGATCGATGTCGTCGATGGCGTCATCATCTGCCTGCTGGCCGGCGGACATGTCCTGCTCGAAGGCGTGCCTGGACTTGGCAAGACCACGCTGCTGCGTACGCTGGCCCGTGTTCTGCATCTGCGTTATTCGCGCATCCAGTTCACTCCGGATCTGATGCCTGCCGACATCGTGGGCAGCATGATGATGGAGACCGATGAGCGAGGCGCCAAAGCCTTACGATTCCAGCCCGGTCCGATTTTTTCGAATCTCGTTCTCGCCGATGAAATCAATCGCGCGACGCCGAAAACGCAATCCGCGCTGCTCGAAGCCATGCAGGAGCGCACCGTTACCAGCGGCATCACAACCCACGAGTTGGAAGCGCCGTTCCTGGTGATGGCCACTCAGAACCCCATCGAGATGGAGGGCACATACCCGCTGCCCGAAGCGCAACTCGACCGGTTCCTGATGAAGATCCTGGTCACCTATCCTTCGCGTGAGGATCTGAACCGCATTGTGGAGCGCACCATTCAGAAGGAGGAAGTGCATCTGAGCCAGGTGGTGGACCGCGATTCCATTCTCGAGCTTCGCAGTATCTGCCGCGAAGTGCTGGTCGCGCCACACGTTCAGGAGTACGCGATTGACCTGGTGATGGCCACGCAACCGGGAACTCCCATCGCGCACGAGATTGCGAACAAGTACATCCGCTACGGCAGCTCCCCCCGCGGCGCACAGGCGCTGGTGGAATGCGGACGCGTGCTGGCTCTCATGCGCGGCCGGATGCATGTGAGCATCGAGGATGTTCGCGCGATCGCGGCCGGCGTGCTGCGCCACCGCATCATTCTGAACTTCGACGCGCATGCGGACGGACACACCGCCGAGACCATCCTGCAGCACGTGTTGGAAGGCACGGCCGCGAAAGCCCGCGCCTGATTCGTGCACGGCGGCACACTTCGTTTCACCGCGCGAGCGCGCAAGTACTTGTCACCGAGTCTGGTACGGGCACGAATGTACTGGCTCCATAGTACGGTGAATCGCGCGCGCCCTCTATTGACCTTAGTATCTTTCGGCTATAGAGTCTCGTTAGAGGCTTTGTGGTAGAACAGAGACGATCGAAACGATTCGAGTTGAAATTGCCAGTGGAACTGGTCCGCGTCGGCGCGATTCCGATGAGAAAGGCCGGCGAGACCAGAAATCTAAGTTCATCGGGCGTTCTCATCACCACGGAAGCACGCGTCGCCATTGGCGAATCCATCGAATATTTGATCACTCTGCCAGTCTCCTCACCCCCTCATGCCAGCGTCCGGCTGCGCTGTATGGGTAAAGTTGTGCGCCTTGAAGCAGCCTCCTCCGCTGCCACTCTCGAGCGCTACGAGTTCCTTCGCGACTGATCCGCCCGCCACGTTCCGCGCCCGTTGCATCATCATGAGAGTGTGTGGACCAGGCGCGAATTAATTTTTGCCGGCGCAGGCGTGCTGGCACGCGGCGGCGCTCCGATCGGGTATCGCGAATACGCGCGCGTATTGCCCGATTACCTGACGGGATTGGCGCGCGCTGCATACGAGCGGCGCAATGAAGCGATCGCGCGGCTCACGGATAAGAGCAGCATTGCGGCGCGCCAGCAATGGGTGCGGGAAACCTTGTGGCGATTGTCCGGCGGCGAACCCCCGCGCACGCCGCTTGAAACCCGCACGACTGGGACATTCGAGCGGCCTGGGTATCGCGTCGAGAAGATCATATACCAGAGCCGGCCGGGCTTTCACGTGCCCGCGAACCTATACATCCCGGCCGCGGGGAAGCCGCCGTTCCCGGGCGTGCTGTTTCAAATGGGACACAGCTTGAACGGCAAGGCGGCCGCGCCGTACCAGAGATGTTGTCAGGGGCTGGCTCGTCTCGGTTACGTGGTACTGGCGTTTGATCCGATGGGTCAGGGCGAGCGCACGTATTACCCGAAGCCGGGAGGCGTGTTGACGCGGCTCGGGTCGGCCGATGACGAGCACACGGTGCCTGGCCGCCAGATGCTACTGGTAGGCGCGACCGCGACTGGCATGCAGCTATGGGATGCCGTGCGCAGCCTGGATGTGCTGGCCGCGCATCCGTTGGTGGATAAGAGCAGGCTGGCGTCGACCGGGCAATCGGGCGGCGCGACGCTGACGATGCTGTTGGCGGCCGTGGATGACCGGCTCGCGTGCGCGGCGGTATCGTCGGGCAACACGGAAAATTTCGCGTGCGCGGGGTTCAATCCTCCGGGCTCAACCGACGATGCGGAGCAAAACCTGATCGCATCGGGGCCGCTCGGATTCGATCGTTGGGACCTGCTGTATCCGCTCGCGCCGAAGCCCCTGCTGATCATGGCGAGCGCGCGCGATTTCTTCGGCACCTACTCGCCAAATTATCTGTCCAGCGGCCGCGAAGAGTTCGAAAAGCTGAAGCGCGTTTACACGGTGATGGGTGCGGCGGATCGCGTGGACTGGATTGAAACGCCCGCGCCGCACGCGCTGAGCTACTTCTTGAGGACGCGGATTTACGCCTGGTTCGAGCGCTGGCTGCACGGGCGCGACCCATCCGAAATCGCCGAGCCTCATGTCGAGCCGGAGCGGGACGCGACTCTGTGGGTAGGCGTTACGGGCAACACCGTTCGCGATTTTTCGAGTAAGACTCCGCTGGCCCTTGTGCGCGAACGGGCAGCGGGCTTTCATCCGGCGCGGCTGCCGGCCGGTCAGATTGCACAATTATTATCGTTGGAACAGGCAGAACCGGCGCCGCTGGTCGAGGTTGCGCGCATTCCGGCCGGCCGCGTCGAACTCGTAGCGGTGGACGCTGCGAAAGTGCCCGCGTGGTTGTACCGTCCGGCGCGGCAGGACCCATCGAAGCGGGTGCTGCTCATTCTTGACCCGCGTGGACGCAGCGCGCAGTGGGGCGAGGACGGCCTGTATCAACAACTCGCCGAAGCGGGCTCGACCGTGTGCGCCGCCGACGTGCGCGGCATCGGCGACCTTCGTCCGGAGGTGGGGCGCGGAAGCCCGGGTTATTCCGTGCCGCACTCCTCTGAAGAGGACTACGCCTGGGCGTCGCTGATCCTGGGGCGGCCATTGATCGGGCAGCGTGTCGCGGATATCCTGGCGATGGTGCGCGCGCTCCCGAATACACAACCGGGTATCGTCATCGCGGCTTCCGGGCAGCTTACCGTTCCTGCGCTGTTCGCCGCCGCGCTCGAGCCGCGTATCGAGCGGCTATATCTGGCTTCGGGCCTCGCCGCTTATCGCAGCATTCTGGATTTCGACGACTACCATCATCCACTCGCAAACTTCATTCCGGGCATTTTGGCGAATACCGATCTGCCGGAGATCGCAGCCACCATCGCACCCCGGCGCGTGATTCTGGCGGGCGCCGTGGATGGCTCGAATACGCGGATGGACGCCGCGCAGGTGAGCGCGTTGTATCGAAGGGCGTCGAATGTGGAAGTGAGACAGGAGGGTAAATGGGATTTCGAAGTGCTGTCGGCTTTGTGATTCTCGCCGCGATGCCGGCCGCGGCACAGACGCTGGCGGGCTGTGCCGTGTTTCCCGCTGGGAACATCTGGAACACGCGCATGGACGGGTTGCCGGTAGATCCGAAATCGGCAACCTACGTGGCGACCATCGGCGCTGACAAACCCCTGGTGCCCGATTTCGGATCCGGTCTATATCAAGGAGCGCCGATCGGGATTCCGTTTATCGTGGTGAACGCCACGCAGGCGCGCGCACCGGTGTCATTCGATTACGCCGATGAAAGCGACCCCGGTCCGTACCCGATCCCGCGCGATGCTCCGATCGAAGGCGGGCCGCAGAGCCAGGGTGACCGGCATGTGCTCGCGCTCGATCGCGATCACTGCGTGCTGTATGAACTTTTCTCCGCGTTTCCGCAAGCGGACGGAAGCTGGAAGGCAGGGTCCGGCGCGGTGTGGGATTTGAGTTCGAACGCGCTGCGGCCCGCGACATGGACTTCGGCGGACGCGGCCGGCTTCCCGATCGTGCCCGGCCTTGTGCGCTACGACGAAATCGCGGCTGGCTCGATCCGGCACGCGATTCGCTTCACCGTTCCGCAAACGCGCCGCGAATACGTGTGGCCCGCCACGCATTTCGCTTCGAAGCTGACCGGCGATCAGTATCCGCCCATGGGTCAGCGATTCCGGTTGCACGCGGATTTCGATATCTCGGGCTTTGCGCCGGAGAATCAGGTGATCCTGCGGGCACTCAAGGAGTACGGGATGCTGATCGCGGATAACGGATCGTCGTGGTTCATTTCGGGTGGGCCCGATGACCGGTGGAATAACGACCAGTTGCGCGAGTTGCGGCGGGTGCACGGCTCGGATTTCGAGGCTGTGGATTCGACGCCGATCGAGATTACCGCGGATTCGGGGCGCGCGGTGCAGCCGCTGCCGAATCTTGGAAATGCGGCGAGCTTCGTGCCGGGTGCCGTTGCGCTTGGCGAGATCGTTACGCTGATGGGTCCCGGCTATGGTTCAGCGGGAGCGGGCACGACGGTAACCTTCGCTGGATCGCCCGCGCTGTTGCTGTACGCGGCGCAGGATCAGATCAACGCCGTCGTGCCCGGCTCGGTTGCAGGATCGAAGAGCGTCGAAGTGAAGGTATCAATGAAAGGCGGAGATCTCTCGCTGGGTATGGCCCTGGTCGCGCCTGCCGCGCCGGGAGTGTTCGGGACGTTGAACCAGGATTACTCGATTAATGCCGAGTCGGCTCCGGCGCGCAAAGATTCGATTGTGATGATATACGCGACCGGCGATGGAGGGCTGCCGGTTTCAGTGCGAATCGGCGGAATCGCGGCAGAGATTTTATTCGCCGGTCCGGCGCCGGGCTTCACCGGACTGCTGCAGGTGAATGCACGCGTGCCGGGCGGGGTCGCCGCTGGACGCGCGCCCGTGTTGCTGATGGCTGGCCCGTATGCGAGTCAGGCGGGCGCTTGCATTTGGGTGCGGTAGTCGTCGCGGCGAAGTTGTCAGTTGTCAGTTGTCAGTTGGCGGGTGCCAGTTGACGCGCGCGATCCGATGATACGGGTCTCACACGACGTACTTCGGTTCTCTGACTTTTCCTTCGCTGAGATCCTTCAACCAAGCTCGGGCTTCAGCAGTGGTTACCGCCCGTCCTTCGGCGTGGTCCTGTTCGCCTTGGCGGACATCATATAAAAGGGCGTACTCGCGCCCGACATACTCGCGGACAGCGCGCGCGAGAAGCACCGCTCGGGAGCGTTCGGTTCCTCGGCCAAATCATCCAGTTGCCTCAATGTTTCCTTGTCAAGCTTCACGCCAACCAACCACCGCCTCTTGTCGTTTCGACTCCGGCACCGTTGGTTTACTCTTGGCAGCCCACAGCTCCCGTCAGAACGTGATTCGGACTCGCAGACGGATCGTCCGGCGGCTGTCCACGCCCTCTTGTGTATAACTCGTGATGAGGCGGCCGAAGTCGGGATTCGGGATGATGTCCTGAATCTCCGCCTTCAACGTGTTCGGATTGACCTTGATCGTAAAGTCACCCAAGTTCCCGATGTCGTAATTGTCCGGCGACTTCATCGGGTGATTCAGGATGTTATTGAAATCCGCTCCTAACTCGGCGCGAACCTTCTCGCCAAAACGGAACACCTTACGAACGCCGGCGTTCAAGCCGTAAGTGCCCGGCCCGGTCAGCAGATTTCTGACGGCCACCGCGGGATTAGTAAATAAATCGCCACCTAGGGGAGGCAAGCCGAACGCCGCGGGATCCCAGATGCGATCGCCGCTCTTCACGTTCGGGTTACCAGTCACCACCGGACGGAAGCTTAAATTGTAGAAGCCGCCCGTCGCGTCCACCGAACCAGACGCGATATTGCCTGGATAAGCGGGGCCGCAATTGTCGCACACCCACAGCGGCGTAAAACCGGTGCCGGATTTCGCGAACGCTTGCCAGGATAGCTGCCATCCTCCAACGAGGTAGTCAAAAATCTTGGGCATTGACGAGCCAAACTTGCGGCCGCGTCCCACTGGGGTGTCGTAGATGCCATAAGTAATGAATCGGTGGCGCGAGGTGAAGGCGTCCATGCCATAATCCGAGTTTGGATTGAACTGGTTATACGCCGTTCCGCCCAAACTCGAATTACCTGTATCGGCCGCGGTGGATTTTTGATCGAGATAGGTGTAACTCGCGTTGAAAGTAAACCCGCCGGAGAACCTTCGATTGACTTCCGTCTGGAATGCGTTGCTGCGTCCGTGACCGAAATTGCCGAAGCTAGTTAGAAAATCAGTCAGTCCGGGATAGGGCAAACGGGCGAAGTCCGCGGGCGAAAGCGCGCAATCTCCGTCGTCGGGAGTGCACGCCGTGACGCCGTCGCCGGTCGTGGTTCCGAACGGCTTATCGCTGGGCTGGATCATGTTGTAATCCACGCCCGAGATGAGGCCGCTCATGCGCGTGCCCAAATATGACACACGTACCGCGGTCTGCCATCCCAAGTCGCGCTCGAGCGTTACGTTGTATTGCTGGATGCGAGGTTGCTGGAGATCGGTTGGAACCCAATTACCGGAAACGAAACCGCTGAGTTGACTCTGCACGCCCCCACTCAGAGGACTGATGCCGTGCACGGTCCCCGGCCAGCCCGACAGTGGCGCATCCGGGGTGGAACGCTTCGTGAGGCCAACCTGGAACGAGTTAGTGGCCAACGGGTCGCGGATGCCTTGGGCCGCTGAGGTGGGGTAGAAGAACCCGTAGCCTCCGCGCAACACCGTCCTATCCGTAATGCGCCACGCCAAGCCAAGACGTGGAGCGACATTATTGTAGTCCGTCTTGACTAACGACCGCGGCAGGCCCAACTTGTCCGCCGTGACGATACCGTAAGCGATATAGCGCGGATCGACCGCGTCGAGCGTCTTTTGAGACGGCACGATAAACCGGCCCTTCACGCCATTCGGACCCATGAAGGTCGGATCGAAATTCACGAGCAGATCGTTGTTTTCGGTAAACGGAGTAATGATCTCATAGCGCACGCCGAGATTCAGCGTTAGCCGCGGGTGTATTTTAAAATCGTCCTGGGCAAAGAACCCCTGTTCCCAATTGTGCACATCCATGGGTGGACGGAACAGGTTCACGTATTGGACAGTATTCGGTGCCAGGCCGAGCAGGAAGCGCGCGAGCGGATCGGCGTTCGTCCCGGTGTAGTTGATGCGCCCGCGCGGATTGCCGCGTCCGCTGGTGAAGCCATCGACGGCGGCGTTGCGCACGAAATCGGCGCCGAATTTCAGAGTGTGTTTCCCCTTGATCCAGGTGAGAGTATCGCCGAAAGTGATCAGGTTCTGATCGAGCGGACGGTACGTGTTACGGCCTCCATTGCCGAGCGCGCCGTAAGTAGAACCGAAGCTTATGGAAGGATGTCCGAACGTGTCCAGCGCGCTGGGCGTGATAACGTCGCCATAGGCCTTGATATCGGCGTCGTTAAACCCGATATTCTGCAGAAAGGTCCGCAGAGTCTGATTGCTGCTGCGGAACCAGGGCACGCGGTTGAAGCCGCCGCGGGCTTCGTTGACGATCTGCGGAGTGAATAGATGCGTTTCGGAAACGGATAGGGTATCGTTCCTGCGCACGTTCTGTGTCAGCCCGAGCGGCACGTAAGGAGCTACGACCAAGCCTGAGGTCCAGGTCTGGCCCTGACCGCTGTAAACCGCATACATGCGATCGCTTTCGCGGAAGTCATGATCGGCGCGGATGGTGCCCAAGTCGCGAACTAACTGCGTCGGCTGATTGGTGAAGTAATCCACCAGCCGTCCGTTGTTCGGGTTAATCGGCGCGCTCGCGCTTGTCACGGGAAAGTAAGTCTGAATCAGCTTGGTTGTAATCGGGTTGAGCAGGCGCGCCGGGATCTTGATGAACTGATTGCCGAGCCCACCGACGGTGTACTGCGAGACTTCGGCGGGAGTCAATTGAACTCCTGCTGGCACCGCCGGCTTCTTCGAATCATTCATCAGCGAAAAATCGCCGGAGAGAATCGTGGCATGGGGCAGGTTGATGGCGCGGACGTAGGTCGGCTGATTCTGGTATCTCCGCTCGTATGCCGCGAAGAAATACGTATTTTTAAGCTTGGGGATGGGCCCGCCAAAGGACGCGCCAAACTCGTTCAGATTGAAATATGGATTAGGATACGACGACTGTGCGGGCGTGGGCGAGAAATTAGCTTGCCCAATCTTATCGCGCAGATTCCACGCCGCGAGCGCCGAGTTTTTATTGTCATAGAATAACGAGCCGTGATAACTCGTTCCGCCGCGGCGAGTGGTGACGCGAATATTCGCGATGCCAGCGTACTCAGCGGTGAAGCTATTCGACAGGATCGTGAGTTCACCGATCGTCTCGAGCGACGGCTGGCTGGATGTCGGCTCGCCGAACACGCCGCCGTTCGACCGTTGGCCATCGAGCGAGAAACTCGCGCCATAGCTCTGCGCGCCCAGGAATTTGAAGGCTCCGTCGCTCGCGCCTTGTGTGATATTCGGATTGAGATACAGGAACGACTGATAATCGCGGCTGTCGCGAGGTAACTCGGTCAACTGTTGGTTGTCGAGCGTCCCGCTAATTGTGGGTGAGTCAGTCTGAGTCAATGGCGCTTCGGCGTGAACCACGACGGATTCGCTCGAACGAGCCACTTCGAGGCGGCCATCCACGCGCGCGGTCTCACTGGTGCGTAGTGTGATTCCGCCGATTTCCAGCGTGTTGAATCCTGGCGCGGTGACGACGACTTTGTATTGCCCGAACTTGAGGTTGGCAACCTCGTACTCACCGGATTGATTGGTGGCCGAGGCGATACGCCTGCCGGTGGAGAGATCGGTCACGCTGACCGTCGCGTTGGGAACCGCGGATCCGCTCGGGTCCGTGATGGCGCCACGAATCGCACCCAAGTCGGATCCCTGCCCCAGGACGGAGTGAGGCGCCAGCAATGCCGCGGTCAGAATCAAGCCGAGAGAGGAAGCCGCTCGCCGGAACGTGGACATCTTAAGAGTCACCCCCTACAGAGTTGCGAAACTGTAGGGCAACCTATCACACCCAGTCCGGGAAAATCAAGCTGACTACCTTCGCGAAAGGATAGCCGCCGGCGAACGGATATAGGACGTACGAAATAACGAGAGATTTATCGGGGTATTATCAGGGTTAATCGGCGGTCGATAAGGATCTGCGCTTATTGCGGCACGCCCAGGTCATAATACAGCAAGTCGCCAGGTCATAGGCGAGAAAGCTGCGATAATACTACAAGGCGCGAGGCGATGGAAATACACCTACCCCCGAACAGGTAACCTTCAGCCGCGAAGCCGTGGAAAGCGGCCGAATCCAACGGCCTGAAGACGCCGTCACCGAGGCCCTCGCTCTATGGGCTCAGCGTGAGCGTTACCGGATGGAAATCCTGGCGGCCGTTGATTGGGAAGACGCAAGACGGCTTGCCGATGACATGAAGCTACGCGGACTGGCCCATCTCGCTTCCGAAAATAAACTGCTGCGCTAAATGGGTGCGAACGGAAAGGCTCTTTCAGACGAGGTGCACAGTCTTTCCAGATCGCCATCAAACGCGCCAGGCTGGTCCGGGTCGCGTGGCGGAGTCGCACCAATCGCGCCCGTCATGCTTTCATTCGGGAGCACGGTCAGTTCTTGTACCAGTCGCTCCGTCTCCGCCTCTTGATGTTCACACTCATGGGTGATCAATTCACGCGAATGGCGACCGGCCCACCGGTATCTACATCGCCAATCGTGAAATTCACGTTCACCGTGCCGCGGACCGATGGCGCCTGCACATGAGCGATAAACGAACCCGGTATGTCAGAGTCGCTCGATTCGATCGAGAGAGCCTGCGCCCCGGAAACGAGCGATGTGTCGATGCCTTCCGTAACAGGCACACCGTTCGCGTCGAGCACCCGGAACTCGATATCGAATGTCGCTCCGCGTCGCACCGGGGTCGAAGGCGAGTCGAGTAGCTGGAAGTATTTGGGCGATTGTGTCGGGACCGCATACCAGTAGGGCACTCGTCCGATGACTGTCGACTGCGTTCCCTGAATCTGCAGAACGCCCTGATATACGCCGCCGGATAAGCCGCGGGCCGAGAACTGAACGGCGATCTCGCGCGACTGCCCCGGAGCAAGCTGGATCGAATTGTCCGATAGCGCCGGCACCGGCCCGTCGCCCATACCCTGGGCGGAAATCGAGAACACATCGGGAGCCGCCCCGGTATTCACCACTGTCAGCTTTTGCGTGGCATCGATGGTCTTGCCTCCAATGCCGAAGCTCAACGAGACAGGCGAAACTGTCGTGGTGTTGGCGAGGGCCGCAGTCATGTTCAATAACCCGGCACCTTCAGCCTGCACGCCCAACGGGTTCGACGCTCCGTCCACGGTGAATGCAGTGGCGCTATTGATGAGCAGCGAGCGGTACTGCTGCCCGCTGAGCCCCGGACGGGCAGCCATCAGCAACGCGGCCGCACCGGCCACCGTCGGCGACGAGAAACTGGTTCCGCTCTCGACGACGTATGCGCCCTGTGAGACGGGCTCGGCCGTATAGATGTTCTCGCCGACGGCCAGCAGATCGGGTTTGATCCCCGAATCGGAGTTCGGTCCGACGCTGGAGTAACTGCTCAGGTGCGCCGAATTGACCAGCGCGGCCGTGGGCGTGAAGTCCAAAGAGATGGAGACGTTGCCGTTCGCAGAATCGCTGCGCAACGCATTTCCATCGGCATTGCTCACCATCACGGCTGGTAAGGAAGCTCCTTGGGTCGACATCGTGATGGGGTCGGGCGATTCAGCCCGCGCGTACAAGACGGCAGCGATCGCACCCGCGCTTTGGGCGTTGTTCAGCTTCGTCGTAAATGTGCAGGTGCCGCGCAAGATAAGCGCGATTGCGCCTTTCATGGATTCGGCGGGAAGCGGATCGCAGGCGAGCGCCGTGGGGTCAAGGGTGGAAACATCCTTCACCACAGCCGTAATCTTCGAGTCCGAGTTCTTACCATCGCCGGGGAAAGCGGTGAAGGGATCGTGGCCGTCTTCGATTACGTGACCCGCGAAAATACGATCGTTCATCGTGCTGCCCACCGCGATTGCCGACGGGGCCGTTCCCGGCGAGCCGATCGTGTTCGGATCGGTGCCGTCGTTACCGGCCGCAACCACCACCACCTTGCCCGCAGCGGCCGCATTCTCGACAGCGACAACCAGCGCGTCATCGGCAGGCCGCGTGGCCGGGAAACCACCCAGGCTCAGATTGATGACATCCATACCGTCGTTTACCGCGTCTTCAATCGCGCGGATAATCAGGGAATCGGGCGCGCCGTTTCCTCCGTCCGGGAAGACCTTGTAGTTACCTAACCAGGCTTTCGGAGCCACGCCCGTGATTGGGCCGTGAATCCCGGTATTGGTGCCGCCCGCCGCAACCATAGCAACACCGGTGCCGTGTCCGTCAATGTCTTTGGCTGAATAGACCTTCCTGGTGTCGGGGTCTGTATACCCGCGCGCGACGATAATCTTCTGGTTCGTATACACCGAGTCGCTATCGCGATCCGTCTTCGGGAAGCCAGCCGGGGCGGTGAATCCCGCGTCCTGAAACGCCGGGTGAGTGATGTCGATGCCCGTATCGATGATCGCGATCTTCACTCCCGCTCCGGCCTTATCCACGCCGCCGATCTGCTGCCACGCATCGGTGATCTTCTGCAACGCCAGCGACCGGTCCAGCAGTTTGTGGTACATTCTCACCGCGCGCACGCTCTTCACTCCGGCCATCGAACGCGTGGCCGCGGCCTGCTCGCGCGACATGCGGACCACCAGTGCATTGTGGACCGTCTCGAAGCTATCCAGGACCTGGCCGCCAGTGGATTCAACACGGCGGCGCACGCGCCCTTGCTCCTCGCGAATCGTGGCGCGGTGCGCGGCAAACGCGGGATCGCCGCTTTCGAGGCGCTTGTGCTGCCGGTGCGCGAGACGGGCGACCGGTTCGTTGGAAAGTTCAACAATGTAGTGATTCGGGACGACTTGCGCCCCCGCCACGTACACAAAAGCGAATAGCGACAGCAGCAGTTGCTTCATTATTTTTAGGCCAGATGAAACTTGAACTACTGTGAATGATGCGGGCCACCGGGGCCAGGTTGCGGCCCGGCGGCCCCGGCAATGTTAAATGTTTGCAAAGTGGATCTTCACGGTTACTTCGATGGCGATGCGTCGTAATTGGCCGGATCGAATGGAACGTGCGTGAAGATGCGCGAATCGGTATAACCGTCCTGGCCAACGGTCAACAGGAAGTCCTGCTGGATATCCAGGCGCGACCCTGGAACCTGGCTGAGGTTGACGTTAATCGTGCTGCCGTCGGCGCTCTGAGTTATGGCACTCCGCGGCACTACAAGATCCTCGACCACGACCGTCGCCGGGCTGGATGTAAAGCTGCCATTAATGGTGAGAATCACTTGTCTGTTGAAAATACTTTCAGACCAGGAGGTGATGAGAGGAGTCAGTGCGGACGGGACATACAGGTCGCCATAGGTGCGCGCCGCTCCGCTGACAAACTCTCCCGCCGAGTGGGTTACGGTGCCGTTGACAGTTACCTGAACATCAAGAGTGGTGACACCGCTGGGCCACAGGTCGCCGACGTCGCAGATCTTGGGGAGCGCGAAGTAATCGCCGGGTTGATAATCTCGGTTCAGAGTCACCAGGCCCAAGTCGAGGAAGTTGCTATTCGAAAACTGGATGGCGGCATCGACGGTGCTGCCTTTGGGCGTGAAATCGGTGAACGTGAAGTAGGCGGTGCGATCCGGCCCGATCTGGACCACGCCGGGGGCCTGAGGGATGCTTGCCTCCTTATCGGCTGCGGCGGAACGCGCCTGCTTGCGGCTCTTCAACGCCTGCCGGCTGCTGGTTTCCACCCTGTCCCGCGACATACTGCCGTTGGCTGGCGCATGGCGTTCGCGCCGCTGTCCCCAAGCCGCGACCGACACAACACAGAGACAAACTACCGCCATCTTCTTCATTGAGAGTATTCTCCTTGAACAAGGGACGTTGCTACCAGGGGCACAGTTTCATAGGCACGCCAAGTTCCACTCTCGCCCAACATGGGTTACTATGAGAACGAGGAGCGGCGAATGGCTAATAAACCGGCATTTGCGACCGGCGCACAAGTGGAGCACGGCAAATTTGGGCTTGGCTCAGTGATGTCATGCAACGACGATCACATCGTGATCAAATTCGACGAGCACGGGGAGAAGAAGTTCGTTACCTCCATCGTGTTGCCGAACCTGAAGAAGAGCGATCGCCAGCCGCCCGTTGAAAAACGCCGCGCCGCGCGAAAAAAAGCGGCTCCCGCCACCACATAACGGCTTCCAAACGCCCCCGACCGGTTGCAAGATAGAGCTGGCTCCGCTTCGCACGGCCTTCGTCTGAAATATGACGCTTTGGACCGTTCACATCGGTCCACCATTGAGACTGGTTTCCAGAGCTCGTTGCCGGCGAGCGGAGCCAGTACCCCACACTCGCCGGCGTCTTCTCCCTCAGGGAAAACCAGATCCAAAAACTCGTCACTCGCCTTTACTGTACGCCACCAGGGATCGTTTCGATCTCTAAGTGCAGCCGGGATCACACGATCCGCAACGGCTTTCCTCATGCTTTCGACGGCCTTGTCAGAGCCTGCTCGCTCGAAGAGCGGGCCGCCGGCCATGGACTGGCCGAATTCACGCGCGAACGACTCCAGGGCCTCAGGTTGGCAAATGTAGTTTTCGATCTCCCGCCGCTCCCACTTCTTTTCCCGCAGATTGTCACGTGCCTGAAGATCAGGGGCGTCCTGGTCTACAAGAAGGTAGCCCTGCAGATCTGCCTTGGCCTCAACGAGGGCGTTGAAATGCTCGCGTCCCTTGTTCGGCTGATTCCCGACTGGAAACAGGAATGGAGAGCGCAAAGCCTCCTTGGCGCGATGATTCAGGCGCTCGGCGAAGGCCTTCAGGATAGCCAGATCGGTCCGGTCTTCCAAATACAGCACCCACCCGGCTTGTTCGGCGAGGTAGTACTGATCGTAGCGGACGGTGTCGAGGGCTCGCCGCAACGCTGTCGTGCGATTCGGAGGAATTCGATGGGGCTTGCCGAGGAACGCCACAACGCTGTCCGCACTCGTGCCGGCGGCCTGATTCAGTACTTCTTCCGAGTGGCTCGCGATGATGAGCTGGCTGCCATTGGAACGAGCGGACTCGGTCAGAATCTGGTAGATGTCCCTTTGGCGTAGGAGTTCGAGGTGCGCGTCCGGCTCGTCTATCAGAAGTACTGAGCCGGGATGCAGAGCAAGGTACGCGAGCAGGAGCAGCGTCTGTTGAAGACCGCGGCCCGAACTGGAGAGATCCAGGCGAACACCAGCCGCGTCGCAGTAGGACATCTGAATTTCGCCCCGCTCCGCGACGTAAACGGGCTCGTCAAGTTCGACCTGGAACAGATCCCGCATGTCGCTCACCAATCGCGGCCATTTCGGCGGCGCCGTCGCCTCCGTCAGAAGCTGGTAACAGAGATTCCGAAGTACCTCGGCTGTACGTCCTCCTCCGAGTCTTACGGTAATCGCGCCGCTGTCCAGACGGGTCTCGTTCGAGGCGAGCCCGGACATAGGGGGCAAGAAAGCAACCTGGACTTCATAGGCTGCATCCGGTACTGACATGCGCTGTGGGTCTTTCTTGTCCTCCAACCGCAAGGGACGGCAAAAGAAGGATTCGTCATTGGAGAAGTCGAACTCAATCCCACAGCGCCAGTCCTTTCCCGCCGTGTTTCCTTCCACCAACACATCGATTCGAATGTTCTGAGTCTGTTGCTTGCCGTTGATTCTCTGCACGTTCCGCACATGCAGTCCTCGCCATAGGAGATTTGCAGTTGGAGCCGGGACCATGAGTAGGTCCCTCCTATTAATGGCGACTCCGGGACGTTTTTCCGGAGCCCCACGTTCGCTCCTCTTCTCCTTCCACCGCCGTAATCCCAACTCCCAAAGAGCCAACGCTTGCATCGCCGACGTTTTACCTGAGTTGTTCGGCCCTATGAAAACGACCGGATTGGCGAGCGGTATTTCCACCTCGTCGAAACGTTTGAAGTTTCGGATAATGAGCTTTGTCAGCATGGCGCCATCTCAGGTTAAGCGTAAGGCACCCGGTTCCGGGAATCTTCGATTCGAGGTTCTAGCAGCGCTCGTTGCCGGCAAGCGGAGCCATTACCCTCCACGCGCCGGCGTCCTCTCTCTTGGTCAGAAAATGAACTTCGCGCCAAGTTGTAGGTAGCGTGGCGTCGCGATACCGCTGACCTGGCCGAAATCGGAGCGGCCGAGCGTAGCGGCTACGTCCGTCCAGTACGGGTGATTCAGCGCGTTGAACGCCTCAACCCGCAACTGCAGCGTCGCACGCTCCAACACGCGGAAGCTCTTCAACGCGAAAGCGCTCAGATCGAAGCTGCCGGGACCCCGGATCACCCATTTGCCCGAGTTGCCATAGGTGTAATCCGCTGGCCGCGCGAATGCCGCGGGATTGAAGTAGCGGAACAGAGTGCGCTGATCGTTCGGCAGCTCCCATTCACCCACCACGTTGGGCCGTGTCGCCACCTGGCGAGGAGCGGCAGTCAAACCCGGAGAATACAGACGGCCCGTGTTCCAGGTCCAAACTCCGTTGAGGCTCCAACCGCCCAGCACGCGGCCTAGAAATCCTTTTTGTGAGCGGAACCATGGCGTCTCGTACGTGTGGCTGACCACGATGTTATGACGCCGGCTCTCTTCTAACTCCGAACGATCGGCGCGCACGTTCAACGGATCCTGAATCCCGCCCGCGACCCCCTCGATTCCATAACCGATGTTCTTGCCGAGAGTGTAAGCGAAGCTGTAACTCAGATCGTGCGAGCGCCGCTTCACCAGCAACTGGAACGAGTTGTATTCGGAAGTCGCCATCGGCTCGATGATATTGAACGCGTCCAATCCGCGGTACGGATAGAACGGTCGCGGATCCACGCCCTGGTGCGCGGCAACCTGATCGGGAGTCAGGAAGTTCAAGGGACGGCTGAGCGACAAGTGACGGCCGCCATTGCCCACGTAGCTGACGTCGAGCAGCGTCTTGAACGGAAGCTCGCTTTGGATGCCGAAGCTGTATTGATACACCGTGGGAATCTTGTAATCCGATGGCAGCCCGCTGGGGCTGATGGGGAACTGCGTGGTGTTCGGTACGCCGCTGCCCGGGTTATCGGCAAGGCCGTTGGTGACTGTGGACGAGCGCACCAGTGGAGGCTTGGCCCCGAGATACCACGCCGAATACGCGATGCCGGTAACTCCCTGGAAGACACCCGCGCCTGAGCGGACGACCATCTTACCGTTGCCGAATACGTCCCACGCGAAGCTGAGGCGCGGTTGGAAGTTCGTCTTGCGTAGCGGATTGAATCCTTCCGGAACACCGCGGAACAGCGCCTTCACCGCCGGATCGCTCGCGGCTGGTACGCGCCCGATCGCCGAATCCGGGAATCCGCTGCCCGGCAGGCTCAAACCGTTATAGGGATCGCCCGTACCAGGCACAATGGCGCCATTCGCGGCTACCTGCGGCGCTTTCGATGGATCCCAGAACTTTTGGAAGAATGCCACCTCGTTGTTCCACCGCGAGGACCACGGTGAAATCAGGGCGTAACGCAGGCCGTATTCCAACGTGAAGTTCTTGCGCAGCCGCCAACTGTCCTGCACATAGAATTCTCGGGCAAAGGCGCGATATACGGTCTGCGCCTGGGGACCCTGTTCGGTATAGGAATCAAATACACCGAGCAGAGCATTAGCCCACGGCACACCCGTATTGCGCGGATTCAACGACGAGTTACCGAATGAGAACGAACCGTTGTCGCCGGCTTGGTTCAACTCATTCATGTTCATGTTCTCGAGATAGAACCCGGCCTTGATGCTGTGGGCGCCGCTGATTTTTGTCAGGTTGTCCTGGAAGATGAAGGTCGGCGTGGCCGCTTTGCTCGGTTGGCCCGAACCCGTGATCCCCGTTTGATTGCTGAAATTCACGGCCGGAATCCGATTGCCGTTATTTCCGCCCGCGAATAACAGCGGAAACGTGATGCCCCACGTATCGCGGCTATAGCCGTTGCCCTGCAGCGTGAAGTCCTCGCGGTAATCCGACTCACCCGCGCTGAACTGATTGATCAACGTCGGGCTGAACGTCGTTGTGATACCGACGTTGTAGTTGTTCCCGCGCCGGTGGCGGTACACGGGAAATAGCGGGATGTTGTTTCCGGTGTTGTCGAAGGGCGAAGTAAAGTTCTGATCGCCATGCAACCCGCGCACGGTCAGAAGCCAGTTCTGGCGAATGTTGTAATCGGAGCGGAAGATGAAATCCTGATTATCTGTCGGCTGCGACCGCACAGCGAGATAGTTTCCACCCGGACCACCGTAGTTAGGATCGGGATAGATCTTCTGCAGCGCCTTGCCGAGGTTGCTGATGCGAGAAGTAGGAATCACATTGCCGGGAAACGGCATGCCTGTGTCGGGATCGACCGGAACCGTCTTGCTTTGACTGAAGTCTCCGCCGCGCTCGAGCACGGTGGGCACAATCGAGGTTTTCTGGTTGAAGCCCGCCAGCCACCGGCCTTCCATGCCGAAGAAGAAGAACAGCTTGCTCTTGTCCTGATTCCAGACCTTCGGAATATATACGGGACCGCCCGTGGTGAATCCGTAGTCGTGATAGCGCAAACGCGGATGTGAGTTAGTGACTGCCTGTGTGGCCGCGAACTGGTCACTCATGAAAAACTCATAAGCGCTCAGGTGATAATCCTGTGTGCCGCGGCGCGTGATGAAGTTGATCTGCCCCCCGGAACTGCGGCCGAATTCCGGCGCGTAACGGCTGGTGTAAACATTCACTTCGTCGATGAAGTCCACGCCCAAAATATTATTCACCTGGACACCGTCGCGCACGCGGCCGTTATTCACGCCGTCGAGCGTCACGAAGTTGGTGTCCTTGCGATTGCCGTTGATCATCAGGGCGCCCATCGAGTAACTCGTGGCGCGGAAGTCGGTGGTGAAGTTCCCGTATCGCGAAACGATACCCGGCAATATTCCGAGCATGTAATACGGATTCCGCCCCGGTAGCGCGTAGTTCTGCAGATTGGAGCCGGTGATAAGCCGCGACACCTCGGCGGTGGACGTGTCCACGAGCGGCGCCTGCGCCTCGACCGATACGCGCTCCGTGAGTTGTCCCACTTCGAGCTGCAGCTTGAGCGTGACGGATTGGTCGGTGTCGAGCAGGATGCCCGATCGGACGAGGGTCTTGAACCCGGCCGATTCCACGGTCAATTCATAATTACCGCCGGGTAGAGAGGGCACACTGAACGAGCCACTCTCACTCGTTTTCGTATCGCGTTCGAGGCCGATAGCGACGGCTCGCACCTTCACAGTCGCGTTCGGAATCGCGGCCCCAGTCGGATCGGTGACGTCGCCGTTGATGGTGGCCTTGGATTGAGCGAAGATCGGCACTGCCGCAAGCAGAATCCAGATCGCGTGACGTAACATGGTCTACCCCCAAAAGTTGGTTTCGGACAGCTATTTGCCGATGGTAAACCATACGCCCGCCCACGTCCAATTCTCTTTCGGCTGATGGGGAGGGAAGGCGAGAAGCTAGCGGTTTTAGAGATCTTCGGGAAGTAAGCCGGTGTGCCTGCCGACACGGTCTATCCACTCAGGCCCTAACCATCCCGGCCTCTCGATCTTGGGGAACTTAATTAGTCATCACCGAGTAGCTGTTTGGGCGTGAACGGGCACTCGGCGGGGAACGGGTTTTGCGTCATCCGCATCTGCTGAACCGCCCTTTTCGTCGCGCGCGGATAGCGCTTGTCCATCGCTTCGCGGATGAAACGCCTGAGGCTCGGATTTTGATCGAAGAGTATTTCCAGTTCGCTGCGCTGTTCAGAGATGGTGTTGGCCCAACTCAACGGAGGGCGGCCTGACTTCGCCTGAGATTTGAGCAAGTGCGTGATCAGCACCTCAATCCGGCTGAACATTTCGCGTCGATCGCGTCCGGCCAATCCTTCGATTTCCTCCGCTAGATGCTCCCAGTCGAGCGCGGCGGCGTTGCGCTTTCGGAGCATATCGGCCATGTGAAGAGACCACTCGTAGAGGTCGCGGTCATACAGCGACTGCTCCATGCCAGGGTTTTTCAACGCGCCCATGCCGCTATTATGCACCTTACCGTCGCCAGCAGCGGCTCCTCGATTTCGCGCATAGTCGAGGCCACTCGTCCCTTTCTGAGAAGCCAGGCGTTGGCAGGCAGCCCCAGCACGAAATGGTGGGCCCTGTAGGATTTGAACCTACGACCAACGGATTATGAGTCCGCTGCACTAACCGCTGTGCTAAGGGCCCACGTCAGCGGGCGGCGCGTCCGCAAACACATCATAGCCGAACCGCCGGGCGTCCACCTATCGCCTTCGTCCCCCGCCAGCCAGTATCTGCCGGATCGCTTCGTCACACGCCGCCCGGTCCTGCGGCGCGGCATTGGCGATCATCGATAGCAGCAAGCGGTACACAGCATTCGACACAGCCGGTAGCGGATCGCGCGCCATCGCGGGCAACAACTCGAGCGCGCCGCGGGGCTCCATCCGGTGCGACAGCACCGCGTCGGCCGTGTCGTCAATCACGCTGAGTTTCTCCGGCGCCGTCAATTGTCCCCATCCTTTATTAACGACCTGTTCCAACAACGCAGGCTCGAACTGCACGCGGAAGTAGCCGGCGCCGCCACGATTCGGCCAGATCCATGCCGGGCACGCGCTAACCTCCGCGCGGCGGTGACCCGGCGCGAGCGTCGTACACTGCCCCGATCCGTCGTCGCCATGGACGCAAACCGGAACTATCCATCGCGCCGCATCCTCGGACTCGATCGAACAATCGGCGGCGGCGTGCACCACCGGGAATCTGGGCTGATCGAGAAACGACCGCATCACCGCCCCCACGTCCATGCGCGATTCGCGGCTCAACGCGGCCACCAGATCGCCGGTGGTGGCCGTCGCCAGCGCGTGATCGGTTAAGTACGTGCGCAGCCCGCGCTGAAACGCCTCCGGGCCAACCCATTGTTCCAGCATGTTCAGGATCGCCGCGCCTTTCTGATACACGATGCCGCCATACACCTGTTCCATTTCGGCGCGCGAGTTGATCTGCAGGCGCACCGGCCGTGTCCCCGCCGCTGAATCCAGCTTCATAATCGCGCTACGTCCCGCAACCGCCGCGATCGACCGCTCGAAGGCGGGCAGCTCCATGTCGGAGACCTTGCCACCCAGCCACGTCGCGAAGCCTTCACTCAGCCAGACGTCGTCCCACCACGCCTGCGTCACCAGGTTCCCGAACCATTGATGCGCCAGCTCGTGCGCAATGGTGCCCCGCATCCCTCGCTGCCGCTCACCGGTGTCGCGCTCGGGCTTGGACAGCAGAATTGCATCGCGATACGTGATCAGGCCCGGATTTTCGACCGCGCCATACGGCATATCGAGAACCGCAACGTGATCCAGTTTGTCCCAGGGATATGGAATCGCGGTGTACTGCTCCAGACGTGCCAGGATCTCAGGCGTGGCCGATCGCGCGCCCGCCGCCTCTCGCCCCCGCCCGCGCGGCGCAAGGATCCGCACCGGCACTCGATTCACGCCCGCCTCCCCCGCGTCCACGACATCGAATGGACCCACCGCGATCGCCACCACTTCCGATGGCAGAGGCTTCGTCCCGGCGAACTCCACGCGCTTCATTCCCGCAGGCTCGTTCCGCTCGTTCACCATGCGCCCGTTTGAAACAGCGACGTCCGCCTGCTCGACATGCAACACGACGCGCCACGGCGCCTTGTACGCGGGCTCGTCAAAACACGGGAACGCGCGGCGGGCTTCGATTGGCGTGAAGGTTGTGAACGCGTACCAATCTCCACCCGACTGTTTTCGATACAGGCCATTATTCCGCTTGTCGCTCAGCTCACCCGTGTATTCGATTTCCAACCGCGCGGCGCCGGGCCCGATCTCCTGCGCGAAGTCAAGCTTCAGGAATTCGTCGAACGCCGTCGTATTCACGGTTTCGCGCCCCGATCCTGCATCGAGCGATGCCCGCAGAACGTTCAGCCCTTTGGCATTCAGCCACAACGTTCGGGTTCGTTCCGTTACTTCGATCGCGATGCGCGCCACCCCGCGGAACTCGCTCCGCCGCGGTACGATAGTCAGTTCCAATTCGTAGCCGGATGGGCGCGCCTGGGCGGGAAGGCGGAACGCCGGAGGTATGTCCGCACCCAGGGCCGAAATCGCGAAAACGAACCCGAGCACAACGCGCATTGGCGGGATTATCGCATTGTTTTCACAGTGGTTTTCGATTGAGCTTGAAAACGGACTGTGCTACTATGAAGTTGCTTCCATGGACCTTCTCCCCGAAGCGTACCCCCAACACCTCAAACGGAGTTAATTGTCCCTCAGCATGAGTTATACCGTTTTTCTCGGAAATCTCCCTCTGTGGGTGACAGCCGACGATATCAAATCGTGGCTCACCGCAGATAACCTAGTGGCCGACAACGTCAAAGTAATCCGCAATCCCGAAACTCAGGAATCGAAGGGCTTCGCCTTTATTGAAGCGCCGAATCAGGAAGAGATGAATTCCATCATCCGGCGTTTCGACCGTGCGCCGCTCGAAGAACGTTTGCTGCGCGCCAACCCCGCACAGCCGCCGAAGCCGAAGGGCGCAAAGACCGCTGCCGGCGCTCCGCCCGTATCGGCGCAGGCACGGCCCGATCAGCGCGATATGCGCCGCGTTCCCGCTGCTGGCACCTCCAGACCGAAAACAGGCGGTGGTGCACGGCGTACCAACGGTCCCACCAGCGCATTCGCCGAGGAACTCGCCAAGGCGCTGTAAATCTGTTTTGCGCGGCCCCGCTCTGTTGCCTGGGCCGTTACAGTCCAGCCGGTCTGGATGTTAGCGCCGGCTGCATCCCGGTTGATCCGGTCATCTGTTATTTCTGTTCCCTCTGACTTCCGCGCCTACCCCAAGCTGCATAATCCGCAACCACTTGATATAATGCGCTAAGGCGAACCATGGCCTGTCGAGACGCACTGCCCATTCGCGGGGGGCTTCATGTCCGATCTTCTAATTATCCGAATCGTCTTCATTTCCGTCCTCGGCGCGACTGCGTACTATCTTCGCCCCTTCAATCTGCCCAGCATCTTTGCCGCCTTGGCCGGAGCGTGTCTCGGCTGCGGCATTGTTTTTTCTGAAATCCGTCTACGCCAAGTCAGCCTGAAACGACTGATCGGCGCTGCCTTCGGATCAGTCCTGGGCATACTAGGCGCTTATCTGGTTTCGCTTGTCTTGACGCAGGCTCTGCCGAACAGCTACAACACCGTGCCGTTTCTCCAGGTGTTTGTGCTGGCGTTGATGGCCTATGTCGGACTCGTGCTGGGGGCGCAAAAGGGCGACCTGCTGAACCTGGCCGCGCTGGGCGGTCTGTTCGGCGGCGAGAAATCGGTGAAGCCTGCGTTCAAAATCCTCGACACCAGCGTCATCATCGACGGCCGCATCGCCGACATTTCCGACACCGGTTTTCTGGACGGCACGCTCGTGATTCCGCAATTCGTGCTGCATGAACTGCAGATGGTGGCCGACTCCGCCGATTCGATGAAGCGCAACCGTGGCCGCCGCGGCCTCGATATTCTTCAGCGCATCCAGAAGATGCCGCATTTGAACGTTCAGATCCTCGAAGACGATTTCCCGAACGTCCGCGAAGTCGACATGAAGCTGATCGAACTTGCCAAGGTGTACGACTGCAAGATCGTCACCAACGATTTCAACCTGAACAAGGTCGCCCAACTGCACGGCGTCCAGGTGCTCAACATCAATGAGCTGGCAAACGCCTTAAAGCCGATCGTACTCCCCGGCGAGACGATGCGCGTCTTCATTCTGAAAGAAGGCAAGGAATACAACCAGGGCGTCGCTTATCTGGATGATGGAACGATGGTGGTGGTCGACAACGCAAAACGCATGATCTCGAAAACCATCGACATCGGAGTGACGAGTGTCCTGCAGACCACCGCGGGCAAGATGATTTTCGGCCGGTTCGATGAGCGCGTGCACCACGTCTACGATTCCGCTTCGAAGGCCGGAGCGCCGCCCGACCGTCAACGCGAGCATCGCGAACACGCCCCCGCGCCAATAGCGGGTCCTCAAACCTAGGGCGATCAATCGCACAATGAAAGTCTCAGTAATCCTTCCCGCTGCCGGTCGCGGGACGCGCATGAACAAGGCACAGCCCGAGAAGACCGGCTTGAGCCGGAAGCAGTTCATGCTGCTCGATGGCTCGCCCATTCTGCTGCATACCATCCGCAAGTTCGACGCCTGCGCGATGGTGTCGGAGATCGTGGTCGCCCTGCGCGCGGGCGACATGGAATGGGTATCGGAGCTGCTCGAAAAAGAGCATCTCACCAAGCCGGTCCGCGTGGTGGAAGGCGGCGATAGCCGGCAAGCGTCGGTGAATAACGCGCTCGCCACGCTGAGTCTCGACACCGATCTGGTTGCCGTGCACGACGCCGTCCGTCCGTTCATCGGCTTGCAATGCATCGAACTGGTGATCCGAACAGCGGCGGAAACCGGGGCGGCGATCGTCGCCATCGTTCCTGTCGATACCGTGAAGCGTATTCATAAGGACAAGGTGCGAGCTACGCTCCCGCGCGAACACCTCGTACTGACGCAGACGCCGCAGGTGTTCCGCTTCGACCTGATGCGACTCGCATTCGAGAAGGCGGCCGAGGACGGATTTATTGGAACGGATGAATCGAGTCTTGTCGAACGGCTGGAGGAAGTAGAAGTCAGCGTGGTTCAGGGCAGCGACCGAAATATCAAGATCACCAAGCCCGGCGATATGGATCTCGCGCGGCTGTATCTGGAACAGGAAGCCGCGGAGCAAGTCGCGTCTTGATCGAATACCGCACGGGCCTCGGCTGGGATGTCCATCGCATTGCTCCCGATCGTGCGCTGATTCTCGGAGGCGTCACGATTCCCGCCGCGTTCGGATTGGAGGGCCACTCCGACGCCGATGTTCTGCTGCACGCCATCACGGACGCACTGCTGGGAGCGGCGGCGCTCGGCGATATCGGAATGCACTTCCCCGATTCAGATCCGCGCTGGAAGGGCGCAGCGTCGGCTCGCTTTCTCGAACATGCGCTCGGCCTGGTGAATGAGCGCGGCTATACTCTGGTGAACGTCGATTCGACGGTGATTCTCGAGCGGCCGAAATTGAAAGACTTTCGCCAGACCATCCGCGCGACCGTCGCTTCGATCCTAAAGCTCGAAGTGGACCGCGTATCGGTGAAGTTCAAAACTGCCGAGCAGGTCGGTCCTGTTGGCGAGGGGCGCTCAGCCGAGGCGCAGGCCGTTGTTACGCTTCGGCGTCAGGTAGAATCAGACTAACTGGGTTCACGCTTTAAACCATGACCATCTTTCGCCTGATCGCCGCTTCGGCGGTGTTAAGCAGTGTGCTGTGCTCCGGCCAGCCGACGTATTCCAAGGAAGTCTCGCGTATCTTCCAGGCCAAGTGCCAGCAGTGCCATCGCGATAACGATATCGCGCCCTTCGCTTTGAAGGACTACGATACGGCGGTCGCTTGGTCGCTCGACATCTCCCGCGTTGTCGATGCCGGCATCATGCCGCCGTGGAAGCCGAAGCCCGGCTACGGCGAATTCCGCGACAACTTCGCGTTGAGCGCCGATGAACGGCAGACGATCGTCGACTGGGTCGCGGCTGGCGCGCCGCAGGGCGATGCGGCCGACATGCCCGATCCGCTTCCCGACACAGGCGACTGGGTGCTGGGCGACCCCGACCTGGTTCTCGCGATGCCCCAAAGTTTCACTCCGGCGCGCGGCAAGGATGTGTACCGCTGTTTCGTGTTGCCAGGATCGTTCGACACCACGCAATACGCCAGCGCGTTCGATCTCGTACCGGGAGCGCGCAGCATCGTCCATCACGTGCTCCTGTTTGCCGACAGCAAAGGTCAAGCCGAGAAATTGGAAGGGCAGGACGGCCAGCCCGGATACGACTGCTTCGGAGGCCCTGGCATCGACATCGGGCTCAATTCAGTGCTCGCCGGATGGGCGCCGGGCCAGCGTCCGCACCTGCTGCCCGATGGAATCGGAGTCGAGTTGCCGAAGGGCGCGCGTGTCGTGATGCAGGTTCATTATTACCCGATCGGCCGTACCGCCCCCGATCTCACCAAGGTTGGAGTGTACCTCTCGAAGAAGGACATCCAGCAGAGGCTGTTCAATGTGCCGCTGCTGAACGACAAATTCAAGATCCCGGCGAACGCACAGGGCTTTGAAGTGAACTACACATTGCCCATCATTCCCCTTCTCGAGGGCAAGGTGATTTCCGTCTATCCGCACATGCACCTGCTCGGCACCGAGATTCGAGTGGATGTCACCGACGCCAAACAGAACACGAATCCGATGATTTACATCGACAAGTGGGACTTCAACTACCAGGGCCCCTATACGCTTGCTGAACCGCTCGTTGTAAAGTCCGGTTCGACGGTGAAAGTCACCTGCAAATACGACAACTCGGACGCGAATCCACGGAATCCGAACAACCCGATCGTGCCCGTCGGCTGGGGCGAGCGTACCACGGACGAGATGTGTCTCGCGTTCCTGGGCGTCACCCTCGACTACGAGAAGTTCCTGCCATTGCACAAGGTGAATCCGAGCCGGTAGAACATGGCGACGCTCGCAGTATCGCGTCCGCCGGGGCCCAAAAATCCGCCCGTTCTGGGCCACTACACGGCGTTCCGCAAAGATCCGCCGGCGTTCCTCGAACGGCTCGCGCGCGAGTATGGCGACGTCGCCTTCTATCGCATCGGACCGGCCAACATCGTCCATCTCGCGCATCCTGACGCGATCAAGGATGTGCTGGTCACCAGTCAACACAGCTTCATCAAGAGCCGCGTCCTGCAACGCGCGAAAGTGTTGTTGGGCGAAGGGCTGCTCACCAGCGAAGCGCCGCTGCATACGCGCCAGCGCAGGCTGGTGCAGCCTGCTTTTCACCGCCAGCGCCTGGCCGGTTATGGCGCCACGATGGTTGAGTACGCCGTTCGAGCACGCGACCGCTGGCACGACGGGCAGCCCCTGGATGTCGCCGCGGAAATGATGCGGCTCACGCTGGCCGTGGTGGCGCGCACGCTGTTCAGTGCCGATGTCGAGCAGGAAGCGGCCGCTGTTGGCGCGTCGCTCACCGCGGTTTTGCATCTGTTCGATCTGGTGATGATGCCCTTCTCGCGCATCGTCGAGCGCCTGCCGCTGCCGTCGGTGCGCCGTTTCGAGCAGGGCAAAAAGCACCTGGACGAGCTCATCTACCGCATCATCGCCGAGCGCCGCGCAAGCGGTGAGGATCGCGGCGACCTGCTATCCATGCTGCTGATGGCCGACGACGAAGAGGGCAGCGGCGGAATGTCGAACAAGCAGGTGCGCGACGAAGCGCTCACGCTATTTCTTGCGGGACACGAGACCACGGCAAACGCGCTCACCTGGACTTTCTATCTGCTTTCGCAGAACCCCGATGTCGAAGCACAGCTCCACGCCGAACTCGATGCGGTGCTCGGCGGACGAACGCCGTCGCCCGAAGACTTCGGGGCACTGCCGTTCACTTACAACTTGTTCGCCGAGGCGATGCGCCTGTATCCCCCCGCCTGGGGCATCGGACGGATGGCGGTGAAACATGTCGACGTCGCGGGCTATCCCATTGAGCCGGGCGACATCGTACTGATGAGCCCATACGTGGTGCATCGCGATGCGCGCTGGTTCGCCGAGCCGGAGCGCTTTCATCCCGGGCGCTGGACACCGGAGATGCGCGCGGCATTGCCCAAATTCGCCTACTTCCCGTTCGGCGGAGGCGCGCGGGTTTGCATCGGCGAACATTTCGCGTGGATGGAAGGCGTACTGTTGTTGGCCGTCCTGGCGCAGCGCTGGAAGCTTCGGCTGAAGCCCGGCCACGTTCCGCAATACCGGGCGCTGCTGACGTTACGTCCGCGGCACGGGATGCCCATGATGGCTCATGCGCGGGCTTGAGGCGTCCGGAACATTCCGATGCGCGCTTGTTTGCGGCGAGCGCGAAATCGGCTATACTCACGAGAGTCCGATACGGAGCGAATATGTCTGAGCTGCGGTTAGGCGATGTAATCGACGACTACTGTATCAAGTGCCGGCGAGTCACCAACCACTCGATTGTTTCCATCCTGAACGGTGAAGCTGCAAAAGTCCGTTGCAGGACGTGCTATCACGACCACGATTACCGCCACGAAGAAGTTCCGCCCACCAAAAAAGAGCTGAAAAAGGCGGAGATGCTGGCGGCCGCGCTGGCAAGCGGAACCGCACCGGGCGATGCGCCGGCAGTGGACGGGACGGCACCCGAACCAGACATGGCGATCGCCGCGGAACCTGAGATTCCTGCGGACGAACCGGTAGATCTACACAACGAAGAAGAGCCGGAACCTGCCGAAGTGACTCCAATTACGAAACCGGCGAAGGCGCGGAAGGCGGCTCCGAAAGCGACTCGGAAAGCTGGCCGGAAGTAGCGTCACCGTCGTGCGGCATTTCGCGAATCAGGTCGTCCACCACGGCTTCGCGGTCACCGCCCTCCAGATCGCGTGCTAATCTTCGCAGCGCCACTCCCACCACATCGCGGTGATGCAGTTTGGCGCCGACGGATTCCTCCCCCGTCAGCTTCAGCCATAGCTCGTGCAACCGGTCGACATCCTCGGGCCACAGGCGCGGCGGATGCGGACCCAGATTCACGAACATCGAACGCCGCTCGGGCCGGATAATTTCAAGCGAGAACGCGTGGCGCGGCTCCGGCAGGTTCTCCCACGCCAGCCCGATACTGCGTGCCAGTTCTTCGGATGGCATGCGCGCCGATACGCCGGTAACCAGTCGCGACGCGCGCAGGCTGGCCGCCGCTTGCACCACCGCATCGAACGGATTCACTGCGGGCACCACGAGCAGCTCGACTGTTTTACCTTGCTTCTCGGCCAGTTCAACGACGTGGCTGAACAGCTCTTTCTCGTAATCGCTGAAGATTTGCTCGTCGGTCAGATCGTACTCGCCCGCGCCTGCCGAGATCGGCCTCACCGTCATCACCACGATATCGTGGCGCCGCATGTTGGTCTTCTCCAGCACGCGCTTGAGATGGTCCATGTTGTGATAATCGCGGACGGCCACCAGAACGGACCCGGGACGCGCGTGGATGCTGGTGGAGTTCACGCGCGGCTGATGATCGAGGTTAAACTCCTCGAGCGGTTTCGCGTGCGCGCGCTGGCGTGCGTTCACCTTCTCGGAGATTGTGAACACGATGAACACCAGAACTGTAAAGGCAAGTCCATAAATGGTCGCGATCTGTTTGGAGAACAGGTTCGCGATGGCGACGAATCCCAGTATCAACGTCGTCACGCCCAAGCCGATCGGCAACTCCACGCCGCGGATGTGCAGGTTGAACGGAAACTTGTACTCCTGATCGTTGCGTTGAAAGCGCAGGGCCAGAACGCCAAGCGATTTCAGGAAGAAGCTCCACACGACACCGAACGCGTACGCTTCGCCCAACAGGTACATGTCCCCGCGGCTGGCGACAATCGTGGCGCACTGCAGCACGACCACCAGATTGATAATGCGGAAGGTCGTGCCGTACCTGCGATGCGGCTTTCGGAACCAGTTCAGTAACACGCCATCCTCGGCAACCCGGTTGAGAATGCCGTTGGCGCCGATGATGGCTGTGTTGACCGCGCCGGAGAGAATGAACACGCCGACTACGACCACGAATACGTGGAACACCAACTTCAGCAGGTACGGACCCACAAGGTTCATCGCCAGCCCGCCCAGCAGATTGTCCACGTACTCCGCGCGCACCTGATCGGGGATGATGTAGCCCGCAAACACCGTCATCCCACCGGTAAAGATCACCGCGTACCAGCACACGATGTTACCGGTGATGTTCAGGTTCTTCAGCTTCGGATAGGCGATTTCGCGGTACACCTGCGCCAGAGTTTCAAAACCGCTCATCGAGAGCAGCGCGTGCCCGAAGGCGACCACCATTGCAATGGCGGGAATTTGAATCCAGAACGTGTTCTTGAACCAGCCCATTGACTCAGCGCTGAAATGCAGATTCGACGGCAGCGGCGCAAGCGGTATTGATTTCGGCCCCTGAATCAGAAGCGTGAGCGGGCACCAGATCAGCAGCATAACCGCGAGCACCGTGGTCAGTTGCATGATGCGCAGCGCTTTCCCGCTCGACTCGTGAATCCCTTTCAGGTTGTTCCACCAGAAGTAGAGAGTGAACACGACTCCGAACACCGCCGCAAAATAGTTCGGGTTCACCGTGTATTTCTGATGGCCGAGTTCGCTGAACTCATTCAGCAGGCGCCCGAGGTATTGGCCGGCGGTAACGATGCTGATCGGCCCGGTGAGGATGTAATCGAATACCAGCGCCGAAACGGAGAGGCGCGCGATGAACGGCCCCATGCTGTCGCGCACCACGACGTACACGCCGCCGCGCACGAACATGCCGCAGCTTTCCATATACACACTGCGCACGGCGAAGCTGAACAGCATGACGCCGAGCACGAACCACGGCGCGGACTTTCCGATGGCGCGCTCAGCAATGCCGCCGGCGTAGAACGCAGAAGAAGCGAGGTCGCTGAGTACGATCGCCGCTCCGCGCCAGAAGCTGATGAACGCGAGGGCGACCGTGGTCGCCACAACTATCTTCTGAGATGGCCCAGCCTTATCGGCTGCTCCGGGGGTAGTGTCGGAAGGAGACATTCGTAATGGGACTAGCGCCCCAAACTATTTTACGATCAGATCCATGGGAGATACTACCGCGACTGCCTTGGCGCGGCACGTTTCAGTATCGCTGAAATCACGTGGGTTCCAAGCCTATCTGATCGGCGGCTGCGTTCGCGATCAACTGCTGGGCCGCGAGCCGGAGGATTACGACATTGCCACCGACGCGCATCCCGATCAGGTGAGGGCGTTGTATCCGGCCGCGAATCTTGTCGGCGCGCATTTCGGGGTCGTACTTGTACGCGAGGGCGGCGCCGAAGTAGAGGTCGCCACTTTCCGCAGTGATCACGCATACGCCGATGGACGCAGGCCCGAGAGCGTCTCGTTTGAAACCGATCCGCGCCAGGATGTGCTGCGCCGCGATTTCACGATCAACGCGTTGCTGATGGATCCCGAGTCGAGCGAGATCACGGATTTCGTGGGCGGGCGCGCGGATCTCGATCGCGGATTGATTCGCGCCATCGGAGATCCGGAGCGCCGCTTTGCCGAAGATCATTTGCGAATGCTTCGAGCGGTGCGATTTGCCGCGCGGTTCGGCTTCACGATTGAAGCGGCGACCATCGCGGCGATCCAGCAGCTTCATTCGTCAATTCTCCGTGTATCGGCCGAGCGCATACGGATGGAACTGACGCGCATCCTCACCGAGAGAGGCGCGCGCCGCGGATTCGAATTGCTGGACGAGACTGGCTTGTTAAGCGACCTGCTGCCCGAAGTCGCGGCGATGAAGGGAGTGGAGCAGCCGCCGCAGTACCATCCCGAGGGCGACGTGTGGACTCACACGCTGATGATGCTGGAAGGATTGCTGTCGCCGACGCCGCCGCTGGCGTGGGGCGTGCTGCTGCACGATGTGGGCAAACCTGGCACGTTCCGGCGCGCGCCCGATCGTATCCGTTTCGATGGACATGTCGAACTCGGCGTCGAAATCGCGAGCGGTATCCTGCGCCGGCTCCGTTTCAGCAACGCGGATTGCGAACAGGTGATCGCGCTCATCGCCCAGCACATGCGCTTCAAAGATGTGCCGATGATGAAGAACAGCACGCTGAAACGGATGCTGCGGCTGGAACATTTCGACGAGCACCTGGAACTGCACCGGCTCGATTGCGCCAACAGCAACGGGCATCTGGAGACGTACGAGTTCTTGCGGGAGAAGGCCACCGAAATTCCAGCCAATGAACTCAAACCGCCGCGCCTTCTTAGCGGCGAGGATTTGATGGGTCAGGGTTATAAACCAGGACCGCAATTCCGCGCCATCCTCAGCGCTATCGAAGATGCACAACTGGAGGGCGCGATCCACGATCGTGAGGAAGCTCTCGAATTCGTTCGCGCGCACTTCGGCGAACCGTAGTGCATCAGGCGATCTCGCGTAAGCAAGCGCTTAACTCGCCAAACATCGGAGGTGATGACAATCGGTTCGTTATGAGGGTTGATTCTGATGAGGGCACCGCTTTGGAGCAGTCGAGTTGTCAGCAACCCCCGGGGGTGATTTTCGACGGAGCGCTTAACTCGCCAAACCGAGCCGGTACAGCTACCGTCGCGAGCGGACCATGCTCGAACCCAGCAACAGGCACCGCAAGTTGGTGGAGTCGATGGGCGATCCCAATGCGGATGATGCGTGGGCGAGTCCGCGGCGGAAAGCGGTCAGTGAGCCGTGCCGCCCCGCGAACGGCTGGAGCGCTGCGACGCGGCAAGCGATCTTCTCAAATGATGGAGACGGGAACGGGCTCCGGCGAACCGTGACGGTATCTTACAATATATAGATACCCATGCGCTGGATGTGTTCAGCCCTCCTCGCCGCCTCGTTCGCGTGCGCGGCGCCCGTCGATTTCACACGCGACATTCAGCCCATCTTCGCCAAACGTTGCGTGGCTTGTCACGGCGCCGCGCAACAGATGAAGGACCTACGCTTGGATGGCCGCGACTCGGCATTGAAGGTCATCGTTCCCGGCAACAGCACCGGTAGCAAGCTGATCGCACGAGTCTCTAGCGATAAAAAGGGTTTCTCGATGCCCCCGGTTGGCGCTCCGCTGACCCCGGCCGAAATCGCCGTTCTGCGCACCTGGATCGACGAAGGCGCGAAGTGGCCCGCCGCCGCCAAGCCCACCGTCGCCGCTACGCTCTGGAGTTTGAAGCCTGTTCAAAGGCCCCAGGTTCCTGGCGTTCGTCAGCGCACCTGGGCTCGCAATCCGATCGACAATTTTGTACTGGCCCGCCTGGAGTCCGAGAACATTCAACCGTCGCCCGAGGCCAACCGCACTACGCTGCTGCGGCGCGTGTCACTCGATCTCACCGGTCTGCCGCCAACCCCCGCCGAGATTGCCGCGTTCATCGCCGATAACCGGCCCGACGCGTACGAGCGTGTAGTCGACAGTCTGATCGCCTCTCCGCATTACGGCGAGAAGTGGGCGCGGCAATGGCTCGACCTCGCCCATTACGCCGACAGCGACGGATATGAAAAAGATCGCGGCCGCCCGTGGGCCTGGCGCTATCGACAGTGGGTGATCGACGCTCTGAACCGCGACATGCCGTTCGATGAATTCACCATCGATCAACTCGCCGGCGACCTTCTCCCATCGCCAACCGTGGACCAGCGCATCGCAACTGGGTTTCTACGCAACACTCTCACCAATCGCGAAGCCGGCGTCGACCGTGCCGAAGCGCGTTTCGAGCAGATCGTCAATCGCACGAACACGGTGAGTACAACGTGGCTCGGGCTGACCGTCGGCTGCGCACAGTGTCACAACCACAAGTTCGATCCCATCAGCCACAAGGATTATTACTCGATGTTGGCGTTCTTCGAAAACGCCGAAGAGCGCACCATCGACGCTCCGCTTCCGGGCGAGGCTGGGCCTTACCTGCAAGCGTTGCCCGAATACCGCCATAAGCGTGAACAAATCATCGCGGAGTACAAAATCAGGGAACTCGAGGAACGCTGGGAAGCGCGGCTGAAAGAGGCGTTCGAGCATCAGGGCAAGGACCTCGAATGGGACTTCGCCGTCACCGAATTCCGCGCGGGTTACGATGGCGAGCGCGACGTACTGACCGGCGATCGCACCAGGCGTTCCGCGCGCGAGCAGGGCCGTTTAATCGATTTCTTCCTGGGCAGCGTCAATCCGGACTTCGCGAAGAATAAGCCGGTCGCGGATTCGCTGAAGGCGGCGCGCGAAAAACTCATCGCCCTTGCTGCCGCGCTCCCCCAATACTCTCAGGCGCCCGTTGTGGAGGTGGATCCAACCATTCCTCCCACCCGCATGCACCTGGGCGGCGACTACAAGAACACCGGCGACCTGGTCGAGCCCAACACGCTCGCGATTCTGCCTGCCCTTCCAGCGCCGCACAAGGATCGGCTTTCGCTGGCGCGATGGATCGTGGCGCCCTCCCAACCGCTGACCGCGCGTGTCGCAGTCAATCGCATGTGGCAGGAATTTTTTGGCATCGGATTGGTGCGAACTTCGGAAGATTTCGGAACGCAAGGCGAAGCGCCATCCCACCCCGAACTGCTGGATTGGCTCGCCAGCGAATTCGTCGAGCGCGGATGGAGCATGAAGCAGATGCACCGCCTCATCGTAGCTTCGGCCACCTACCGGCAATCCTCGCACGCACGCAAGGAGCTCGACGCACGCGATCCGGAGAATCGGCTGATCGCCCGCCAGACGCGTTTGCGGCTTCCGGCTGAACTGGTGCGCGACGCCGCCTTGTCCGCCTCCGGACTGCTGAATCCCGAGATCGGCGGACGCAGTGTTCGTCCCGCGCAACCCGCAGGCGTTGCCGAGTTGGGATATGGAAATAGCGTGAAGTGGGTGGAGAGCAAAGGCATGGACCGCTATCGCCGCGGGCTGTACATCCATTACCAGCGCACCACGCCCTATCCACTGTTGAGCAACTTCGATGCGCCCGAATCGAACGTCACATGCTCACGGCGCCGCCGGTCCGATACGCCGCTGCAATCGCTGAATCTGTTGAACGACCCGGTGTTCTTCGAAGCGGCGCAGGCCTTGGCGATCCGGGTCTGGAACGAAGCGTCGGGCGAAGTAGGGGACAAGCTGGATTACGCGTTCGAGTTGTGCACGGGGCGCGGGCCTTCCTCGCGCGAGCGCGATCGACTGCTGCGCTATCTCACGGCAGAGACCGCGGCGTTTCATAGCGACGAGAAATCCGCTGCTGCGATGCTGCCCGTGGAAGCCGGAGCGCCAACGCCCGAGCAGCGCGCCGCCTGGGTAGCGGTAAGCCGCGTGCTCCTCAACCTCGACGAATTCATCACACGGGAGTAGCCATGGACCTTCGCGATTTCGCCCGCATACAGTCACGCCGCTCGTTCTTCCGCACTTGCGGATTGGGACTCGAAACCGCCGCGCTGGCCCATCTGCTCGGCTCGGAGGGGCGTGCCGCTGGTGTACCGCGCACGGACCCGCTCGCGCCCAAAGCCCCGCATTTTGCACCGAAAGCCAAGAACGTGATTTTCATGTTCATGGAGGGCGCGCCGAGCCAGATCGACCTGTTCGATCCAAAGCCCGAGCTCGAGAAGATGCACGGCCAGGCGCTTCCGGAATCGCTTACGAAGCAGTTGAAGCTCGCGTTTATCAAGCCATCGGCGGCCGTGCTCGCGAGCCCGCGCAAATTCGAGCGCTACGGCAAGTGCGGCATGGAATTGTCGGATTACATCCCGAACATCGCCTCCTGCGCCGACGATATCTGCCTGGTCCGTTCGATGAATACGGAAGCATTTAACCACCATCCGGGACAGCTCCTGTTGATGACCGGCAGCACGCAGTTCGGACGTCCAACCCTGGGCGCTTGGACCATTTACGGCCTGGGTAGCGAATCGCAGAACCTGCCCGGATTCGTCGTGCTGAGCTCGGGCGTTGGCACCAGCGGCGGGGCTTCCAACTTCTCGAGCGGATTCCTGCCTTCCACCTACCAGGGCGTGATGTTTCGCAATTCCGGCGACCCGATTCTCTATCTCTCGAATCCGGCGGCGGTCAAGAAAGACCGGCAGCGCGCGGCTCTGGACGCGATGCGCGATCTGAATCAGGAACACCTTAGCGAGACAGGGGACGCGGAGATTGCGGCTCGCATCAACTCCTACGAACTCGCCTTTCGCATGCAGATGGCCGGGCCCGAGTTGCTCGATTTCTCCAAGGAATCGCAGGCCACGCTCGAGATGTACGGAATCGGCAAAAAGCCGATGGCTCCGTTCGCGGCCAATTGTTTGCTTGCGCGCCGGATGGTGGAGCGAGGCGTGCGGTACGTAATGCTGATGCACGCAAGTTGGGACCAGCACACCTATCTGAATCGCGATCTGAAAAAGAACTGCGACATCACGGACCAGCCTACGGCAGCGCTGATCAAGGATCTCAAGCAGCGCGGGCTGCTCGATTCAACTCTGGTGGTGTGGGGTGGAGAGTTCGGGCGCACGCCGATGGTGGAGATTCGCAAGACGAGCGACCCGGAGAATGCCGGCCGCGATCATCACCCGTTGGCCTACAGCATGTTCCTGGCAGGCGGCGGCATCAAGGGCGGACAAGTGGTCGGCAAAACGGACGATCTCGGGTTCAACATTGTCGAAGACAAGGTGCACGTCCACGATCTACAGGCGACGATTCTGAACCGCCTCGGCTTCGACCACACTCGCCTGACCTATCACTACATGGGCCGCGATTTCCGCCTGACCGATGTTGAGGGCGAGGTCGTCAAGAAGATGCTGGTCTGAATTAAAGGCAGATAGACGATCCAGGGCTTGCGGCACGTCAGGCTTTACTGGCCTGAATGGGCCGCAGGGGAACCATGAAATTGCATGGGCTAATCCGGAACCGAGAACAGGTCCGGCGTCCCGACCGTTTCCGCAGAACCGAATGCCTCCAGCGGAATAACTTCGACGCCACCGGTGCGGTAGAACGACACACCCCGCAAGTTATCGTACACCGTCACGGTGCGCAGCTCCATGTTTACCACCCAGAACTCCGAACACCCATGCGCAAAGCATTGTTCGCGCAGCCGGTCCAGCTCCAAGATCGTGTTCGATTCCAATAACACCTTAACGGCCAGCTCCGGACTCCCAAAGAACTCCTTGGCCGACTTGCCGATCCGCGCTCTCCGAACCGCGCCCACGTCCAAGCGCCGCGCCTGGCCGGGCAGCGTCACATAGAACTCCGACTTCACCAACCACTCGGCCCTCGGCAGCGCTGCGTCCAAGAGCTGGATGAACTTGTCCTGAAGCCAGACATGCTTTTCGCTGGGACCGGACGCCTCTACGACCTGCCCGTCCCACAGCTCGTGTAGATCGTGAAAGGTTTCTCCCGGCTGGGCCAGAAATTCCGCAAGCGGCATCTTAACGGCAACCGACGTCCCCATAGCACCTTCATTCTCCTAAATCCGGCCGATGGGCGTGGGCATATTCCTCCAGCTCGAACATTCGCCCCATTGGCGTTTACGAGGACAAGTCCTCCGAGCGAGGGCGCCGCCTGGCGCCGGATCTACCGGCTCTTCTTAAAAATCGCAGCCTCCCCGCGTTCCTCAAGGGCTATTCCGAACGGAGGCGGCTCCTCGCGCTTGCGCCGTTCTTCCTCTTTTTCCTTCTTCAAATCGCGGCCGCCCTTGAAGTACAGAACAATGTCCACCGTACTGTTCTTCTCGTTCACGGTCTGATCGAATCGCGTGTCGAGCAGATAATCGAAGTAGCCATCCTCTTTCACGCGATCCAGAAACATCTGCGGATAATCGGCGTTGAACGGCTTACCGGGTGTCATGCTCCATAGTTTGCGGATGGCGGGCTCGGTGGTCACGTCCAAGCCTTGCACCGTGAGTTTACCCATCAGAAACTGTGGGCCCAACTCGGAGGTGAAGGTGATGTCCACCGTCTTTTCGGCATCGTGCACCACGCGCTCGGTCGTGGTTCGCGAGCGCATGTAGCCGTCCTTGCGCAGTTCCTTCTGAATCCTGTCGATGGCTACGGCAACCGCGTCGAAGTTGGCTATCTCCCCCACCTTCAGATCCGCCATCTTGAGGACTTGCTTGGCGCTCAACTCAGGAACGGCGGATTTTACGGAGGCGAGCTTGTAAACCGGCCCCTCTTCCACCTCGATCTTCACGCGTACGCCATCGACGTCCTTGGCCGGAACCGCTTCGACTCGCGGAAAGCTGACTTTCAAATGTCCACGCCCGTCGTACACCGGGCGAATGCTGGTATCGAGCAACTGGCGTAGCGCCGCCTCGCGATAGGGAACGCCGATCACAACGGCCGAGAGCGCCTGCTGCAATCGCCCAGCGGGCACGTCTTTCATTCCTGAGAATTCGACCTCTGCGATCGCGGGCGGCGCAGTTCCAGGCCGGAATAACACACTCAACTCGCCGGGCTTATCGGCAACCACTCGAGCCGTAACAGTATCCTTGAGACCCGCATTGCCCGGATACGCCGTCAATTCGGCGGCCATGCGATCGATCACTTCCTTCGTGGCAGGGATCTTGTCATGAAAGAGGGGCTCGCGCTCGGCGAGAAAGGCCCGAAGTTGCCGATCGCCCGCGGGCAGATCTTCGAGCCGGTAGGGATAAAGCTGTTGAACCTCGACAACCTCGACCACGCCGCTGTAGCCCTTGCCGTCCGCCGCCGGACCGAACTGAAAGCCCACGCTCTCGAAAGCACCCGAGTCGGACAGCTTGGCACGTGCCGCGTCGAAATCAGCCTTCGTTACAGGCTGGCCAACACGGAGTCCGGTCAGCGCGAGAATCTGGGCCGTCGAAGAGATCTGGTTCCCTGTGACCTTGAGGCTTACCAACGGCCAGCTTTGAGTCGCGGGGGCCGCCGGTTTCGGGGCAGGCCCTTTCCTCGCCGCCGGTTGGGCGAAACACGGCGAAAGCAATAACAGAATCGGAACGCACCAACGCATGCTTATCCTTGCGATGCGCGTCCGAAGCTGGAAGTTACCGTGCGTTGTCGATCACGGCTGCGCCGCCGCGGGCAGTTCGGAGGTGCAGTGCGGACAGCGCATCGCCTTCACGGCGATACTGCTGGCGCAAAACGGGCATTCCTTAGTCGAAGGGGCCGCAGGGGTCGCCGCTGGCTTCTTGAAGCGATTGACCTGCTTGATCATCAGGAACACGGCAAACGCGACGATCAGGAAGTTGATGATCGTGTTTAAGAACTGGCCATAAGCCATCACTGGAGCGCCGGCCTTCTTGGCAGCATCCAGGCTGGCATAACTCTGGCCATTCAACGCCACGTACAAGTCCTTGAAATCGACTTTTCCCAGCAATAAGCCGATCGGTGGCATGACAATGTCGTTGACGAGCGAGGTAACGATTGCTCCGAACGCCACCCCTAGTATCAAACCCACAGCCAGGTCGAGCATGCTGCCGCGCATCGCGAAATCTTTGAATTCTTTTAGCATCGGTGATTAAGCTAAAGATGCTATCACAAGTCGCTGTGGTCTACAATGGGAAGCGGCCCTAGCGCGCGCTGCCAGCCCTATGTCAGCGCGCTGTCCGCCGGCCGAGATCTCCGTTTTGCGAGGCAAATGAGTAAAGAAGACAGTATCGAAGTAACCGGAACCGTCGTTGAAAAATTTCCCGCTGGACAGTTCAGCGTTCAATTGGATCAGGACCGTCTCGTGCTGGCGCACCTTGCCGGCAAACTCCGCCGAAACCGCATTCGCGTCCTCGCCGGAGATCGCGTGACTTTGGAGCTCTCGCCCTACGATTTGACCAAAGGCCGTATTACGTACCGCCACAAATAGAACAGCCCGGCTATACGCTTGCCGAAAATACTCTTCGTCTTCGGTACCCGGCCGGAAGCGATTAAGCTCTGCCCGGTGGTCCTGCACTTGAAAGCGGACCCGTTTTTCGATGTTCGCGTCTGCGTCACCGCCCAGCATCGGGGTCTCCTCGACCAGGTACTGGCGGCCTTTCGCGTTACGCCGGACCACGACCTGGACTTGATGTTGCCGGGTCAAACTCTGTTCCAATCCACTTCCCGAATCCTGACCGGCCTCGAGCCGGTGCTGGATCGGGAACGTCCGGACATGGTGCTGGTGCAAGGCGACACCACCACGGTTCTGTGCGGCGCGCTGGCTTCGTTTTATAAACAGATCCCGGTGGGACACGTCGAGGCGGGCCTGCGTACGGGCGATCTGTATCAGCCCTTCCCGGAGGAGGCGAATCGCCTGCTCGCTGGACGCTTGGCGACCCTGCACTTCGCAGCGACATCCTGGGCCCAGGACAACCTTCTACGCGAGGGTGTCGATCCCGAGTCCATCAGTGTCACCGGAAACACGGGCATCGATGCGGTGCTATACGTTCGCGGCGAACTGGAGGCTGGAAACCTGAAGGGCGGCGATTGGGATCGTCTGGATGCCGCACGCAAACTCATCGTGGTCACGGCGCACCGCCGCGAGAGCTTCGGCGAGGGCTTCGATCGGATTTGCCGCGCGCTGGCCCGTATCGCCGAACGTCCCGATGTCCAGATCGTTTTCCCGGTTCATCCCAATCCCAATGTTCAGGAGCCGGTAAACCGCCACCTTCGCGGACTATCGAACGTCACCCTGGTTGAGCCCATCAGCTACGTTCCGTTTGTCGATCTCATGCGCCGCGCGTATCTGCTGATCACCGACTCGGGCGGTATTCAGGAGGAAGGACCGTCGTTGGGCAAGCCCATCCTGGTTCTGCGCGATAAGACCGAGCGGCCCGAGGCGGTCGAGGCCGGTACCGTCCGCCTGGTGGGATCCGACGACAACCGGATCGCCGCCGAAGCCGCGCGTCTGCTCGACGATCCGGAAAGTTATGCGTCGATGGCACGCGTTCACAACCCTTACGGGGATGGCCGCGCGAGCGGGCGCATTTCCGCCGTACTGCATTCATTCTTCAGCAAATAGAGTTTTAGTTTTTGGCGCGGATTTGGCGCTTTTGAGCGTCCGGCGGAACGGCTTCCGCACTGCCCGGCGGCATACTTAGGGCAGGAAGGAAGTTCGCGCCGATGGGCACCCTTAATACAATTCATCGAGTTCAGAACCCGGCTGGAACAGTCAATCTCGCAGCGATGCTGGCGAGGCGGGTGATCGGGCAACCGGCTGCCATGACCGGAATCGTCCCGTACATAGAGATGCACCAGTCCGGTCTCGCCCCGGAGGGCCGTCCCGTAGGAGTGTTCCTTCTGTTGGGTCCAAGCGGCACCGGAAAGACCAGAACCGTGGAAGCGCTCGCCGAAGTGATGCACGGTAGTGAGAAGAATGTGCTCCGCGTCGATTGCGGAGAGTTTCAGATGGAACACGAGGTGGCCAAGCTGATCGGAGCGCCTCCCGGATACCTGGGACACCGCGAGACGCACCCCTTGCTGACGCAGCAGAAACTGAATGGCGTGACCAGCGAGCGGTCGAATCTCTCGATCGTGCTGTTTGACGAGATCGAGAAGGCCGCGGGCAGCCTCGCACGGCTGTTGCTGGGCGTTTTGGATAAGGCGAGTTTGCGCCTTGGCGACAACACTCACGTGAATTTCGAGCGCAGCCTCATTTTTCTTACCAGCAACCTGGGAGCGCGAGAGATGCTGAGCTATCTGAAGCCGGCGTTCGGGTTCCAGGCAGCCGGATCGCGCTCGGAAAGCGACGTCAGCCAGAACCTGGAAAACATCGGACTGGCCGCCGTTCGTAAGCGGTTCTCACCCGAGTTTGTCAATCGCGTGGACGCGATCATCACGTATCAGCCGCTTTCGGCCACCGTGCTCGACGGCATCCTCGAGCTGCAGATCGCGGAACTCCAGCGCCACATTCACAAACGCATGGGCCCCAAGGCATTCGCGCTCGAGATGTCGCGCTCCAGCCGGGCATTTCTGATTCAACGCGGGACCAGCGAGGAGTTTGGCGCGCGGGAGTTGAAGCGCACGCTGCATCGTCAGTTGTTCCAGCCGCTGGCGGCGATGGTGGCCGCAGGCGACGTGCCTCCGCAATCGACGGTTCGCATCGATGTCGCGCGCGATCATAAGCGCCTGCGCTTCAGCATACGAAGGCCGGCTTTGCGGGCTCTGCAGCCCGCAAGCTGAGATTGGGTAGCGCCGCAAGGCGCTCCTACTGTTTCCTCGACCAGTCGAGGTTTTCCGACACGGCATTGGCGCCCTTGATTGTCACCTGCAGCCGCAGGTTGACCTTGGGGTTGATCGGCGGATAGACGACGCTGCCGGTTTGGAGCGAGTTGGCATCGAGGTCGACCGTCTTCAGGTATTTGCCGTCCTGAATCTCCAACCGGCCACGCTCGGCGGATCGAATGGCCAGGGCGTCGCGGTTCCAGTGAATGTGCAGATTCTCGTCCGTCCCCGCAGCAGTGAGGCCGAGTGCGAAAGCCGAGGGATCCAAAGCGGGACGGGGATAAAACGTCACAGCCGATTGAAACCCGAGCAGGACGCCCAATAACAGGAACATGAACGACAGCGGGATCCACACCCAACCTCGGCGTTGCCTGACGAGGCGCGATCCGATGCTCGAATCCTCCGAGCCGCCGAACACGTCCTCCGCTTCCTCGGTACGGCTGTCCGCGAGCGAAAATTCAGCGCCCGAGATAGGAGTCGCTGGGGCGAGCATGGAATGCTCGGACACCACCATCGCCTCGTCCTCCGGCAACTCGATCCGCGGCGGCGTTTCGGATTTCTGACGGGAGCGCGTTTCGCCGAGCGAGCGCCGGCGCGGAGCCGGGCCACCCTCTAACTCCCAGCGTTGGAACGGGAAGGTATCGGATTCATCATCCGGCAGAACGCCATCCCGGTAGACGATGAACGTTCCGGTGCTCGTCTTGGACGCGTACGGCCGAATCAGCAGGAACACTCCCACGGGCGCAGGGAAGTATTGCCCGAACAGTTCCCGGTCCTCATCGGCGAGCGTGTTGCGATCCCGCGTGTTACTGCGGAACATTCCGACCGGGACCGCTTCTCCAGTCCGGTGCTGATCGACGAGCTCGGCCAAGCCCGCTTCATCGGTCTCCGACACCAAAAACGATGGCCCGCGCCGATGCTCGCAAGCGATGATGGCAAACGACTCGATCCAGACTTCATTGCCGGACGTCCGGCCGAGCAGCAGGCCCCCGACCTCGGCCCCGCGGCGCGGAATGGCCCCGAATCCCGTAAGCACTTCCCCCAGGATCCCGTCGACGGCCTCCAGCGAGAGGTGTATGAGGGGGCCCTCCCCGAGACTCCGGTAGGTGTAGTAGCCCGGCGGAGATGTCGATTGCTCTGCGGTAGGTGCGGGCGGTTTCATGACAATAATCGAGCGGCGCACAATAGTCTCATCGGCGCGACACGCCAAATCGTGACCGCCCTCTTCAAATGCGCTCGAACCCGCTCGACCGTTCTATCCTAACAATTTGATGCCGGGAGTTTTGTACGTCGTGTCCACGCCCATTGGAAATCTCGAGGACATGACGTTCCGCGCGGTGCGGATTCTGAAGGAAGCCGGCCTGATCGCCTGCGAGGACACACGGCACACACGCAGGTTGCTGGATCACTACGGGATCCGGACGCCGCTGGTCAGCTACCACGAGCACAACGAGAGCGCTCGTACCGGGGATTTGCTGGGTCGATTGCGCGCGGGCACCTCGGTGGCGCTGGTCAGCGATGCCGGCACGCCGCTGATTTCGGATCCGGGCTATCGCGTAGTGGCCGCCGCCATCGCCGAAGGTTTCCAGGCGGTTCCGATACCCGGCCCTTCGGCGGCGATCGCGGCGTTGAGCGCGTCGGGGCTGGGCAGCGATGCATTCCGCTTCTGCGGCTTCCTTCCGTCCAAGTCCGCGCAGCGCCGGAAAGCGCTCGATCAATGGACCGCTGAACCCGCGACGTTGATCTTCTACGAGGCGCCACACCGCATCGTCGAAACACTTGCGGATATCCGTGCGGCGTTGGGGAACCGCCCCGCGGTCCTGGCCCGTGAGGTGACCAAGATGCACGAGGAGTTCCTTCGTGGCGATCTCGACTCGCTCATCAACCGCTGGAACCAACCCGGCTCGGAACCGCGCGGCGAGTTCACCATTCTGATCGGCAAGGGTCTGCCGGTTGAGGCGAGCGACGAGCCGCTGACTGAGGCGGTCTACAGACTGGAACGTGCGGGGGTGTCACGCATGGATGCGATGAAACAGGTCGCGCGCGAACGGGGTTTGTCCAAGCGCGAAGTATACAGCGCGATCGAAGCGGACCGGTCGGGGTCGATCGCTGAGCGCTAAGTTTTTGAGAGATCTGCTGGCTGAAGCGCACTACACAGATGCGCGCAAATGCAGAACTTCGACGTTGCGATGAAAGCGATCGTGCTCCGCCCGGCGTCGCTGTTTCTCGGCCAGATCAGCGGCGTGCGGAAGGCGACATGGCTCGACGTGCAACTGCCTGTGGTCGAGAATCGCAGGGTCGATCTGCTGGGCAAGACGCCGGCAGGTGATCTCATACAGATCGAGTTTCAGAGCACGAACGACCCTAACATGGTCCCATTCCGTGAAGCCACGGGCCGCCTGTCGCTCGGAAAGCAAGGTGCCACTGGTTGAAGGACTGCCCGACAGCCACTTCCAGACTCGGCAAAGCTGCAATCTCAGCGACTAAAGGCAGGGCAATCAGCCCGCCTGTTCCAATCGCCGCAGCATTCACAACAGTCGCCGAGTTATGCCATAACTGCCGGTTACCTTGGAACAGTTCTTGGCCTGCATGATTTAAGTCGATATCGGTCTGCTTGTAAGTGCCGCTCTGTATACGGGAACCATCGTCGTTGTTGGCGTAGATTTTGCCTCCAGAAAAGGACATCTTGCCTTTATTGTCATTCTGGAACTGGTTGAACTGCTGATCCGTCAGTTCGCTCTTTTGCTCAGTGCAGTTTGTTTCCTTGCCATCGCTGCCGGTTTGACAGACTCGATAGGTCTGGCCGTCGGGATCGGTGTACAAAAGTGGGTTGTTCCGTCCGTAGGCGTACATGTTCCAACTCTGCGGATCACTCGGCCAGCCCGACCTCGGATCAGTCGACGTAAAGCGCCCTTGCGCGGACGAAAGATATCTGGCACCGAAGTAATCCAACCCCGTTTCGGCGTTGCGTTCCACGCCGGAGTACTGCACGGACAGAATCATCTCCTCCCAGAGACCTGAAGCAACATCAGTGTTCCGAAGATCGCGACATCGGTGGTGATCGCTAGGACGGCTCCCAAACTAAAGCTGCTAAAAGACGGAATAACGCTTGAGCGATCCGCCCGCACTGTGGAGACGAATTTCGCGGCGCACCATACAAGTAGGCATTGAGCGCAGAAGATTCCAGCAAAGAACGCCCGCGCGCGCGTCCGAGCCTGCTGGACCTCGCTTTCCGGCAGAACGCCGATATGCGAACCGACGTAGGAGGCCGTAGCACCCCAGCCCGTGAAGAATGTCCAGGAGCAAATGGCCGCAATGATCATCACGGCCATCCAGAGTGCTGCCTGTCGGGTTGAAAAGATGTGTGTCACTCTTTCTCTCCGTCTGCCGGCCCTCCGTTATGGAATGATCCGGCTGGTAACTTCTTCCCTGAGCTTCCGTTCTTCCTCCCTTTGTCGGTCCACTTGTCGTAACCAAACATCGAAAAGGAATCGCTGCCAGTTCATCGGGTCTGTCCGTGGAGATCCGGAGTCAAATCCAGGACGGCTGCTGATCGGCGGCATCAGTGATTTACCATCGCCGAGCATCATTCGATAGGAAGGCGAATACCGTCGACTGAGCGCGTTCCAGAGGCCAGCAGGCGAGTAAGCACTCACCCGGATTCCTGCGACTTCGAGTGCAGCCCGGCATGCAGTTACGCACGTGTTTGTTGGGAATCTGTAGGCCGCCGGATTAGCCTTGAAGTCACGCATGAACTGCATCACTTTCTGCGTGACTTCGGGCGTTGTCTGAATAGTCAGGCTGGCGTAGCCGGATCGGCGCTCCGCAAACGTGCCGTTGTTAACCGCACCCGGGCCGACCATCTCGAGCCCTTGCAGTTGCAGACCGCCAGCCGGGTAGTAGTCAAGGAGCTCGACTTGGTTCGTGGACTGGTCGTACGCGGCCATGAAAGCATGGCCGTAGTCGCCGAAGTCTGTTGACGACGTCGACGGGCGATAGAACAGCGTGATGTCCTGACCGTCCGGATCAGTGTACTTGAGGGGGTTATTGGCAGCGTAAACGTACTTATTGAGCGTATTGCTGGGATTGCCCAGACGATCCCATGTGAGATTTATCGGGTCCGGTGACGTCCACCTCCCCTGCGCTCCCGAGAAGTACCGAGCGCCGAAGTAATCGAGGCCCGTCTCGGCATCGCGTTCTTTGCCGGTGAACAGAGTTGCCATTCAGCCACTCTGGCGGAATCGTGCGCCCAAGCAGACAAAAGGGGCGAATAGAATCGGCGCGAGCAGCGAAAGAAGGACCCATCCGTGATAGGCCGTGTACTCATAAGGCCAGCTCGGCAACGAAATCTGCCGAAACAGCCAGTACCCGAGGCCAAGTGTTATCGGATTCGAAACCCACAACGCAGAACGCCACCGCCGCAAGCTCGCCCAAGGCCCGAGTAGCACACCTAATAGTGAAAGAGCGAGGGCCGTACAAATAGCCTGAGCTGCCACTGCTTGTAGATATGCATCGCGAGATGTGACGTCTGTTCCGAATCCTGCGGGCGCCCCCAAGGCGGCACGGAGCGACGGGCCTGCAGTCAGCGCCGCCATGATAAGCGCAGCAGTGACTGTCATAATCCCGAGAACCGCTGCCGTCACCCTCTTTGTGGTCAGCATCGCCCGTTCTACCCCTTCCTCTCGCGCATGGTTGCTCTCTCTGCCTTCGACCTAATTGCGACAAGCGCCGTTCGTTCCTGGCGTCGAACAGGAAGGCGGCGGTGGTGGTGGCGGCGTTGGGGTCTGCTCCACCTCTCCCGGCCGGTTATACCTATTCTGCAGCCCTTTGCTCATTGCGGGACCGAAGTCCAGACTAGGATTGAACATGTTCGTATCCGTAGCTGATCTGTCCATGACCGGATCGTTCGTTGGGTGAAATGGAGTGACCTCGTGACCGACCTCGTGAACAGCGAGATTCCCGATTGCTATCGCTTGTTTAGAAGGATCGTTGGTCTTCGATATCACAAGAGATGTGTCGACGGCGGCTTGTCCACCCCAATTGTGTCCTCCCTCAAGGCGGGGGATCGTCGGATCGCCCGCCTTACTTGGCCGTAGTTCAACGAGCACAGAGTGCGGCGTCGGCAGCATCTGGGCAGCGAACGTTTGGAAACCGTTCGGACTACCTGGCTTGAGTTCGTAAGTAACGTTCTTCACGCCGGCATTGCGAAGCGTCCTCACCATGGAGTTCGCGGAAGCTGTGGCGACGTTCTGCTGCAGATTTCCGGTGTAGATTGCGAGCTTCAGCTCCCGCCCATCCGGATCGACGTACTTCAACGGATTGTTGCGGGTGTAGGCGTAGAGGTTCCATTGTTGCGGATCACTAATCCGCTGCCTCGTCATAAACGTAGGGTCAGGGCTGGTAAACCTCCCCTGCGCCCCCGAGAAGTACCGAGCGCCGAAGTAATCGAGGCCAACTAATCTCGGCGTTTGGCTAATCCTCCCGCTATCACGCGTCTACACAACCCAGAACCGCTCGCCATCCAACGAGAATTGGATGGCCTCCGATCCACGATAGTCGGAGTCTCTAAGTGAGACTGCCACGCTTGCACCGTTTACAAATTCGACGAGTAATCGCTCCCGTTCGACTTGTGTCCGCCGAACATCGGACCCGATCGGATTGCATAGTGCATCACGATACCCCGGATCACCTAAGGTAAACATGGAATTGCCGATTACAACGGTTGGGAGCGTATAGGCCGTGAGCGTTGGACCGTCGAAATGTAACTGGACATAGTCCTGGACAAACTCGACGGACGATAGCTGGCTTCCGACCAGCTTTGTCAGCGCGTCGGAGAGCGTCTTGGTCTCGTTTGAGTTGTCGAACGGCCTTACGGGTTGCATGTGGCGCCTCCCCCTGAACACGGCGGCTTCGGGGCCGGTTTTGGCGTTAGCGGTATGTGGCGGGTCGGATCCGAATTGGAGACCGTTCGGCCCGTCGTGGGGTTCACTCCTTGTCCACTTCGATTCATGTATGTCACGTCACCTCCCGGATAGCCAGGCGAAGGACCCTTCGCTGGCGTGGGATCCATAATCCGAACGCCGGTCACTTTCGGGTCCATTCCTGGACCACCCTTCCCACCGGTGTAGGAGAACCCAGTAACATTTCCACTCTCATTGGCAACAGGATTGTAAGCATCCGGTGAACCCCACTGGCGGGAAGCCGAGCCGTCACCGCATATTGGAGTTCATGAAGACATCAGCAGCGGCACCTTCGAGGCGCCAAGTATGGCAGGAGTGGATCGTTCAACAAAGGCAGAGTGGGTTATCGG
>JBBQGC010000040.1:0-50984 GCA_038322705.1 Bryobacterales bacterium | reverse complement strand
GCAAACGCGCCTGCGCCACATGCTTCGCGACCAGGACCTCGGTTGGCTCGCCACCCCGCTGCTTATGGAAGCAACCAACGCCCTCTGGATCGCTCAAGGCGGTGAGCCGGCGATTCAGACCACCGTATCCATCACCGAGGTAGCTGCTGAAGCTGCTGCTCCACCGCTTCTCGAACCATCGCTATGCTGATCTCCTCCATCGACGCAGCCCGCACTACGCGGATCTTCTCTCCCCGCGGCGCCCACACCTCGGGGTCCGTCGGGCCGAACAGTGCGATCACGCGTGCTCCCGCTGCCGCCGCCAGGTGCGTGATGCCGGAATCGTTGCCGACGTATAAACTCGCGCCCGCGATCCACCGCGCCAGCTCCAGCAAATCCTCGAACCGCGTCCCGTCCGGACTCTCCGCCCACTCCACTCCGCCCAGTTCCTGTTCCAGGCGGATCCAGCGCTCCATCGGCCAGTTCTTGCGCGCACTGCCCGAATACGGATGAAATACGATGGACCGGCGTCTTTCGACCGGCCCTGTCGCGATCGCCGGAATCGCGGCCCCGTGGCCTCCCACTTGCGACAGAAAGAAATCGGCCGCGTGCCCTCGGAACCCCTCAGCGGGCAGCGCCGCGTGGAACCGCACGTCGTCACACAACCCAGCCAGCGCGTCCCGGAACTCGGGGCGGGTCGCTCCATACCACGAGTCAATCCGCGAGAACCGTCTGAGACTCGCCACCAATCCCGGCGGCGGCTCCACCCCAGGTATTCCCAGCAGGTCCACGCCCGTCGAAGCGATGGATCGAACCCGGAACGCGCCTCGGACCAGCGGCACAATTTCGGAACGCACCCAGATTTCGCCGGGCTTCAAATGCTCGATCGCGGGCAGCGTGAGAATTGTGTCGCCGATCCCTCCCGGCCGGATCGCGAGCGTGCTACCGGAATCCGTACAGGCGCCGGGCATTGTCCCGCATCACCATGCGCGCCAGCTCGCTCGCCCGTTCGCGCGTGATCTCGCGTTCCCGCAGCATAGCCGTCAACGCGATCCCCAGCGCATCCCGTCCGGTTGCGTTCGCCACATACGCGGTCTCTTCCCAACTCACGGCCTCGTTGACCGGGCTCGCATCGGTTCCGAACAGCACCTTCTCGGGCACATACTCCAGCCACTCGCGAAGCACCTCGGCCAGCGCGCGCGGATACAGCATCGAGCTTTGCGCCGAAAAGTCCGCGTACACGTTCGGCTTGTCCAGCAGCGCCGTCAACTCGTGCGTGTACGGCCACGCCCCGTGAACGAACACGAAATTCGTTTTGCGCATCGCCGGATCGAGCACCACGGGCGCGATCAGCATCGGGTTCACGCCGGCCACATCGAAGTACCGGCCCGCTCCCGCCGACGAGTGGAAATGCACCGCCATGCCCAGCCGCCCGCATTCCGCTGCGATATGGCGGAACAGAAAATCCTGCAAGCTCTTGTACTCCGCATCCGTGGGAAGCCCGCTATGCGCGTAGAGCGAATACACGCGTTCCACCGCGGCCTTGTCCGGATTGCCCACGTCCAGCGTTCGCAGGTACGCCATCTCCAGCTTCACCGCCACGGCGCCGTTCTTCTTCCACCCGTCGAGCGTTGCCGACACGAACCGCAAGTAGTCGTCCAGCGCGTCGGGCATCGCCGGATTACCCGATTCCGTCAAATAGCGGTGCAGCAGCTTCTCCTCCGCCGCGAAGAACGCTTTGCGGTCCGGATCGTGCTTGCCCATGCTCTCGTTGTTCAGCGGATACATCAGCGCGTCGCCGAACGGGACCCATTTGAAACGCGCGGGCGGCAATCCCTGTCCCATCGAAACCCGGTTGGCGAGCATGATGTCGATGCCGAGTTTGTCCAACACCCACACCGCGTACGTCGCGCCCTGACTGGCCATCGCGGCCTTCTTATCACGCTCGAACAGCGCGCGGGATGCGGTTTCGTACTCCGGGCTATTCGGGCGCATGCGCAACGGCGCCGTGTCGTACGGCTCCATCATCTCCACCGGAAGCGCGTCGAACTCGGAGTCTTTCTCCCCCGGGCTCACCACCCGCATCGGATGCGCGTGATCGTCCACCGCGCGGATCGCTTCGATTTCCGAGGCAAGCTGCGGGTCCACTTGCGAGCGCGGATTGTGTACGGGAGGCGCGCAGGCGGTCAGCGCCGCGGCGACGAACAGCAGGGCTCTATTGGACATCCACCGTCAGCGGAACGTCGATGGTCTTGGGCGGAAGGCACATCCGCTCGTTGCAGGCCTGATAACGCAGCTTGCCCGTAATGATGGCCGGACCGGCGGGCGCGTTCGCCGGGGTCTTGAATTTCGTCGCGATCTCGAAGTCGCCCGAGAACACGCTCAGCGGCTTCTCCGAAAACTCGGTCTTCTCCATCGTCGGCTTCGGATACACCACTTCCGGCGACTCGAGCGGATCTGCTTTCCACGTCAGCTTCAACGGGATCAAGTACGCGTCCGACGGCGTGTTGCTGTTGACGTGATAACCCGAACGAAGCTGCAGATGCACTTTGGCCGTCACGGTCTCGTTTCGCTTCGCCAGCAGCTTGGGAGCGGACGCCACCGTCAACACGTTGGTCTGCGCGAACGCCATTCCGGCACCCAGCAGCAACGCCGCGAGCCTCATCGCAACGCCGCCCTCTTGTCGCTCTCGATCAACCTGGCGATCTCGCCCTCGTAATCCTTGCGGCTCACCAGCCCGATGTGCGTACTCGCAACACGCCCATCGCGATCGATCAGAAACGTGGTCGGCAGCGACTCAATTCCCCCGTACAGGTTGCCGACACTATCGTCGCCCAGCACCACGCGGTAATTGACCTTTTTATCGGCGAGGTAGGGCTTCACCGCCTCCCAACCGTCCTCGTCCATCGACACGCCAAGCACCGCGAAACCCTGATCCTTGTAGCGCTGCTCGAAGTCCATAAACCACGGAATCTCGATCTTGCACGGACCGCACCACGTCGCCCAGAAATTCAGCAGCACCACCTTGCCGCGATAATCCGAAAGCTTCACCGGAGTGCCATTCACGTCCTTCAGGTTGAAGTCCGGGGCGCGCTTGCGGTCCTTCTCCGCCTTCACCGCGGCCCTCACGGAAGAGTTCGAATTGGAACAGGCCGGCGTCAAAAGCCCGATCGCCAACACCGGCCCGATCAGCAGCCAGCCTCGCCAGTTATACACGCAGTTCACCTTCTTCAAGTATAAGGTGCAGGCGCTGGGCACGCCGTTTGCGATGCGTTTCGGCCAGCGTCCACTCGGCATGCGAGCCCTTCCGCGAATACATCCACGCCGCCGTGTCGCAGAAGCTCTCGCACACGTAATCGCGCCAAAGCCGCGTGCGGTCGCTCCGGTCCTCGGGGGTCAATCGCTTCTTCAACGACTCCGCGGGCCAGCCCAATTCGCCGCGCGCGCTCGCCTGCATCTCTTCGTGCAGCAACTCCTCGTACTTGTGCCGGCGCAAGCGTCCCAACCGCGCCCACACGTAGTGATGCACCTCGTGCACGAAGATGCGGATCAACTCGCTGCGGTTGCCGAGCAGGTCCGTCTCGAGCACCATCTCGCGCCGCCGCAGATGCGTGCCTGCGTGCACCGGTACACCCCGGCCGTCACCCGACAGAATCTTATCGCGATGCGCGGTGAGCTCTGGCAGGAACGACACGGCGATCGGCTCGCCATCGAACGCGGGCATCCTGCGGATTAACGGCCTCAGCATCGCCGATGCCCGCTGGTCTCTGATCCGGAATGTCATCACTGGCCGAAGAAGCCCGGATTCTCCACCTTCACTTCGAACTGCTTCTGCTTTCCGGCCATCCACTTCTGAAAGCGCTCCTGCCGCACATCGTTCGCCACCTGCTGCCGAACCTCGCTCAACGGCTGCGTGTTCCGCTCTTCCACCTTCAGGATGTAGTATCCGATCGGCTGCTTGATGGGATCGCTCACCTCGCCCGGCTTCATCGAGAAGATCGCCTTCTTGACGTCCGAAGGCAAGTTGTCGGACTGACGAGTCACGCCGAAATCGCCGCCCTTCGCCCCGGTGGTCTTGTCGTCGGACTTCGCTTTGTCCAGCGCGCTGAAATCCGCGCCGCCGCGAGCCTCTGCCACGAGGTCCTTGGCGATCGCCTCGGCTTCGGCCTGCGTCCGCAGACCTTTCGGCAGCGACACCTTCGGATCTTTCAGGTTGCTCATGTCCACCTGCGCGTTAATCGCCTGTGGATCGCCGAATCCGATCAGGATGCCGCGCACCTTGGCCTGCTCGTACTTCTTCTGGTCGGCATCGTAGCGCTTCTGTTCATCCTCGGCCGACACGGGGATGCTCTGCAGCTCGCGGTTCACCAGCGTCTGCGCCAGCAACTGCATCCGGTGAAGCTGCAACTGCTCCTTCAACGGGCTGGTCTCATCCAGTTTCTCTTTCTCGGCTTCCCGCGTCAGGCTCTCCATCAGGAAATAGGACTGCATCACCTGCTTGGGATTCGACCGCGCCGCCTTCTGCAGATCGGCGGGAAACGTCGCCACCAGCTTTTCGAATTCGGCGGCCGTCACTGGGTGCTCTCCTACGTTCAGAACTACCGTGTCGGGCGGGACCTGTTTCGGAGCGCGCGGGGTCGCCGGCTTCGCGGACTGAGATAGTAAGGCGAGCGGACACAAGAGTAGTGATAAACAGAGGAACTTCATGGGAATCAACTAGTTTACCGCACTCCCTACTTAGGGACGGGCATTTCCGACTTCGCCTCCAGGTGCAGATCGCGGATATGCGTACCGGTGAACATCAGCGCGATCAGGCCCACAATCACGAGCGGCAAAGTCACCACCAGCCACAACAGGATCGAGAAACGCCCCGCCACATCCGCTCCGTAACGCGATACGCGCGTCAGCAGTTGCGATGTGATGTAGTTGAACGTGCCAACATTGCCCGGCGCCTGCGGGATCGCCGAGGACAGGCGCAGGCAGATCATCAGCATCGCCGCGTCGCTCCAGGATGCGTCCGCGAAACCGTAGGCCCGCATCGACGCGTAAACCGGAACCACCTGCAGTGCCAAGTACGGAATCGTGAGCGCCGCCGCGTAGTAGAGATACCGCGAATGCCCGATCAGGTGCAAGTCATGGATCAGTACGCGCAAATGCCGCCGCCAGCCTTCCCCGCTCAACGCCGTCGTGGCGCGTTCTTTGTAAAAGATCGCGACGCCCAGTAACAATGCGCCGATAACCAAAACGCCCACCAGCGCCCACGCTCCGATGCGGATCTCGACCGGGATATCCGGCGTCCGGCCGATGATCACGATCAGCGCGAGGCCGAGCAGCACCCCGTCGAAGAAGCGCTCGATAAAGGCCGATGACAACGTGACCGAAAACGGAATCGTGCCCCAGCGCGATTGCAGGTAGCAGCGGATGATCTCACCCGGCTTGAAGGGCAGCACTTCATTGGCGAAGAGGCCAACGTAAACCGATTGGACGGAGCGGAGAATCGGGATGCGCTCGACGGGCGCAAGCAGCATCGACCAGCGCACGCCGTGGCACACATACACGGCAATGTCGGCGACGACAGCCAGCGCCACCCACCACCAGGCGATCTCCCGAACATCGGCCCGGAACTCCTGCCAGCGCGAGTTGCGCAGCACCCACCACAGGCAAACGATCGAGATGATGTAGGTGGCGATAGCGACAACGCGCTGGGTCCGCCGGCTGACCTGTGCCAACTTTCATGTTGGCACAGGTCAGCGGTCCACTCAGGTATCAATCGGCCAGCTTCAGAGCCGCGCGCGTAAGCAAGCGCTCTTTTGCGCCGAATTTGCCATCTTCGCCGCCACCGCACGATCAGCCCGTAACTGCGCCCTCTGCTGCCGACGACACCAGCTTCACGTACTTCGCAAACACGCCCGTCTTGTACTTCAAGGCCGGCGGTTTCCACGCGGCGAGGCGCTGCTTCAATTCCCCTGCCGGGATCTTCAACTCGATCGTGCGAGCTTCGATGTCGATGCGCACGGTATCGCCCTCGGCAACCGCGGCGATCGGTCCCCCCGAAGCCGCTTCCGGCGCCACGTGGCCCACCATGAACCCGCGAGTGGCTCCGCTGAAACGGCCATCGGTCATCAGCGCCACGCTATCGCCCAAACCCGCGCCCATAATCGCTCCGGTGACGCCCAGCATCTCGCGCATGCCCGGCCCTCCGCGCGGCCCTTCATAGCGAATCACGACGATATCGCCCGCCTTGATGCGCCCTTCGAGAACGGCGTGCATCGCGTCCTCCTCGCAATCGAAGACGCGCGCCGGACCCTCCTGATACTTGCGCTCAATGCCGGTCACCTTGATCACGCAACCATCGGGCGCGAGATTGCCCTTCAGAATTACCAGGCCGCCACTGGATTTGAGGGGATTGTCCAACGCGCGGATTACTTCCTGGCCCGGCGTCTCCTGTGCCTGCGCGGCTTCTTCGGCCAGCGTCTTACCCGTCACGGTCATCGCGGAGCCGTCGACATATCCGCCGTCGACCAGGCGCTTGGCGATCACGGGAATGCCGCCCGCGTAATGAACGTCCACAGCCACGAAGCGTCCCGCCGGTTTGATATCGACCAGTAGGGGAGTCCGGCTGCTCACGGTCTGGAAATCGTCGATGTCGAGCTCGACTCCCGCCTCGCGCGCCATCGCGAGCAGATGCAGCACCGAGTTCGTTGAGCCCCCGCTCGCCGCCGCCGAAGCGATCGCGTTCTCGAACGCGGCGCGAGTCACGATGTCGCGCGGCTTGATGCCCTTCATCACCGCGTTCACGATCACCTCGCCGCAACGGAACGCCACCTTGTCCTTGGCCGGATCCACTTGCGGAACCGCGGCGGTGCCCAACGGCGAGAGTCCGATGATCTCCATCACGGTCGCCATCGTGTTAGCGGTGAACTGCCCCCCGCAAGCTCCCGCGCCGGGACACGCTGCGTTCTCGATGGCCAGCAGTTCGTCATCGCTCATCTTCCCGGCCGCGTTGGCGCCCACGGCTTCGAACACGTCCTGAACCGTCAGATCGCGCCCCTTGTAGTGGCCCGGCAGGATCGATCCGCCATACAGAATCACTCCCGGAACATTCAACCGCAGCAGCGCCATCGCCGCGCCCGGGATGGTCTTATCGCACGCCACCAGCGCGACGATCCCATCGAACATGTGCCCGCGCGCTACGAGCTCAATCGAATCCGCAATCACGTCGCGGCTCACCAGCGACGCCTTCATCCCCTCGGTGCCCATGGTGACGCCATCGCTGATCGCAATGGTGTTGAACTCCATCGGCGTGCCGCCGGCGGCGCGAATTCCGTCCTTCACCTTCACCGCCAGCTCGCGCAGGTTGAAGTTGCACGGCATGGTCTCGATCCACGTGTTGGCCACGCCGATGATCGGCTTACGCAGATCCTCGTCGGTGAATCCGATCGCCTTCAACATGGCGCGGGCCGGCGCGCGGTCGCGGCCTTGAGTAATGATGTGGCTCTGCAGGTTCATAAAAAGGAAACCTCCATCCTATCAGCCTGCGCTCAACTCCAATTCGGAAAGATGGTGGTTCGAGAACGGCGCGAGTTGTCGATCAGATCGGGCAGATTCCGGCGTCGCGCGAGCATCTTCTCGAGCAACGCCTCGAGCGCATCGCCATCGCCCTCCAACCAGGCCGACGGAATCTCCTTGAACGCCGAGTCGATCACCTCTTCCGGGAAGTAGACGATGCGATCGAGCCACGGCTGGAAATCCGCGATGGAGCGCACGCTTGCATACACCATGGGGCGGAAGTACAGGCCCTGCGCCGCTGAATCATGAAAGCTCCAGTGGGGTCCGTCGAAGGCATAGCCATGATCCACCATCTGGGCCATGAAGCCGGCCCGTTCGCCCGATGCCGGCCCCGCATCGCGAAGGCGCGCGCGGAAAAAAATCGATTGACGCGAGTCGGCGTTGCCCATCCACTTGTCCACCGCGTAAATCGCCAGGAAGTCTTTTATGTTCGCCACTCGTTCCAGCAGCGCATCGGGCAGGAAATCGTACACGGCGAGGCGCGCCGGATCGCCGGGGCAGCGCGAGCCGAAGTGCCAGCCCGTCTCCGGCGGAACGCGGCGCGATCCGAACTGAAAGTGCACGTCGGGATTCTGCTCGAGAAATTCCGCGGTCAGTTCGATAATCGCGGTCGCTGGCGTGGCGATACCGAGATAACGGATGACGGCCGAGGCGATCCATTCGTTGATCAGGATGCGCCGGTGTTGCGGATTGTTGCGGAACTTGACCACGTAGAAATGCCCGTCCTCGGCTTCGAGCAGATGCGCCTGGGCTCCTCCGCGCAACTTGCGGACGAATTGACGAGCCTTAACCGGCATGGGCGGGAGTCCGGCGCGCGGGCCAAGAAACGTGCAACTCTTGAATTATCCCTGAACCAGGAGGAAGATCGATCGCATGGCTGAGACAGAAAAAGATAAGCCGCGGGACACGCGTGATGAGGTCGCGCTGGAGCTCATGAAGTTCATCGCTGTAACCACGGGATACGGCAAGGGCACCGGCGCGGCGGGTTTCACGGGCAAAGGCCCACGCACGCCGGAAGAATACTCGGACTCATTATTGACGTTGTTCGAGCGCTGCCGGGCGGTGGTCGCCAAGCAGCCCAAATAACCAAAGGCGGGACAGACGGGCCGTTGGTGGCCGTCTGTCCCGGCCCGTTAACGCCGTCCGCCTTTCTTCTTCGCCGCGGTCTTTTTGGCTGCCGTCTTCTTCGGAGCAATCTTCTTGGGGGCCGCTTTCTTTGCCGCTACCTTCTTCCCAGCGCTCTTCTTCGGCGCAGCCTTCTTGCCGGCCGCTTTCTTCGGGGCAGCCTTCTTCACGGCGGATTTCTTCGCGCCGCCAGCCTTGGCCGCGGTCTTCTTTGGCGCCTGCTTGAAGGCCGCCTTCTTCGGCGCACTCTTTTTCGAAGATGCGGACGGTCCGGACTGCCCCGCCGATGTCTTCTTCGAAGATCCGCCGGACGATGCGGCCTTGCGCGCCGGTTTCTTAGCGGGCGGTGTATCTTCCTCTTCGGAGGAATGGTCTAGCAGGCCTTCCTCATCCTGGCCGGCGTGAACGGGTTGGGGATGATCGTGGCTGGATGCCTTTTCGTCCTCCTCGTCCTCGTCCTCGTCGTCTTCATCGTCCTCATCGGATCCATAGTCGCCGATGTCGGTCTCGACCTGGTCATCCGCGTACTCGGCGTCGTCATCGAGATCGTCATCTTTCGCGGCTGCGAGCAGATCCCACTCAAACATTCCTTCTCCCTCCTGTGTGCCTGATCAGACTTAGAATATCGCTTTTTGGAATGAAGGCAAGAGTAATATCCGCGAAGACGAAAATAAACACGAACGGCCGCGCGATGGCGGCCGTTGTCTGGTGTTGCCGGGTGTGGAGCGTGACTGTTTTATTGGCCCGCGGCCGCTCCGATGGAGGCGCTCCGGATGTGACGGGCTGGCGCGCGGCGATGCAGCACCTTGGCCGAAACGCGGCGCGTGGAAGCCGTGCGGACCACGGCAGTACGGCGGCGCGCTGAACTCGTGCGCGCGGTTCGCGAAGCGCGTACAACTCTCGCCTCGGAATAGCTGGCCGGAATCAAGAGCACATCGCCCGCTTCCGGCGCGGCAACAGCACTGTTGTTAACCGATGCGATGGCCGCCGCCGCGGTTCCGTACCGCCGCGCGATGGCCGCCAGAGTCTCACCCTTCTCCACGCGATGCATCCGCCAGCTCGCGCGCCGCGCCGCCGGAACGGCATCCAGTGCCGCGGTCAGCGTGTGGGCCGATCCCTTCGGAATGCGCAACTCGTAGCCGGCAGGGGCAACGCCTTTGAGCAGCGCCGGATTCAGTTCGCGAACTTCGGAAATGGGCCGCTCCACCGCATCGGCGATCAGCGCCATGTTGGTGTCGGTGTCGAGCTTCACCGTGTCGTATTCCAAAGGCCGATCGGCCTCGATCGCATCCAGACCGTAATCCTTCGGGTTCTTGGCCATGATCGTGATCGCCAGAATCAGCGGCACATAGTTCTGCGTCTGCAGGGGCAGCACGTTGAGGTTGCGCAACGTCCAGAAATCGGCATAACCGGTGCGCTGCACGGCGCGATCGACGCAGCCGGGACCGCAGTTATACGCTGCCAGCGCCAGATACCAGTCGCCGAACTGGCCATACAGGTCGCGCAGGTGACGTGCGGCGGCCCGGGTGGCACGCTCCGGATCGAGGCGATCGTCGGTGCCCTTGCTTTGACGCAGACCATACTGGTTTCCGCGCCAGGAAACGAATTGCCACATGCCGACTGCCTGCTTGTTGGAGACCGCGCGCGGCAGGAATCCGGATTCGGCTTGCGCCAGGTAAATCAACTCCTGCGGTACGCCTTCCTGGCCGAGCACGCGTTCGATCAGCGGGCGGTAACGGCCCGCGCGGCGTAAACCCGAAGTCAGAATCTGCTTGCCGCGGCCGGTGCCGAAGAAGTGTATATAGGCCAGAACGGCGTCGCTCTCTTCCAAGGGGAGTTGCGAGATGGTGGCCTGAACCTCTTCGGTAACCTTGGGTTTCAAGCCGGGATCGGTGGGCAGCGTCTTGTCGAGAATGCCCTCGAGCGGCGCTTTGTCGTAGACCACCTTCTCGGCGTCTTCGGCCGCGCCGAGTCCGTTGACGTCGTAGCGATAGATGGTTTCGACGATCTGGTCGAGCCGGCGCTCCAGTTTCGCGCGATCCGGTGCGCCTTCAGGAGCCGTTAGCAGAATATCGACGGCCTGATCGAATGCGCGACGGGCTTCGATGAGCTTGCCATCCTTATAAGCAGCGCGTCCTGCTTCGAACCGCTCTTCTGCGCGCTTCAGGCGATTGTCGATGTCCGAGCCGCGCGCCAGCGTCGATTCCACGGGGAAGGGCTTCGGGAGCTCTTTGAGAAACTCCTTCGAGACGGCGGGTTCGGTGGAGAGCGGATCCAGTTCAGGCTCGGGGAGAGCGCGGGGGGCGGGTGGCAGGAAGGACGTTTTGAACTGCTGTGATTTGGTTTTAGAGCACGCACCCGAGGATACGATAGCAACGCAACATATAAGGACCGTGGACGCACGGAAGTATGGCTTCATTCGAATCCTTTTCAATCTGATTAAAGAACTCCCAATCTACAGGGCCGGGGCAAACCCGGTCAAGCGCAAATAGCAGTATAAGTGACGCTTGTTCCCATTGTAACCTTGGGGATACGACGGTGGGCGGAGGGGTAAACCTCGCGAAACCGAGGTCTTAGGCTGATGGACGGATAGGCGGGAGATGTGCGGTCGCCTCCTATTAAAATGTGTTCATAACGCGATTCGAGGCTCGTTGCGCAGCGTGGATCAGATCCTGCACGGGTGGCGCGAGGCGCGGATTTGTACGCGGCTGCCGGAGTGGAGCAAGGGGTGGCGGAATGCGCCCGCAGGTTGGCGTAGAATCAGACCGGGAGGTCTGATATGGCTACAACCGCTCGCTCTGCGATCGATCACTTTCTGAGTTTGCAGCGGATCGCGATCATCGGCGTCTCGCGCGATCCCGCCGATTTCAGCCGCCTGTTGATGAAGGAGTTCATCGCCCGCGGCTTTGACGTTGTCCCAGTGAACCCGCTATCGGCCGAAGTGAACGGCCGTGTGTGTTTCCAAAGAGTCGCCGATATCGCCCCCCCCGTTGAGGGTGCGTTGGTGATGACGCCCTCAGCCCGTTCCGCTCAGGTGGTCCGCGAATGCGCAGCGGCAGGTATCGAGAACGTCTGGTTGTATCGAGGCGCCGGCAAGGGCGCGTTCAGCGAGGAAGCGTTGAAGACGGGCGAGGCGGCGGGACTCGAGATGGTGGCGGGAGAGTGCCCGTTCATGTTCTTGTCCGGGTCGCGCTTCCCGCACAATGTCCATGCCTGGGTCCGGAAGTTGACGTTTACGTATCCGGGTTAATAATTCGGGACGCGATCGATAGAAGAATTCAGGATGCACTTGACTGATTTTGCGATAAGATCTTCCTTCAGGCGTTTCGTCGGCAAGACGAAGAGGAGGTTCGGTCTGCGTTGCGTCTTCTTTTCGATAAGGAGAAGGTCATTCAGGCGGGCGACATGAAGGCTATTGTTGACGAAATTGGCAAGTACCTGGTCCCCGCCGCCGAGGCAGACAAATTGAAAGCTCAGGAGCAGAATGTCAAGAAACTCGGGCAGCCTCTGAAGTCGATCAAGGTCGGCTCACAGAAGATTCTCAAGTACAAAGACATGACAGTGACCCTCAAAGCCGGCAGGGTAGCGGACGTCAAGGTGAACTAGATCCACCGGGTACGGTGCGAGGCCGCTTTGGCGGACGTTTGTAAAGACAGCCCTGGCGCCGCCGGGCGACTTCGCATCCGGCTGCTCGAATCGTCCGCAGCATTGGCTTACGCACCGGGAACGCCCAGCGAATACGGCCGGCACTCAGATAGACTTGAGTAGAATGTTCTTTCGACGCGCAAAGGTCCATCACTCCACGTTCCAAGAACACGTGGACCGGCTCAAAGCTGCCGGGTTTCAGGTCGAGAGTAAAGGATCAGGCGCCCTCATCAGCCGCGGTCCGTGCGCGGCCGTGATCGAGGACCGGGGCGATGAGCCGCCACATATCAATCGCGCCGGCATTCTGGTTGGCGGTGAGATCGGATACGCGGTGAGCGGGGGATTTCAGAGCTTCGTGCGGACGGCTTCGGGCAAAGTGCAGCCCGCGCTGGCCCGCGACCTGAAGGCCCTGCACGCTTTTGAAGAGGACATGAAAGAGGCGCTCGGATTGACCAGCCTATATAACGAATCGCTGGGCACCACGTTCGATCAGCACATGTACGACCGGGTGGTGAATCGCGATCGCGGCGAGCGGCGACCTTGGGAGCAGAAGACCACTCTGACTCGCTGAGTGCGCCCTTTCGGCAGGCGATTGCCGAGTACATTCGCCGCGAAGCGCTGCCCGTTGAGAAGTACGGCCATCAGCCTCGGCTCTACGCACTCACACGACTGGTGGGCGAAGGCCAGAACTACGATGATGACGTCGTGTTCGCGGCCGCCTGGCTTCACGATCTCGGCGTATTCATCGGTCACCGGCCTGAGGATCCCCAAGCGCTCGCTGAATGGGACAACGTCCGGTACGCAATCGAAAAGGCCCCAGCCATTCTGGAGCAAGTCAACTTCCCTGATGAGAAGGTGGCGGCCGTGATCGAGGCGATCCGCACACATCAACCCCATGCGGAGCCGTTAACCATCGAAACGACGATCTTACGCGACGCCGACATCCTCGAACAACTCGGAGCTTTGGGGATTCTGCGGCAAGTTTGCAAGGTGGGCCGCGACACGCGTTATCCCACGTTCACTACCGCAGTGGAACAACTGCGCGGCGCTCTCGAGCACCTTCCCAAACAACTCCGGCTTCCCCGCTCCCTCGAATTAGCCGCACCGAAGTTGCGTGTGATGGAAGCCTTTCTGGACGCGGTCGATGCCGAATCGTTGAACGCCCTCTATTGAGTTACTCCAACATCTTCAGGATGGCGCGGAGCTCCGCTCGAATTTTTTCTAGCCCAGGGATACTTTGGGGGAACAGCTCGCCCTGCGATACGGGAGCGGCCGGCTTAGTGCCGGATTTGTTCCGGACCTCGAGGGACTTGCGCGCGCCCTCGATGGTATAGCGTTTGTCGTACAGCAGGTGCTTGATCTGCAGCACCAGCTCGACGTCCTTGCGGCGGAAGAGGCGCTGGCCTTTGCCGGATTTCTTGGGGCCGAGTCCCGGAAACTGGCCTTCCCAAAAACGCAGTACGTAGGGTTTGACGCCCGTGAGGCGGCTCACCTCGCCGATGCGGAAGTACAGCTTATTCGGGATGTTCTCCGCGGCCGGCAGCAAGGCTGGTTCCGCCATGGGGCTACTCATCATTCTAAACGGTGTCCGTACCGTCATAATTGAGGAATGGCGATTCTGGCCGGAATCCATCCTGTTCACGAAGCGCTGAAGGCGAGGCGGGCGTTAGACCGGGTTGTGGTGGCGCGCGGCGCGGGAGGTCCCAAACTACAGGAAGTGATCGAGCTGTGCCGCAAGCAAGGCGTGCCGGTCCGCTTTGAACCGCGCGAGGCGCTCGACCGGGTGGCGGGCGGCGTGGCACATCAAGGACTGGTCGCGTTCGGGGCCGCGCATATTTATGCCGGGCTGGACGGCTTGATCGAGACGGCGAAGATGCTGGTGGTGCTGGACGGGGTTGAGGATCCGCACAACTTGGGCGCGGTGATCCGCACAGTGAACGCGGCCGGAGCCGATGGCGTCATCATTCCCGAACGCCGTGCGGCCGGGTTGACGGACACGGTGGGAAAGGCGTCGGCGGGAGCAGTGGAATACACGCCCGTCATTCGAGCCGTCAACGTCAGCCAGTCGCTCGAGAAGTTGAAGCAGCATGGCTTTTGGATTTACGGGGTGGACGAGAGGGGCAAGCAATCCTATCTGGATGCCGATTTCGCCGAGAAGTCCGTGCTCGTGTTTGGCGCGGAAGGCAAGGGTTTGCACGATCTGGTGAAGAAGCATTGCGATGTACTGCTCCGCATTCCAATGGCGGGCCAGATCGCCTCGCTTAACGTTTCGGTCGCGGCGGGCGTTATATTGTTCGAGTGGCGCCGCCGGTTGGTTCCAGCCGGACGACAAAGCTGATGGAACCGGATCGGCTGTTGGATGCCGCCGGTCTCGAGATCCTTCGGGCTCTTCAAGACAACGCCCGCGTTTCGTTCGCGGAGCTGGGCCGCAAGATTGGATTATCAGCTCCCGCGGTCACCGATCGGGTACGCAAGATGGAAGAGGCGGGGATCATTCTCGGGTTCCACGCGAGCATCAATCCCGCCATGCACGGGCTCGCCGTGACAGCATACGCCGGGCTGATAACGCCGCGCGAGAACCTGCAGGCAATCATCGCCCTGTCGCGGGACTTGGCGCAGGTGCGCGAGTGCCACCATTGCACCAGCGGGCAACACGCGCTTCTGCTGAAGGTGGTTGCCGCATCGCTTGCGGACCTGGAGTCGGTGCTGGACCGCTTCCGGCCGTTTGGCGAGTTGCGCACGTTTGTGGTGCAATCGACGCCGGTTCAAAAATATCCGGCATAGTAGAATTGAGCCTGTGCGCGGGTCCACGTTTCTCATCGCCCTAATGTTTGTCAGTGCGCTTCAGGCCAGGCAGCCCGTTCGGGCTCGCCACGCCATGGTGGTCGCCCAGGAACCGGCGGCAACGGACGTGGGATTGGCCGTACTTCAAAGTGGAGGAAACGCGATCGACGCGGCGGTTGCGGTTGGATTCGCCCTGGCCGTTACGCATCCTTTTGCAGGCAACATCGGCGGCGGAGGATTCCTGCTCGCGCGATTCGCGGACGGGCAGACCACGTTTATCGATTTCCGTGAAGCCGCGCCGAGTGCGGCGTCGCGCGACATGTATCTCGATTCGGAGGGCAAGGCGACGCGCGACAGTCTGGAAGGGTGGCGCGCATCGGGCGTTCCGGGCAGCGTGCGCGGCTTCGAGTTGGCGCATAAGAAATACGGACACAAGCCTTGGGCCGAGTTGATGGCGCCGGCGATCGAACTGGCTCGCAAAGGATTTCCGGTCACCTACGGATTGGCCCAGGGTCTGCGCAACAACTCGCTGCTGGCGCAAAACACCGAATCGAAACGGATCTTCTTGAAGGACGGTTCGTACTACGAGGCCGACGACATCCTGCGGCAACCCGACTTGGCGCGCACGCTGGAACGGATTTCGCGAGGCGGCGCGCGCGAGTTTTACGAAGGCGAGACAGCGCGCGTTCTGGCGGCTGAGATGGCGAAGAACGGCGGGCTGATCACGCTGGCCGATCTCGAACAGTACCGCGCGGTGGAGCGGAAGCCGCTTGAAGGCGATTACAAGGGCTACCACATTATTACTGCGCCGCCGCCCAGTTCGGGAGGCGTCGGCATTCTGCAAATGGCGGGTATGCTCGAGCACTCGGGTTACGAAAAGACGGGATGGGGAGCGGCGGCGACGATCCACTACATGGCCGAAACAATGCGGCGTTACTATGCGGATCGCAGTGAGTTTTTTGGCGATCCGGACTTCTTCCACGGCCCGATTCGCGGCTTGCTCGATCCCGATTACATCCGCAAGCGCGCGGCCAGCATCGATCGCGATCACGCCACGCCCAGCGACCAACTCGGTCCGGGTGAGCCGGCCAAGGAAAGCACCGAGACAACGCATTACAACATTGTCGATAGCGCGGGAAACGCGGTGGCTGTCACCTACACGCTGAACGGCGGCTATGGCAGCGGCGTTACGGTACCCGACCTCGGCTTCCTGCTCAACAACGAGATGGACGACTTTGCGGCAAAGCCGGGCGAGGCGAACATGTTCGGGCTGATCCAGGGCGAAGCGAACGCCATCGCGCCGCACAAGCGTCCGCTTTCGTCGATGACGCCGACCATCGTCACTCGCGACGGCAAGTTGAATATGCTGCTCGGCGCGCCCGGCGGATCGCGCATTATTACGGCCGTGCTGCAGGTGTTTCTCAACGCCGTGGATTTCGGAATGAACATACAAGACGCTGTGGACGCGCCGCGCTTTCATCATCAGTGGAAGCCCGACACTTTGGAATTCGAACGGGGGTTTTCTCCGGATACGATCGCATTATTGCGGCAACGCGGACATATCATCGACGATCTGCGGTACGCCGTGATCGCCCGTGTCGAAGCCATCCGGATCGCCAGCAACGGGTGGCTTGAAGGCGGTTCCGATGGGCGCGGATCGGGAAAGGCGGCGGGCTTCTGATGGATGCCGTTCTTTCGACGCACCTGTTCGTCAATCATCGCCTGACATCGGTTTGGCTCGACCGAATCTGGAACGCCGGTATTCCAGCGGTCGAGATATTCTGCGCGCGGCAGCACTTGGATTGGCACGATGCAGGCCAGGTTCGCGAACTCGGCCACTGGTTCCGCGATTCGGAATTGAAGCTGCACTCCTTGCACTCTCCGATGTACACGGACGAGATCTGGGGACGCTCCGGGCCGCAGTCGGTCGTCACAATCACTGAGCCCGAAAAGAGGAAGCGGATCGAAAGCGTGGATGAAATCAAGCGCGCGATCGAGCTCGCCGAGATTGTTCCGTTCCGCTATCTGATCCAGCACATCGGCGTTTCGGGCGAAGAGTACAGCGAGCATAGAGTGGAGGCGGCCTTCACGGCGATCGAGGAGTTGAGCGTGTTTGCCCGACAGCGCGGGGTTGAGTTGCTGGTGGAGAACATTCCCAACGCCCTGTCGTCGGCGCAGCGCCTGATGCTGTTCAAGGAACAGACGCACCTGCACCTGAACTTCTGCTTTGATGTGGGTCACGCGCATATGAACGAAGGAGTGGGGGCAGCCTTCGCGATGATGAAGGAGCACATCCGCTCGACGCACGTTCATGACAATAATGGAGTCGAGGATCAACATCTCTTTCCACTGGAGCCGGGCGGCGGCACGATCGATTGGAAGAAGACGATGAACCTGCTCCGCTCGCGGCCGGATCAGTATCCGCTGTTGCTCGAGTTGAAAGAGGCGCCGGGTTTGGCGCAGCCGATCGGGGCGGCCCGCAACGTCTTCGAGCGGCTGGAAGCCCTGCCGGTGGAGCAATCCGAATAGGCGGCAATGGAACCCACAAGCATGACAGTCGCGGCTCCGCGGATCACGATCGCGGACGCCGGTAAACATATAGGCGAATCGGTGGAGATCGCCGGTTGGCTGTACAACATTCGCAAGTCCGGCAAGATCGTGTTTCCGCTGCTGCGCGATGGCACGGGCACGATGCAGTGTGTCGCGGTGAAGAGCGCTTTGCCGGAGGAGACATTCGAAGCGTTGAAGAATTTGACGCAAGAGTCGTCGCTGCGGATTACGGGGAAGATCCGCGCCGAGCAGCGGGCGGCGGGCGGATTCGAGCTGGACGTGGAGAGCGCCATCATCGTCCAGCGCGTGCCCGAGTCCAATGCGTATCCGATTACGCCGAAGGATCACGGCGTCGATTTTCTGATGGACCACCGGCATCTGTGGATTCGCAGCCGCCGCCAGCACGCGATTTTGGGCGTCCGGCACGAAGTGATCAAGGGGATTCGCGACTACTTCGACTCGCACGGATTCACGCTGGTGGACACGCCCATTTTCACGCCCGCTGCGTGCGAGGGCACCACGACGCTTTTTGCTGTGAAGTACTTTGAGGATGAGATCGTCTATTTGACGCAATCGGGCCAGCTTTACAACGAAGCGACCGCGATGGCGTTCGGCAAGGTGTACTGCTTCGGGCCGACGTTCCGCGCGGAGAAATCGAAGACGCGGCGCCACCTGACGGAGTTCTGGATGGTGGAGCCCGAGATGGCCTACGCGACGCTCGACGACGTGAAGCGCGTTGCCGAAGAGATGATCGTGTTCGTGGTGGGGCGCGTGCTCGAGAACCGGCGCGCCGAGCTGCAGGTGCTGGAGCGCGACGTATCCAAGCTCGAAGCGATCCAGGCGCCATTCCACCGCATGAGCTACGACGATGCCGTGAAGAAGCTGCAGGCCAAGGGCAGCGAGATTCAATGGGGAGGCGATTTCGGCGGCACCGATGAGACTCTGCTGACCGACGATCTCGACCGCCCGTTGATGGTGGACCGCTATCCATCGCAGGTGAAGGCGTTCTACTTCGAGCCCGATCCGGAGCGGCCCGAGGTGGCGCTTGGCGTCGACGTGCTTGCGCCCGAAGGCTACGGGGAAATCATCGGGGGCGGGCAGCGCATTCACGATCTCGATCTGTTGTTGAAGCGCCTGGAGGAACACGAGCTGCCGAGGGAAGCTTTCGAGTGGTATCTCGATTTGCGCAAATACGGCTCCGTGCCGCACGGCGGATTCGGGATGGGCGTGGAGCGCTGTGTAGCGTGGATGTGCGGCACCGAGCACATTCGCGAGACGATCGCGTTTCCGCGGATGCTGTACCGCACACGGCCTTGATCCATGAAGCGGCATGAAATTGCGATTATCGGCGCGCCGATGGATTTGGGCGCAGGGCGGCGCGGCGTGGACATGGGCCCATCGGCGCTGCGCGTTGCCAACCTGAACGAGCGCCTCGCCTCGTTGGGCTACGGCGTCGAAGACCAGGGCAACATCAATGTGGCGCAGGCCGAAAGCGTGCCGGCGGGAACTGCGTCGGCGCGTTATCTGAAGGAGATCGCCGCAACCTGCACGCGTCTCGCGATGATGGTTGAATCGGCAGTGGATGGCGGCAAGTTTCCGGTCGTGCTGGGCGGCGATCATTCGGTGGCGATCGGCACTGTGTCCGGCCTGTCGCATCATTGGCACCGGCAGGGGAAAAAGATGGGCCTGCTGTGGATCGACGCGCACGCCGACATGAACACGCCGGAGACGAGCCCGAGCGGCAATATTCACGGCATGCCGCTGGCGTGCTGCATCGGCCATGGTCCGGCGGAGTTGACGCGAATCTTCGACTACGCGCCGAAGGTGGACCCGCGCAATGTGGCTGTGATCGGATTGCGATCGGTCGATACCGGCGAGCGGCGCCTGGTGCAGCAGACCGGTGTACACGCGTACACGATGCGCGACGTCGACGAACGCGGATTGCGCGCGATCATGCAGGAAGCGCTCGAGGTGGCCAACGACGGAACCGAGGGGTTCCACTTGTCCTTCGATATGGATTGCGTGGAGCCGCATGAAGCTCCAGGCGTTGGCACTCCCGTGAAGGGCGGCATCACGTATCGCGAAGCGCATCTGGCTATGGAGACGATCTGCGATTGCGACCGCATGTTGGGCGTCGAAGTAGTGGAAGTGAATCCGGTGATCGACGAAGCCAACCGCACAGCCCTGCTCGCGGTGGAACTGATCATGTCCGCGATGGGCAAAAGAATCCTTTAGACGATTATGAAATTGCGCTTGGCGGTAGTTTATGGCGGCCGCAGCGGCGAGCACGAAGTGTCCGTCCGGTCCGCTCAATCGATCCTGGCAGCATTGAGCCGCGATAAGTACGACGTTAGCGAATACGTCATTTCGAAGGAAGGCAAGTGGAACCCGGGACCGATTCTGCCCGAGCCCGGCGGCAATCCTGGAATCGACGTTGTGTTTCCCGTACTGCACGGTACGTTCGGCGAGGATGGCACGATACAGGGTCTGCTGGAGCTGGCCGGATTGCCGTATGTGAGCGCGGGCGTGCTTGCATCGGCGGTGTCGATGGACAAGGAGATGACCAAGCGCGTTTGTAAGGAGCGCGATCTTCCGGTGGTGGAGTACATGGTGCTGTACCGCGACTCGATCGATCTCGAACAGATCTGTTCGATGCTGCCGCTGCCGGTTTTTGTGAAGCCCGCCAATCTCGGATCGTCGGTGGGTATTTCGAAAGCGCACAATGAACGTGAATTGAAGCGCGCGCTCGAGCTCGCCGCATCGTTCGATAGCAAGGTGATCGTGGAGCGCGGGATCGAAGGGCGCGAGTTCGAGTGTTCCGTGATGGGGAACAACGATCCGGTTGCGGCCGCGCCGTGCGAGATTCTGCCATCGCGCGAATTTTACGATTACGAAGACAAGTATCTGTTGGACCAAGCCAAGACGGTGCTGCCCGCCCGTTTGAGCGCGGAGCAGACGGAGCACATGCGCTGGCTGGCGGTGCAGTGTTATCGCGCGGTGGGCTGCGAGGTGATGGCGCGCGTCGATTTTCTGATGGAGCGCGCGACCGGACAACTGTTCATCAACGAGATCAACACGATTCCCGGCTTCACGTCGATCAGCATGTTTCCAAAGATGTGGGAGCACGCCGGTGTGCCGTACGCGGAGTTGCTGGACAAGTTGATCGGACTGGCACTGGAGCGGTCGGAGAACCGAAAGAGCACGCGTTATTCGCGGTAGACCGATGGGCGCAATCATGCGGGCGGTTGCGTTTCTAATCACGGCGAGCCTGGTTGCGGCGGCTGCGGAAGATTCTCCACAGCAGCAGATCGAGCGCGAGCTGAAGCGGTTCGCCGAGGCTTATGCCGCGATCGAGTCCGGATCCGCGGACCCGTTCAGCGCGGAGCAAGCCTTCTACGGCGGCGCGATTCCCGCGATGTTGCGCAAGCTCGATCCGTTCTCGGCGTTCCTCGATCCGAGCCAGTTCGAGCAGTTGAAGGAGATGGAGAAGTCCGAACGGAAGGGGTTCGGCAGCGTCGTCTCCGTACTGCCGGGACGCGTGATCATTCTGCAGACTCTGCCGGGGACGCCGTCGGCCAAGGCGGGACTCTCGGCGGGAGATGAGATTCTGGTGATCAACAATATCCCGCTCAACCGGTTGACGTTCGAGCAACTGATCCAGGTGCTGACAGAGGCGCGGCAGCGGGAGGCGCGTTTGGATGTGCGAAGGCCGGGCAATGCGCGCCTGTTGCAGTTTACGTTGTCGCCGGACTTGATCGATGCTCCGAGCGTGGATCGCGGTTTTTTGCTGCAACCCGGAATCGCGTACGTGCGCGTGGCCAGCTTCGAGCCGAAGACCGCAGCGCTGCTGAAATCGACGATCGACAAATTGGGCGGAAATGATTTGAAGGGTCTGGCGATCGATCTGCGCAATAATCCGGGAGGCGTCGTGCAATCGGCGATGGAGATCGCGGCGATGTTTTTGAAGCCTGGGCAGACGATCTTGAGCGTGCGCGGGCGTGCGACGCAGGACGACACGGTAAAGGTGCCCGACAACGCGACGCCGTACACGTTTCCCGTCGCTGTGTTGATCAACGGCAAGAGTGCGAGCGCGTCGGAGATTGTGACGGGCGCGCTGCAGGATCACGACCGCGCGACTGTGCTGGGCGAGCCGAGCTATGGGAAGGGGCTGGTGCAGAGCGTCTTCAATCTGTCGCAGAACACTGCCCTGGCGCTGACGACCGCGTTCTACTACACGCCAAGCGGACGATCGATTCAGAAGCCGATCGAGGGCGGCCAGTTGAACCCGGTCAAGTTCGCGGGAAAGGGCGAGCATCGGACGGATTCCGGGCGCGTGGTGCAAGGCGGAGGCGGCATACAGCCGGATCAGGTGGTGGGGCCGGAGCCGATGTCGCGTCTGCGCATGGTGCTCGAGGGGAGCGGCTCCATCACCGCGTTTGCCACCGAGATCGTCCGCAAAGAGCATCCGACGGCCGCGTTCGAGATGACACCGGCGATACTCGACGATTTCCGGGTTTTCCTTTCGGAGCGGAGCATACAGCCGTCGATCGGCGACTGGGTAACGGAGCGCGGCTGGATGGAGAACCGGCTGAAGCAGGAGGTCCTGAATCTGGCCGTAGGTGTTGCGCGGGGCGATGAAGTCGAGGCGCAGCGGGACCCGGTGGTGCAGCGCGCGCTGGCGGCGATCGGCGGACGGTGAGGTTTTCATTTTAGAGCCGGAGAGCGAGGTTTTCGGCGGGCCGGGCTGCGGGTTTGGCTTCGTTTTGTAGCGGAGCGGATTTGGGTGTGTTCAGATATTGCTGGATGAACGACTGGGCTGATCTGGCGTCGTCTTTTTTGGCGGCGGCGCGGGTTTGGGTGAGCAGGCGGTGCGCGGAGTTGTAGGCGCGATTGGCGGCCGCGGCATAACGCTGTAGTTTGTCGAGGGTGTTGCCGGAGCGGCCAATCGCAGTGAGGATTCGTGAGTCGGGGTCGTCGGCTGAACCGGGTTCGGTCAGGATTTGTTCGAAGGCGGCGGCTTCGAGGCGCTGGATGCGGGCGAGCTTCCAGCGGGCCTGGATCATCTCGCCGACCAGAAACGTTTCGTTCGCGGTTTGCGGGTTGAACTCGGCATGGTAGGCCTCGTCGAGCTCTTCGAATTGCTCGCGGGATTCGTGGGGCAAGACCTGAAACGCGGCGCTGAGGCCGTGACGGGTTGCATTCTTGCTGGCTGCTGCTTTACCTTCCGGCGAGGACGGGCCGGTGCTCGCTTTCGCATTCGAGCGATTGGCGAGGATCTGTGCTGGTGTTGCCATCTCGCCTAACTTGTAGCACGAGGGCTCGGCGAGGGCGGGTAGGAGTAGAGACGGTGAGTGAAACGTAAATTGTTGACGCCGCAGAGGTTGGTTGCGGGTGTGGGCTGTGGAAAACTCGGTAGGAATGGGTGGGATTTCGAGGTAGCTACGTCCAAAGCGTATTGTGGAAGTATGACAGTCGAAGCGATCAAGCAGGCGATTGCAGGGTTGCCCGATAGCGACCGGCATGCGCTTGCGTTTTGGCTCAACGAGCTGGACTAGGACGCCTGGGATTAGCAGATGGTGCGGGACTTCTCGCCTGGCGGATGCGGAATCCGGCTAGTTGAAAGGGTGCAGCGCGAGATTGCCGAAGGCAGGGCGATTCCTTTCGAAGAAGGGGCGGCACGGGCCGGAGCTAAACGCCATGAACCTCGTCCGTGACGTTTGTTCGCAAAACGCTTCCATCGCGCAGACAAGCAATTTGAGATGACTCGGCAACGGACGTCGGCTGGATCGAGAATCGACTGAAGCAGGAGATCTGTCTGGCTGTAGGTGGGGCGCGCTTCGCAAACAAGTACCTTTGCGATCCGGATTAGAGCCGGAGAGCCAGATCTTCCGGGGGCCGGGCCGCGGGTTTGGCTTCGTTTTGCGCTCGGGCCGATTCAGGTGTGTTCAGGTACTGCTGTATGAAAGCCTGGGCTGATTTGACGTCGTCTTTTTTCGTGTCGGCGCGCGTTTGGGTGAGCAGGCGGTGCGCGGAGTCATAGGCGCGATTGGCGGCCGCGGCGTAACGCTGCAGTTTGTCGAGGGCGTTTCCACCGCGGCCGAGCGCGTTGAGGATTCGTGAATCGGGGTCGTCGGCCGAGCCGGGTTCGGTCAAGATTTGTTCGAAGGCGGCGGCTTCGAGGCGCTCAATGCGGGCGAGCTTCCAGCGGGCCTGGATCATTTCACCGACAAGAAACGACTCGTGCGCGGTTTGCGGGTTGAATTCGTCATGGTACGCTGCTTCGAGTTCTTCGAACTGCTCGCGCGATTCGTGGGGCAGGACCTGGAGCGCGGCGCTGAGGCCGGGACGGGTCGCATCCTTGCTGGATGTTGCTTTACCTTCCGGCGAGGACGGGCCGGCGCTCACTTTCGCATTCGAGCGATTGGCGAGGATCTGTGCTGGTGTTGCCATCTCGCCTAACTTGTAGCATGGGGGCTCGGCGACGGCGGTGAGGGGTAGAGGCGGTGAGTGAGCCGCAAGCTGTTGATGTGTCCGGGTTTGGGTGCGGGGAGGGGCTGTGGAAAATTCGGCAACAACCGGCGTGAGGGTTCCGCAGGTGCGCGGAAAAACCGTCAAGTGTTCCTCGAAAGTCCGGGCCGTTCTCCTTCCGCTACTCCGTTTTTTGGGCAGCCAGTTTCTTTGGCGGATTCTTCGACGCCCACCGCGCCTTCATGGCGTCCGATAAGCGCTTGCGACCGGCCGCAGATAGTCCTCCCCGCTTCTTCGAAGAAGGCGCCGCCTTTTCGGGAGCCGCTTCCGCAGTTCGCTTCTCCGCAAACCGGCGCTTTTGGGCCTCACTCATTCGCCTCCGAGCTTCTGCGCTGAACTTCTTGCCCGGTGGCCTGCCCCGCCTCTTTGCGGGAACAGTCGCAGTTCCTGCCGACACGCCCCCGACTTCGCGCAACGCATCCAGCGCCCGCTCGATCGCGTCGCGCTGCTGTTCCAACTTCGCGATGATGCTCTCTACTCCGTCCAATAGGTCTCCTTTAGGTAGTACGCTTTAGATTATAACCAACTTGCCAAATCAGTGGCCCCGATATACTGAACCAAAAAGCAGTTCCCTGCCCCGCTGTACCCGCTCCGCATCGCAATCGAAGACTCAGGAGGACATACACCCATGAGCGATGTCACGCTCATTGCGAGAGAGCGCAAATTGTCGCGCGAAGGACTCGCCCTATTATAGTGTCAAGTCCCGCCGGCACGGCTACTCACCGGACCATTTTTCACCATGAGGTAATCCAGGCCCTTGTTGAAACCCTCGGATTCCGGGTAAGCGTCCGGTGAACCCCACTGGCGGAAAGGCGAGCGGTCCAGTGCGGGTTGCTCTGGTGGAGGCTCAGCAACCCAGGCAAACGGAGAGAGCCGGGCTGGAATTATTATTTGCCATTAGCCAGACAGTCAAACCATCGGGCCGTACCAATCGAGTGGACCCGTCGCCGCGCCCGCCCGGCCGCTGCCAGTCGCGCAACCTGCGCCCGCGGGTTTGTGTGCGGAGATTCGTCTCGATTCCGATCTTCACTGATATCATCCAACTGTGCAGCATTCGAAACGTCCCGGCACCGTCACGCTGAGAGATGTAGCGAAGGCCGCGGGCGTAGGCGTGATGACCGTTTCGCGGGTGAGCAACCAGGTTCCGGGCAAGAAAGTGAGCGATGCCACCGCCGCCCGGGTACGCGCCGTCATTGAGAGCCTCGGCTATGAGCCGAACCACGTCGCCCGCAATCTGCGCGGCAGCCGCTCCGGCGTAATCGGTTTGATCATCACCCAAGTCAGCGATCCCTTCTGCGCGGAGTGCGCGCGGGCCGTGGAGGCCGAAGCCCGGGCTCTCGGCTATGTCACCATGCTGGTGGCCTCGGATGAAGATCCCGCGCTGGAGGAGCGGCAGATCGCTATCCTTCGTCAGCGCCAGGTGGAAGGCCTGTTGATCATCCCGGCCTCGCGAAAGGGCCCGCATCCATCCGGTGCGAGGCTCGAGGGAATCCCCGTAGTTGCTGTCGATCGCCCCATCGCCGGCTACAAGTCGGACAGCGTCATGATCTACAACCGCGCGAGCGCACGGCAAGTCACCGGGCACCTGATTGCCCACGGACACCGCCGCATCGCCCTAGTCGGGTATGGGGCGCGGATTCATACTGTCCGGGAACGTATCCGAGGATATCGTGACGCGATGATTGCGGCCGGTTTGGATCCAATCGTCGACGTGATTGGAGCGGATGCCTCGACGGCGGCGGAGCAGATGCGCCAGTTAATTGCCGCTGGGGTTAAGCCCACCGCCGTTGTTGGAACGAACAGCATGGTGGTCCACGGAATCATACAGGCTGCACGCCAGATGCGGGTGGAGATTCCGGGCGATCTGGCCCTGGCCGGCTTCGACGATTTTCCATGGGCGGGCTTCGTCTCGCCCGCGCTGACGCTGGTTCATCAACCCAGCGCCGAGATCGGACGCCGCGCCGCGGCAATGCTGTTCGAACGCTTACGAGGCGAATTTGAAGGCCCCCCGCGCGGGGTGCTACTTGCTGCTCCGCTCATCGTGCGGGAGTCTTGCGGATGCCGCCCGGCGGAAGAGCGCCCACCTGGTCTCGATGCTGTTCACTTAACAGGATCGGAGCTGGGCAGACCGTCTCTGGGCCGCCTGCAGGTGTTGGGAAATGGTCAGATCGAGAGACTGAGCTAGCTTCCCAGAAGGCGACTTGGGGCCCGCGTGTGTTGTCCGTCCGCAAAGAAGCCATTCAATCGATTCGACTGTCGAAGTTTCACTGGATCACTCAAGTAACCGCCGCTCCCACGGCCCGTGGATATACTTTGAATATGACGTTCAGAGTGGTTTTGGAACGCGACCACGAAACCGGTGACTACTCTGCGGTCTGCCCCGAACTTCCTGGTTGCGCGTCGGCTGGCGAAACTGAGGAGGAAGCCCGCGCAAACATCCGCGAAGCCATTGAACTTTACCTCGCGCCGGCCGGCCTGGAGTTGCCGGAGAACGCCAAGTTGGTCGAGGTGAGGGTTGGGTGATGGCGGTACGCCGCGGCTGACTTCCGACCAGGTGAGCAGTGTCCTTCGACATCACGGCTTTCAGATGGCAGGACAGTCTGGGAGCCATCAGAAATGGCGAAATCCGTCAACTGGGAAGCAGGTCATCGTGGCGCATCATCGGGGTCGTGTCCTTCCGCTTGGCACCATGAGGGCGATCATCCAGGGTAGTGGTATTTCGCTCGCGGATTGGCTGAAGTGAGCCGCGAGCCACGGTCCCTGCACCGATCTCGTGAAGCGCCATCCACGGAATCACATGGGTGAGAAGGCGACAGGCGGGCATCCACTGTAAGGGAACCCCAAACGGCGTTGGAGGAGACCACGGCGAAGTGCACGATGACGCAGGCAGCCAGGTGGCTGTGATCTCCGCGAATCGGACTCCCCGCCCGCGGGTCCACTTCGACGGTTTGGGCGTTTATGCGCCAAAGTGACGTGAAACGGACTTCACAGGAGTGAACCCCGAGCGGCTCGCGGTGAGGGCTTTCTCCGAGTAGCCGACGATACGGACAGAGGGCGTGCGGGCAACATCGGCGGCGAGCACCCTGGTGCAGCAGATGGATATCGGTTAAGGATCGTGTCCATCCTTGGTGGACGACAGTTGGACCACTCAGATTATTTTGTGAAAGAATGCGAATACCGAACGAAATTACTTCGTTTAGGCGTTGGTTCTTGCAGGCGCCCTTCTGGAGCCGCTTCCTCAACGGCGTGCCATATGGGCCACAGGTGAAAAATTTTGCTAAACCTGACTCCGTGCGTATAATGGTGGTGAGTAGGGACTTTGTCCCTGCAGGAACGTCTTTGGGCAGCTCCCAAAGAGTTCAGCAACGAGACAGAGTAGTTCCGAGTGCCTGACTCGCGCTTTTTTCGAGCCGGAATTCTTAATTCCTCGCCCGACCAGGTCCTGGAGCCGTACTGCTCGATTGCCATGGTTAGGCTCGAAATAGTTTAAAGGCCCCTGCTTCTGCAGGGGTCTTTTTTTGGCTTCAGGTGATCTTTCGAAATCGACCGCTTCCCGATCGCAAATGGGCGTCCGGATACGCGTTGAAGTGACCGTCGATCTCCCATGCTCCGCTAGGTGTATAGAAGTGCCGCTTCGATGGTGGAAGCACATCCCAGTGAGCGCCAGCGGGCAGAGAACAGCCAGCGATGGTGAGGGCATCTTGACCATGGTAAATACTCGGGTTCAACCGCCAGTGCGTTTGTGTGTCGTCCTTTCTGTCGGACGCGGCGCCATACCTATCATTGAACTGCCTACGCGCCTCCTCTGAAGCCAGATTCTCTCCTTGTCCCCTGAATACATGGAACGGCAGACAGCGCGGGTCACGCTCATTCTCGCATTCCAAGCGTTCGCACCAACTCTCGAAGACACCGGCCCATGTGTCGTTCGAGGCATCGTTTGGAACTTTGTACCAGCAGATTCTGGCTCAGCCGACCTCAGGACCACGAAGCCTGGAAACGGACTTTCCTCGACCCGCAGCATATCCTCGTGCAACTGGATGAACTCACGGAAAGAATGAGCGCCGTAGGCCGATTCCCGAAAGTCGCGGTCCGTCATCTGGAGGAGACGATTCTTCAGCACAGGAATTGCCATGCACCACCAGTCGGCTTTGCCGGACTGACGTGCGCGATCGAAGGCGTTTTGAATCAACTGCCTAGCGTTTAGGGAATCGCTCATGACTTCACCGGCAGTGTATCATCTCCAGACCTTTTGGGGCCTGGAATGGACACGACGCCCGTATTTGGCCAACGCCGCTCCGCCGAGGTTTGTGGGCGTGCTCGAAAAATGTACTAACAGAATTAGATGATTCGCCCAGTCTTGCCTGCCCGGCGGTTTGCCGTTGTGCTTCGAACAGTCAAGAAGGATCACGTTGGATTATAGTTATGTTTATGGGAGAGCCCAGCTTTGGCCGAAACACGCGCCACTCGGAGAATGCTGCGTCCGCGCGCATCTCGGAACGCTTTGCGGATTACTCCCGTGAAACGCCGGTCACGGAAACTACATGGACGTGATAAGTCGGCAAGTCGGACATCTGCCCGCCAACACCCCAAACAACATTCGCGGAATTTCTGGGAAGCGTCGCTATTCCACTCATGAGCTTAAGTGAACAGCATTGCGCCTGGCCACATCCCCTTGCGTTTCACCGCGACCTGGGATAACGTTATCCTATTCGCTTTTTTCCCGAAAGTGACCGAATGATTTCCGTGCGGCTTCGATTCGCATTTCCGGCGGCTCTGCTCGCGGCCCGGCTCGCGTGGAGCGGTCCGCCTCCCGCCGACGAATACCTAACGCACCTCTACGACGGCCTGCACGACAGTCCGATGCAGCGCAAAATCCGCGACCTTGCGCCGATGCCCTTTGGCGTCGTATTCCTGCCCTGGAAGGGAATGTCCGAGCCTCAGATGCGGGAACAGTTCCAACTGATGCAGAAACTCGGCTTCCACAATTTGAAGCAGGTACTCGGATCCGCCGAGTGGCCGGACGAGCGCATCATGGAAGTGGCCGCCGAAGAAGGGCTGATCCCCTTCTGGTACGGCGAGGCCGGTTGGGAAGCGATCACGCCGGAACTGCTCGCCCGGCTCGGCATTCCGGCGAAAACGCCGAAGAACGAAATTCGACGCCATCCGAAAATGGTCGCCTACCAGATGGGCGTGATCCGGCGCGGTATCCGCAACGACAGCGGCCGGCCGTTCCTCGGCGGCGACAAGGATGACGCCGCGAACTTTCAGCACACGCCCGATCCGTTCGTTCATAAGGACGACGTCCCGCGACTCCAAAAATGGCTGCGCTCCAACTACGCGTCTCCCGAAGAGATCAATCAAGCCTGGAACCTCTATGAAGTAGGCATCGAGCCGCGCCCGTTCAAATCGTGGGACGACGTCGATCGCGCCGTCGGCATGCTCGCCCGCCAACCGGACAATCTCGGCGGCTACGGCCGCGAGTACGGCCGCGTGCGCGATGTGCTCCGCTACAAGGCCGAGAGCCGGGCGCGGCAGGTGGAAGAGAGTTCCCGCCGCATGAATGCGCTGGTACCCGAAGCGCCGACACGCACCGGAGGCGAGATGGGTCTCTTCCTTCCGTTCGCCTGGCGCGCGACCAACATGGAATTGCTGGCGAACACGCAGACCGCGACGGGGTCCTTCTATCCGTCGATCCACTTCGCGTGGCATTTTGGCGAAGTGAACTACGAAGTGGCACGCACGATCTACATGCAGAGTTCGCTTGCCACCGACTTATTCAAAGGCGGCTGGGCGGGAGCTTGGGAGAGCACGGGCGGGCCGCAACAAACCAGCGGGGCGAAGGGATGGAACCAAGAGCAGGCTTCCACGATCGCCGGCTTTACCGTGAATGCCGGCACAATGGCGCAGCTCTTTCTGTCGTACCTTGCCGGGGGCTTTAAAGGCGCAGGCGTTTGGTCTTGGAACTACCGTCCCGCGGGAATTGAAGGCGGCGAATACGCGCTCGTCGATCGTCAACTGCGTCCCTCGGATCGCGCTGTACGCGCGGGCCAGATCGCCCAGGCCGCCGAGCGTCTTCGCGACGAGATCTGGCAAGCGCACAAGGAGCCCTATGTCGGCGTCCTCTACAACTGGGACAGCGACGCGATCTGGGCCGCGATCTCGATCCGCGGCCGCGACGGATTCCGTCACTATCCGATGGAGGCCCGGGTCGGAGTATCGCGCTCTCTCATCAATGGGAACGTTCCATGGGAGCATGTCACGCCTACCGACATCGCCCGCGGCCTCGCTCCACGCTACAAGATCATTTACCTTCCCGCGCAGATGGCGCTCACGGAACCGCTCCTGAAGGACCTGCTCGCATACGCCAAGCAAGGCGGACGAGTCGTAATCGACGCGCCTGGAGGCTGGTACGACGAGCACGGCCTGGTTCTGAACACTGGCGCGGGATCGGCATTCGAACAGCTATTCGGCGCCGAAATCACCGACTTCCAATATTCGAGTAACGTGCCACGCCTGCTCGATTCGCAGAGGCTCTCCGGCTTCATCCTTGCGCTTCATCCGACTGCAGCACGGGTGGTGGCACGATTTCAGACCGGCGAGCCGGCTGTGGTGGAAAACCTTATCGGCAAAGGATCGGCGGCGATTCTGGCCTGGGATGCTTCCCACGCTTGCTTCCGTCCGGGCGATTTAGGGATGGAAGCCCGTCTCAGGAAGGCGCTGCTCGGGTCCCTTTCCAGTCCCTATGCCTGCGATGGAGCTGTGGTTTATCGACTGGCCGCGCCCTCGGCCGATCATTATTTTTTCATCAACGATGGCGAGGCTCGCAAGGTCTCCCTCGATACTCGGAAGTACCACTACGAGGGGATCGAAGATCCCGTGACCGGCGAGCATATGAGCGCCGGCGAACCAATTACGCTCGACGCTTATAGCGGACGCTGGCTGCGATACCGCAAACACTAGCTTCCCAACATTCACCAGAGGGGGTCAACCATGTTGCGACCTTTAGCACTCACGCCGCTGCTAGCCGTCATATCGTTCGCCCAGGTAAATACGGGCACCATCTCCGGGCGAGTCACCGACCCGAGCGATTCGGTCGTCGTGAACGCCACCGTTACCGCGACGAATATAGGAACCGGAATTGCGTCGAAGGCCACCACCTCGACAGCCGGTACGTATCTCATCCCGGCGCTCCAGCCAGGCGAGTACCGCGTCAACGTGGAGTCTCCCGGATTCAAGAGTGTCACACGCGAGAATCTAATTCTGACCATCGCCGAAAAGCTGGGCGTCGATTTCGCCCTCGAGCTGGGCTCAGTCGATCAGAAGATCACGGTCAACGCCGATTCACCCCTGCTCGAGACGACGAACGCCACCGTCGGCCAGGTAATCGACAGCCGCAAGATACTCGAACTGCCGCTGCCGACGCGCGACCCGATGCGCCTGGCACAGATCGCGCCGGGAGTTGGCGGCCAGGGGGCCGGACTGGGTGATTTCCGGCTGGGAGGCGGGCGCGTTCGTCAGAACGAATATTACGTGGACGGGACGCCCTCCAATGCCGTTGGCGATTTTCGCGCGGTTGCGCTGCCATCCATCGACGCGTTGCAGGAGTTCAAGGTGGAGACCAACAATCTGTCGGCGGAGTACGGCCATACTTCCGGGGGCGCGATCAACCTGCAGACGCGCTCGGGCACGAATGAATTTCACGGCTCGCTGTACGAGTTCGCGCAGGCCGATACGTTCAATGCCAATAGCTGGAACAACAACCGGCGCGGTAGCCCCCTCGGGTCCTACACCCAGCACCAGTTCGGAGGGACGATCGGCGGGCCGGTTCTGCTGCCGCGAATTTACAACGGCCGGAGCCGGACCTTCTTCTTCTTCAACTACGACGGTTTCCAGCAGTACAACGATGGGGCCCTGTCCTTCGCGACGGTTCCTACGGACCTGGAGCGCGCCGGGAACTTCAGCCAGACCACCAACAGCGCCGGGCAGAAGGTGACCATCTACGATCCGAGCACCTACAACGCCGCAACCAACTCACGGGCGCCGTTCGCGGGTAACATCATTCCGGCCAGCCGCTTCGATCCGGTGGCGAAATACATGCTATCGCTCTTCCCCTCCGCGAATCAGCCCGGCGACCCGCAGACCGGCGCGAACAACTATTCCGGCGTCAGCGCGGATCACAATTACAAGAACAACCTCACGTTCCGTCTCGATCAAAACTTCGGGGCGAATCAAAAGCTCTACTTCCGGGCGATTCGGAACTCGTTTCACGACGAGCCAACCTATTGGGCGGGTCCTGGCACGCCTGGCCTTCGAAATACCTACGTGCTCGAACCGAACTTCAGCCTGAGCTACACCTGGATCGCCACGCCGACGTTTATCGTGGTCGGACAGTTCGGCGTTACGCCGCGGGTGAGCCAGTTCGCTCCGCAGTTCAGCGGGTTCGATCCAACGCAGATTCCGTTTGCCGCCAACGTAAAGCCGTTCCTCGATCCGCGTTACATCCCGAATCTTTCGTTTGAAAAGATCAGCGGAACCAGCGGCACGTTCATCACGACCAATCTCCACGAACGCTACTTCTTCGGCCACCTGTCGGCGACAAAGGTCTGGTCGCGCCATACACTCAAGTTCGGCTACGAGGAGCGGCGGCCGTATCTCAACGACTCTGAGCCCGGGTCGCCCGCCGGCAGTGGCGTATTCAACGGCCAGTGGACCGGGGTGAACCAGCAGGCCCCCCTCACCGGCCAGGGTTCGGGATTCGCGTCATTCCTGCTCGGCATACCCAACAGTTTCTCGTTCGACAGTGGGCGCGAGGCTTATGCGCTCGCTTGGCGGAACGAAGCAGCCTTTGTTCAGGATGACTGGCGGTTGAATGGGCGCCTGACGCTGAATCTTGGCTTGCGTTGGGAATACGAGGCTCCCATCACCGAGCGCTACAACCGCCTGGTGACGTACGACCCCTCGGCGGTGAACCCCTACATCAAGGTGAACCCCGCGTACAATTTCCAGCTAAGCACGATCGCCGGCGGGCTGCTTCCGGCCGGCTCTCCCGCGCCCAATCTCACCGGTCCTTTCGTGGGCGGAATCGGAGTGGTGAACACGCCGCAATACCCCGACCGAGGCAACACGCAAAGTCACCCGTTGAACCTCGGGCCGCGGTTCGGGCTCGCTTATCGGATTGCGCCGAACACCGTATTCCGCGGAGGCTTCGGGATTCTGTATGCAAGCTACACAGGCAACGCGTCGGGGTCGGACTCGTACGCGGGTTCGGCATATTTCAAATCCCGCGGGACCGCTAACATCACAACGGACGGCGGTCAGACCAACCTCGCGACGCTTGGTAATCCGTTCCCGAATAATGCCGGCCTCCTGGTGGGCACAACCGATGCAGCCACTACGTACCAGCGCTACGTCGGCAATCTCAATCGGGGCTTCATTGTCAACATGAAGCCGGCTTACGAAATCGACTACAATGCCGGAGTTCAGCACCAGCTTAAGTCGTGGCTCTTCACGGGCACCTTCGTCGCAAACAAGGGCGTGCATCTGTATGTCGGCGGCAACCCCTCGGTGAATACGCTGAATCCTGCATATCTTTCGCTCGGAACATTGTTGGAAAAGAATGTTCCAAATCCGTTCGCCGGAGCGATCCCGGAGAACGCCACGCAGATGAATGCGGCCACCGTCCCCTATAAGCTGCTGCTATTGCCTTCGCCCTGGCTGATGGGCGGGACCTCGATCCTGCAGCAGCCGATCGGCAACTCGCACTATTTCGCCGGCGAGTTCACGGTGGAACGCCGCTACAGCAATGGACTGAGCGTGCTGCTGTCCGATACCATCTCGAAACTGATCGAGGACACCGCGAGCAAGGCCGGGACGCCATACGGGCTTCCTCAGGACGGCAAGACGTTCCGCGACATCAAAGGCGTCTCCGTTCAAGACATTCCCCAGAAGTTTGTCGCCACTTATCTTTATGACCTCCCGGTTGGAAAAGGTAAGCGTTGGCTCGGAGATCCGCATGGCGGCGGAGCGATCCTCGATCGATTCATCGGGGGCTGGAAAATCGCGGGCTTCACGATCATCCAGTCCGGATATCCGCTGACGATCCAGCAGTCGGACAACTTCACCGGCGGTCTCGGATATGGCAAACAACGGCCGACTCTGACGGGGCAGAGCTACTTCGGAGCGGGCCTTGGCGAGTCCATCGGCAACGTAGGGCAGGGGCAGACGGGCCGTTACATCAATCCGGCGGCGTTCAGACCCACGCCGCAGTATGTTTTCGGAACTTCGCCTTCGGTGCTGCCCAACTTTCGCGAACCCAGGTTCAATCAGACTGACTTCGGACTGATGAAGCAGTTCCGCTTCACCGAGAAAAAGTTCCTGGAGGTTCGAATCGAGGCGCAGAACGCCTTCAATCACCCTGTGTTCACGCTGGACAATAGTACGATGAACATCCAAAACGCGAACTTCGGGCTTTTCAATGCCACGGCCAACGGACCCCGCAGCGTACAGTTCGGAGCCCGCTTCGCTTTCTGATCGCGGGTGAAGCCGTGCTGATCGGATGGGCTCGTGGTGCCCATCCGGCGGCATCGAGATCCTCTGTGCCCTTTCTCTGTTGGCCCGCGACCGCGTGAGCATCGTTGGCTTCGGGACGGCAGCAACTTCGTGAAAGCCCGAAGGTCTCCACTACATTTCGCAGCGAGGCAGCGAGACTAAGGCCCTGGCGATCACGTGAGTCTGCTGGTATAAAGAGGTGAATTGATGCCGAGGGAAGAGCACACTACAAAGGGACTGACTGACCGCGACCACGCCTTCCGAGGAGGACTCTGAGATGGCCACGCCGCCACGCCGGTTCACCCAGCAGGAAATCGACGATCTCATTGCCTGCCCCAAGATGGTTTCCGAACCGCCGAAGCGAGAGATGAAACTGGACCGCGGGCACTTCCGCAACGACATGCGGTTGAAGTCGACCGATGAGAAGCTCGAATTCCGGGTGTTCATGAGGCGCAACGAGGACCTACCGGAGAATTTCTCCATCGGCCTGGCGTTCATGGCGAAGGACGGGTCCGGAGAAGTGGTCTTGCTACGCTGCAACGGGCCTCATGGCAGCTACAACGACTCGTTCGATCCAGAACATCCGCATTGGGATTACCACGTCCACCGCGCCAGTGCGGAGATGATCGAGGCTGGACTGCGGCCGGAAAGGGCCGCGACGATCAACAGGGATTTTGCGTCCTATGAAGAGGCGGTACAGTATTTCCTGAGGGCTACGAACATCACGGACGCGAGGACATATTTCGAGGACCTCGCCCAGGGGATTTTGCCCTTCCCCATTGAGGAGCCAACCCCATGACCGGCTTGGATTTACTGAAACAACAGTTCAACGGCCACGTGGCGTTCCGGGAACGCCGTCCGGGCGTGTTGCAGGTCCTGGCCCCGTTGTTTCACGAAGACGGCGACATGGTGGACATTTTCCTCGATGAGCCCGTGAACGGTTCCAAGGTCCGGATCTGCGACCACGGGCTGACGCTGATGCGTCTCACATACACGTACGACCTGGACACCGAGAACAAGCAACGCATCTTCAATCGCATCTTGTCGGAAAACCGGATTCAGGAACAGGACGGGCGTCTGTACATCGAGGCCGAACCCGAAAGGCTATACCCGGCGCTGCTTCAGTTCGCGCAGACGGTAGCCAAGGTCTCCAGCATGCAGTACTACAAGCGGGAGGTCATCCAGAACCTTTTCTACGAGCAACTGGCTGAGTTCGTCGAGGAGAAACTGGCCGAGTACAACCCGCGTCGGAACACGTTGCCGATTCCGGACCACGATGAGTACGAGGTGGATTACCAGTTCGATATCGGCCCCCGTCCGCTCTTTCTCTTCGGAGTAAAAGACAACGACAAGGCGCGCCTGGCCACCATTTCATGCCTGGAGTTTCAACGGCGGCGCATCCCGTTCAAGGGCGTGATGGTGCACCAGGACTTCGAGAGCGGGATCACGAAAAAGGATCGTACCCGGATCACCAGCGCCAGCGACAAGCAGTTTCCGTCGCTCGACGACTTCCGGGAGAACGGCCCGCAGTTCTTCGAACGTGAGCGCGCGGCCTGAGTTGCCGCTCAACGCTTTAGACAGGGGGCAGAAGGCGGCGAAGAAAAAAAGTGTCTCCCGCCCGTTGCAAGCCAGCCCTTAGTTAACTAGCCAAGGGCTTCGCCCTGGATATCCCTGCGGGATATGGAAGTCAGGAGTCAGCCCTGCCTCCAGCGCCGCCGGACTGAACAACCTGTGACTTTGGGGGGCCGGGGCTGCGCTACCTACTTACACTGAGCTGCGAGCAAGAGGCCGCCGATAGCGTTCCGGAGAGAAGTCACAGGCTAGCGAAATCTGGCGAGGGCGCGGCTGCCGGAGTCACTTCTTCCTGGCTGCCTGTTGAGCGCGGGCTGCGGAGTTGGCCGATACCGCGGCGCGGATGAGTTGCTGGAAGGCAGCCTCGTCGATCTTCTCCCCTTCGCGGAGATCGATCGCGCGCCGCGTGCTGCCTTCCAGGCTGGAATTGAAGAGCTTCTTCGGGTCTTCGAGGGAGGCTCCGCGAAAGAAGGTGAGCTTCACGACCTGCTTGTACGCTTCCCCTGTGCACACGCCGCCGTGATGGGACCAGACGGGGGTTCCCATCCATTTCCACTCCTCCTGGATATCGGGGTCGGCAGCGTGGATGAGCTGGCGGACGTGAGCGAGGGTTTGTCCTCTCCAATCGCCCAGCTCTTGAATGCGCCGGGTGATGTTCGCTGACGCGGCCTCGCCATCGGGACGGCTTGCCTGCTTCATATTCTCTCCAATCCTGCGTTTCGCGAGGCGGGCTCGCCGGTACTCCATACCGCCGAACTTCGGGCCAGCGTGCGCCCGGCGGGACGTAATGCCCACGAGGCGATGAGGACCGCCGTGAACACCAGCGGCGCGATGATGTTCCCAGCTCCGTCTCCGGCGGCGGTGTGCGCGAAGGAGGCGCCCGTCAAATCGATGAACATGCCCGCGTACGCCCACTCTTTGACCAAGGCGAACCCAGGTAGCAGGATCACGATCGCGCCGAGGATTTTCCAGAAACCGAGGAGTACGGCGAAATGCAGCGGATATCCCAATCGCGTGATTCCCGCGATGGCCGCAGGTGATCGCATTACCTGCATGATCCCACCTGACAGCAATAAGAAAGCGATGGCAATGGTGGAAACCCAGTAAGCAATTGCCTTTGTCTTCATGGTCCAGTGTCCTTTCGATTCCGGGCGTTATTCGAGGCCGGCGACAACTCGTTCCAGGGCGCCGATGAACTTCTGCCAGCCGTAGTTCGCGCCGCGGAAGTTGGCTTCCTGATCGGGCCTTGTCGCAACCAACCTCCGAACGACGACGCTTTCCAAGCCCCGGCGTTCCAGATGTAGGAGAGTTTCCTGTTCCGGGAATGGTTGGACATGAAAGGCGACGAGGCGGTTCGTTAGAGTGAAAGCGGGGCCGCGCGGCGGGCTTAATAGCGTTTCACGATTGCGACGGCCGGGGTCACCCAGTCGAACACTTTTGGCAAAGTGGTACATGCGGTATAGCTACCAATTTGGCGTTCCGGTTCGGATTCGGAGACGCACCTCGACCGCATATTACCTCGCGGACGGATTAAGATCAAATTATATGACGCGCCGCGACCTGTTCCGAAGCGCTGCCACCGCTGTGGCCGCTCCCGCCATGCTATTGCCGAAATCGAATGACAAGCTGCCCATCGCCGTCTCCACTCTCGGCTGTCCCAAGTGGGACTGGAACACGATCGTCAAGAACACCTCGCAGTGGGGTTTCGCTGCGCTCGAATTGCGCGGCATACAGGATCAGATGGACTTGACGAAATGCGCCGAATTCAGCGGAACGCGGCTCCAGGGTACGCGGAAGGATCTGTCCGCGGCGGGGCTCAAGATTTCGGATCTTGGCGCCTCCGCGCAGATGCACGAACCCGATCCGGCGAAACGCGCCAGGCATATGGATGAGGCGCGGCGGTTCATCGACCTCGCCCAACAGTTGCAAGCTCCCTACGTGCGCGTGTTTCCGAATCAGTTCGTTGCGGGCGAGGATAAACAGGTGACCTTCGACCGGATCAGCAGCGGCCTCCACGAGCTCGGCGAATATGCGAAGGGCGCGGGCGTCACGGTGATTGTCGAGTCGCATGGCGAGTTCCGGCGGGCGGAAGATCTGATCCCGATTCTCGAAGGCGCCAAGTCGAAAAACGTCGCCTTCTTATGGGACGCGCACCACACCTGCGTCGAAGGGGAGAAGCCGGCCGACACCTTCGCCCATCTCGGGAAATACACGCGGCACACGCATTTGAAAGACTCGGTGGCGGTGCCTGGAAAGAGCAAGGAGGACCGGCATTACGTGCTGACCGGGACGGGCGATATTCCGGTAAAGGAGACCGTGCGGGTGCTGGCCGCCAACGGGTACAAGGGCTATTACTGCTTCGAGTGGGAGAAGCGGTGGCACCCTGACATCGATGAGCCGGAGATTGCGTTTCCGCATTACGCCAGGACGATGCGGCAATACCTGGCTGAAGCTGGCGCGAGCGCTGGCCACCGCAGCTAAACGGGATGACGGCGTTCGCGGAATTGATGGACAGGTTCCATCGCTGGAGTTCTATGCGCAGGAACTCTTCGCCAGGGATGCCGGGGCGATTCTTCAATTCGAAGAGATGCGACGGACGGAACTGGCGCTGATGGCTGCGACTGAGGACTGAGGCGAATGTCGAATGCGAAGTTCGAACGCGACATGGCGGCTCTGGAGGCGGTGCGCAGCGGGGCGGTAGATGCGGCGACTGTTCCGGCGCTGGCAAAGGCGCTCACCAACAAGAGCAACTATCTCGTCGCCAAAGCCGCGAAGATCGCGCGCGAGCACGGACTGAACCAGTTGATTCCCGACCTGCTCACTGCGCTCAAGTGCTTCTATCAGGACCCGGTGAAGACCGATCCACAGTGCTGGGCCAAGGCGGCGATTGTCGAGGCTTTGTGCGAGTTGGGGCATGACGATCCGGCCCCGTTCCTGCGCGGGCTGCGGTACGTTCAGCTCGAAGGGGTTTGGGGCGGCTCTCAAGACACGGCGGGCGGCATGCGAGCGCAATCCGCGCTGGGCTTATCGCAGTGCCGCTCGATCAGCGATCTTGTGGTGCTGTCGCATCTGCTCGAATTGCTGGCCGATCCTGAGAAGATGGTGCGCGTCGAGGCAGCGCGCGCGGTGGGCCGGATCGAGCGTACCGAGGCAGCGCTGCTCCTGCGATTGCGCGCTCTGGTGGGCGATGCCGAGCCCGAGGTCGTGGGCGCGTGCCTATCGGCCGTGCTGGCGATCGAAGGCGGCGCGGCGATTGGGTTCGTGACACGGATGTTGGAACAGGGCGGTCCAGCGGCGGAGGAGGCGGCGCTTGCGCTGGGGGCAATGCACGATGCCCGCGCGCTTCAGGTATTGATCGAACATAGTGCGCGCGAAGTGGATCCGGGTGTGAAGGGGACAGTGCTAACTGCAATCGCGCTGAGCCGGTTGCCGGAAGGGATCGCGTTCCTGCTCGACGCGATAGAGGGAGGATCGAGCGGCGCTTTGGATGCGCTGGCGACGGTCCGGCCGGATGAAGGTTTGCAGGACCGCATCCGGGCGGCTGTGGAAGGCAACGGCAGCGCAGGGCTCCGCCGCGCCTTCGCCAAGCACTTCGGCTAGGGCACTTCGAGAATTCGTCCGTAAACCGAGCCGCGGCGCGTCATTCACCCGCGTATCGAAGCGTCCGAAATGCGCGAGCGCCCCGGCGGCGATCTTCTCTGACCTTTTCAGGCCAGCGGCGTCCGTTGTTTCAACCAGGAGATGAACGCATCGGGCACGGCCATGGTGGACAGGCGTGGCTGGCGTACGAGCGCCCAATCGGCGAACTGGCCGGAAGCTTTGATCTCGGCCAGCGTGACGGGCGGCGTCACCCGTCCACCATAGGCCAGTTCGATGACGGCCGACTTCGGATTCCTGGGGTCGTCGCGTGGCTCCGATGTGACGCGCGCGAATCCGGCGATGGCCGTCTCCTTGCCGCTGTGATAAATCAGGACGATATCACCGGGATGCATGGCGCGGATGGTCCGGACCGCCTGCGGGTTGGTGACCCCGTCCCAAGCGGTGCTGCCGTCACGCTTGAGATCGCCGATCGAATAGGAGCCGGGTTCGGATTTCGCTAAAAAATAGTTCATTGCTGCGCCGATAAGAACAAGAGAGGAATGTATTGCTCGGATACCTATATAGGATAGAGAGAGCGATTCGCATTGTCACTCGGGGCCGGAGTCTCCGTGTCCCGGCGCGTGCTGTTGGGCGCTGCGCGGATCGCCGTTGTAAAATAAGGGAGCATAGCGCATTGCCGGCTGGCTACGACCGGCATGGAGTAATTGTGAACACCCCCCGTATCCGTATATTCAGTTTGTGTCTACTGCTGGCGTCCGGGCTCATGGCCCAGGCCCCACGACAGGCCGAGCCGCCGAAGCCGGAGCCCGTGAAGCCGGCCGACGTGACCCCGCTCAAGCCGGGCGACGAGACCAAGACACCCGTCGGGGTGGACCCAACGACATTTCAGATTGGCGCTGAAGACATCCTATATATTCAGGTGTGGCGGCAGCCAGATTTCTCGCGTCAGGCGATTGTTCGCCCCGACGGACGGATCACTATGCCGTTGATCGGCGATGTGCAGGCTACGGGTCTCACGCCCGATGAGCTGACCAAGAGCTTGACCAAGGCGCTGGCTGAATACTTGAATACGCCCCAGGTGATTGTGTCCGTGCTCAGCGTGAACAGCAAGAAATACTACATCACGGGCGAGGTGAACCGGCCAGGATCGGCACCCTTGGTGGTGCCTACGCATGTGCTGGAGGCGCTGAGCAGCGCGGGAGGGTTCCGCGATTTCGCAAATACCAAGAAGATTTTCATTCTGCGCAAAGGTCAGCGCATCCGCTTCAATTACAACGAAGTCATCAAGGGCAAGAAGATGGAGCAGAACATCCTGCTCGAAAACGGCGATCATATTATCGTTCCGTAGATTAGTTACCCATAAGAGATTCACATGCAGGTTCAAGACGCATTTAACGTTCCGCGGCGCGCACTCGACGTGGAAGATTACATCGACATCGCTCGCCGTCATAAAGGTTGGATCTTCGGTCCGCTATTCGCGGGCATTGTCATCTCGGTAGTGAGCGCGTTTCTTTGGCCCGATACCTACGTTTCGAGGGGCAGTATCAAGGTGACGCCGCAAGTGGTGCCGGAGGCCTACGTCCAATCGAACGTGAATGCGATGATGTCGGACCGGATTGCGGCCATCACGCAAACCGTCGTCAGCCGGCCTGTCTTGACATCGATCATTACGCAATACGAGTTGTATCCGCGCGATCGCCAGCGCCTTCCGATGGAAGACATCATCGAGAACATGCGCAAGGACATCAGGATCGGCAACATCGTTAGCGTCTCCAGCACTGCCAGGGACCGCGTTCCCGCCTTTGAAATCGCCTTTGCCTACACTGACCGGTACAAGGCGCAGAAGGTGGTGAACGATCTGGTGAGCAAGTTCATCGACACGAACCTGCGTGAGCGCCACAGTTCGAGCATCAGCACGACATCCCTTTTGAAAGACCAGTGGGATTCCGCCAAGAAGGAACTGGACCAGATTGAGGATAAGATGGCTCATTTCCGCGAGGCGAACCGGGGCCGGCTGCCGGATGAGATGCAACAGAACTTCCAGCAGTTGAACGCGGTGCAATCGCGCATCACCGGGCTGAACGGCGCGCTAAGCCGCGTGGGGCAGGAAAAGCTAATGTTGGAGAGCCAGTTGAGCATCTACCGCAGCCGCTTGAGTTCCCTGGCCAAGGACGCGCAAGCTCCGGTCGAGTCGGTTCAGAAGAACGAGCGCCTGGCCGAGGCGGACCGCGAAGTCCGGTCCTATGAAACGCAACTGGCCTCGCTTCGTGAACAGTACAAAGACACGTACCCCGACGTTCAGCGCGCGATCACCATGCTGAACAGCGCGAAGAAGCGGAAGGAACAGATCGCCAAGGAAGAGGATTCCAAGAAGCCGGATATTTCGCCGCGCGGAACCAACCCGCAGATGGTGCGGGAGAGCCGGGATTTAGAGAGCGCGACTCAGCAGATCCGCAGCCAGATCGAGGCAAAGAACCTGGAGGCGGAGGAGTATCGCAAGGAACTGTCGAAGGCGAATGGTTCGGCCAACCAGGTGGAATCGCAGTTGAAAGGGATTCCGATGAGCGAGAAGACCTTCGCCGAGCTGAGCCGCGACCGCGAGATGGCGCGTCAGAAGTTTGCGGAGCTGGACGTCAAATGGAGCCGCGCGAAGCTCGCCGAGGACATGGAGAACCGCAAGGTCGGCGAGAATCTGGAGCAGCTCGACCCGCCGTCGCTGCCCTTCACGCCGACTCAGCCGAAGCGTCCGATGATCGTCGGAATCGGGGCTGCTCTCGGCCTCATTGCCGGCATCCTGTTTGCGGGGGCGCGTGAGATGAAGGACACGTCTCTCAAAAATCTGAAAGATGTTCGCGCCTATACCAAGCTCCCAATCCTGGGGAGCGTGCCGCTGCTTGAGAACGATCTGGTGGTGAAGCGCCGCAAGCGATTCGCCTGGTTTGCATGGTCGGTGGCTTGTCTCACGGGAATCGCCGTGATGTCGGGCTCGGTTGTTTATTACATGGCTACGAAGAATTAGAGGATTACAAAGAACATGAGCCGAGTCCACGACGCACTGAGAAAGGCCGCTGAAACGAACCCGCCGGTGAGCGCACCGGAGGTACAGGCGCCGCGCGCACCGCGGAATATCATCTACGAACGCCCCGCTCCGGTGGACCACATGCTGCCGTTCATGGAGGACCTGGACAAGGTCGCCGAGGCGCCGTTCCAACCCTCGCAGGAGAGCCTGCTGATCGACCCGACGCGGCCCCATGAAGCTCCAACCGAGGAGTTTCGCACGTTGCGCACGCGCCTGAATCACATGCAGACGCTGCAGCCGATTCACACCGTGGTGGTGACCAGCGCATCGCCGGCTGAAGGCAAGTCGTTCGCGGCGATGAACCTGGCGTTGACGCAATCGCAGTTGGCCGGCAAGCGCGTGTTGATTGCGGACTTCGATTTCCGGCGGCCCATCGTGCATAACCTGATGCAGCTCGACCGCACGCCGGGTATCACGGACTATCTGCTGGGCAAAATTCCGCTCACCGCTGCGATTCGGCGCATGGCGGGCACGAACCTCTACGTTCTGCCGGCCGGCGAAGCGGTGATGAACCCGCTCGAATTGTTGAACCTGCCCGAGGTGAAGCAGATGCTCGATCAGCTTCCCTCGCTGTTTGACTGGGTGATCCTCGACACGCCGCCGCTGCTATTCGCGGCCGACGCCAACCTGCTGGCGACGATGTGTCATGGCACGATTCTGGTGGTTCGCATCGGCACAACGACGATCGACGCGATCACGCGAGCCATGCAGTCGCTTTGCGAGAACAACGTACTGGGAATCGTGGTGAACGGCGCACGCCGCGGCGAACTGTACAGCAAGTACACGTATTACCACTCCTACTACACGCCGCGCGAGGAGCACACCGAAGCGGCGGAGCCGGAGTTGGAAACGAAGGTCGTGTAGCGGGGAAGTCGAGGAAGTCAGAAGTCGACGTATGTGTCGTGCTCGGGTACGTTCCGGCAAAGTCACAGGTTGTTCAATCCGGCGGCGCCGGCGGCTGGGCTGACAACTGGCAACTGACAACTGCCAACTCCCAACTTCAGACCCGGCTCAACACCAGCGCTGAATTTTTGCTTCCAAACGCGATGCAGTTGGCGACTGCGTGCTCGAACTTCGCCGTGCGGCCTGTGTCGGGGACATAGTCTAGATCGCATTCCGGATCGGGCGTGTCCAGGTTGGCGGTCGGCGGCAGAACGTTATCGCGCATTGCAAGCAGCGTCGCCGCGACACCCGCGGCCCCGCATGCGCCTTGCGGATGGCCGATCAGGCTCTTCAGCGCGGAACCGGGCGTGTCATAGGCGTCCTTGCCGAACGCGAGTTTCATCGCACGGGTTTCGATGCGATCGTTCAGCTCCGTCGACGTGCCGTGGTAGCTGACGTAGCCGACCTCCGACGGCGGGATCCCGGCCTCCTGCATCGCCTCCGACATCGCCCGCGCGGGTTCTTCGCCGCACTCCTCCAGCCGTACGCGATGAAAGGCTTCGCACGTGGAGGCGTAGCCGGAGATCTCGCCGTAGATGTGGGCGCCTCGCGCGCGGGCCCGTTCCAGCTCTTCCATCACGAAGAACCACGCTCCTTCGCCCAGCACGAACCCGTCGCGATCGCGTGAGAACGGGCGCGAGGCGCGCTCCGGCTGATCGTTCCAACGGGTTGAGAGAATGCGCATCGCCATGAAGCCCCGCATGATGAGCGGTGCGATGGGAGCATCGGCCCCGCCCGCGACCACGCAATCGAGAGCGCCTGCTTGAATTTGACGCGCCGCGTATCCGATGGCGTCGGTGGAGGAAGTGCATCCGGTCGAGACCACGTGACTGAAGCCGCGAAAGCCGAAGCGCATCGAGATTTCGCTGGCCAGTGTGCCGATGGTCGAACTGGGCACGACATAGACACTGCACTGGCGCCAGTTGCCGGTGTGAAACAGACGGTACTGCTCTTCTGTGAACTCCACGCTCCCGCCGCCGGAACCGAGGATGACCCCGATCCTGCGCAGTTCTTCGCGATTCATGGCGGCGTAGTCGATGCGGGCGTCCTCGAGAGCTTCCTGGGCGGCGCCGATCGAGAGCGGCACGACGCGCGACACGTGGGGGCGGTCCTTAGGCGTGACGTACAGGCTCTCGTCGAAGCCAGTCACCTCGCCCGCGATGCGCACCCCAAAATCCTCGGTATCGAACCGGCGTATCGGACCGATCCCGCTACGCCCGGCGCGCGTGGCGGACCAAAACTCCTCGCGGCCGATGCCGTTCGGACTGACGGCGCCGATGCCCGTGATCACCACCCGTCGTTTCATGGAGCGCATCGAGGACCCATATTACCAATCACACACAGCGGTCGCGACCACCGGGGGCTGGCGAGACATTTGCTATGATCCGCGAGGTCGTCCAGTTCTCCATAGGAAATGGCGTCACTGAGTGTTGATTCCGAATCCGTACGCAACGTTCGAAATACTTCACGTTCTTTCCACATGGTCTGTCGAACTCGACCGGCGCGGGTATCCGAACTGGTTGGCGTCGCGGTTCCACTGCCGTGGCGTGCGAGGGGCGGGACCGGAATTCACGTTTGCGGGAAACATGGCGGCATCGCGGCTCGACCGGCGCGGGCGTTCGAATTTGCTCGCATCGCCGTTCCACTGCCGTCGCGTGCGATGGGGCGGGACGGAATTCACGTTGCGGAAAACATAGCGGCATTGCGCGGGTTGGTATCATGACGCTGCTCTCGATGCGCGACGGGCGCGGGTATCCGAATTTTGTTAGCGTTGCAGTTCCACTGCGTCGCGTGCGAGGGGGAGCGGAACTCACGTTTGCGGGAAAGATATCGGCATCGCGCTGGTTGGTATCGGACTCTGCTCTCGATGCTCGACCGGCGCGGGTGTTCGAATCTGCTCCATCGCCGTTCCATGCCTGCGCGCGATCGGGGCGGGGCCGGTATGACGCTGCTCTCGAATGCTCGACTGGCGCGGGTATCCGAACTGGTTGGCGTCGCAGTCCCACGGCGTCGCGTGCGAGGGGGACCGGAATCCACGTTTGCAGGAAACATGGCGGCATTGCGCGGGTTGGTATCGGACTCTCGATGCTCGACCGGCGCGGGTGTTCGAATTTGCGCGCATAGCAGTTCCAGGGCCTGCGCGCGATTCGGGGCGGGGTTGGTATCATGGCGCTGCTCTCGATGATCGACCGGCGCAGGTATCCGAACTGGTTGGCGTCGCAGTTCCACGGCGTCGCGTGGGAGGGGCGGGGTTGGTACCATCACGCTGCTCTCGAATGTTCGACCGGCGCGGGTATTCGAATTTGCGCGCATCGCAGTTCCAGGGCCTGCGCGCGATCCGGGCGGGACCCGGCCCACGCGCGTGTTAGCATAGGCGTTAATACACGCTTCAGCCGCATGGCACGGCGGTCCCTGCCTCCCGATGACTTCCGCCAAGCTCGAACGCAGTCTTGTTGGACTCCAGGCTGGAATGTTTGGCGGCATCGCGCTGGTCGGAGTCATGGCGCTGGTCTCGATGCTCGACCGGCGCGGGTGGTGGAGCTATCCGAATTTGCTGGCCTCGCAGTTCTATGGCGTGCGTGGGGTCGGGGCGGGACCAGGCTGGCCCACGATCTCGGGCATCGCTTTCCAGTTGATGGTGGCGTCCTTGGCGGGTGCGGTGTTTGGTTTTGTGTTTGGCCGCTACGGCGGGTTGCGGCGCATATTTCTTCTGGGGCTGGCATGGGGCGGCGGCGTCTTTTTCGCTTCGGAATGGTATTACAGGGCCGCAGCGCCCGCCGTGTTGGTCTACCTGCCACGCGCCGCGGCCATGGCGGCGCATATGGTTTATGGAGCATGCCTGTCGGGAATCGGCCGGCCGGGCGCGGAACTCGGAGTGCAAGAACCAGTCCCGGATGGCGCTTTTCATACGCAAATCTCTGGAGATATCGCCGGTCCAAACAGCCAGGAACGCACACTGTAGCGGACTGGGCACACAACGCTTCGCCGGTTACCGCGTTTTCGCTAGAATAGAAGCTTCAGGCAACTGCGCGGGATGGCCTTGTGGAACCAGGTACGTTACGTGTACGTCTGGACGTTCTAAGCGCAGAGTAGAAAGGAATTAGTTTCAGAATGACGTTTCACAGGCGGCTACGCCTGCATGCTGTTCGGGTGTGTCTGCTCTGCGTTGCCGGCGCGTGTTCGATGCCGCCGGCATTGCGCGCCCAGGCCCCGCCTCCGCAGGCGCCTCCCGCAGCGCCCCAGCAGCCCAACCCGAACGCTCCATCGGCCCAGGCGCCGAAACCGCAGACCCCTAAACCCGCTAGTCCGTTCGAGACCGTTCCGGAGTCCGCGGAGCCGCCCAAACCGCAGGCTCCCAAGCCCACGCAAACTCCCGCTGTCACCCGTGCCCAACCGGGCGCTCCAGCCGATGACGTGATCGAGGCCATCGTATTCCGCGGCTCGCGGCGAGTTCCGCAAGACACCCTGAAAGCCCTGATCATCACCAAGAAGGGCGATAAGTACGACGAAGACACATTGCGCCGCGACTTCATGGCGCTTTGGAACACCGGCCGGTTCGACGATCTGCGAATCGAACGCGAAGCCGGCCAGACCGGATGGATTATCAACTTCGTGCTGGTGGAGCGGCGCGTGGTGCGGACCATCAAGTACGAAGGCAACAAGTCGATCACTGTCTCGGAGATTCTCGACCGATTCAAAGATCGCAAAGTGGGCCTGTCGGTGGAAACACAATACGACCCCAACAAGGTCCAGCGCGCCAAGAACGTTCTGCAGGATTTTCTGTCCGAGCGCGGCCGGCAGTTCGCCAAGGTCGAGCCGCAAATCCGGCAGTTGCCCCCGTCATCGCTCGAAGTAGTTTTCAAGATCGACGAGGGCCCCAAAGTCAAAGTTGGCCTGATTGACCTCGAAGGTAACAAGGTATTCAACGACCGCATCGTGCGGCGCGCTATGAAGAACCTGCGTCCGGTAGGTATCCCGTACTCGATCTTTTTCGAAGACCTGTTCGCGAAGTCCTACGATTCCACGAAGCTTGAAGAAGACCAGGAGCGCATCCGCCAGTTCTACATGGAACATGGCTACTTCATGGCTAAGGTTATCGACCATTCGGTAACCATCCGCGATACCGGCGGGAACGGGTTCCACATTCCGCTCCTGAAGCCGAACAAGCCGGGTAAAGCCGCCGACCTCAGCATCACGGTGGACGAGGGCCGTCTGTATCACCTGAACAAGATCACATTCCAGGGCGTGAAGCTGTTCAAGACGCCTGAGACGTTGATGGTCCCGCTGTTCCAGATGAAAGAGGGCGACGTTTTCTCGACGGCGAAACTGCGCAAGGGCCTGGAGAGCCTGCGCAAGTTGTACGGCGAGTTCGGCTACATGAACTTCGTTGCCGAGCCCGGATTTGAGCCGCAGCCCAACACGGACAAGATCGACTTGACTCTGGCGTTCGACGAAGGCAAGCAGTTCTTCGTGCGGCGCATCGATTTCGCGGGCAACACCACGACGCGCGACAAAGTGATCCGGCGCGAGCTGCTGATCGACGAGGGCGATATGTTCAACAGCCGCCTTTGGGAGTTGAGCATACTGCGCCTGAATCAGTTGGGTTACTTCGAGGTACTGAAGGAAAACGAAGCTGCCGACATCAAGAGCGACACGAAGACAAACACCGTCGACATCACGCTCAAGGTGAAAGAGCGCGGCAAAAATTCCGTGCAGTTGAACGGGGGCGTCTCGGGAATCGCGGGCAGCTTTATCGGATTCTCGTACGCGACGAATAACTTCCTCGGACTGGGCGAGACGCTGAGCCTATCGAGCCAGCTTGGCGATCGTATTCGCCAAGTGGAGTTCGGATTCACCGAGCCGTACTTCCTGGACCGGCCCATGCAGGTGGGCTTCACCGTATTCACCACGCGGTTCAATTACGACCAGGGACGCGAGGTGTCGCTGTTATCGGGGCGCAACCTGATTCCGATCTTCAACACTCTCGGTTCGAACAATCTGTTGAATTATGTTTCAAACAGCCGCGGCTTCACGACGTTCCTGAACTACCCGTTGAAGCGCAGCTTCGCGCGCCTCGGCCTGACTTACGGCTACAACATTCAGGACATCCGCACGTTGACGGATGCGGCTAAGACGTATTTCGATTATCTGTACTTCCAGAACGTCGGCGGACCGAACGCTCTGAACGGAATCAAGACAAGCCAGATCATTCCGTCGTATAACTACAACACGGTGAACCATCCCATTACGCCTACGGCCGGAAGGCGGCTGTCGGTGACGACGGTGTTCTCGGGAAGCATCCTGGGCGGCAACGTAAACACGATTGAGCCGGTAATTGACGCCGCCTATTTCCGCAGCGGATTCAAAAAGGGACACGTGATCGGAATGCACTTCAGCGGGCGCTTCATCTCCGGCTTCGGCGGCAAAGTGGCTCCTCCGTTCAGCCGCTTCTACATGGGCGGCGAGAACGACATCCGCGGATTCGAGATCTGGGGCATCAGCCCGTTTGCTTATATACCGAGCCAGGCGAATGTGAACGTGTTGAACGCCGACGGATCGCAGCGCGTGCAGAAGGCCGTAAACCCGGATGGCAGCCTCACGCTGCAGAACGTGACCCAATCCATACCGGTGTATCAGTTTGTCGCGCCCGGCGGCGACACGGCGCTGGTGACCAATTTTGAATATCGGATTCCGATCGTCGGACCGGTGACGCTGGCAATATTCGGCGACGCCGGAGTCAACCGGTTGACTCAAAGCAGTCAATTGCGTTTGAATCCGGACCGCATCACGCAACTGAATTCGTTCTTTCCGGAAGCGAGCTTCAGCGGCAAGGCGGTGATCGCGCGTGGGACTCAAGCGATCCGGTCATCGACGGGGTTGGAGTTGCAGGTTCTCATGCCGGTTGTAAACGCGCCTTTCCGAATCTATTGGGCGTACAATCCGAATAGGGTGCACACGGTGCTGCAGCCACCGATCGTGGCGGACCGGTCCACTTTCCCGAATGCAGCCACGTTCGGAGCCGCAGTCTCTCAATTCGGCCAGGCATCGCCATTTTACGAGAAGGCTTCCACGTTCCGTTTTTCCATCGGACGCACGTTCTGAGGTGTGGCGGACAGCGAACTTGTAGTGAACTAGAAAGGGTTAGGAGTTGAATTTGACTAGACAGTTGTTGATGTGTACCGCAGCGGCCATGAGCGCCGCTGCCTTTGGGCAATCCGCACCCACCAAAGTGGGCGTGATCAATATTCAGAGCGCGCTTGTCAGCACCAGGGATGGCCAGAAGGCCGCGCAGGAACTCGAGACGCGGCGCGCCCCGAAGGCCAAGGAGTTCGAGAAACGGCAGGCCGATATCCGGCAATTGCAGGACTCGTTGAACCGCGGCGGCAATGCGATGGCTGAGTCAGCCAAGCAGGAACTGGTCCGCAATATCGACGTAAAGACGAAAGCGTTCAACCGCGATTTGGAAGACGCGCAGGCTGAGTGGGATCAGGACCAGCGTAAGGTTTTGGAAGAGCTTGGGCAGAAGATTATGGTTGTGATCGACAAGTATGCCAAAGACAACGGCTTTGCCTTGATTTTGGATGTCAGCAATCCGCAGACGCCGGTGCTGTATGCCTCGACTGCGATCGAAGTGACCAAGGATATCGTGGACCTGTACGACAAGAACACGATCCCGGGGACCACCGCCGCTCCGGCCGCGAGGCCCGCGACGGGCACTCCGGGCGCAGGAACGGGCACGGGACCGGCAACCGCGACGCCCGCCAGGCCTGCTCCGACGAGGCCCGCGCCGGCAGTAACGACGCCGAAGCCCAGCTCTGCCGTCCCGCCCGCGACAAAGAAGTAGACTCGTCTATTTTTTCGAGGGTGGTCCAGCGACCACCCTTCTCCACGAAGCTGCTACTCGTCGGAACCCGCTCAATTTTCCAGATACAGTAAGATTGTGAAACGGTTTACCGCGCAGTCCTCGAGACGAGAGCGGGCCCGGCGAGCGCGCAGATAGGCGCTACTGCATGAACCGTGTGAGTGGGAGGCCGGCGGCGTTGGTACCCTTTTCGCGCTAGGC
>JBBQGC010000039.1:0-52296 GCA_038322705.1 Bryobacterales bacterium | reverse complement strand
GATCTGGGGGAGAGCGAGGACCCGATTTGGGATGTCGTGCCACGGCCGGGCGGAGGCATCGCGTACCGCCGTGGGGATTCGATTCGGTTTCGCACCACGCGCAGTGCCGAGCAGGTTCTCGCACTGGCGCCGGGGCGAACCGGCACGCAATACTGGTCGGCAAATGGCGCCTCGCTGCTGTATCTGAACATTCCCGCGGCGCCGGGCGAACGGAACACGCTTCGCGAGTACGTGTTGAAGACAGGGCAGGATAAGGCCGTGGCGAAAACGTCGCAATTCGTCCAGTTCGCCCCGAATGCCGACGCGTCGGTGTTCGCCGGTGCGAGTGGCAGCCTGGCCTCTCCGTTCATTTTGATTCTGGTGCGGTCTGTGCGCCGGGAAATGACCCTGTGTGAACACGGCGTGCGCGATGCCCGGAATCTGGCGATCGCGTTCACGCCCAACAGTCAACGGATCCTGTTTCAAAGCGACCGGCACGGCAAGCCCGCCATCTATTCGATCGCGGTGGAGCGCTTCGTCGCCGAAACAGAATCGTAGCCGGAGTCGACCGCGCGTTCAGAGAGGTTGGCCGGAATCGAGGAGTTGCAGCGCGGCCAATCGATCCTCGAATCCGCCGTTCTCCGCCGCCTCCTGCGCGGTGAAATCGCGGGGTAGCTTTGGCATCGCCTCGACCAGAGCACGAGTATATTCGTGCCGCGGATTCCTGAAAATGTCTCCGGCCCTGGCGCACTCGACAATTTGACCCGCGCGCATGATCGCCACTCGGCCGCACAGTGAGGCAACCGAAAGCAGGTCGTGCGAGATGAACAGGATAGCCATGCCGAGTTCGCGATTCAATTGGACGAATAGCTTCAGGATTTCAGAGGCCGTAATGGCGTCTAGCGCGCTCGTCGGCTCGTCGGCGATCAGCAGCTTCGGCCTATGGAGGATCGCCATAGCAATCAGCACTCGCTGCGCCAATCCAACGCTCAACTGGCGCGGATAGAGGCGGAGGAAATCGGCTGCCGTGGGTAACCGTACTAGTTCCAGAACCCGGGCGATCTCCGATTCGGCCTGCTCACGCGACGTGTAACGGTGAGCGCGCCACGCCTCCCTTAATTGCGCTCCCGTGGTGAGCATGGGATTCAGAGAGGCCAACGGACTCTGGAGCACGAGGCTGATCTCGCGCCCGCGCAGCTTACGCATCTCCCTTTCGCGTAGCGACAGCAATTCGCGGCCGCCGAACTGAATCGATCCGCTCAGCCGGACATCCCGTTGCCGTAGAAGCCGCAGAATAGATAGCGCCACGCTGCTCTTACCCGAACCGCTTTCGCCGATCAGTCCCAGCACCTCGCCCGGCGCGATCTCAAACGCAACCTGGCGCAGCACGCCTTTCCGGTTCGGGTAATCCAGGTCGATCGAGGCGCGCAGCAGCGCCTCACTGCCCTCAACGGCTCGATGGAGCGATAACAGCGAGTGTGTCGACATTCCAGAAAGTTTGCGGACGGAGCACGGCGGGCTTGGTGTTCAGCACATTCGGCGAAATGCCCACCAGCGCATTCTTGTGAACCAGGAAAATGAACGGCTGCTGTTCGGCGGCGATTTCCTGAACCCGATCGAAAGCGGCTTTGCGCTTCGCCGGACTGCTCGCCGCTGCCTGCTGGTCCATCAGCCGGTCGATCTCCGCTTCCCACGCCGTTTGGGGAGATTTCTGATTCGGGTTCCATTGATGATTCGGGGCCGAGCTGCGCCATACGTTCAGCACCCCGTTGGGATCGATGTCCAGATTCTGCCCCAACAGACACGCCTCATATTCGAAGGTGCGCGAGATGCGCTCAATCAGAGAAGGCAGATCCATGGGAACCACATTCAACCGGATGCCGATCTTGGCCAGATCCTGCTGGATGAGAGCGGCCATGCGCTCCCGCGACTTGCTGCCCGCATTGGTGATGACGGAAAATTCAACGGGGCGGCCGGCCCGATCGAGCAGAACTCCGTTACGCAGATGAAAGCCAGACCGCGACAACAGTGCCAGAGAGGCCGACGGGGAGTAAACCGCAGGTTTCAGCCGCGTGTTCACCCAAGCGCGGTTGGCAGGCGACACGGGGCCGGCCGCGGCAATGGCATGGCCGCGATACACCAGGCGGCACAGATCGGCACGGTTGATGGCGCCCGAAATCGCCTGGCGGAATGCGGTGTTTTCAAACCACTCGCGCTTGTAGGCCGGTATCGGCGACGCTTTCACTTGGTTGAACCACAATTGCTCGGAGTCCATCGCGGGGCCCAAATCGCGGACCGCGCCCGGCATTTCAGTCGCGAGCCGATCGAAGCTTTCCGGATCGAGTCCATTCAGAAGGTGCAGTCCGCCGCGCCGGAAACGCAACAGCTCGGTTTCCCGGTTCGATTGAATATCGATACGCACGCCGTCCAGGTACGGCAACTGCCTTCCGATCGCATCTCTCTTCCAATATCGCGGATTGCGCTCCAGCATGAGGTATGCGCCGGCCTTGTACTCCGAAATTTCAAATGGACCCAAGGTGGCCGCGTACTTCTTCGGCGACTTCGACGACACGATCGAGATCTGGTCGAAGAGCTCGGGGAGGTTTGCGACCGGCCCCGGAACGCGCACGATCACGACGGAGGGGGATCGCACGACAGCGGTAATCCCCCCGGGTTGCGATTTCAGCGTCTCGGCATACGGACTGTGCAGAGCCGGGTCGGCGATGCGGCGCATGGTGTAAGCGACATCTTCGGCGGTGAACGGGGTCCCATCGGAGAACGCGATCTCCGTCCTGAGGTGGAATTCGATGGCGCGCCGTCCGTCGAGCACCTTCCAACTCTCGGCGAGAGCCGGCTCGAGTTGCTGAGTGAGTCGATTTTGCCGGATCAGCACACCAGCGGTCAGATACTGGACGGTCTCGGATGCCTCGTCAACGACGATGTGCGGGTCCAGAGTTTTGGGTTCGGCCCGGATAACCAGCCGAAGCACTCCCCCGGAAGGCGTCGGCCCTCCAATCTTGGCGGCGGCAGCCAATGTGCAGGCAAGTAAACATCCGGCGATGACGCGGCCCGCAGTCGCGGCGCGTCTCACGTCTCCTCCCGCTGAGGAAGCACCGTGTACAAGCAAAGAATCGCGATCATGAGTACGGCCAAAGGTGCGAGAACCCACGGGCGTTCCGGTATCGCCGAGTAGTTCTCCAATTCACGGAGCATATTGCCCCAGGACGGCATCGGCTCGGATACGCCCAGGCCCAGGAGGCTGAGATTGGCTTCGGTAAGTATGAATGCGGGGACCAGAATCCAAAACTGCGCGGTCAGAACGGGACGAAGGTTCGGAAATAACTGCCGGATGTAGATGCGGAAGTCAGAAACGCCCGCCGCGCGAGCCTGCAAAACGAACCCGGCGTGGATCACCGATTCTGTTCCCGCCCGGACGACCCGCGCCGCCGCCGGCCAGTTCAGCGCGCCCAGCAAAGTGGACGTAATCACGATGGAAGTCCAAGCGGACACGTTTAGCGGCAGCATCGCCCGCACCGTGAGCAGTATCAGTATTGTGGGCAGGGCGAGCAGTAAATCGGTGACGGCGATCAAGCCGCGGCGGACCCATCGCCCCGATAGAGCCGCCGCTCCGCCCACGATGGCGGCAATGGCGACAGACATCAGCGCGGCCGCCGGGGCAAGCAGTAGCGACACTCTGGTTCCATAAATCAGGCGGCTGAACCGGTCCCGGCCGAGCTCGTCCGTCCCCAACAGATACTCGCGCGAGGGCCGGACCTGCGGATTCTCACGGTCCTGCGACGCATACGGGCGAGGAGCGATCCACGGCGCACACACTCCCACGCCGAGCAGAATGCACAGCACTGAGCCCGCGCACCAGCTCGCGGCAATTCGCGCCGTCATTCGATGTGTCCTTCCGAAGCAGCGCTCAGATCCGCCCCGGCGTTGCCCAACAGAATCACCGCCGCAGCCACTGTGGTCAACACGACGAGTAGCGGTAAATCGCGGGCGAGAGCGGCATTCAGGGCTAGTTGCATAATGCCCGGCGAATCCGACACAGCCTCGATCGGAACCAGGGCGGGGAAGCCGATGCTGATCGCCATTCCGGCCACGGCCCACAATTGGGGTCCGGCTACTGGCACGATGTGGGCGGTTAGGATGCGCCAGCCAGACACGCCTCGCGCGCGCGCAGCGGTGACGTGCGGAGCGGCGGCGGATTTGCGCAGCACCGCCAAGCCGTAACGGTAGACGCGTGGAAACATGAGCGCAGCCAGCGCCAACCATGGCGGCCAACCAACTACCAGGAATAATAAAGCCAAAGCGGCGGAAGGGATCGACAGCAAGACCGTGCTGGCCATCGCGGGCAGAGCACCAATGCCCGGCCACCGGAACGTGATCACGAGCATCGCGAGCCCCAGTCCCGCCCCGATCCCCGCCGCCGAGCCCCAGCCCAGGCTGCGAAGCGACACCGGCAGCCGCTCGCGTAAAAGAACGGCAATCGGCCGTTGCAGGGATTGCGATACGCCCAAATCACCTTTCAACAACCCGCGCGCATATTCACCGTAAAATTCCCATATGCTGGGTTGTGCCGCGCCCAGCGCCCGTACCTCGCGGCTGAAGCGCGGATCCAGTTCGGCTTCGCTCACCCCATACGCCGGCGCGAACCGGACAAGCATTCCACCCAGCAAGCCGGCCGCAATTACGGTGGCAATCAGCCGGGCAGCGAGTTTGGCGAGACGCAAAACCATCCAGCTTCTATATCGGCGGACCCACCCAAAAGCATTAGGGCGTTAGGATCCGCCATCATGGGCGGGGTATCTTATATAAACATGATGGGTTTAGACCCCAAAGCCGGGCGCGCCGCCTGGACCGTATTTTTGTTGGGCCTGGTGATCTTCCTGGCCTACTCGATCCGGCACACGCTGGTGATCTTCGCGCTGGCCCTGTTCTTCGCCTACATGCTTACCCCGGCGGTGAATTTCGTCGACCGGCAGATACCCGCGAGCGTCTCCCGCAACGTCTCGCTCGCCATCGTCTATCTCGCCTTCATCGCGGGCCTGGTGGGGGCGGGCATCGCCATCGGTTCCGCAATCGCCGAGCAGGCAACGACGCTTATCACCAAACTACCCCAGGTCGTAAAAGGCACCGATCCGTTAGCCGCCATCCCGCTGCCCGGCTTCCTCACCCCGATGCGCGCCCGGATCGTCGACGCCATTCGCGCTCAAGTAGAGAGTCTCGACAAGGAAGCGTTCCCCCTGATCAGGACCGCCCTGACGCAGGTCGCTCAACGCGCCGGCGGCATCCTGGAGTTCGTATTGGTTCCGATCCTTGGCTTCTTTTTTATGAAGGACGGCGCCAAGCTTCGAGACAACATCGTCGAGTGGACCACGCGCGGGCGGAATAGCATCATTCTCGAGGAGATCTTTAACGATGTGCACATCCTGCTCGGCCATTACATCCGCGCCGTCGTGATCCTGTCGGCGGCCACCTTCGCCGTCTACACCGCTTTCCTGCAGTCCACTGGCGGCCAGTACGCCGTGCTGCTGGGAGGCGTCGCCGCGTTGCTCGAATTCATCCCCGTCGTCGGTCCGCTTACAGCGTCGGTGGTTATCGTCATTGTCGAGGGTTCGTCCGGCTACGGACACATTCTGTGGCTGGTTATCTTCCTGCTGGCTTACCGCCTGTTCCAGGATTACGTTCTGGCACCGTACCTGATGGGCGCGGGTGTCGAGCTTCATCCGTTACTGGTGCTGTTCGGCGTTCTGGCGGGCGAGCAGATCGGCGGTGTTCCCGGAATGTTCTTCTCAGTGCCGGTGCTCGCGATTCTGCGCGTGGTTTACGTGCATTTGCAACGCAGCCGTCTGCGGCAGACCACCGTCGTCGGCGGGACATGAGGCTGTTGCTTGTACTCGCGCTGGCTGCGATTCCAGCCCGGGCACACGTGGTGAGCATGAGCACCAGCGAGGCGCGGCTTCAGGGCGCCCGCCTGGATTTCGAGTTGCGCATGCCGCTCTACGAGGCCGCGCACATGGCCCATCCCGAAGCCGAGCTGTTCGCCAACGTGCATTTCCGGGCTGGAGGTGAAGCCACTCTGCTCGAACACTCCTGCCGCGCCGATGCCGGAAACCTGGTGTGCAACGCAGTGTATCGCTTCCATACGGAGCCCGAACAATTCGATGTCCAGTGCACATTCGCAGCCGTTACGGTGCCCAACCACGTGCATCTGATGCGGGCGATTCACGGCGATAAATCGGAGCAGGCCGCCTTCGATGCGTCATTCACATCCATGACCATACGGTTCCGGCCTCCCACGGCGTTCGAGGTCGCGGCGCGAGATGCCGTCTCCGGTTTCTGGCGAGCCGCGTCCGGAATGGTGCAGGTTTTGTTTCTGGCAGCGCTGGTATTGGCGGCCCGATCCCGGCGCGAACTGCTTCTGCTTGCGGCCATGTTCTTCGCTGGCCAGGCGATCACGGCTGCCGCGCACCTCTCCATGCGTCTGCAGGTGTCTGCCCGATTTGTGGAGGCAGCCACCGCCCTGACCATCGCGTACCTGGCCGTCGAGATCCTGCTGCTGCCATCCGCGGGACAGCGCTGGTTGATTGCCGGCGTGCTCGGATTACTTCACGGCATGTACTTCGATATGCTGCTGGCGGCGGGCGATTACGGCCGCACTGCGTTCCTGACTGGCGCCTTCGCGGCCGAGTCGATCATCGTACTCATCTTCGCGATGGCGGCCCGTTTCGGCCGCCGCATTCCTGTGCTGCGGCAATCGCTGGTGATGCGTGCGATGGCGTCGCTGCTGCTCGCCACCGGCTTGTCCTGGTTTATCATTCGACTGAAGAGTTAATCCTATGCTCCGTATTGCACCCTGTCTGTTCGCTTGCGCTCTCGCCGTTTCGGGTGCGGACCTCGCCCACGACATGGATACTTTCCTCCAAGCCCACGCGAAGCTGAAGGGGTTCATGGGAACGGTACTCGTCGCGAAAGATGGCAAGGTTCTTTTTGAGAAAGGCTACGGTTACGCCAATCTTGAATTGAATGTGCCCAACACTCCCGCCAACAAGTTTCGTCTCGGCTCGATCACCAAACAATTCACCGCGGCTTCGGTTCTGCAGTTGGCGGAAGCCGGCCAGCTCAGTGTCAGTGACCTGGCTTGCAAGTATGTCGAGAATTGTCCTGAAACATGGAAGCCGATTACGATCCGGCATCTGTTGACGCACACGTCGGGCATTCCGAGTTACACCGGCATGCCCGCGTTCCCGACGCCCAAATTCATGCGCATTCCGCTATCTCCGCTCGAAATCGTCATGTTGTCGAAAGACAAGCCGCTCGATTTCAAGCCGGGCGAAGGGTGGAAGTACGACAATACTGGATACGTTCTGTTGGGCTACATCATTGAGAAAGTTTCCGGGCGGAATTATGCCGATTACTTGAAAGAAAATATCCTCGACAAGCTAGGAATGGCCGATTCCGGTTATGACGATACGCGTGCGATCCTTCCTGGACGGGTCGCCGGCTATGATCGGGTCCAGGACAAATACCGCAACGCCGATTATCTGGATATGTCGCTGCCTTACGCCGCCGGATCGCTGTATTCGACGGTCGAAGATCTATACAAATGGCAGCGCGCGCTGGCTGCGGGTAAGGTCGTAAGTGCGAAATCCTATCAGGCAATGACGACGCCAGTGAGTAATAACTACGGTTATGGTCTCATGATCGACCGCCAATTCAATCGCGCGCAGATAGGACACGGAGGCGGGATCAATGGGTTCTCCACCTGTATCAGCGGCTTTCCGGATGAGGAGGCTGTAGTGATCGTGCTTGCCAACGTTGTCTCATCTAACTCTTGCGGCATCGGTTCCGGTCTGTCGGCGATCTTGTTCGTCGAGAAATACGATATGCCGCGGACTTACACTCAAGTTCCGATCGATCCGAAGTTGCTGGATCGCTTCACCGGCAAGTATGCGGAAAAAGCTCTGGAGATGAACATCACCAGTGATACCGGACACCTGTTTGCCCAGTTAAAAGGACAACCTAAATTTGAAGTATTTCCTTCGTCAACTCACGAGTTCTTCTTGACGGTAGTGGATGCCGCCTTGGAATTCGAGCCCGCTGACGCGATTGCGACACAAGTCATCCTGATCCAGAATGGGCGGCGTATAACGCTGGCGAGAGTGCCGTAAAAAGCCGCCCTACCCCTTCGACCGCACCTCGATCCGCCCTTGGCGCACGCGCACATCCAGACACGGCTGCTTGTGCACGGCGGGACCATCGATAACGCTGCCGTCTTCAAGCGAAAAACGCGAGCCATGCCAGGGGCATTGGACCGTGCAGTCCTCGAATTTGCCTTCGGCCAGCGGTCCGCCCAGATGCGAGCACACCTCGTTGATGGCGAACAATCGCCCGTTGCGCCTCGCCAACAGCACGCGGCCGCCGTCCACGACCACGCGCCGCATCTCGCCTTCCTTCAAGGCTGAGTCATCGAGAACGCCCTCGAACTCGGTCGGGAATTGCTGGCCGACCGTATGATCGACTCCGATCTGCTCGGAATAAACCAGTTTTCCACCAAGGTAAGCGGCGCTCATCGCGACCGCGAAGCCCAGCATCCCCAAGCCTCGTCCGAGGGGCCGTGAACCCTTTTTGCGCGCGATATACGAGCCCGTATAGAACAGCAGCCCGGTCGTGTTCAGCAGCGCGTGCACGAGTCCGACCTTGCGAGCGCGCCCATCAACCGCCTGCCAGTCCGTGATGCCCGTGACCGCCGAACCGATCGCGCCCAGAATGCCGATGCCAATGGCCGCGTCAGCGCCGCGCCGGAACTGGCGTTGTCCGGTCATGTCTTCCATTGCATCCATCACCAGCGCCGCGGTCCACGATCCGATGGGAATATCGGTCAGGACGGAATGCACCGGATGGCCAAGCCACGTGCCGTGGAGGATATTCTTGATCTCGCGGCCAGTGTCGCCCGCGCTCTCGAAAGCCGCCCCGACCGCTTTCTGAAGTTGGTCAGCGACCGGATCGATCCACTTCTGGCTCTCGATGAGCGCCGCGGTCATGTCCTCTGCCATTGCTATCCTCCGCAGGGTAGACGCGACCACTGCGGGTCCGGTGACGTTTCAAATTCAGACCTGTTCGGGCACCACGTAGGGCGCGCGATAGTTTCGCGTCAACATCGCATTCGCCTGATCGTCACCGAGAAAACGACCGGTGGGATCTGCCAAACGCAACGTACGGCCAACGCGATACGCGATGTTTGCCAGATGGCAGAATGCCGCCGATCGCGCGCCGATCTCGATATCGGCATGCAGCAGGTTGTAATCGCGCGCGCGGATCGCCTCCAGGAAATTCTTCATGTGCGGTTCCGTGTCGCCCGGAGCCGGCTTCTCCTCCATCGCTTTCTCGTACTTCTCGCGGCTGCCCGCGCCAGCGCCCCGCGCCGCATCGCCGCTGATGTCGCCCGCGGTGCTCTTGTAGAGCTGAAATCCGCTGCCGTCCACGATCAGAAAACCGGAACTGCCGAAAAATATATTGCCGACGTAGTTGGGACCGCGCATTCCAGCCAAGCCTTCCGGGGGCGTCGGCAAATTGCGGACGTCGAACGTCATTTGCGCATCGCCGAAGTCGAATGTCGTCTGCTGCGTGTTGGGCGTCTCCTGGTCGTCCTTCCAAACGAATTTGCCGCCCGACGACGAGACCGATACTGGCCACGCGGTGCGCCCCAATCCCCACAATGCGATGTCCATCTCGTGCACGCCCTGGTTGCCGATATCGCCGTTGCCGGTGTCCCAGAACCAGTGCCAGTTGTAGGCGAATTTGTTTTTGCTGTAAGGCTTCCATTGCGCGGGACCCAGGAAACGATCCCAATCGAGACCTGCCGGAACCGGCTCATCGGGCGCGTGTCCGATCGAGAAGCGGCGCCGGAAGCACTCGGCGCGCGCGTGATACACCTGCCCGATCGCGCCCTCGTTGATCAATTGAATCGCCCGCATCTTGTGCGGCATCGAGCGGCTCTGCGAACCCACCTGCACCATCCGGTTGTATTTGCGCGCCGCACGTACCACCTGCCGGCTCTCATAGATGTTGTGAGTTGCGGGCTTCTCGCAATAGACGTCCTTGCCCGCCTGGCAGGCCCAGATCGTGGCCAAGGCATGCCAGTGATTCGGCGTGGTGATCGATACCGCGTCGATATCCTTGGATTCGAACAGCGCCCGCATGTCGAGATACTCTTTCGGATCGGAGCCGCTTTTCCGGCTTACCAATGCCCGGGCGCGCTCGCGAGCGGTCTGGTTCACGTCGCACACCGCCGCGATCTTTGCCTCCGTCTGAAGGTTGCTATAGAAATTGATGTGGTCCGTTCCGCGCCCGCCGAGCCCAACAATTCCGATATTGATCCGATCGTTTGCGCCCAAAATCGGAAATTGCGTCGTGGCCAGCGCCGCGCATGCGGTTTTCAGGAAGTGTCTGCGAGCGGGTTGGTCTGCCATAACTTGTTTACGATCAGTTTACTCCCTGCGCGCCCTTCCATTTCGATAAACTATGCTCTACATGCTACGACTGACTTCGTTATTCGCCGCTGCGGCCTCGATCGCAATCCCCGCGATATCCCAAGCCGCAGAGAACCCCTTCGCCGGGCGCTGGGACATCAACGTGACGGCCGGCAACACGACATACCCGAGTTGGATGGAAGTTTTGGGCCGCGACGGCGCTTTGAAGGTGCGCGTCCAGCCGCGTGGAGGCAGCGTCTATCCGGCGAGCGAGGCCCGGATGGAGAATTCCCATTTGCTGGTCAAGCTCAACGGCAACGCGACGTGGGATCTGACTGCCGATGGGAATAAAATCAGCGGTACGCAGAAGCGAGGCGATGCGGCCTCAGCACAAGTCTCCGGAGTTCGCGCGCCGGCTCTCAAGCGGAATCCGCCCCGTGCTTGGACCAACCCCGAGCCGCTCTTCAACGGCAAGGATCTGACTGGTTGGGAGCCCGTCGGCAACGCCGCGAATCACTGGGTGGCGCGCGATGGCGTGCTGCTGAACGAGACTAAGGGTGCGAACCTGCGAACCACGCGCAAGTTCGACGACTTCGAACTGCACATCGAGCTGAACTGCCCCGAGGATGGCAACAGCGGCGTGTACCTGCGCGGACGTTACGAGATGCAGGTTGAATACGAACCCGCCGGCACCGAAGACAAGTTCCACAGAATGGGCGCGATCTACGGGATGGTGCCGGTCACCGCGGATTCACCGCGCAAAGTCGGCGAGTGGGAAAGCTTCGACATCACGCTGGTGGGACGCATGGTGACCATCGTCCGCGACGGCGTGAAGATCATCGACAACCAGGAAATCGCAGGCATTACGGGCGGGGCCCTGGATAGCAACGAAGGCGAGCCCGGTCCGTTCTACATCCAGGGCGACCACACAGGCGGAATGAAGTACCGCAATATCACGATCGCGGTGCCGAAGCGGTAACGCTTTCTGGCGCAAAAAAATCGCTTGCTGACGCGCGCGGCTCTGAACCGACAAGGAGCGGTAAATAAATCGCGCTCAGGCGTTCAGCGCGGAGTCGATCCGCTTGATGTTCTCATCGATCTCGACGGTGCTCTTGTGTCCGATCGTGAACGCGTCCACCGTGCCCAGGTTCAGCACGAAGCGCATCGCCTTGTCGCGATCCTCGGGCGTCGTGAAGCGGCCCTCGCCCACCAGTTTCATCCCGAGCACGCCGGTGCCTTGCGACCGGATCTTGCGAATGTGCGACACCACCTCGTTCACATCGCCCAGGTCGTCGGTGTCGTTGGGCTTCAGCGTGTCCATCTTGGTGCCGTTGTGATTCACGCGCAGCAGAGCCACGTCCAGCCAATCGTTACCGGGGAAGTTGCGCAACGGCAGCAGTCCATGGCACGAAGCGCCGTGCGCCAGGATGATCTTCTTCTGCTTGGCCTCGGAGAACTCGTCGCGCACGCGCTTGAACTGCTCCGACCAGTCGGGCGATCGCACGCAGTGCAGCAGCAGGATGTCGAAGTATTCGGAATTCAGATCGGCGCGGTACTGGTCGATCTTCGCTTTCGGATCGTCGGTTCCGCGCAGCCGGTACTTGGTCATCAGCTTATAGGAATCGCGCGGGATGCCTTTGAGCGCGGTCGCCAGCATTTGCGGCATTCCGGTATAAGCTTCCGCGGTTTCGAAGAACCGGATACCGCGGTCGTAGGCGTACCGTACGAGTTTGGTGAACTCTTCCTGTCCGAGTTCCCGCTGCACGCGGCCGCCGTAGGTGCCGGTGCCGAACGCGAGGCGTGTTACTTTCACGCCCGAGTTTCCGAGGGTGACCCAATCAGTCGCCGATTTTTTGGTGACGGCCGGGAGGGCGATTTTCCCCGCACCCGCTGCAACCGTGACGGCAATTCCGCTTTTTAAAAAATTACGCCGGGATAGTATGGACACACCCTCTCCTTTGCGATACCGACAACTTATCACAAATCGGAGAAGGGTGTCTCGAAACTATTCGGGCAGGACCTGTTCCGCGCGGCTGATCTCGGGAATGCTTTGCAAATCGAGATCGATATCGTCGTCCAGTTCGGATGGCGAAGTGTCGATCACGTTTCCTCCGATCGGATTCTGCTTACGCTGTTCCCGGCGCGCTAACTTTTCCGCGCGCTTCTCTTTGCGCTGTTGCTCTTTCTGACGCTTTTGAAATGTTGTTGCACCACGACCGGCCATAGGCACCTCACGGAAAGAGATTTCGTATACTTTCGCGGCCCTGAAGCAAATGCTCTACGGGGCCGCGTGCTCCCACAAAAATTCGGTTTTCAAGGATGGGGCAGACTGTTTTCAGCCTGCCATCGCTGACCCTCTACCAGCGCGAACCGCCACCACCGCCGCCCCGTCCTCCGCGCGATCCGCCGCCCCCGCCGCCGCTGCCACCCTGGGGTTTCGGACGAGCTTCGTTCACGTTCAACGCCCGGCCATTCAACTCACGTCCATTCAGCACTGAAATCGCAGTCTCGGCTTCAGAACGGTTCGGCATCTCGACGAACGCAAATCCACGCGGCTGACCTGTATCGCGATCCGTTACTACGCTCACGCGTTCCACGGCTCCATAAGCAGAAAACGTCGCCTTCAAATCGTCTTCTGTTGTGGCATAACTCAGATTACCAACGAATATCTTCATCATAGAAGGACTCCTTTGCCGGAGGGATTTGGTCGATGCCGGAATGGGTGACCGGACCTCTGGGTCGTCCCAGCATCGTCGAGGCGACCGTCGGCAAACCGGTCGCAAACAGCGACAGCACCATTGTAGCAGGTGTGATCCGGCGAATGCCTTGGAATACATCAACGGGAGGCGATGTATAATGTAGAGACAGGTTCGTTCCCCGGTCCCATCGAGCGATGTTCGACAACCTCAGCGAAAAACTCCAACGTGTCTTCAAGAATCTCCGCGGCGAGGGCAAGCTCTCGGCGGAAAACATGGAGACAGCTCTGCGCGAAATCCGCGTGGCGCTGCTCGAGGCCGATGTCCATTTCCGCGTGGTCAAGCAACTGATCGAAGGCATTCGCGAGAAGGCCATGGGCGCCGAAGTGCTCACCGCGCTCTCGCCCGCGCAGCAGGTCGTCAAGATCGTTCACGGCGAGCTGGTGAAAATTCTGGGCAGCCACACCGCGCGGCTTCGTTTTGCCAACGAGCCCCCGACGGCGATCATGATTGTGGGCCTGCAGGGTTCCGGAAAAACGACCAGCACCGGCAAACTCGCCCGGTATTTAGCGAAAGAAAGCCACCGCCCGCTGCTGGTTTCGGTGGACGTATACCGCCCGGCGGCGCGCCACCAACTCGCGGTGATTGCGCGCGACATCAAGCAGCCCATCTACGAGGGCGCCGCTGACGAAACGAAGCCAATTGACCTGGCTCGTTCGGCGCGCCGCGAAGCTGCACAGGGCGGACGGGATGTGCTTCTCGTCGATACCGCGGGACGCCTGCACATCGACGAAGACCTGATGACCGAGTTGCAGGAGCTCAAGGCCCTGCTGAATCCTACCGAGATTCTGTTCGTCGCCGACGCGATGACCGGACAGGACGCGGTGAAATCGGCGGATGAGTTCCACAAGCGCTTGGGTATTACCGGCATCATCCTCACCAAGATGGACGGTGATGCCCGCGGCGGAGCGGCGTTGTCGATCCGCGCGGTGACTCAGCAGCCGTTGAAATTCGTCGGCGTGGGGGAGAAATTCGACGCGCTTGAGCCGTTCCATCCGGACCGCGTCGCCAACCGTATTCTCGGCATGGGCGATGTTATGTCGCTCATCGAAAAGGTCGAGCAGAACATCGATCAGCGCAAAGCCGAGGAAATGCAGCGGAAGATCATCGACAACGAATTTACCCTCGATGACTTTCGCGATCAGATAAAACAGTTGCGCAAATTGGGGCCGCTCGAGTCCCTGATCGGCATGATGCCGCAGCTCGGGCCGTTGAAGGATCTGAAGAACGTCAAGGTTGACGAAAACGAGATCACCCGCATCGTGGCGATGATCGATTCGATGACGGTGCAGGAACGTTACAACCACATGATTATCAACGGAGCGCGCCGCCGCCGCATCGCCAAGGGCAGCGGGACCTCCGTGCAGGAAGTAAACAGCTTGCTGAAGCAGTACGCGCAGGCACGCAAGATGATGAAGAGCTTCTCCACGGGAAGTTTCATGGGCAAGCGCCTGGGCAAAATGAAACTGCCGCCGATGTTCGGTGGCATGGGCGGCGCTTAACGCACCCGGCTCGCGCGCTGCATCTAACGAATAGAATGGGAGTGCATTTATGCTGATGATCCGTTTGGCCCGTTTCGGGGCTAAAAAAAAGCCGACTTATCGTGTCGTAATCATGGATAAAGTACGCGCGCGCAACAGCCGCGCTGTCGAAGTGGTGGGGCATTACAATCCGGTGTCGACGCCCGCGGTGGTGGAGTTGGACTACGCGCGTATCGATTATTGGATGAAGAATGGCGCTCAGCCGTCGGAGACCGTCGGGCGCCTGCTGAAGAAGCATCCGGCTCCGGTGGCTGAGCCCGTCGCATCCTAGCGCGGCCGCTCCCCGGCCGATTCCGTTAACGCCAGTTCCCGAGGGAGGACTACAGGGATGAAGACGCTCGTCGAAGATATCGCGAAGGCTCTCGTGGACATGCCGGAAGAAGTTGCGGTGCGCGAAGTGGAAGGCGAACAGGTCACCGTGCTGGAGTTGCGCGTTGCGCCGAGCGATCTGGGCAAAGTCATCGGCAAGCAGGGCCGCACGGCGCGCTCCATCCGCACGCTTCTGGGCGCTGCAGGGATGAAACTGAACCGGCGGTTCACGCTCGAGATCCTGGAATAGTTTGGACGCGCAACCCGGCTTCGTGGTGGTAGCCAGCCTCACTCGCCCGCGGGGCGTGAAGGGTGAGATTTGCTCCGTCGCACTCACGGACGACCCGGATCGATACGCCCGGCTCCGGACCGTTTACGTTAACGCTCAACCATATGAGGTTGAGCGGGTTTGGTATCATAAAGGTCAGCCTGTTTTCAAGTTCCGCGGGATCGATTCGGTGGACGGTATTGCCCGGTTGGCCGGGCAGGATGTTTCCATCCCGCTGAGTGAGCGCGCGCCGCTCGCCGAGGGTGAATACTACTTCGCCGATCTGATCGGATGCCGGGTGGTGGATTCGGCGACGGGATCCACAGCGGGCGTGGTCACCGGCTGGCAGGATGTGGGCGGTCCGGTGGTGCTGGAGTTGGATGGCGGCCAGGTGCTCGTGCCTTACGCCAAGGCAATTGTTGCTGAGATCGATCTTGCCGCTCGCGAGATCCGTGCGAATCTGCCGGATGGTCTTCTGGAACTCAACCGCTGAGCCCGGCCGATGATATTCCACATCGTGACCATCTTCCCCGAGTTTTTTCGGGGTCCGCTGGAACACGGCGTCGTGGCGAAGGCGCGCGAGAGCGGAATCGTCGATGTTCGCATTCACGATCTGCGGACCTGGACGAACGACCGGCACCGCACCGTGGATGACCGCCCGTTCGGCGGCGGCGAGGGAATGCTGCTCAAGTGCGAGCCGCTGTTTGATGCGGTCGAGTCGATTTGGCCGCGGCGGGATGCGGGGAAGAAAGCTGTTCTGTTGTCGGCGCAGGGGTGCCGGTTCGATCAGGCGCGTGCGCGCGAATATGCCGCGCTCGACGAATTGCTACTGCTCTGCGGGCGGTATGAAGGGGTCGACGAGCGAGTGGCGAGCCACCTGGCTGACGACGAGATATCGATTGGGGATTACGTGCTGAGCGGTGGCGAGCTGGGCGCGGCGGTGGTGCTGGATGCGGTGGCGCGCCTGCTGCCGGGCGTGTTGGGGCATCCGGATTCGAGCGTGAACGAGTCGTTCAGCGCGGCGGACCGGTTGGATTGTCCCCAGTATACGCGGCCGGCGGTTTTTCGGGGCTGGGAAGTCCCGGCGGTGTTGTTGAGCGGCAACCATGCGGAGGTCCGCAAGTGGCGTGTTGAAGCCGCGCTCGAGAAAACGGCGCGCCTGAGGCCCGATTTGCTTCAGAGCGGTGCAAAGCCCGACAATATAGATTCGGACGAGGAAGTGCTTTCATGATTAATGCGATGCTGGCCAAAGTGGCCGACAAGAATAAACGTACGGACATTCCCGAGTTCCGGCCGGGCGATACGATCCGTGTACACGTCAGGATTAAAGAGGGCGACAAAGAGCGGCTGCAGGTTTTTGAAGGCACCGTAATCGCGGAGAACAACGCAGGGCTGGGCCGCACCATCACGGTCCGCAAGATCAGCTTTGGTCAAGGCGTCGAGCGTATCTTCCCGGTGCATGCTCCCGTGATCGATCACATCGACGTGGTGCGCACGGGCCGTGTACGCCGCGCCAAGTTGTATTACCTGCGCGGGCTGAAGGGCAAAGCCGCCCGCCTGCGCGAGCGCGAATAGCTCGGCCCGGCAAAGTATCCTCAGCGAGGCGAATTGCCTTTTCAGTGCGACTCACGATTTGAGCGGAAGGCCCGGCAAGGCGGTTATCTACGGGTCGCCGGACTCGATGAGGTTGGCCGCGGATCGCTCTTCGGCCCCGTGTTCGCGGCTGCTGTGATACTCGATCCCGCGCGGCCAATCCGCGGCCTGAACGACAGCAAACAGCTCGATCGGGAGCGCCGGGAAACTCTTTCCGAGCGCATACGTGAGCGGGCGATCGCTTGGGCTGTCGCCGCCGCCGACGTATTCGAGATCGATCGCATCAACATTTTGCAGGCTTCGCGTTTGGCGATGCGCCGCGCTGTCGAGAGCCTGATTGTGCAACCCGATTACCTGTTAATCGATGCGGTGACGGTGGAAAGCGCGATCCCGCAGCGCTCCATTGTCCACGGGGATGCGCGTTCGCACTCGATCGCGGCGGCTTCGATCCTGGCCAAAGTGGACCGCGACGCATGTATGCGCCGGTGGCACGATGTGTTCCCGCAGTATTGCCTCGACAATAACAAAGGCTATTCGACCCCCGATCATATCCAGGCTCTCGAGCGGTTCGGACCGACCTCATTGCACCGCTTCAGCTTCGAGCCCGTGCGATTCCATTGTTCCTTCGAGAGCTGGCTGGGGTATCCGATTGCGCAACAGGCCGAGATGTTCGCCGTTGCGGGAGGCCGATGCCCGTAAACTCGGACCCGGTAGACGCCGGCGCACGGGGGGCCGCACGAGGCGAGAGACGATGGTATCGCACGCTGACCCGGCTGGCCTTCATCATCTTTTGTTTCGAGATCGGCGTCTTCCTCGTGGTTTTCCCGTGGCTGGATGTGTGGGAGTCCAATCGCATCGCGGCATACTCGGGTTGGCTCGCGGAGGCGTGGGGGAGTCCATATCTTCGGGGAGCTCTGAGCGGGTTGGGATTGGTGAACATCGGAATCTCGTTCCTGGAGATTCTGCGGCTGATCCGGGGCAATCCGTAGCACGCTCGCACGGGCCGTTACAATAAGTAGGTCGTCTGAAGAGGAGCGAGTTGAACGAAGAACAAAATCCCGTGTTGACGGGCAGCGGCGCAGTTGAGGAGACGCCGGGCACCATTCAGGCTGCCGCATCCCCCGCTCACGATCCTCCGCGCGGCACCATCGCCGAGTGGACCGTTACGATTCTGCTGCTGCTGTTCGGCACGACTACGCTGGTGCAGGCGTTCGTGATTCCGACGGGGTCGATGGAAGATACGCTGCTGATCGGCGATCACCTGCTGGTCGACAAATTGGCCTACTCTCCGGCCGGCGCCCTTAGCCGCCTGGTGCTGCCGTTTCAGGATGTGAAGCGCGGCGACATCATCGTCTTCCGTTACCCGATCGACATCAAGCAAACCTTTGTCAAGCGCGTGATCGGCGTTCCCGGCGATCACGTCCGCATCGAAAATAAGCAAGTGTACGTCAACGGCGTGAAGCTGAGCGAGCCGTACAAATATCACAAGACGGAATACATCGACTCCTACCGCGATAACTTCCCAGGCGAACCGAACGCGCAGATATTCCCTCCCGCCGAGCAGATGTTGCGCGAGCACGTTCAGAAGGGCGAAGTGATCGTGCCGCCGGCGCACTATTTCGCAATGGGCGACAATCGGGACTCTTCGCTCGACAGCCGGTATTGGGGATTCGTTCCGCGGGACAACATCATCGGCAAGCCGCTGATTGTTTACTGGTCCTACGACGCGCCCACCGATCAGTTGGCGAATCCGTCGATCGGGATCGATCACTTGAAAGACCTGGCCTTGCACTTCTTCACGAAGACACGATGGAAGCGCACGTTCATGCTGATCCGCGGCTACCGCATTGAGGCCGGGCCCGCTGCGGGCGTTGAGTAGCCATGCGGCGCGAAGGTTCCGTGCTGCGCGTACGTGCGGAGCATTTGGAAGAGTACAAGCGCCTGCACTCGGTGGCTTGGCCGGGCGTGCTGGCGAAGATTCACGAGTGCAACATCCGCAACTTCTCGATTTACCACAAGGACGGATGGTTGTTCAGCTACTGCGAGTATGTGGGAGCGGATTACGCGGAAGATATGCGGAAAATCGCGGCGGATCCGGAGACTCAGCGGTGGTGGAGCGTGGTCGGCCCCATGCAGGAACCCCTCGAAACGCGCGCGCCGGGCGAGTGGTGGGCGTCGATGGAAGAGGTTTTTCACTGCGACTGACGGGTGTTGGAGCGCGGGTCATGGTAGTCTGAAAGTAGCCTCAAAGGGCCGGTAGCTCAGTGGTAGAGCATCTGACTTTTAATCAGAGGGTCGCGGGTTCGAGACCCGCCCGGCTCACCATCCCAAGTACTAGTGTCGACCGCAATCCGTCGAGTTGATCCGGAGCCGCCGGTCAACTACACACCGTCCGTCAGCGCGGAACTGACCCGCAATCGCCGCTCCAAGGCGGGCGACGCGAGATCCCGGAAGCGCCGTTCATCAGGGGATTGCAGAATACTTGGCACAATTGCTGGTCACCGTACCGACGGAGGTTCCTTCGCGGGAACGTGCTCGCCAGCGCCTTGCCGGGGCACTATCGCCAGCTTTATAAACCAGCCGCGCCGGTACAGGACCCACGCTAATCCGAACATCAGCAGCGTGTACGCGATCGCGTAGAGCAGGGAAGCATTCCTCGGTGAAGCGATCGGCGCAAACCAGTTGTTGTACACCCACTGGTGGAGCGTGACCACGTTCCGGCCTGCGCCCCAATGAATCCAACTCATCGCCTCATCCAAAAACTCCGACGCCAGATACACGGCAATCGCATTCATCCCCAGAATTGCCAGCGGACGCACGATGCGCTTGTATCCGAGCCCGTCCACGCACCACAGCGCGATCGCGAACAGCACGAAATCCAGACCGCCCATGAACAGAGTGAAGGAACTGGTCCACAGCTTCTTGTTGATCGGCAGCCAGAAATTGCAAATCGAACCGAGCGCGATCAGCACATTGCCCCACAGGAACAGCCAGGTGGTGCGTTCGGAAAGCGTACGCTCGAGCCGCAACAGGTGGCCTGCCATCACGCCCAGCAGCGCCGTCGCGATCGCCGGAATGGTGCTGATGATGCCCTCCGGGTCCCATGTCTTCGTCGCGAGATAGTTATGCCGTCCGAGCACAAGATTGTCGACAAAGTGCGCGAGGTTGCCTTCCACGTCGAGCCGCCCGGCGCCGTAGCCCGGAACCGGCACCAGCGTCATCAGCAGCCAGTACCCGAGCAAGAGCGAGACGATCCAGACGATCTGGCCGCGCACTCCCGTTGTCAGGTATATGGCGGCGGCAATCAGGTAACAGATCGCAATCCGCTGCAGGACGCCCATCAGCCTCTGTGTCGAGAGGTCGAATCCCGGATAGACATAAACCAGCACGCCCAGCACGTACAGGATCAATGCGCGGCGCAGGATCGGGCGGAACAGCTTCGCCCGCGAAACACCGGCGGCGAGCCGCCTGCCCAACGACATCGTCAAGGACAGACCCACGATCCAAAGAAACGAAGGGAACACAACATCGGTGGGTGTCCAGCCGTTCCATTCGGAGTGCTCGAGCGGCCAGTATGTGGTCCGCCCATCGCCCGGATTATTCACCAGAACCATCAACGCCATCACCGCCCCGCGAAACGCGTCGAGGGACACCAGACGGTTGACGGTCGTCTTCTGCATTTTAGAAAAACAGGTATTTCCGCCACTGATCCTCGCCCTTGCCCAGCAGGCGCATCAGATGACGGCTGGTGTGCAGGCTGAACGGGCGGGGCGCGCGGGCCAGGCGCATTCCCGCTTCCTCGGGAGTCCGGCTGCCCTTGCGGTTGTTGCAATAATGGCAGCACGCCACCAGGTTCTCCCAGGTGGTCTCGCCGGCGCGCGAACGCGGCATCACGTGGTCCAGCGTCAGCTCGTTGGAAGGCAACGTCTTGTGACAGTACTGGCAGGTGTAGCGGTCGCGCATCAGGATGTTCTTGCGCGAGAGGGCCCGCGTCTGATGCGGAATGCGCCGGTACTCCAGAAGGCGGATGACAGAGGGCACGGGCACAGCTTGGCGGGCCGAATGCACGTGCAGCACCCCGTGCTCTTCCGGAGAAGCGAGCCCTTTCAGAATCAGCACCAGCGCGCGCCGCGCCGCGCAAATGTTGATCGGTTCGTAACTCGCGTTCAAGACGAGCACCGGTTTATGCAATCGGTCGAGACTGGGCATTCAGAACACTCCCGAACAGTGGAGTCGAATAGGTATCCCGGATGGGCATACTGGCCGTCGAAACATACGCCCGTTCTGCGCGGGCGACCGTGATGATTGACACATGCGCCGCGCCCGCTGACTTCAACACACGAGCGCAAGCGCCCGCCGTGGCTCCGGTCGTAAACACGTCGTCCACGATCAAAATCCTCTTCCCGCGCACCTCATCGGGCCGCGAGATCTTGAAAGCTCCGGCAATGCTGGACCGCCGCTGATTCGCAGTCATTCCGGCCAGCGGAGGCGTAAACTTTTGGCGCCGTAAAGCCGAAGAAACAGGTAGGTGCAATCGCCGGGACAGCACGGAGCCCAGCAGCGCGGCCTGGTTGAACCCCCGCGACCAGCGCCGACGCCAGTGCATGGGCATCGGAACGATCACATCGAAGCTGCGATCCCGCGGCACTGCGTCGGCCAGCAACTGCCCGAGCGGACGGGCCAGGCTGGCCACCTTGCCGTACTTCAAAAGCTGGATGAGTTTACGAAGGGTGCCTTCGTAGAAGCCGAAGGAGTAAGCCGCGTCGAAACCGCTCAGTCCGCGGCGGCACAGTCCGCATTGGCCGCGCTCATCCAACGGATGAGGGGTGAGGAATGCTGTATGACAACATACGCATTGGTACTCGGCGCAGTAGGGCCGGGAGGAGTTGAGACAGGTCGCGCACACAGGAATGCGGGATGCACTCTGCAACGGAGCTTCGCAAACGCGGCAATTATCGGGGAGAACGACGGAACAAGCGGTCGCGAGGATCCGCTCGAAGGCGAACTTGACGGACGCCTGGACAGTGGGCGGGCGGTCTGAATGTAACCGGGGACTAGGGAAGATCCACCTCCGGCCTAAAACATATTCTACAACAACGGCCGCCGCCGCTTTTTGAGCAGGGTGTGAGGGCATGAGGGCTACCATTAAAAAAGTGATAAAAACAACGATATTCTCTCACGGAGATCCCCAGCGGCCCCAAATTACGCATCTAAGTTAAGAGCGCGCGGCTCAACATCGGCCGCCACGAGCCGATATGGATTACGGAAGGTGGAACACAGAGATGGTTTCGGTGAACGAGCAGGTGAGCGTGGGTGCGATGGACCGCGAGTTGGCGCTGTCGCGGATGGGCGGCGATATCGGGTTGCTTCGCGAAATCGCGCAGCTATTCCTGGACGATTCCCCGCGCATGCTGGCCGACCTGGACTCAGCGGCGGCGTCCCGCGATGCCCATGCCCTCAATCGCGCCGCGCACGCCATCAAAGGTTGCGTTTCCAACTTCGGGGCCCACGATGCTTACCGTGCCGCGCTCGATCTGGAACATATGGGGCGGTCCGGTGACCTCAGCGGCTTACATCCGGCTTGTCAGCTTCTGAAATCGAAAGTGGCCCTCCTCGAGGCCGAACTTCACGCACTCTCTGCGGAATCGTGATCGAGGCCGCGGGTATTAGTCCTTCCGCTTTGCTATAGTGTGATATTCCTACATGAGTTCCCCGCAGGAGACCGAAGTCGTTTGCGCCCACAGCCCCGATTCAGACGACGCTTTCATGTTTTACGCCCTGGCGACCAAAAAGATCAGGTCGCGGCTGGTCAATTTACGGCATGTCCTTGAAGACATCGAGTCGCTGAACCGGAAAGCTGCACAGGGGGTTTACGAGCTCACGGCCGTCTCCTATCACGCCTATCCTTACATCGCCGATAAGTACGTTTTGATGGCCAGCGGCTCGAGCGTCGGCGACGGTTATGGGCCTATGGTTGTTGCCAGTCATCCCATAGCGGCCGAGGACATAAAGGGGAAAAGGATCGCCATTCCCGGCAAATGGACTACGGCCTATCTCGCCCTGAGTCTGTTTGAGCGGGATTTCGAAGCCGTTATCGTCCCCTTCGACAAAATCCTGGACGCCGTGAGCGAACATACCGTGGATGCAGGCCTGGTCATTCACGAGGCGCAGCTTACCTACGGGAAAAGCGGGTTCCACAACGTGCTCGACCTCGGACGGTGGTGGAAGAAGACCTACGGGTTGCCGCTTCCGCTCGGCGCCAACGTGCTGCGCCGGGGCCTGGCTCCGCAAGTTCAATCCGAATGCTGCCGGCTGATGCGGGAGAGCATTCAATACGCGCTCGACCATCACGAGGAGGCGCTAAACTACGCGCTCCAGTTCGCGCGCGACATGGAACCGGCGCTGGCTGAAAAGTTCGTCGGCATGTACGTGAATCACTACACCGTCGATTGCGGAGAAATCGTGCCGCGCGCCGCTCAGAAGCTGCTTGATATGGGCTTTGAAGCCGGCCTGATTCCCCACCGCGTCGAACTCGAATTCGTTCGTTAACCGCCCGGCGCGGATGTTACGCTCGGCTTATATGCCGTCGTTTCGAATTCTGTCCGCATTCATATTGCTGATCGTCCCCGTTCTCGCGCAGACCGAGGATCCCAAGCAGCGCATCAAGGCGATCCGTGAACTCGGCCGGTCGGGCTCGGGCGCCATCCCGCAACTCGAAGCAAACCTCAACGATCCGTCGCCCGCCATTCGTCTGGAATCGGTAAAGGCGATCGTCGAGATTGGAACAGCCGCGAGTCTTCCCCCGCTCACCGCAGCCACGCACGACAACGACCCTGACATTCAAATTCGCGCGGTTGCCGGACTGGTGAACTTCTACTCCCCCGGCTATGTCGGACCCACCGGCATCACCGGCTCCGTGAAGCGCGCGGGTACAGCGCTGCGCTCGAAATTCACCGATACCAACGACCGGGTGATCGAGCCGTATATCCAGGTGCGCCCGGAGATCATCGATGCGCTGGGGAAACTGGTGCGCGGTGGCGCCAGCATGGAATCGCGAGCCAATGCCGCGCGTGCGCTCGGTGTACTGCGGGGCCGCGCGGCGGTGGACGATCTGGTCGCGGCGTTGCGATCGAAGAGCACGCAGGTGATGCACGAGTGCCTGGTCGCGCTCGAGAAGATCCGCGATGAGAGCGCCGGGCCCAAGATCATTTATCTCAGCCACGATCTGGATGAAGGCGTGCAAGTCGCCGCAATCGAAGCTCTCGGGCTGCTACGTACCCGCGAGGCGATCCCGGACTTGACCGATGTGTTGAACCATGCCAAAAGCGCGAAGGTGCGCCGCGCGGCACTATCCGCCCTGGCGATGCTGCCCGATCCGGCCAATCGCGACGTCTACGCGCGCTATCTCGAAGACAAAGACGATGGTCTGCGCGCAGCGGCCGCGGAGGGTTTCGCGCGTCTTAAAAACGCGGCGGAGTTGCCGCTGATCGAGAAGAACTTCAACGCCGAATCGAAGATGAACCCGCGCCTCTCGCTGGCTTTCGCCGCCGTGGCGCTCGGCCGGAACGATTTGGGCGAGCTGAGCCCGTTGCGTTACCTGGTGAATACGTTGAACTCGAACGCGTACCGGGGCGTGGCGCAGCCGTTTCTGACGGAGTTAGCGCGCGATCCTGGCGTGCGCCGGACTCTGTACACGTCGGTGAACGGAGCTACACGCGATGAGAAGATTTATTTGGGGCAGGTGCTGGCGGCCACGGGCGACCAGGACACCGTGAAATACCTGGACGCGCTGGCGCACGATCCGGACAGCGCCGTGGCACAGGAAGGCTTGAAGTCGTTGAAGAATTTGAAAGCGCGGCTATAAACACGCGCGCCCGGATGCGAGTACGCACCCGGGCCGCCAAAATCGTTGCGAAGCGCGAAAGTTACTTCGCCTTCTTCTGCTTCTGCTGGCCAACGCGGACTTTGAAGTGAGCCTGCTTGGCTTCCTGATACGCCTTGTGATCGTGACGCGTCACTGCGTCAGTCAGGTATTGGTCGATGTCCGTGTCCTTCGGCAACACTGCCATCAGAGTGTAGTTTTCGTTGCAGGTCGGGCAAAACGGCCGAAACCTCTTAACATTCGGAATTGCCATATAATTTTATTTTAGCAGCCGCCGGGGGCTTTTCGGCGACCAGGGGCCGCAGCTTCGCCAGCGCGGCTTCCACACTCACTCCATACTTGATGCGTAGGGCTTCCGGTTTGCCGTGTTCGATAAATTGATCCGGCCAGCCGATGCGAACCACCGGCGTCCGGAGACCCAGAACGTTCAGCTCTTCGAGCACCGCACTGCCGAACCCGCCTTGCAGCACGTGATCCTCGAGCGTTAGCACTGCGTCCACTGAGCGCGCGTAAAACTCGAGCATCGCCGTATCGAGCGGCTTGGCGAAGCGCGCGTTGATCACTGCCGTGGACACGCCTTCTCCCTCCAACTTGCGCGCGATCTCCTGGCCCATCGGCACCATCGCGCCCAACGCGAAAATAGCCACGCGGGGATCATCGCCGTGCTCCAGCAGTTCGGCCTTGCCGATCGGAATCGCGCGCGGCACATCCTTTACCGGAGTGCCCGGCCCAACACCGCGCGGATAGCGCACCGCCACCGGCCCGTCGTGTAGCATCGCCGTGTACAGCATATCGGCGAGTTCGTCTTCGTCCTTGGGCGACATGTGCACCATGTTCGGCACCATGCGCATATAGGCAATGTCGAACAGGCCGTGATGCGTGGGGCCGTCATCGCCCGAAAGCCCGCCGCGGTCGAGGCAAAACACGACCGGCAGATTCTGCAAACAGACGTCGTGAATGATCGGATCGAACGATCGCTGTAAGAACGTCGAATAGATCGCGCAGAACGGCTTGTAACCTTTCGCAGCCAAGCCAGCCGCAAAGATAACGGCGTGTTCCTCGGCGATTCCCACATCGTAGTAGCGTTCCGGATGATGCGGCTCGAAGCGGTCGAGACCCGTGCCGCCCGGCATCGCCGCGGTAATCGCGACGACTTTGTCATTCGCGTTGGCAAGCTTCACCAGCGTGTCCGCGAAGATCTCGGAGTAGGTCCGCTGCCCCAGAACCTTGGTCTCGCCGGTTTCCGGATCGTACGGACCCAGCCCGTGGAACTTCTTCTGCTTTTGAATCGCCGGCTCGAAGCCTTTGCCCTTCTGCGTGAGCACGTGCAACAGCGCGGGGCGGCTCTGCGTCTTCAAGAACTCGAAGGTCTTGATCAACGTCGGGATGTCGTGGCCATCGATCGGCCCGTAATACTTCAGGCCCAATTCCTCGAAGATGACACTCGGCCACAGCATGCTCTTGGCCGCTTCCTCGGCCTTGCGCGCCATCCGCAGTGCGCTCTTGCCGCCCAGCTTTTCGACGAATTTTCCAGCGCTCTCATGCAATTGATAATATTTCGGATGAGTGACGATGCTGTTCAGGTAACTCGCGATTGCGCCAACATTCTTGTCGATCGACCATTCGTTATCGTTCAGCACAACCAGCATGCGCTTGGTGTGGTGCGCGATGTTATTGAGAGCTTCGTAAGTGATGCCGCAGGTAAACGCGGCGTCCCCCGCCAGCGCCACCACGTGTTCCTTGCCGCCGGCCAAGTCGCGCGCCACCGCCATGCCGAGCGCAGCCGATAGAGCGGTTCCGGCGTGCCCCGCTCCGTAACAATCGTGCGGACTCTCGCCGCGCAACATGAAGCCGCTGAGCCCTCCTGGACCGCGGATCGTGTCGAACCGTTTCCGCCGGCCTGTCAACAATTTGTGGATGTAGGCCTGATGGCTGACGTCGAACACCAGCGAATCCTGGAGTGTGTTGAAAACGTAGTGGAGAGCGATGCTCAGCTCCACTACGCCCAGATTGGGTCCGAGATGACCGCCTGTTTTCGACAAGACCGTGATCAGTTCCTCCCGAATCTCGGCCGCCAGTTCATCGAGCTCGTCGAAGGAGCGAGTCTTCAAGTCGTCAGGCGAATCGATCGAATCCAAAATGCGCGCCATCGGCAACACCTCTACAGAACTTGCAATGCGGAGAATTCTCGCAGGCCGCTGGTGGTGAGGCCGCCGATGCGGATGTCCTCAATGCGGTTGGCCGCGCGCGTCGCAGTCAGTTCCACCTTCAGGTAGTTATCGGTTAACGCCCCGCTGTCGAGAGTTACCGCCGACAGTGTGCGGCCGATCATCTCGCGGCGAAACTGCAGATTCTTTTCCGCGGCGAGTTCCCGCAACACGCGATTGCGTTGCTTGCGGACCGGCATGGGAACCTGATCCGCCTGGTCCGCGGCGGGCGTTCCCGGACGCGCGGAATATGTGAACACGTGCAGATAGGTGAATGGCAGACTCTCGATGAAGGCCCGGCTTTGCTCGAACTCGTCGTCGGTTTCACCCGGAAATCCAACCATGACGTCCGCGCCGATCGCGGCCCACGGCATCAGCCGCCGCGATTCTTGAACGCGATTGGCGTAATGCCGCGGCCGGTATCTGCGATGCATCCGCCGCAGCACGGTGTCGGATCCCGATTGCAACGGAGCGTGCACGTGCTTGGCGATGCGCGGCGATCCGGCCATGAGCCCGAGTAATTCGTCGCTGAAATCCATCGGTTCCACCGAACTCAGCCGCAGCCGCTCAACACCGGTCTCGCGTAGCAGTCGGCGCAGCAGATCGGCGAGGCGCACTGGTTCGGTGGTGAATCCCGGCTCGCGTCCCCAACGCCCGAGATTGACACCGCTCAACACTACTTCGCGATAACTCCGGCTGAGGTTACGCACCTGCGCGATCACATCCTCGGCCGGTGAACTCCGGCTGCGTCCGCGCACGAACGGAATGATGCAGAAGGAACAGCGATTGTTGCAGCCGTCCTGGATTTTGAGATTCGGACGCGTGCGGTCGCCTAACGCATCCTCGACGGGCGCGGCGAGAAACTCCTGCTGTGCGAAGATGTCGCCGATGTGAATCTGGCCGTGGTAGGGCGTGTCGCCCTTGTCCGCGATGAGGTTGGGTATTTGCGTCTTGTGCGAATTGCCCACCACCATGCTGACACCCGCGATCCGGGCGATCTCATCGGGTGCGCGCTGGGCATAGCATCCGGTGACGACGATGCGCGCGTCAGGATTCTCGCGATGGATGCGGTGGACGGTCTGGTGCAGATCGTGATCGGCGGCTTGCGTCACGGTGCAAGTATTGAGAACAACGAGTTGCGCGCCCGCCGCGCCCGAAGCGGGCTGCCAGCCTTGTAAGGCAAGCGCCGATTCCAGCGCCGCCCCATCGGCCTGCGAAGCGCGGCAACCGAAACTATGAACGAAAACCTTGCCCACCTATAACCAGTGTAGCTGGACCCTCACATTCGAACATCTAATCATCAGAATGCGCATTCTTCTGTTCAGCGGCAAAGGCGGCGTCGGCAAAACCAGTCTGGCCGCCGCGACGGGTGTTCGCCTGTCGCAAGCCGGATACCGCACGCTGGTGATGAGCGTCGACCCGGCGCACAGCCTCGCCGACGCCTTTGACACCGGGCCGGGCCTGTTCCTCGGAACCACAGCCGACCCGCTGCGGATCGACGACCGCCTGTTCATTCAGGAGGTCAACATACAAGCCGAGATCAAACGTCACTGGAGCGAGATCGCCAGCTATATCACCGGTCTGCTGCGCACCACGGGCGTCGGCGATGTTCAGGCTCAGGAACTCGCGATCCTACCCGGCATGGAGGAGCTGAGCGCGTTGATGTACGTGAATCAGTACCGCCGCGACGGACAGTACGACGCGGTGGTTCTGGATTGCGCGCCGACCGCGGAGTCGATCCGCTTCATCTCCATGCCCGCCACGCTCGAGTGGTACATGAAGCACATCTTCACGATCCAACGAAGCTTTTTGAAAGCCATTCGCCCGCTCGCCAACCGGTTCACGCCCGTGGAACTGCCGCCCGACAAATACTTCGGGAATATTCAGAGCCTGTTTGAACGGCTCACCGGCATCCAACAGGCGCTGGAAGATCCGGAGATGACCAGCGTTCGCCTCGTAACCAATCCCGAGCGGATGGTGCTTCGGGAAACGCAGCGCGCGTTCGTCTACTTCTCGCTGCATGGGCTGACGGTGGACACCGTAATTGCGAACCGCGTGCTGCCGGACACGGTGGCCGACAGCTTCTTCGTGGACTGGCATACTTCGCAGCAAAGCGCGCTGAAAGAAATGGAGGACTACTTCGCGCCGGTGACGGTGAAGCGAGTTCCGCTGCTCGGGCGCGAGGTGTTGAATATCGACCGGCTGCGCGAAGTCGCTGCGTTGCTGTATCCCGGCGATGAGGATCCGGCCAAGCCGCTCAGCACGGCGCGTCCGTACACCTTCAATCAGACCGAAGGCCATTATGAGGTGCGCCTGCATGTTCCCTTCGCGGCGAAAGGCGAGATCGGATTGTTCAAGAAGGCGGATGAACTGGTGGTTGAAATCGGCACTCTGCGGCGGCACATCGGACTGCCGACGACGATGGCCGGCTTGTCTCCGGTTCGCGCGCGGCTGGATAATGGAGTGTTGACAGTGGAAATGAAGGAGGCGCAATGACTCACGAGACTCGATGCGATTGCGGATGCATGGGAGCCGGTCCCATACTGGCCGGATTCATGCGGCGTGCGGGCGGGCCCGAGGTGCGCGAGCACTTCCGGAATGCCCGGATCGAATTTCTGAAAGGCTTCCGCGCGCTGATCGACGCGCGGATCGATCATCTGTCGAAGAAGGACGCGTCCGCCGGAACCACAGTACCGGTGGAGTAGCGATCAGGGCTGAAACAGCCGGACGCCGGTCGTCTCGGCAGCGCGATTAAGCTGCCCGTCCAAACTTGCGAGCGCCAATCCGTTACTCATAGCGGCATCCAGATACGCTGCGTCGTACACGGTTAATCTGTGCAACTGTGCGAGATAGAACACGGCGTCGTACGATACGGGTTCCACCAGGCGGATATTCAACAGGTTTAGCGAGAACAGGAACTCCTCGCTGTCGGGTTTCGTAATCCGGCCCCGTCGGAAACCCATGAGAACGCTGTTCCGCACCTCGTACGCCCAGATTCGGCGTGACACTGCGTTCACGGCCGAGGATGCGATGACCTCGAACAGCATCCTTGTATATTCGGTCTGCTCATCAGGAAAACACCATGCAGACGCTACCGACGCATCGAGGACGACCGCCGGCATCAACGGAGCCCGTAATTGATGTAGTCTCGGGAAGTCCAACCTCCCGGATCGGGCTGAACACGTTCCTGAATCGCGAGAATGCGGCGGCGCGCCTCCGCGCGCTTGCTGCGTTCCGCATCATCCGGAGGTGCAGTACTTAAAACGTCCTGTTGTAAAACGGCTTGGAGTAAATAATCATTGCGGGAGAGCCCTCGATCTTTCGCTGCCTGGGTTATACCGTCTACGACCTCAGCCGGCCAGTAAAACGTCACAGTCATAGTTGCCGCCCAGTTTCGATCGTACCAAGGCATTCAGGCGGCATCACCGCTCGGGCCGGTAGAACTTGCCGCCATTCATGCGCATGATCTTGCCCCACAACGCGCGTCCTAACTCGGGCGCCTCTTCCATGCGGCACGGAATTACCTGTATGTGCAGCCCGGCCATTTCGTCCGTAGTTCCCGGTCCCCACGTGACACGCCGCGGCGGAGAATTCGGATTGTGCGGATTGGCTGCTGAGTTATCATAACTAAACTCCATTTCCACGCGCGTCCCCGCGGGCAGTCTCAGCGGCTTGGAGTAACGGTAGTGATCCTGCCAGTTGAAATCCCAGTGGTCGATCCATAGTAGCCACTGCTTCCGTCCATCCGGCAGGATCGCCCAAGCTTTCATGTCGCGACAAATGTAGTGCGCGTGGGGAATAACCCCGATGGCGTCCACGTCAATTGGTATCTCGAAATGATCGCGCACCTTGTATGCAGGCTCGCCCGCGGGGATATCGATGTCGCGCGAGACAAGTCCAACATCCATCACCGCCTTCGTCGGAGCTTGACTCGTGAGATAGATCCCGATGCGGGACTGTTCTTCTTCCGGATTGCCTGTTGCATGGAAATGCGCCTGAACCACCAATGCCGAGTTAGCTCGCAACCGGACTGCCGCTGTCTCAGGCATTTGAACTGGGCCCGCTCCCGGCGACCATCCACCCAGTGAACCAGACGGCAGGAACCCGGGCGTGCCGAAACACGGATAACTCTCCCGGCTCTTGCGATGGCTGTCTACGAAGATCAGAGCATGATGCACAACTTTCCGGTTTGACGGCCGGAACTCAGCGGCGCGCACGTACACATCGCGCGGCAGATTCAACGGGACAACAAAACAGCGGTATTCGTCGTCTCCATGCGCCGCGATTCGATACGGCTCAGGCATCGCCGCGATCAGATCGGGCGGCCCGAGTTGCCATTCACCGGAAAACACGGGCGCTGCGGGAGCGAGAGCGGGATCGCCCTCGGGAGCACCCGCGGCCGCCCAGCGCACGATCGTGGAAATCTGCGCCGCCGTCAATCGGCGTTCACCGGCAAACTTGCCGTACCCCGCAACCGGTTGCCAGGGCGGCATGGAGTGTGTTGAAACGGCCCGCGCAATCGACCGCGCGTGTTGAGCAACGTCGCGATAACTCAGCACGGAGAAAGGCGCGAACTCGCCGGGCCGGTGGCATTCGGCGCAGTGCGCAAACAGAATCGGCGCGACGTCGCGATGAAACACCGGCCCGGCATCGATCGACGCGGGCAGAACACAGCTAGCCAGAAGTGCGGCTACGGCGCGCGTCCATCGCCCGCCGGTAGAACTCCCAGACCTGCTCATCAAGGAACGGCCGCATTCGGGTTTGTGCTTCAGCGGGCCAGTTCTCACGATCGGCATACAGCGACTTCACTCCATGATCCAACTCTTGCTCCCCGCTTGTGAACTCCGCGATCAGGTTGTTCCAGCGGGTCACCAGCGCCTGCGCCTAAGGGCTTGCGGGGTCTCTCTCCAGGTTAGCCCGTATGTCGTGGAACAGGTCCGTCCAAGTCCTTTTGCACCCGCGCCTGTAACTCGGTGTCCACTCGGCTCTTCTGGCCTGCAGCTTATCTTGCGCTGCCGGGCGAAAATATTTAGTTGTCCAATCGGTGTGGTTCTGCATTTCGATTACCTCGACGATCTTTCGTATGTCGGGTTCGCCCCCGCTTCGTAACTCGGCTTCGGCCGCGCGGATCGCGTTCAGCGTCAACTCGAGCGATCGCTTCTTTTGCTCGAGCGCGATCCGTTGCGAATGTAGTGCGCGGGAAAACTCGAACTCGCCGGCATTGAGCAACTCCTTGATGCGCTTCACCGGAACGCCAATGAACTTCAGCGCGACAATCTGTTCCAACCGCGCCAGGTCCGCCTCGCGATACACGCGGTACCCGCTGTTCGAGCGTTCTGCTTTCAGCAATCCCAACCGGTCGTAATGGTGCAATGCGCGCAGCGTAACACCGGCCATCTGCGCAAATTCACGGACTCTGTATTGTGCCGCGGCCAACACCCTGCCTCTATCAATATGTTGAAATATGACGCTGCGGCAGGGTCACGAGAATCTTTCGCTGGTATCTTAACGGGATAAAGCGTATAGTTGACGGCACGCCGGTACGCGAGGAAGGTCCCGGTCGAAGGAGAACCAAATGCTCCAATCAACAGCGCGCGGTCCCTGGATCTCGTCGCTCCTCATCTCCGGGACACTGTTCGTATCTTCCAGTGCCCTATCGCAACAGACTTTCGATCCCGAAACGCAAACCAAAATCTTGAAGGGATTCCAAGTCGCTCCGGTTCCACTGAACATGGTCGGCAAAGACCCTTCTCTAGTGGGATTCGGTAGCTATCTGGTGAACGTGGTCAGTGAATGCAACGGCTGCCACTCTGCGGGCCCGGTAACGGCGTCTTTACCCGGAGGCAACGCGTATTTCGGACAACGAAACAGGGTGAATCCAGCAACGTATCTCGGCGGGGGGAACGACTTTCTTGCGTTTCCGGATCCGACAGGTCCATTCCCGCATATTGTGAGCCGCAATTTGACTCCGGATGCCAGCGGGTTGCCTGAAGGTGGGCATACGTTCCAGGAGTTTCTGGCGATCATCAGAACCGGCGTGGATCTGGATCACGCTCATCCAACCTGTGCGGGCCCGCCGAATGGAAAGTGTATCCCGGCTCCGTTCAACGGCGATCTTTTACAGATCATGCCCTGGCCCGCTTACGCCGAAATGACGGATTACGATGTTCGGGCGATCTACGAATATCTGAAAGCGATCCCGTGTCTCGAGGGCGGTCCAGGCGAACTTCCGAATCGCTGCGGACCGGCTGCCAAGACAATGGCAGCGGCTGGGCCAAAGAACGCTACGGTCTCGGTACGGCAGATACAGTTGGATGGGACAGGTTCGACCAGCGCCGATGGCGGAGCCCTTACCTATTCATGGACGATCCCGCAAGGCGGCGCGTCGGCCGCGATCATCAATGCAACCAGCGCGACGCCGACCGTTCAGTTTGGACAAGGGCGCGGCGTCTATAGTTTCCAATTGATTGTCACGGATACGAAGGGTAATTCCTCGACAGACATGACGACAGTCAATTTTCAAGGCAACTGACCCTCATAGATCACTTGCTTGCGCGCGTAGCTCTGAACTTCTGAGCGGTCAAGCTACGTGCGCATGCGCGCGAGAAAGTAGAGCCCGGTTAGCGTGAAGATAGCGTCGGGCGACCAGGCGGCTAACTCGGGCGGTAACTGATTCAAGTTACCGATCTGCTCAAACAGCATGCTGATGCTGAAATAGGCGATCGCGATCGCGAAACTGACTCCCACTCCCGCCATCGCGCCGCGATTTCCGGCAAGGAATGAGAATGGAATCGAGATCATAGCCATGATCAGCGCGAACAAAGGGACCGAGAACTTTTTGTAATACTGAACCTGCAGAGCGATGGTGTTGAAGCCGCTCTGCTGCAGGTCCCGGATGTAATTGCCCAAGGCCTGGAAGTTCATCTGGAAGTACTGCTTCACTTCCTTGATGAACCAGCCCGGCGGTTCGGTTAACTCGGCGAACGTCCACGTCTTGCCGCGAAAGTCGTTGAACAGCGTTTCGCGATCGTCGACGAGATCGCGGCTCCAGCCGTTTTCGAAAACCCACTTGTTCAGCGACGGCTCCCAGTGCGCCTTCTCTGCCTGGATGTGACGCGTGAGCCGGAACGATTTGGGGTCCAACTCGAAGACACTCACGCCAACCATGATGGACTGCGCCGTATCGAAATACTTGTAGTAGTAAATGCGGTCGCCCTGGCCATAGATCCACTTGCGGTCGGGACGCAGGAACGTCTGCGGCGCATGGCCTTTGATGATGTTGCGCAGCGCATCCTGGCGGCGATTGGCCTCCGGCACGTAGTAATGGTCGAAAGCAAAGAGACTGCCGCTCAGCAGCATCCCGGCCACGAGCACGGGTACGGCGAGCCGGTAGAGGCTCACCCCGCACGCCTTGAATGCGGTCACTTCGTTGTTCTTCGTGAATACGCCGAAGGTGAACAGCACCGCCACCAGCACGCTGACCGGCACAGTCTTGTAGATCAACTCGGGCGTGAGAAAGAACAGGTATTGGAACACCATCGCCATCGGGATCCGGTTCTTGATGATGTCCGGCAGCAGTTCGAAAAATGTGAAGACGTGAATGATCAGGACAAAGCCAGCGAGCCAAACCGCGAGATAGAACAGGAAGCTATTCAGAATGTACGCGTCGATCAACTGAGGCAGCATCGGGAATCGCCAGAATCCGCCGCGCGAGCCCGAGGCGGGCGTGTTGGCCAGCCTGCCGCGGATCTGGTCGAAGCGCTGGCGAAGAAAGGTTCGGGCCGCGCCGATCCAGTCCCGATCGCCGGGCCTTTCAAGCCGGATCAAGAGTAGCAACCCGAGCATGGCAAGAATCGCGTTTGGCGTCCACACGGCCAGGGGAACCGGAACTGTGCCCTGACGTGCGATGCCGATCAGGCTGATCAGTCCCATGTAATAAAGAAACGCCATCCCGACGGTGACCACGAAGGCCCCGGACTTGCCGCCCTTGCGCGAGCTGACGCCGAGCGGAATGCCTACCAGCGAGAGCAACAGGCACGCCAGCGGAAGCGCGAACCGCTGGTGCAACTCAATCCGCGCTTCGAGACGCCGCGGTTGTGGGACGGTCGCATCCTTGTACGCGACGCGATACAGCGGGACAGTATCCATCTCGCTGGACGGCTTGGAGGCGCGGATCTCGTTCGGCTTCTGCGCCTCGATCACCTGTTCGCCGCGCGGAAAGCCGATGATGACGTACTTGTTGATGTCGCGCTCAACATCGTAGTTCTTGCCGTTGATGAGCGAGAGCTGGATGCGGTTCCGCACCACATCCGGCGTTGCGATCGCCTCACTTGCTACCGTAATGCGCGGGGCGTCGGCCAGTTCGCGCATCGATTCCGGGCGTTCTTCAGGGGAAGCGACATCGGCCAGCAGCATGTTGCGCCAGCGCACGACCGGGCCCGGAATCACATCGCCGACGTAGAGGATCTTTTTGGGAAACTGCTCGTCGAAAACGCGCGGCTGAATTTCGGCCGTGACCTGCGCGGCGGCCACCAGGTTGAGCACGCGGAAACGTTCCCGAATGGTCCACGGCGTCAGCCATACTGAGCAAGCCGCGGCGACGAGTGTGCTGAGTACGGCAAAGGTGATTACCGGATAGGCGACGCGCCGGCCCGGCACTCCAGCCGCCCGCATGGCCGTGATCTCGCCGTCTCCCGACATCCGGCTCAGGGCCAGCAAAACCCCGACCAGGACGCCCAGCGGAATCGTGAATGTGAGAGCCTCGGGAAACGCGAGGGAGAAAAGATAAGCGACGGTTCCGGGCGGCGCCGAGCTGCGCACCAGGATTGCGAATAGAGGCCCGGCCTTTTGCAGGAATAGGACAAACGTGAAGAGGATGCCGCCCAGCGCCGCGCCCACCGTGATCTCCCGAAAAATCGCCCGGCTCAGTCGTCGCATAGCGCGTCAGCCCCGGCCGGCAAGATTTCGACCCCTGCCAGGAATGCGACCCGGAACCGAATAGCGAATCGATTCATCGATACATACCCTTGCGCGTCCACGCTTCGCTCATCCAGCAGGTACACCGGATCGGGTGGACTCCGAGCCACCCAGCGGGGACCCGAAGTGACCTCGCTGACCCGCTCTTTGCGGGCTAGCGGCCATCAATCGGCGGGGGCGGAACCAGCGGCGGGTGCGATAGCTCATCCTGTGCGGGCTCCAGCTCGATCTCTTCGAACAACAGAGCAGGCGAAACCACTGTCGATGGCGCCAGGTACCCGCCTGCTCCAATCATCGCAAACGGAGCGCCGTTATTGATGAAATCGAACGTTGTGGACTCCTGAGAGGCGGCCAGAATGTCGCGCAGTGCGCGCACGCCCAGGCCTTTGAACCGCAGTCCGCGGACCAGTTCCTCGCGGCCGTCAGGATAAACACGATACACCAGGACCGGCGGACTCACCGAGTGCCGGACCCCTCCCGACTGAGCCATCGAGGCAAACATCGCCTGCATTTCGCGCATCGAAGCCGAACTCGGATAATCGAGCTTGCGGATGAGGATACCGTATGGACGGTTCTGCTGTTTGATGGTCTCGATCAACTGCGCCTTCAGCTCGGCAGCGGGTTTGGTTTGCGATGCTTTGATGAACAGGTTGCCGATCGCCGCACCACGAACACCGAACGGAGCGTCCAGACGGGCGTGCCCGTTCGAACCGGACATTCCCCGCACGGGCTGGCGCGTGGTCAGGAAACTCTTGAGAACGCCCTTTTGAACCGCCATGACCGGCTGCGGCGGGACGCCCTCGAGATCGAAAGGATAATAGCCGAGCAAAGGCGTGCCCTGCCATTCCCGCTGCGTCGCATCATCGACTACATCGATCCACTCGGGCAGCACGCGCGAATTCAGCTTCGTTTCAAACTCGCTGGCGTTGTATGGCGCGGGACGTCCCGGATCCGAAACAGGCCGGCGGGATACTCGCAGGTTGTCGCCGACCAATTGCGCCATCAACTGGGCAGCCGCTGTGCCCTCGAACAGAACCGGCCCGGAGTAATTCTCGCCCACCGGCGCCTTGGTGAGAGAGCGGACATTCTCGGCCACGGCGGTGAATGCGCGCCGGACGTCGAGGTCGGCCGCCATACTTCCCAGGCCCGGAGCCCCGAGCATCGCCGAATCGTGCAACTGCATGCCATCGGCGGCTTGCGTCGAAGCCTGGGCGTGTATCTCCGCCATGTTGTCGGGCGCGCGCTCCACCGAGCCTTCCGAGTTAGCAAAATATGCGGTCGCTCGAATCGCCTGCACGCTCACCGACGAATCCTGCAGTTCGGGGTAAGCGTTGAAGACGCCGGAAAGCTGTGCGGCGCGAGCGTTCCATGCCGCTTCATCGAAGTCGGGCTCGCGCCCGTTTTGAATCAGCCGCACGGGCTGTTCCTTGTAGAAATCCGGCAGCGCGGCCGTTCCCTGCGCCTTTTCGAGCGCCGCCCGCTTGCGCGCTAACCCTTCCAGCGCGGCCTTGTAAGCCCGGTCCGTGGCCAGCCAGAAGCACTGGCGCAATACCGCGTAGTTATTATCGAGCGGCCATTGCTGCGGGTCGTAGCGCGCGCCGGAATACTGGCCTGAGTAAACGTGGTTGGAGTTGTCGTAATCGTAATCGCCGGTGCGCACCTGAATCTGGGGGATTCGCGCGCGCGATCGCTGTGACGAGAGCAAACTGCCGAGCGAAGCCTTGGCGCGATACGTCTCCTGATCCTCGAGCGAATACTCGATGTAATACGGCGTGTCGAGCCCTACCACCCGCAACTGTTTCGAGCGGTCGAGTTCGTCGATCATCGCCCGCAATACGGGGTCCTGCCCCTTGACGCCACTCTGCGCGAATAATCCGCCGCATAGGGCGAGAGCCGCCACCAGGGTTCGCATCACTGAGCCTCCGGCCGCGGCAGCAATGGTGGACGGTCCTGCTGGTGTTCCTTGCGCTGAATCTCCATTTCGGAAATCAGGATCGCGGGCGAAGCCGCCGATACGGGGACATAGCCCGACTCGGCGCCGCACATGCCGTTGAACACTTCCAGCTTGTCGGACGTGGCAACAATCTTCGAAAAGCTGGCCAGTGGCGTGCCGACGATGTCCGCCCCGCGCACCAGTTCATCCGGGCGTCCATCGGCGTAAACGCGATAGACCACCAGCGGAATGACGGTGAACGCCTGCAACCCACGCCTGCCCGTAGTCGTGTAGCCGCCCGTCACGCGGCTGAAATACAGGCCGTAGGGTTTGTTCTGGCGCTTCACTTCGTCCCGCAGCATCTCGCGCAGTTTCGCTTCGGGAACGCTTTTGGCCGATTCGACGATCAGGTTGGACTGCCGTGCCACCACTTCGTTGCCGATCTGGCGGCGGCCGTGGCCGTTGGACTGTTCGAAGCCCTTGATGGGAGATCGGGACAACAGAAAGGTTTTGAGAATACCGTGATCCACTGCGGTCACGGGGCGCGCCTTCACGCCCTCATCGTCGAAGGGATAGCTGCCGTTCAGGAACGTGCCGTCGAGATACTTGCGGGTGGGATCGAACAGGACCGACAGGAATTCGGGCAACACAGGCTTGCCGATGCTCTTGGTGAATGTCTGTCCTTCGCCTTCGTCCTTCTGCCGGTGGCCTTCGATGCGATGCCCGAAGATCTCGTGGAAGAAGACGCCGGAAGCGGTGCCCGACAGAATCGCCGGGCCAACGAAGGGGTCCATCAAAGGCGCTTTCAGCAACGCTGCGATCTGCGAACCCGCTTTATCCACGGCCGCCTCGATCACGGCATCGCCCGGCAGGTGCGCTGGATCCGCGGCCTCGAAGCTATCGTATAGACCCAAGTCCATGCCGTCGGATGCCTTGCCTTGCGCCGAGACATAGATGCGCGCCGAATTAGCTCCCATCTGGATGCGAGTGCCTTCGCTATCCACCAGGTACTTGGTCTCGCGCTGCACGATCAGAGTCGTGCTCGAGCTCAGCACACCCGGGAACGCGTTGAAGCGCGCCGAATACTTGCGCATGCGCGCGTCCCAATCGCTGCCGTTGAACTTGATTTTGGGTGCACTCTCGACAAACTGCGACGGCTCCTCTTTAGAAAAGTCGGGCGAGTTGTCCTCGCGAGCCACGTTCACCTGCTGGTTGGTCTTGATCTGAATCAAGCGCTGGGCCGCCGCGCGGTAGGTGCGATCGGTGGCCAGCCACGCGGCGCGCTGGATTGCGCTCGCTCCGTTACCGAGCGGAAGTTCCACCATGGATTCGCGGCGCGGCCTCTCGCCGGCGGAGCGGTGATAGTTGTCCAACGCCGGACTCCCCACTCGCACGGACACGTCTAGATAGCGCCCGTGGTTGTGATTGTGGCCGGTGAGTGCACCCATCGTGGCCGACACCACGTCGCTTTCCGATTCCACCACCTCGTAGCTGATGAAGTAGGGCGCCGGATCCGCCTTGCTTTTGAGCGTGGCGAAATTACGCCCGAGTTCCCGGTCGAGGATTTGCAGTAAACCCGCTGGCGGCTGGGTCCAGGCGGTGGACCCGAGCAGTGCGAGAATCGTGGCGCGAACAGCGGTAGTCACGAAACGACAGGATACCAGACGCGCCGCTGCTGACCCGAACAAGCCCAGGCGCCGCCTCACGCCGTCAGCAGCAGATCGCCGCGGTCCCGCAGCCCGTTCAACGCCAGACCATACCTGCCGCGCACCCCGGTCTTCTCGAAAATGTGCTTCAGGTGGATCTTCACCGTACCCGGCCGGATGCCCAGCTCCGTGGCAATATCCTTATTCTTAAAACCCTGTTCGACGAGATCGAGCACCTGCTGCTCACGAGCCGTCAATTCGGAACGTGGGTAACGGTCGGCGCGCAATGCATCTTTGAAGACCGAATCTTCCATCCAATTCCGGTCGAGCGAAACGGCGCGGAGGCAAGCCAGAACCAGGCTGGCCGAAGACGTCTTGCGCACAATACCGCGTGCGCCGCATTGCAGGAAGCGCAACGCCTCGGATTCGGTCATGGAAACGCCCCAAACAACCAGCCCGATGGTGGGAAACTGAGAGCGCATCTCTCCGACCCATTGCAGGACGGACTGGATCCCGAACGCCTTATCGACAAGGATGATGTCGGGCGCAGTCCGGCGCGCCAGCTCGGCGGCGGCGGCCAGTGAGTCCGCGTAATCGGCATACTGCAGATCATCGCAGGGGTCCAAAACGGTCTTAACACCTTCAGCCGTAACCGGCTGCGTGTCGCAAACCGCGACTAGCTTTCTTTCGCGGCGCATGACAGACGCCGCGATTCTGAGCGTGTTAGGCCCGTCGGACATGGCGTCCGCGGGAAATGCTCGTGACCCATTCTCGGCCGGATCGGTCCGGATTACTTCGGAAGGCATACCACTCTTATCGCCATAAACCTCGAATGTTTAGTCCTTTCTGCACAAAACCTTCTCACGGTTTTATTGCCATTGCCGATGCGGTTATTGGAGAGAGTGATTCGGCTGTCGGCAAAGATGTCCAGTAATCCCACAGCACGGCAATTGGCGGAGGGTCCTTGGAGGCTCTGTTCGATCAGCCCCAGGCGCCCGATCCTCGAAGCGCTGGCCCCGGTCCTTACGGAGTGCTTTCCGTCGGGCAACTTCCGCGAGATTCATTCCTACCCCTCGGCGGAAGAACTGACGCGGGAGTTGACCGCGCAAGTCCCGGACGTGTGTTTTGTTGACGCGATTACGGATTCGCCAGCAGCGCTCGATCTGTTCTCCCGCATTCTGCGGATCAACAGCCGTATTAATGTGATCGCCCTGCTCGCCGCGGACCAGCCCGGCCTAATTCTGAAGAGCCTTCGCATGGGCGCGACCGAGTTCGTCATGCAGCCCTTTACAACGGACCAACTGCTTGCGGCTCTCCCCAAACTCAGCCGCAAATCGCCGGATCCTCGCGATCTGGGTAAGGTGTACTGTGTCGTTCCGGTGAAGGGCGCCTGCGGGGCGAGCACCGTCGCCTGTAATCTCGCCTTCCGCTGGAAGCGCAGCGCTGAATCCAAGCGCGTTCTGCTGGCCGATATGGATCCGCTGTGCGGCACCATGTCGTTCCTGTTGAAGCTCAAATCGACGTACAGTTTTATCGACGCCCTGCAACGTGCCGACACCCTGGATGCGGACTTGTGGCGCGCCATGGTGACGCCGTCGGGCGGGGTGGATGTGCTTCTGGCGCCGGAGTTGCTTGTTCACGGCATCAACGAGGTCCAGGACGCGTCGCCGGTGGTGGAATTTGCGCGCCGGCATCACGGAACGGTGATTCTCGATGCAGGCAACGCCTACGGCCCGTGGAATCTATCGCTGGCCAGGGCGAGCGATGAAGTGCTGCTGGTTACTACGAACGAGCTGCCTGCGCTGCATGCGGCACAGCGCGCACTGGCGTATCTCGAAGCAAAAGGGATTGGCCGCTGGCAGGTACGCCTGGTGGTGAACCGGTATGACAAGCGCGTCGGCTTGGAGCAGGAGGCTGTAGCGTCGGCGTTGCACATCGATTTGTTGCATACGCTGCCCAGCGCTTATGACACACTGCAAAAGGCATTGATGGAGGGCAAGCCGGTTGCGCCTGGTTCGGCGCTGGGCAAAGAGTTCAGCGCGCTCGCGGATAAGTTGACGGGGCGCTCGGATAAACCGGCGCCCCGTGCCGCCCCGTTCGGCGGGTTCCTGTCGCTATTCTCCCGGACGTTCTCGTGAGGATCATCTTCGGTGGATGGGGCTTGGCAGACGCTCTTCGAGCCGCTTGATCTCGCTCCGCAACAGATCCTCCAACCGCTTTACTTCGCTCCGGATGAGATCGTCCAGCCGCTTGATTTCAGTCTTGGTGAGATCACGCAGGTCATCGACCCGCTTATCGATATGCGCGCGGAGGTCATTCATGCGGGAGTTGTTGAACCACATCCCGAGCAGCACGGTCACACCGATCAGCAGTGCTGGCCCCCATCCGATCACGAGTTCATTCTACCCTTGTTGTTGCAATCAAGCCAGCGGCGGCGTATTCAGCTTGCGCAACAGACGCATGCCGGCCAATCCCGTGCCGATAAGCAACAGAGTCGTCGCCTCGGGAGTATCGCCGCCATCCGGGGGCGCCGCCGCCGTTCCATAAGAAAAGTTGTCGATCACCATCTCTCCGCTGTCCGAGCGCAGATCGATCCAGGTGATCGGAGTATCCGACCGTACGCCGAACCACGTCGGCTGAACCGGAGGGATATGCCCGGCTGGCGAGTGGTCGCCGGCGGTGCTGGTCCATTGCGCCGTCGGTATGGATTGGAGTAGATCGCCGGCCGACGTTTTGATCGTGAAGGTTGCTCCGGATATGTAATTGCTACCGGTCAATACCCAACTCATCAGATTCACGGAAATGGCTGTTGCGCCCGTTCCCGGAAGTACGATGTGCATGCGGTGGTTCACATCATTATTCCAATAGCCGCTCTGCAACACGGCGTTCGTGCCCCAGTCCTTCTCGCTGCCTGGATACCACGCCACGCTCGTCGAGTAAGTGCTAGAGCTTTGAAAGCCAACGAACTGCACTTGGTTCCCCGCGGGACCGATCTGGAAGCCATTCGAATCCGATTTGGGAGAGTAGTTACTCGGCCCCGCTAACTGATCCTCGAAACCGATGGTGGTCATGTTATTGACCAAGCCGCCAAAGATAGGTTGACTGGAATTATCGTAAGTCGTGAATGTCGCCGAGTAAGCCGGGGCGGTCAAGCATAGGGCGGCAAGCGTCAAAGTTAATAGTTGGAATGTTGTCCGGATCATGCTGCTGTCATCTCCTGAGGCACACTTCACCTGACAGGTGAAGACCGCCCGAGGCCCTCAAGACTCGGACAGCTATGTCTGATTTGCTCTAAACAAGAAGGTGAAAGGAACCCGCCGGGAGTCTCAAGCTATTTAGGTTTTGAGAGAGAATCTGATACCCTACCCCTGTACTCCGCAGCCTTAGCCATCACCTGCCCCGCATCAAGCGTCAGCATGCGCCCGTTGCGTACAATGACCCGGCCATTCACCATTACCTCGGAAACATCCGTAGCCTTAAGGGAATACACCAGTAGGGAATACACGTTGTAAATTGGAACCGCGTTCGCATGATCAAGCGAGACAGCGATGATGTCCGCCAGTTTGCCCGGCTCGAGCGACCCGATGCGGTCCTCCATCCCGAGCGCCCGTGCGCCGATGATGGTGGCCATGGCGAGCGCCTCGGATGCGGGCAGCGCCTCGGGATTGAAGGTGGTCACCTTCTGCAGTTTGGCCGCGAGCCCCATCTCCTGCATCAGATCGGCGCTATCGTTGCTGCCGGCGAATCCGTCCGTCCCGAGCCCCATGGGAATGCCGCGCGCCAGAATTGCGCTGACACGGGCAACGCCGCTCGCCAACTTCGTATTGCTGGTAGGGCAATGGGCCAACCCGGTCCCGCGCAACTTCAGCGTGTCCAGATCGGAGTCGCTGAGCCAGACGCCATGCGCGGCCAGAGTGCGCCCATTCAGAACGCCGAGCGAATCGAGCAGGGCCGTGGGCGTCATGTTGCGCTTGGCGAGCAGATCCTCGTTCTCCTTGCGCGTTTCCGAAAGGTGAATCAGGAGCGGCGCGTTGAACCTTGAAGCCACCTCGCGCGACGCTTTCAGAATCTCGTCGGGAACCAAATAGACAGAGTGTGGCGCTACCGCCGGCACGATCAGCGCATCGTTGCGGAAGCGTTCGAGGTAGCGCGCGGTGGCGGCGAGAGCGGCTTGCGGCGTCTTGTAGTCGGGGGCAGGGAAGCCGATCACGGTCTGCCCGAGAACACCACGCAATCCCGCGGCGCGTGCGGTTTCGGCAACCGTGTCCTCGAAATAGTACATGTCGGTGAAGGTCGTGGTGCCGTACAGCGCCATCTCGAGGCAGGCCAATCGCGTTCCCCAGCGCACGAACTCGGCATCGACGTTGCGCGCCTCGGCCGGAAAGATGTAATTCTCGAGCCAGTCCCGCAAACGCTTGTCGTCGGCGATGCCTCGGAACAGCGACATCGGCGCGTGGGTGTGCGTGTCGATCAGGCCCGGCGCAAGAATCGCGTTTGGCCGGTCCAAACGTTGACGTGTCTCGAAGCGGCGATCGATTTCGGCCCGGGTGCCGACTGCGGCGATCTTCGCGCCCTGAATCGCGATCGCGCCGTTTTCGATCACGCGGCGCTGCGCGTCCATGGTGATGACGTAGCGGCCCGTCCAGATCTGATCCGCCCGGTCTGCAAAGGCTGCGACCGCCACCAACAGGAGCAGGCTATAAGTACGAATCATCGAAACGATCCCTCAACTGCACCCCAACAACCTGCCGCCAAGCTTCGGCAGGGCGGCGTAAACTGCGGCTGCGCGTCCATGGTGATGGCGTAGCGGCCCGTCCATATCTGATCCGGCCGTTCTGCAAAGGCTGCGGCCGCCACCAACAGGAGCGGGCTATAAGTACGAATCATCGAATGCCCGTGGAAACAGATCCTTCAACTGAAACACTTCGGTGTGGCCTGCGAGGTTCACCAACGTGATCGGGACGTCGCCGCAGAACTCCCACAGAATTTGCCGGCACGCTCCGCATGGCGGCGTCAACTGCGCGGTGTCAGCGGCCACGGCCACGCGCCGGAATTTGCGCGCGCCTTCAGAGATCGCCTTGAACACGGCGACACGCTCGGCGCACAACGTCAGGCCGTAAGTGGAGTTCTCGACATTGCAGCCGGTGTGGATCCGGCCGCTATCGTCTTCTACCGCCGCGCCGACCCGGAACTTCGAGTAGGGAGCGTGCGCGTGCTCGCGCGCGGCGAGGGCAGCTTCAAGCAGTGGGTCCATCGACGAGCCTCGGCAGGAGTTCGGTCAGCAGCCGGATGAGCGTATCGCGGACCATCCGGCCGGTTTCGAGTACCTCTTCGTGATTGATCTTTTGCGGCAGGATGCCCGCCGCCATATTTGTGACGCACGAGATCGCGAGGCACCGCATGCCCATGTGATTTGCCGCGATCACTTCCGGAGCGGTAGACATGCCCACCAGGTCCGCCGCGATCGTGCGCAGGAAGCGGATCTCAGCGGGCGTTTCATAACTCGGGCCCGCCATGGCCGCGTACACGCCTTCGCGTAAATCGATGCCAAGCTCGGCGGCCGTATCCTTGGCGATCTCGCGAAGCACGGCCGAGTAGGCGTCGGACATGTCGGGGAAGCGCGGCCCGAGAGTATCGTCGTTCGGGCCGGTGAGCGGGTTGAAGCCTTGCAGATTGATGTGGTCGGAGATCAGCACCAGGCTGCCCTGCGCATATTCGAGATTGATGCCGCCCGCCGCGTTCGTAAACACGATCGTACGAACGCCTAACCGCCGCAAAGCGCGAACCCCATACACCACTTGCGCCGGAGCATACCCTTCGTAGAAATGCGACCGCCCGGCCATCACCGCCACTTGGAGCGATCCGAGATGACCGAGCACCAGTTTTCCCGCGTGCCCCACCGCGGTCGACTTCGGCCAACCAGGGATATCGGTGTAAGCGATTTCCGTAGCTTCGGTGAGTATGCGCGCGAATTCGCCGAGTCCGCTGCCCAGAACGACGCCGATCTGCGGTTGCGCCGCCGTCTTGGAACGAATGAAATCGACCGCTTCCTGCATACGCTACAACAGTACTCCGGCGATGCACGCGGACATGAAGTTGGCCATCGTGCCCGCCGCAACCGCTTTCAATCCGAGCCGCGCGAGATCGCTCTTGCGGGTGGGGGCGAGCGCGCCGATTCCGCCGATCTGGATCGCGATCGAGCTCAAGTTAGCGAACCCGCACAGCGCATAAGTCGCGATCACGAAGGAGCGCGGATCGAGCGCGTCCTTCAGCTTGCCCAGATCGATGAAGGCGACAAATTCATTCAGGATCAGGCGCGTGCCAAGCAGATTGCCGACCTGCGAGGCATCCTTCCAGCTCACGCCCAACAGCCAAGACACGGGAGCGAAAATGAATCCGAGCAGGGTCTGCATCGAAGCCGGAAACCAGCCCATATAGGGCAAGCTGTGGACCCAGCCGAATACCCCGTTGACCATGGCGATCAGCGCGATGAAGGCGATCAGCATAGCGCCGATGTTGAGGGCCAGTTGCAATCCATCGCCTGCTCCGCGCGCCGCGGCATCGATCACGTTTACTCCCGGTTTCTCGACCTCGATGTGAACGTTGCCCGCGGTGGCCGGCTTCTCCGTCTCGGGCACCAGGATTTTCGCCAGCATGATGGTCGCGGGCGCAGTCAGGATCACGGCGGTCAACAGGTGCACGATGCTGACGCCAGCTACGCGGACATACGCCGCCATCACCGCCCCTGATACGTGTGCCATGCCGCTGGCCATCACGGTGAAGAGTTCGGATTCGGTGAGTCCCGCGAGGAATGGTCGGATGGTGAGAGGCGCCTCGGTCTGCCCCATGAAGATGCTCGCGGCGACGTTCGTGGATTCAGCGCCGCTCGTGCCCATCACACGCAACATCACCACAGCCATTCCCTTCACCAGGAATTGCATGACTCCGAAGTAGTACAAGATGGCGAAGAACGAGGCGATGAAGATGACGATGGGGAGCACCTGGAATGCGAAAACCAGCCCGACCGGTGGCTGGTTCATGCCCAGTTTGCCGAACACGAACTCGCTGCCCTGGTCGGCATAGGACAGCATGTTGTTCACCGCCTGGCTGATGGCCTGAAACACCCATGCAAACGGGGTTTTCAGAACCAGGAATGCGAAGGTGAACTGCAGGCCGAGTCCCCAGAACAGAACCCGCCTTTGCACCGCGCGGCGGTTTGTGGAGAACAGAAAAGCAACAGCGACGATGACTACGAGACCGAGTACCCCGGTGAAGCGGCCCATGGGCGAATCAGCCGACCACTTCCAGAATCAATTCGCGTTCATCGGGCGGCTGTCCGGAGATTTTGAAGGCATCCTCGACCAACTGCGACGCTTCTTCCACGTGCTCTTCGCTGGTGTAGTACAAGCGGCACAACACGCCGCCCGAATCCACCTTGTTGCCGACCTTCACCTCGAGAATCACGCCCACCGCGGGGTCGATGGAATCCTCCTTGGTGTCGCGGCCGGCGCCAATCATCGAAGAAGCTAAGCCGATGTACTCGGCATCGATGGCGCTCACGAAGCCGGGACGCGGGGATGCGATCTCGCGGACGCCGGTGGCGTTAGGCAGCAGTTCGAAACGGTCCAGCACCTTGGGATCGCCGCCCTGGGCCTGAATTACTTCCTTGAATTTGCGATAGCCCGAGCCATCCAGCAGCCGGGCTTGCGCCATCTCGCGCGCCTCGTCGAGAGTCGGCGTAAGCTTGCCCAGGAAGATCATGCGCGCGGCGAGTTCGAGAGAGATGCGCGTCAGGTCGGTGGGGCCGGCGTTCTGCAGCGTCTGCGAGACTTCCATGATCTCGAGCGCATTGCCCACCGCGTAGCCGAGCGGCTGATTCATGTCGGTGATGAGCGCCTGAACGCGTTTATCCAGACGGCGTCCGATCCCAACCATCAGTTGCGCCAGGCGGCGAGCATCCACCTGCCGTTTCATGAACGCGCCGGAGCCGACCTTCACATCCAGCACCAGCGCATCCAGGCCTACTGCGAGCTTCTTCGACATGATCGAGGAAGCAATCAGAGGGATAGATTCAACCGTAGCCGTGGCGTCGCGCAATGCGTACAGCTTCTGATCGGCGGGCGTGATCTCTTCGGACTGACCGATGAAGGCGAGCCTGAAACGGACAAGGTGATCGCGGAACTCGTCGACCGAGAGATTGGTCCGGAAACCGGGAATGGCCTCGAGTTTATCGAGAGTGCCGCCAGTATGGCCCAGCGCGCGCCCGGAGATCATCGGCACCACGACTCCGGCTGCAGCAGCTAACGGTGCTGCGATCAGGCTGGTTTTATCGCCAACGCCGCCGGTGGAATGCTTGTCGACTTTTGCGCCCGGAATGCCCGACAGATCGAGCGTTTCACCGGAGCGGACCATCGATTCCGTGAGCGCCGACACCTCGCGATCGGACATGCCCGAGTAAAACACGGCCATGAGAAAAGCCGACATCTGATAATCCGGGATGTCGCCGCGGGTATAGCCTTCGATCAAATGAACAACTTCTTCGGGCGCCAACTCCTCGCCATCGCGTTTACGGTGAATCAGATCGACAGTACGCATCAAGAGTTCAGGGTAACATCTTAATCACTGTCCCGCCGCTGATACAATAACCGTTTGCCGGGGAACGGAGATATTATGCAAACTTCAAAACAGCAACGGTCAGCCGTGGGCCGCAGGAATTTCTTGCGATCCGCGGCAGGCGTGGCCACCGCGGGATTTTGGGCCGATCAGAGTATCGAAGCCTATCAGAATCACGTAAACACCAACTCGAAACCGTCGGATCTGCGCATCACCGACCTGCGCATCGCCACCATAGCGCGCGCCCCCATGACGTGTCCGATCATCCGGATCGATACGAATCAGGGCCTCTACGGACTGGGCGAGGTGCGCGACGGCGCCACCAAAATCTATGCCCTGATGCTCAAGAGCCGTTTGCTCGGCGAGAACCCGTGCAATGTTGATAAGGTTTTCCGCAAAATCAAACAGTTCGGCGGCCCTGCGCGGCAGGGCGGCGGCGTTTGCGGCGTCGAGATGGCGCTCTGGGATCTGGCCGGCAAAGCGTACAACGTGCCGGTGTACCAGATGCTCGGCGGCAAATTCCGCGATACGATCCGCTGTTACGCGGATACAACCGAGTCGCGCGATCCCAAGGTCTACGGCCAGCGGTTACGGGCGCGCAAGGATCAGGGCTTTACCTGGCTGAAGATGGATCTCGGGGTCGATCTGATGGAGCACATTCCCGGCTGCATCACTGCGCCGGCCGGGGTGCAAGTTACCCAAGGCGGCCGGGTCCAGCACATGTTCACCGGCATCGAGATCACCGAGAAGGGCGCGCAAACGATGGCCGAATACGTAGCTCAGGTGCGCGAACAAGTGGGTTGGGATGTGCCGCTGGCGGCGGATCACTTCGGGCATATCGGCGTGAACTCGTGCATCAAGTTGGGCAAGGCTCTTGAAAAATACAACATGGCCTGGCTCGAAGACATGATTCCGTGGCAGTACACTGACCTTCTCAAGAAGATTAATGACGCGGTGGATATTCCATTGCTCACCGGCGAAGACATTTACTTGAAGGAGCCCTTCGCTGAATTGTGCCGCAATCACGCGGTGGATATTATCCATCCCGATCTCGCGACATCGGGCGGGATTCTCGAAACCAAAAAGATCGGTGACATGGCCCAGGAGTACGGCGTTCCGATGGCGATGCACTTTGCGGGTTCTCCGGTTTCGTGCATGGCCAACGTGCATTGCGCGGCGGCAACCGAGAACTTCCTGGTGTTGGAGAACCACTCTGTCGATGTTCCGTGGTGGAACGATCTGGTGGAGGGGGTCGAGAAGCCGATCGTCAACAAAGGGTTCATCAGGGTGCCCGAGAAGCCTGGGCTGGGTGTGACGCTGAACGACGACGTGATGAAGCAGCACCTGCTGGAGCCGGGCTATTTCGAGCCTACGCCCCAGTGGAATATCGAGCGGACCAACGACCGTTTGTGGAGTTGATCTGGTGCGGGGCGGCGGTGTGACTCGCCGCTCCGTTACTGGAGGAGGGTTAGCGGAAAATTTCTATGGATAACTCCCCATTCTTGTACTCGCGACTATCACTTCGCCAGTAATTTCGTGAAGGTGACGTCCACCTCTCTGATAGCCTCCTTTGAACGCAACGTCGCATTCGTGTATTGATGAACGGTCGCCTTAGGCTCCCGCACAGGCGATCAGGTACAACCCGATCGCCCCACCGATCACGACGCCGTGCGGCAAGCGGACCGCGTCAGGGTGCGTGACGTTCAGTTCGGGGCGCCCCAGATGTGGCCTGCGCAGATGGAGTAGTTCGGCGAAGATGAAGGCCACGTTTGACAGCGTCCTGCGTAGGCGGCCTTTCATCAGACCCAGCGCGATAGCCGCAACACCCGAACCGAGGCTGGTGATCAGGAAAATTGCCAGCCACACCGAAGGCCCTGCTATTGCGCCGAGGGCGGCCATGAACTTCAGATCTCCGCCGCCCACCGCGCGAGCCAGATACAGCGGCAGATAAATGGCGACGGCCAGGCCGGTTCCGAGCGCGGCCGAACGGGCGCCCTCCATGCCTTTCAGCCAGGTATTCATGGCGAGCCCCAAACAGAACGCGGCCGCGCACAGCCAGTTAGGAATTCGCCGGAAGCGGAAGTCGAAGATCGCGGCCAGACAGCCGGCAAGCGCGGCTAACACGGCGACGGGCGTGGCGGCAATGGGCAATCCTGCCTATTATCGTCCTGCGCGCGCCGTTCGCGAATGTGTGATAAACAGAGGAGGGGGTAAACCATGGCCTCAGGCTCCACATGCCCTGCGTGCGGCACGTGTGACGTTCGCTCCGCGAGAAGTCACGGATTCAGCGAACATCTGCTCGAATTCGCGGGTATTTATCCTCTTCGCTGCAAACGTTGCGAGACGCGTTTTCGTGCCCGGGTCTGGTCCGTTTCGCAGGTCGTCTACGCGCGTTGTCCGCGGTGCTTCCGGACAGAGTTGAGCACCTGGTCGGAGCAATATTACAACCCTACGTTCGGCACGAAACTGAAACTGCGCATTGGGGCGACGCCGTACCGGTGCGAATTCTGCCGCTGTAACTTCGCCAGCTTCCGAGCTTGCAAGGAGCGATTCTCCTGGCGCAAGTACCGGCGTACTCATGGAGGGCAGAACACCCCAGCGGATCAAAATCCGGCGACACCTGCAGGGCCGGATCAGGATACGGCCGACAACTCACCGGCCAATTCCATCCAGGCCTGAGGGTCGTTCGCTTTACTTCAGAAGGGCGCGTAAGTTCGCGGGTTGGACGAGGGATACAGCGAGTTCTATCAGTTCACTGGCCGACTTGCCGGACAGGCGGCGCTTCGCCCATGGTGGGAGCGGGCCAAAGCGCTGTTCGAGTAGTCGATTCAGAATTGCGAGTTCTCCTGCCTTGTATCCTTCCTCACGGCCTTCCTCGCGGCCCTCCTCGCGGCCCTCCTCGCGGCTCTCCTCGCGCCCTTCCTCGCGGCCCTCCTCGCGCCCTTCCTTGCGAACTCGTCTCAATTCTGGCCCGAGAACCCGATTCTTCATTATGTCGATCATGAGCGGCATACTGGCAGCCTCCTCTCTCACCACGTCTTCCAGCCGGCGTAAACCCGACAACACCATGAGCAGATTCAAAGCTGATTCACGGCGACCCGGGCTTAATGCCGCGATCTTCGTGACGATCCTGCGAACGGCAGCACGGTTGTCCTGCAGCCGCGCTAGCACCGCAACTATACTATCGCCCGAGCCACCACGCGCAATCAAGTCATCCCCGTCCAGATCGCGGATGTCCACAAGACGGTAGCGGAACCAATGATCCGGGCCTTCGGAATCCGGCTGCATTTGCATCCGCTCTCGTCCGATGTACACCACGGTCTGCTTCGGGAACTTGCCCTCCTTCCGGAAAATCGCCCAGAAGTACTCGGCCATTCTGCGGACCATGTTAGCCCGCATATCTCACAGCCCCTGACCGATCCTCAAATTGCAGGTCAAGCGACAGGACAAGGGGCGGGCAGTTTATCGATAGCGCAGATGGCGATAAAATCGTCTCTTCGAGACGCACCGCTGCTGACCTGGCGGGAGGCGTGTCCGGTCCAATTAGTTTGTCAAAGAACGGTGGCCCCAAGGGCCGCAATATTCAGCTTCTGAGTTGTTGGAGAACTTGAGAGAACAACGCTTGGTACGGATAGCTGCTGGCCATGCGGACCCATACTTTGCGAACGGTGACTTGAATCAGCGCTCCGATTTTGACCACCTTGAGCCGGATCGTGCCCACCTGCGCGGTTGCCATCGTAGTCGTCTTCAGTCCCAACCGGCGCAGACCGTTCATCAACGTGTAGGCAATCACGGATAGATAGATCCGCAGTTGGTTGCCGCGCATCGTCGAGACGCTCACTCGATCGGCAAACAAAACGAACTGCTCTTTGATTCGGTTCTCCATATCTCCACGGCCGCAGTACAATTCTTCGTAGAGCGCCTGTTTCTCCCAGCGTTCTGCGTCCAACGAGGTCACCACAAATCGGGGGTTCCCCTTGCCGTTGATGTGCTCGGCCTTGGCCACCACTCGGCGGTCCTTATTCCAGGCGCCTTTGAGTGTTTTGTGTTCAAACTCGACGAAGATCCGGGCTGGTTGCTGGGTGGCTTCAAACTGCTGTTTGGCCTCTGCC